>JAXJYO010000050.1:0-74776 GCA_036306945.1 Ruminococcus sp. | reverse complement strand
TTGGTTGTCTTTGTAGTTTGCATACACATTAACATCATCACGGTTGATATCAGCTGTAGCTACATAATAAACCATCTGATTTCCGTCTTTAGCATATGCATAACAGATATCCTGGGTTACACCAGGGGCGATTGTTGACGTTGTTCTCGAGAACACATCGTGTGTTTCTGAGACAAATGACTCATCATACGCAGAGGCTGTTATCGGCAAACTCGACATACACATGCATACAATTAGCACTGTCACCAAGAAACGTGAAAATAACTTTTGTTTCTTCATAATTTTTCTCCTTTTCTAAATAATATTTAAATTATAAATTATTACATTTCTCTTTTATTATTGGTGAAACACTACAAGGTCCATCTTCATATAAATTCGAATAATTCTTTGAACAAATCTCATGACATAGCTTTACCAAACGCTCAGCAGCAGTTTTTGAATTCCACATATTCAAAATAGTATAATATGCTTCTGTTCCCAATTTTCTTTGTTGATCAGGATTATCCAAGAGATATTTTACTCTATCATATAGCATATCGATTCTATTCGACTTGTATATTAATCCGTTTTCATTATTTCTTAATAAATACGGAACAGAACCAATTTCATTACTAGCCACAACAGCACAACCGCTATTCATAGATTCATTTAATACAACACCCCAACCTTCATTGCGATCACTGGTAAAAATATAAATACCGGATTTTTCCATATTTTTTCTTACATCATCAGGTGACATAAAACCATGCAAACTAACAAAATCGTCCAATTCTTTTTCTTTAATTATATTAGAAATATTGCTATCTTTATTTTCAATACCAATTATTTTTATATGAAATTTATATCCGTCATTTTTGAGTTTATCAGCAACTTCTAAACAATACTCAGGATGCTTCCAATCAACAGCCCTACCAGTCCATAAAATCAATGAAGGATCTTTATCTGAAAATAATTTTTCGATATTATATACTTTTGTTTTGGGAAAATATCCCCATTTATAAACTTTATTTTTAAAGCAACAAACTTTATGAGTATCACTAGCGGTATAAGCACTTGCACAAAGCATATAAAGATTTTTATATCTTCCATGATGAATCCATGCACCGATTATGGCTTTAGGTAAAAGATAAAAAGGCAACTTTTTTTTATACCAACGTTCATGAGCTCTAAATGTAACTAATCCTCTTTCCAAACGATTTTTTATCCAAATATCTTTAGCGTTACCTATAATAACAACATCACTGCTATTAATTAAATCTACACATTGCTTTCTCTCTTTGTCAGAGTTAAATGCTTGCAATCTCCATGGAATAGCTTCATAAGCTATATTTGACGCTTGATAATAAGCGTAACCCATACGATATGAGTTTTCTTTAGATACCGACTTTGTTGAAATTGTTTCAACAAAACAAAAATCAGAACCTAATATACGATACATATCTTCAGCAAAAGCTCTCAAATGAATTGTTAAATAATCAGATATATATGTTATCTTCATTTAACATACTCCTTATATGATTTATTACAGTCCATTTTTGTATAAAAGTGATGACCAACTTTTTTTGAATCCGGAAGATCATCTTCATAACAATCATATTTTTGTTTTAGATAAGCATCGTAATTATAAGGCAAACGTACATTTAAACCTTCAAAAATACCTTCTGAGCCATCTCCAAAATGTTCAACCGGAGAATAATCCAATTTACCTTGCCAGTTACCATGATTGGTTAATAATTTTGTTTTATAAATTGAATATTTAGATATCATTTTCTCATAAGATTTTGCGATTTTATTTGAAAATCTATTGATACCAAACAATCTAAAAGGAGCGATAAAAAACCATTTCCAAGATTTATTAGGCTGATAAGCTACAGATAATAGCCGTTTGTAAATAGTTTTTCTAATCTCAAAAATATTTTGTTTTAATTTTTTTTCAGGATAACCATCTAAAGGAAAAATATCAATATAAATACCATGGTTAATTGGTAGTTTTGCAGAGCTGGTTTCAATATAAGTAGTATCAGAGTTTCTTAATTTAGAGTATATCGTTGGAAATTTTTTGTCACTTTTATAATTCTGCAAAAAAATATTTTTAGGAAGCAATTTTGGCGCTTCTTTAAGAAATAATTCATAGTCAGGACGAAGAAGAGCAACATCTATATCATCATCCCATGGTATAAAACCTTTATACTTGACTGCCCCCAGCGCACTTCCACATACTAAAAAATATTTTAATTTTAACCTGTCGCAAATATCTATGAATATCTTTAAAATATCAAACTCACATTTTTGTAATTCAGTCATTATAGTTTCCTATCTATATTAATTTTTAACATTAAACATACGAACTTATTTCATTCAATCGATTAACCATACTATTAAAAATACAAAAAGTTGCAAAAAGCCATTGTAATCCAAGTAACACAGGTTCAATTAAAAATTCTATATAAAATGCACAATAAACACATAAAACCATCTGTCTTGTTTGAAACGGTATCTTTTTGTTTTTCAAGGTATTTATTAATATAACTATTGAGCATATAATATATATAACAACAGAAATAAAAGCAAAAATACCTGCTTCATCCCAAGTATCAAAAAATAAGTCGTGTGCATAATCATAATTTTGACGAATATGCGCTCCACCAAATGGAAAATCAAATATATACTTAAGATAAACAATTTTATTTGACATTCGACTATCATCAAACCAACCAAAATTATCTGCTCCAATAATTCTGGAATAAAAATTTGAAGTTTCAAAAACAGTACGCATTTTAAACCAATCAAAACTATAGGCTAATACAACTAATGTAAGAACAGATAATAAAATAATAAAAAACCTTACTTTAACTTTATCTCTACGTTCCTCTTTAAAAAAATGAATAATTGCAACAAGAATTATAATTGCGAACATAAAAATTAAAGTACGACATGATAAAATTAAATTATAAGAAAACATTATTACCAAGGCAATAAGTGCAACCAATTTATGCTTTAAAGAATTAACAGAAACAAAAATAGCGCAAACAACACCAATTCCTATACAGCAAAAGGCAACTTGTCCGGTAGCATTTAAGATTTCCTCTGACCATACATCAACAGTATTTCTAAATGTGGATTCTTGATTTATAATCATATTTAAACATAGATGCACAAAAGAACCTAATGCAAGTATTATAAAAGAATTGTACAATACTTTACAGTTTCTTTCAAATTCAGAAAATGATTTCTCCCTGATTTGCAGAAAATTATATCCAATAATATAACATAACGGGTAAGCTAATGGTTTAAATAATGTAACTAAGCTTGACTGAGTAGAAGGAGAAAAAAGAAAAAATGAAAAAGATAATGTTACTAAAAAAATAAAATCATAAGAAATTTTCAAAGAAAGCTTTTTTGTAAAAATAAAAAAGATAAATATAATAAACGCAATAAAAATACAATAAAAGTATTTTCCCATAAAATTCATAGTACTTAAAAATAAAATAAATAATACTAATTTATCGGAAAGTTGCATTGAGTTATTATCATATTTTTTTATTCTTAAAGTAGTATAACTTTTCTTCATCATTAACCTTCTTGTTTAACTTTATCAATTAGTTTTAATACTTTTTCTGATTGTATAGAAGCATTCTTATTATCTAATATAAAATTCTTAGCATTAATACCAAATTCAGTTAATATATCACAATTTAAGTCAAGTATTCGTGTTAAAGCAAAACTAATTTCATCTATTGAATTATTTTCTATCATATATAAATAATTATAATATTCTTTAGGTATTCCCGGTAATTTTGTTGTTAAAACTGGAGTACCAGAAAGCATATATTCAATAGTCTTTGACGGGAAACTATATTTTGTGTATTCGTCATCAACATTTCTGACATTAACAAGCAAAGTTGCTTTTTTCTCATATTCAAGAATTTCATCGTGATTCACACGACCAAAAAACTTAATCAAAGAATTTTTAGATGCATATAATTTTATTTTGTCAACAAAATTCCCATCACCAAATAACCATAATTCACAGTCTTCGCGATTGATTTTAAGAAATGCTTTTATTAAATTTTCTATTCCATATTTTTCATTTAATCCGCCTGCATACATAATAGCCTTTTTACTATACTTATTAATTCTTTGTTTGCTATTATTCTTTTCTTGATTGCAAACTATCCCCTCTACAACTGTATATAGAGCATCACTTCCAATAACATTTTTCATATGTTCAGTTAAAAAAACATAACCATCAAATCTACTCTGATATTTTACTGCAGGTTTTAAATAAAAGTTAGAAATCATAGTTTTAAACTTTCCCTGCTTCTTATTTATAAACATATTTTTAGGTAAATCTGCAATGATAGAAAAACATTTAATATTATATTTATTACATAAATTGATAATATTGGGAGCTATATAAGGACAAACAGAATATATAATAACTGCACAATCCTCATCATTATGTGCGTTTATCCATTTTTTTATAATTCTTCTGCTATTAAAAAAACGAGATATTTGCTTGAGAAAAGGTAAATTAATCGTTGGAATCCATTTATTTACGTAACCACATGACAAAAACTCTTCTCTGCTACCCCAACTTAAAATTCGACTTTGAGTAAAGTTTGGAATCATAGGAAAACTATATATATCAACATTACAATCAAGCTCTTTAAACCCTGTAAGTAATGAAGTTTCAAACACTATAGGTGCCATACTAGGTTTTCTTTTACTATGAATTATAAACTTCTCATAATTTTCAATATCACATACAGTTCCAAAATAAAGAATTTGCACTATAAGTCTCCTTATGAAGTTAGTAAACTATAATATAACTGTATATATTCAGCATACCTTCCGTTTGAATCAAATAACATTCGGTCCATTACCTGTAAATCAGATGACTTTATCAGATTAAATAAACCGTTAATATCTCCTTTTTTTACAATATTGCTATCTGGTACGCTTTCAATGCTACCACCTGTTTCATATGTAATAACTGGAGTTCCACAAGCCTGTGCTTCCAAATTTACAGTCGGATAGTTATCCTCGTATGTTGGGTTAATAAACACATCTGCAGATGAATATATTTCTGCTAATTCAGCTGTATTATTCGTTTTAGGAATACAAATTATATTATTAAAATTTGTATATTTTTTTATTTGGTTTTCTTCCAAGCCTACTAAAACAATTACAAAATCATCGGATATCATACGAGCTAAATCAAAAAAATCATATAAACCTTTACGTTTACCCCAAGCACTTGCAACTCCAAGAATAATTTTTTTGTTTAATAAATTAAAACGTTCTCTAAAATTATTTTGTTTGTATTTAAAAATATCTAAATCAATTCCATTATTTATTATTTTAACAGGATAGTTGCTTAAAAAGGATTCCTCAACTAATTTAGCAAGCCATTTTGAAGGTGTAACAATAGTTAAATTTTTTATATCCGTGAACAACTCTCTTTTTATAAGAAAATTATTCTTAGAATTATCGAAAAAAGATGACTTAGGATATTTATTTTTTTGAGGACATTGATAACATCCCTCGTTTTTCCATTTATTACAGCCAATGTAATCAAAATATGCACAGTGACCTGTAAAAGGCCAGCAATCATGGAAGGTCCATACAATAGGCTTGTCTGATTTTTTTAAATATGAAAACAGTAATTGAATATTAATATAATAACCGTGGATATTATGTAGATGAATTATATCAGGATCGTAATCATCAATCTGATTTAAAAATGCTTTTGTAGCTTTTTTGCTTGCAAACCCATTCTTGTCGAATATCCTTGTTTGCATCACATGATTATTTACATCAAAGTCAGTTCCTATTCGCAAAGAAAACCTCTTATATTTTTCTGGAACTAATTCTCTTCCGTAAGCAATAATACAACTATTACCATCTCGCTCTAATATTTCTGCAATATCGGTACAAATACGTCCTGTACTTCTAATACCACAGACAGAATTGATTTGTAACACTTTCATAATTTAAATTACCTTTGTCTTAAAATAATATCAGCGCCATGTTTAGCTGTATAATGCTCTAATAGAAACTTTTTAGATTTTTTACCCATAGATAAAAGATTAGCGTTTAAAGCTGTATTAACAGTGGTTACGAATTCCGCTGTATTAACGCTTTCGCACCACCAACCAAATCCGCCCTCAACAATTGTATGACCTATATCAGAACTGCAATCTGTACAAGCTAAAACCGGAAGTTCAGATTGCATATATGACAATAACCTACTTGGAAAATTTGGTATGGTAAATCTATGATCTAAAAAAATCAAACCAACGTCACAAGCTGATACTAATAAATTATAATCATCTTTCGGAAGTTTATTTAATAATTTAGCATTTAACGGTTTCTCGTTATCAAAAAAAGCTTTAAGCTTATTAAATTCAGTTCCATCACCAACAATCAAGAAAAAAGCTTCATTTAACTGCTGTACATCTTTTATGCATTTTATAATAAAAGGTATATCCTGAGGTTTACCTAAATTACCTCCATATATGAATATTTTTTTATCTTGTGGAATATTATATTTTTTACGAACAGCAATCTTTTGTTGACAATCATACAAAAGATCCTGAGGCTCAACACAATTAGGACAGATTTCCACTTTATCTGAATTAATATATTCATTATGCTCTATTAGGTAATCGCAATTTGCTTGTGACATACACCCAATATAATCAGATACATTATAAAGTTCTTTTTCTTTATGACGGAAATACTTATATATTATACCGCTCAATCCACTTTTTGACATCATTCCTAAATCTACTGCATTTTGAGGGAAAATATCTTTTAACATTAGATAGCTTTTAGCGTCATCGCGATTTTTTATATATCTAATTACGCGTGCAAAAGATATCGGCGGAGTTGCGTATAATATCAAATCAAATTTAATATTTTTAAAATATTTTTTTATCGCAGAGAGTACTTTAGATTCGAGCTGAATAAGAGTGAAACCCTTTTCGATAGTGTTAACATTAAAGTAATTTCCAATCTTAACATGCAATATAGAACAATTATCTTCATGTTTAATATGTGTGGGAATATTTCGCTTTTTTTCTTCTAATGAAACAACACAAACATAATCACCATTATCGGCAAACTGTCGTAAAATATCAGCGTAGAAATCCTGAATATTCAAAGTATCATATCTACAAAAACTTAAAAATAAAATTCTTTTCATATGATCACCTTTTTCTGTATGACGGAAAAAATCCTGAATCTACATCAGCCTTATTTTCTTTACATAGTAAATCATAAATTTTCTTATTCCAGATCTTTTTACCAATATAAAAAGGAAATTCGGTATTTTGAGAAAATTTCTTCTTAAATTTAAATAAAGAATCTTCTTTATCTGAAGAAACGCCACCGCCATAATGAATCAATCTATAACCATTTTCTTTTGCCCAAATTACTGTGCCATATTTTAAAATATATGCGGGCGAAAGATATAAATAATCAGAATCCGTTCCTGATAAATGTGCATGTATCAAATTATTATAAATAAAATATAGTCCAGCCGCTATTGTCTTTTCATTATATACTGCTTCAACTAACAATATATTATCTCTTAAAGTTGAAAGAATGTTGCTAAAATATTTTTTATTAAAAAAATAATATTCATCCGCATTTTTTCGTTCCATATTTAAATAGTAAATTCGCTGAAATTCATCGAGAGAATCAGGAGATTTAGTAACTCGATAAGCAACACCTGATTTAATAACGCTTTTAATAGTCTTTCTACAGCTTTTTGAAAATTCTGATACTACAGGATTTTCAAAATCAATTAAATTTGTTCCTAATGTTAACCTGTTAAATGATACATCATAAATTGATTTAAAATCATCAGCATTCTTAAAAATAGGATGGAATCTAATAAATTCACTTACAATTTTATTTTCAAAACAATAATTTTCAAAAGACTTTTTAAAAGATAATATTAACTCTTCTCTACTATATGCAGGTAAAACATACTCAATTATAGGACCACCATAACCATACGGTGTAACAATATCATACCATGCTTCCCCATTTATTTTTATAGGAATTTCTCTTAATATAAATTGGTGTAAAATACATCCTTCTTCACCTGAATATTTCCAAAACACAGATTTTCCTTTTTCTATGTCCTCATATAGCTTTCCATAATTCGGTTCAAAATATATGTCAATCATATACTAAATAAAGAATATCCCTAATTTCAATATAAGGAAAAATAATTCTCTATATACTCCTTCACATTTATATAATTTTATTTGAAATAAGATTATTTTTACGTATTTCAGCAAGATTACCTTCTGTAAATTGAGTATTTACAGTTATATCATTTTGAAGCAAAACATTCTTGATAGTAATTAAAAATATTTTAATATCATTTTTTATTGTAATATTAGAAACGTATTCAATGTCTTTATTCAATCGTTTATCCCATTCCAATAAATTGCGACCACTAATTTGTGCCAATCCGGTTAGACCAGGTCTAATATCGTGTCGATGCTTTTCTTCATTTGTATAATACGGCAGATATTCTACCAGCAGTGGTCTTGGACCAATAAAAGACATATCACCTTTTAATATATTTACAAGTTCAGGTAATTCATCCAAACTTGTTTTTCGTAGAAACTTTCCGTACTTGGTAAGTCTTTTTTCATCTGGCAATAAATTGCCGTCCTGATCCTTTTCACACGTCATTGTACGAAATTTAATTAATCTAAAGATTTTTTCATCTTTTCCTGGTCTTAACTGTGTAAAAAAAGGATTACCTTTCATTGCAAAGGTACCAATTAATATTAAAATTAAGATGATTGGTGAAATAAGTATAAGTGCAAATAAAGATAAAAGAAAATCTAAAAGTCTTTTAAAATACTTTGCATACATACCTTTACCCCATTTTATTAAAATATGATTTAATTACCGAAATAACATAATTCTGTTCGTCCTCGGTCATTTTTATATCTGAAGGTAAACACAAACCTCTTGCAAAAATATCTTCAGACACAAATTCGTTCTCAACAGAAATAAAATCTACATCTTTATATACAGGTTGCATATGCATCGGCTTCCAAATAGGACGAGCTTCGATGTTGGCTTCATTCAAAACGTTAATCAAATCAATAGGATTCAATTCACAATCCTTATCAAATATTAAACAAGATAGCCAATGATTAGGAGATGTATCAGCAAGATAGGGATTCATACTTATCGGAAGATCTTTTAATCCATCTTTGTATCTTTTATAAATCTGCTTTTTTAAATATTTATGCTCTTCAAGATATTTTAACTGTCCTCTGCCAATTCCGGCCACTACATTACTCATACGGTAATTGTACCCGATATCCTCGTGTTGGTACCATAAAGTATTTTCCTTTGCTTGTGTAGCAAAATAAAAAGCTTTATCTCTCGATTCACAATCCTTGGTAATTAACATACCTCCACCTGAAGTAGTGATAATTTTATTACCGTTAAAACTTAATGCATTGTATTTTCCAAAAGTACCACACTTACGACCTTTATATGTAGCAGAAAGAGCTTCGGCAGCATCTTCTATTAAAACTGCGTTATATTTATCACAAATTTCAAGAATTTCATCAATTTTTGAAGGTGTACCATAAAGATGAGTAAGGACTACAATTTTAGTATTAGGATATTTTTTGAATGCTTTTTCTAAAGCAACAGGATCCATATTCCATGTTTCACGCTCGCAATCAATAAATACCGGAACACCACCAACATATGAGATTGGATTAACAGTAGCAATAAAAGTTAAATCACTGCATAAAACTATATCACCCGGTTTTACGTCAGCGAGCTTTATTGCTAAATGTAAAGCGGATGTACCTGAAGTAAGAGCGAGAGAATGATAGCTGTGATCTGAGTCATCAGATAAATATTGGCTCATTTCAGTTTCAAAACCATCACAATTAAATCCTAAAGGGGCAATCCAATTGCGATTAAAAGCTTCCTGAATGTAACGCATCTCATCATCGTGCATTGTTGGTGACGAGAGCAAAATTCGTTTGTTCATTATTATAATCCATTCCTCTGTGTACTAATCCCCAGTTTGAAATAATGATACAAATGTATATTATACAAACATTTCAATTAATTATATCACAATATGATAAATTATGCAATATAAATCGTCATCATTTATTAAATACGATATAAATATCCATAATATTACTAAAAATCAAGATCATTTCTTTATGAATAGTTTATAGAAAAAATCAGCAGACCGTAAAGTACGATCTGCTGTGATTTTTAATATTCAAAACTTTAAATTATTAGCAAACGCCCTGAGCAATCATTGAATCTGCAACCTTTTCAAAACCAGCAATGTTAGCACCAACTACATAGTTGCCTTCATAGCCATACTTCTTAGCAGCAGCAGAAACATTGTTATAGATGTTAACCATGATGCCCTTAAGCTTAGCGTCAACTTCTTCAAATGTCCATGAAAGTCTCATTGAGTTCTGGCTCATTTCAAGAGCTGATGTTGCAACGCCGCCTGCGTTAGCAGCCTTACCAGGAGCGAAGAGTAAACCAGCTTCCTGAATAAGCTTTGTAGCTTCGAGAGTTGTAGGCATATTAGCACCTTCAGCTACAGCATAACAGCCGTTAGCAATAAGTCTCTTAGCATCTTCTTCGTTGAGTTCGTTCTGTGTAGCGCAAGGTAAAGCAACGTCACACTTAACTGACCAATCAAACTTACCTTCGTGATACTCAGCGTTTGGACGATAGCTCTTATACTCAGAAAGACGAGCTCTCTTAACTTCCTTGATTTCCTTAACAGCATCAAGATCAATACCTTCAGCATCATAGATCCAACCTGTTGAATCAGAAAGTGTTACAACCTTAGCGCCAAGCTCTGTAGCCTTTTCAGTAGCATAAATAGCAACGTTACCTGCACCTGATACACAAACAGTTGCGCCGTTGATATCCTTGCCATTATCCTTGAGCATAGCTTCTGTGAAGTAAAGGAGACCATAACCTGTAGCTTCTGTTCTTGCAAGTGAACCGCCCCAGTTAAGACCCTTACCTGTGAGAACGCCTTCATATACGTTTCTGATTCTCTTATACTGACCAAAAAGATAGCCGATTTCACGAGCACCTGTACCGATATCACCGGCAGGAACGTCTGTGTCTGCGCCAATGTGCTTGCAAAGCTCTGTCATAAAGCTCTGGCAGAATGACATAACTTCGTTATCGCTCTTACCCTTAGGATCAAAGTCAGAGCCGCCCTTACCGCCGCCGATAGGAAGACCTGTAAGTGAGTTCTTGAAAATCTGCTCAAAACCAAGGAATTTAATTACGCCAAGGTTTACAGATGGATGTAATCTTAAGCCACCCTTATAAGGTCCGATAGCACTGTTGAACTGTACACGGAAACCACGGTTAACCTGAACCTTGCCATTGTCGTCAACCCAAGGTACTCTGAACATAATAACTCTTTCAGGCTCTGTGATTCTCTCAAGAATACCAGCTTCCTGATATTTTGGATTCTGTTCGAATACAGGCTCAAGTGAAGTAAGAACCTCTGTAGCTGCCTGGATGAACTCAGGCTCATTTGAATTTTTAGCTTTAAGTAATTCAAGCTGTTCACTTACATATGACATTAGTAAGTCCTCCTTAAAAATATTTACTGAATTATAAACAGAAATAAGTTTTTACATTAATTTACATCTGTTCCTATTTCTGACTTATATATAATACTATACTTTTTTGAATTTTGCAATATAATTTGCAATATTCTTGCAAATTTTTTCAATTTTTTTTAGTTTTTACAACTTTTAAGAAGTTTTCTGCAACTTTATTTATTAAAATCTCAAATATTTCGTGCTTTGAACCTTCATTTTCTTCAAATTGCAATTCAATTTATGCGCTTTTTAACATTGTAATGATATTTTGTATAATTCATACTTTGGGTACTAACATTATATTCACATATATTTTAGTTGCAATTGCACATATTAACATGTTATAATAATGTTAATAATACTATTTGTAATATCAAAGGAAGGTTCCTATGGATTATTGTAAACGCCTGAAACAATTAAGGATAGAAAACGGCTTCACTCAACAAGAGATTGCTTATATTCTTCACACAAGGCAAGAACAATACAGCAAATATGAAAGCGGCAAACGTGAGCTGCCAATAAAACATTTAATTGCTTTGTGCTGTCTGTATCGAGTTTCAAGTGACTATGTGCTTGGAATTGAGAAATTTGTAAGATAATTCATACCATATAATACTTTTATGTTTGGAGAAATAAAATGAGCAAAGCTAAAAAAACTCTATTAATCATCATTATGTTGTTACTTGCAATTATCCTTATATTTTCTGCTATATCTCTAATAAGTAAGATAATTGAATATAACGAAGCTAATTCACTTTATGAAGATATACAAGGAAAATATGTAGCAACTATTTCACCGGAAACTACTGAACCGAACACAGTATCTTCTGACAATACAAACGATGAATCAAAATCTAATCATCTCTCCCCTCCTATCGCAGTTGACTTTTCAAAACTTATTGCAGAAAACAGCGATGTCGTTGGTTGGATTTATAGTGAAAACACACCTATTAATTATCCCGTTGTTCAAGCAGATAATAACAGCAAGTATCTGCATAGCGATTTAAGCGGAAATTATCTTATAAACGGTACAATTTTTGTAGATTGCAGGAATCGAGAAATAGGCAAAGACTTAAATTATATAATTTACGGTCATAGCATGAACAATCAGTCTATGTTTGGATCTTTATTGAATTACAAAGAGCAATCTTACTACAACTCTCACCCATTTATCTATTACTTGACCGAAGATACCAATTACCGTATTGATCTTATAGCCGGTCATGTTGTATCAACTGATGAGATCATCTATCAAACGTCGCCTGATAAAGAAGCTTTTGAAAGCTATATTGACAAAGCTTGTATGCGTTCAACTTTCAAATCAAACATAGAATACGAAAGCGGCGATAATATCGTGACACTGTCTACCTGTTCATATGAGTACGATGATGCACGTTATGTTGTTATCGGAAAACTTGTCGCAATATAACAAAAAAAGAACTCGAAATTCATCAGCTCGTGAATTTCGAGTTCTTTTTATTTATGGTATAGGAAATTGCTCGATTATACTCGGGCACAAAATAAATTTAAAAGATGATGCTATCTGCACGAACTGCGTGCGAGGCACTCACTTTTTCATTAATTTGTAATGCAAGTAAACGTTTACTCTTTTGGTTTATAAAATAAATCAACTACAATTTCATTTAAAGAGTTTTCATCTGGATAAAACTCCATAAACTTATCTCCCTCAACGGATTCTCCATCTATAGCATATATTTCATCAAACTTATAAGTAGCGAGTTTTTCTGATATTTTCTGTAATTGAGTTAGTGAACAGTCAGAAACAAGATATTCTGACATCGATTTGGATAACTCAATTATGAAATCGTCATCATTTTCAACACAATTCTGAATCTTCGAAAACAATGCTTCCATATATTGACGTTGACGTTCCATTCTTCTGATATTACTGCTATCTTCCAAACCGGCTCGTGTACGAACATAATTCAAAGAATGTTCTCCGAAAAGATTGACAGTTTCACCTTTTATCAGCGTATCATCAATACCTGAAAAATCATCGAGAACAGTAACCTCAACACCACCGACCTTATCGTTGAGAATCGCAACTGAATCCATTGTCAATGATATATAATGATCTATCTTTACGTTAGACAAAAGATTTGAAACAGCATCTGCCGTATTACGACAACTTACTTCTTTGCCGTTTCCGTAAGTATGTGCTAAAGCAATTTGCTTATTTACAGTATCCACTTTCTGGCCTGCTACACCAAGCACATTGATCTCAGTTATTGTATCACGATTAATATGAATAGCAGAACACTGCGCATTGTCGTTATCCATAACAAACAACATCACAAAATCAGCCTGCTGATCATTATTATATGCACTGTTATCAACAGCATCTTCAAATTTATCTAATCCGATAACAAGGAATGTTTCAACATTGTCATCCAAAATATAAGTTTTACCGTTATATTGAATTGATGACTCTAAGCTATCAGAATCTTTTGACTGATAAACACCTCGATTATTATCCCATATGTCTAAAATCAATAAACCTGAAGACAAGAGCAAAACAACCAGGAGAAGGACAGCAACATAAAGCAAATACTTTCTTTTCTTATCAACTGTTTTACTCATAAATTAAATTCCTTTAAGCTTTTTTCTTGCTCTTAACAAAGATAACGGCAACCACTACAAGACCGATAGCTGAAACTGCTATTGCAACAACATAGATCCATGGGAATGAGTCACCTGTCTGTGGTGAATCTGTCACAACAGAACTTGAAGCTGTGTTTACAACAATTGCAAATGGTCCGAGTTCTTCACTTGAGAAAGTGAGATAAAGTCCATCAGCACTAACTTTAGCACCTTCTACAATTACCCAATTGCTTCCATCATAACGCATTAAAGCAGCAAAGTTCTTTAATGTTTCAGCCTTGAGCTTTATTGTAAAAGCACCGTGCTCATCATGAGTATCACAGTCAGAATAACTTACATTGAATAAATCACTTACAGCAAGAGCACTTGTTGAAACATTCAGGTCTGATGCAATCTTTGAAAGACCTGAATTAAGGTTTGAAAGATCTTCTGTGTTTGCGATGGTAGAATAAGCATTTTCAAATTTCTGACGATCGCTCTCGCTAAGGCTATTACGATCAGCATAAGATGTAACCGTAAGATCAGCTGTACAGTTTGCATTAAGATTTGAAAAACTGATCAACTGAGGTGCTGCATTTCCGGAAGGACTTTCAACAAAAGCACCCGGTGCTGCAAATGCAGTAATACTCATGGTCATCACCATAATAAGAGTCAGGCAAAGTGTAAATACTTTTTTCATAGTTAAATTCATCCCTTCTGCTAAAATAAATTTATTTAATAAGATGTTATGCATACCGAAAAACATCTTATCATATTTTAATTAATTATTGCCTGTATAATTATAATATTTCTTATATTTATTATAAGTTCCTTTTTCATCTTTAGATTCGTTCATTACACATCCAAGAACTTTAACATTAGATAATTTCAACTGCCTAAAGCAAGTTTCAAGTTCTTTTTTCTCTGTATAATCAACTCGTATAACAACGATCATACCTGTGATGAGTTTAGAAATAGTCAATGCATCGGATACAACATTCACTGGTGGTAAATCAATGATTATATAATCAAACTTTTCTGAAAGAACTTTCAAAATAGTTTCCATTCTGCAAGAACCCAATAATTCTGACGGGTTAGGCGGAAGATTTCCCGAAGGTATAATATACCAGTTGTCCAATATATTTGATTTAAAAGCACTTAACTGCTGTTTTTCAAAACCCATCAAAAGATCTGTTAATCCGGGTGAGTTTTTGATTTCCATCTTTTTTGCAATACTCGGAATTCTCAAGTCACCGTCTATCAATAAAACATTCTGACCGTTTTCTGCAAGTACATAAGAAAGATTTACCGCTGTCGTACTTTTACCTTCGCCTCGCATTGAACTCGTAATGCCTATAATTGGACATTTCAGATCTTCAGGTAAAGTGAAATTTAAATTCGTACGAAGTAATTTATACTGCTCTGTTGCAGTGAATTCAAGATTTTTATGCAGGGTCTTTTTATTAGTAGTTAATGAAAGACCCAAATTTTTTCGACGTTTGTCAAACATTCCCATCATCAATCACCTGCCTTAAATCATCAAGTTTTAGTCTTGGATTGCTGATAATATCCGTAATGTCTTGTTCCTGTATTCAACAAATCAGGTACTTTTGCTAACAACGGGTAGTCATACGTCTGTAACACATATTCTTCATCATGAATTGTATCATCCAAGACAGCTTCAATAAAGACAAGAATAACAGCTATAAATGCGCCGATTAAAAATCCTAATATAGTATACTTTGAAATACTAGGAGAAATTTTTTGAAGATTGGGCACACCTGCATCTACGACTTCCATTGAACTTCCTTCAATAATTTCAGAAATACGTTTTGGAAGCACTTCGGCAATAACATTAGCGATTTCAGAAGCTTCATAAGGATCTTCCGATGTTACCGTAACCTGCATAACCTCGGTTTCGTTAACCGAATTTGCTTCAATCATATCGGAAAGCTCTTTATATGTATAATCAACCTTTGACTTTTCAATTACTTCCTCAAGTGTTGTACGGTTTTCCAAAATAACTATATAAGTTTTAACAAGGCTCTGTGCAGCACTGATTTCTGAGGAACTAATGCTGAAACTTGCACTTCCAATCGAAACCGAACTGTTGTTTACATACAACATTATTGAAGATGAATACTTAGGAGCAATAGCAAATGAAGATATAGAAAACCCTATTACAGCAGTAACTATGCCTGTAATAAGTATCATCCAAGCTCTATGCCAGATATTTTTAGCAACATGCAATAAATCTATTGTATAATATTCTCTGCTATCTTTTAATTTATTATCCATTATTCGATTTCCTCTTTCTAATTACGCGAATAAAACATTAAATTCAATAATTTTTAGCAAATTATGTCATATCAAACTATATAAACTTGTCAAATTAATCATTAACACCTAAAATACCTAATTTATTATATCACTTAATTTAAAATATTGCAATAATTAACGGCAAATTTAAATTTATAATTATTTTTGGATAATTGTTAAAATTAAAAGTAGATTTTATAACAATATTTGTTAAATAGATAAAAGACAAGCCCTTTGTACAGGCTTGTCTTTCTAAGCTTAAATATCGTTCCTGATAATATCTTCGTAACTTTCTCTTTTGATAATCACACGAGATTCACCGTTATTTACCATAACCATTGCCGGACGAGGAATTCTGTTGTAATTTGAAGCCATTGAATAATTATACGCACCTGTTGATAAAACAGCGAGTGTATCCCCCACCTCAATATTAGCAACTTTTGTATGTTCCTGAACGAGGTCACCGCTTTCACAACATTTACCCGCAACTGTAACCGTTTCATCAGCTTCCTTGTCAGCTTTGCTTGCATTTAAAACAGTATAAGCAGACTGATATAGAGCATAACGAATATTGTCTGTCATACCACCGTCAACTGAAACATAGGTTCTTACATCTGGAATAACTTTCTTTCCGCCTACAGTATAAAGTGTAATACCAGCTTCACCAACTACCGAACGACCGGGCTCAATATATATGAAAGGTACAGGTAAGCCGTATTCTTCTGACTTTGCCTTTACAGCAACAGACACTTTTTCCATATAATTTTCATATGGTACAGGCTCGTCCTTATCGGTGTACATAATTCCAAATCCTCCGCCAAGGTTAAGTTCTGAAATAACAACACCAAGTTCATTTTTGATTTTGCCGATAAAGTCCATCATAATTTCTGCCGCAGCAACAAAAGGATCGATATCAAAAATCTGTGAACCAATATGACAATGAAGTTCTTTCAAACATACATTTTCAAGTTTGATTGCTTCTTTAACAGCTTCAAAGGCTTCACCTGTTTCAAGAGCAAAGCCAAATTTTGAATCAATCTGACCGGTTCTGATGAAGTCATGAGTATGTGCATCAACACCCGGCTTGATTCTGAATGATATGTTTGCTGTAACACCCATTTCACCGGCTATTTCATTCAGAAGTTCAAGTTCATAAAGATTATCAACTACAAACTTTCCTACTTTTGATTCAAGAGCAAACTTCAGTTCATCAACAGTTTTGTTATTGCCGTGAAAATGTACCTTTTCCATTGGGAATCCAGCCTGTAAGGCTGTGTAGATTTCTCCGCCGGATACAACGTCAAGACCCATATTTTCTTCTTTTGCAATTCTGCAAAGTTCCTTACAAGAAAGCGCCTTGCTTGCATAGAGAGGCATTCCGTTGCCGTTATAGAACTTCTTGAAAGAATTCACATATGAACGGCAAGTTTCTCTTATTACATTTTCATCAAGTACATAAAGAGGTGTGCCGTACTTCTTTGCAAGATCAACAGTGTCACATCCTCCAATTGTAAGATGTCCTTTCTCATTTACATTAAGACAATCATTTACAAACATCCCTCATACCTCCGCATTATTTAAGTTATTTACTGATTCTTCAATCAGTTTTCTGATATCGTCATTTCCAAATCCGGTCTGAGCAGAAAATGGAATTAACGGAATATGCTCAATTGTGCTGAAAATATCCTTATAATATTCCATCTGCTTTTCAAACTGAGTTTTCTTCAATTTGTCACTCTTTGTAAGAACAGCAGCAAAATTGAAACCACTTCTGTAAAGAAAATCAATCATATGCAGGTCGTCATCTGTAGGTGGGTGACGCAAATCAAGAATCTGAATAACAAGAGCTCTTTTTCTGTCCTGAGCAAAATAACCTTCGACAAGCTTAGCCCATCTATCCTTTTCGTTTTTTGAAACCTTTGCATATCCATATCCGGGTAAATCTACCATTCTGAATTCTTTTAATCTGTAAAAGTTGATCGTAGCAGTCTTTCCCGGTTGTGCACTTACTCTTGCAAGAGCTTTTCTCTGTACAAGTTTATTTATGAGCGAGGATTTTCCAACATTTGAATGTCCTGAAAAAACTATCTCAGGCATATCGGATTTTGGAAGCTGGTCTACTCTGCCTGCGGCAAATTCAAAACTAACTTCATTAAAATTCATACTCATTTCCCCTATTGTCTGATTGTAACAGCCTTACTTTCGTTCTGAGCAGTAATTGTAATATTATTCCAATCATTTTCAGAAACACTTACTGTATCATTTACTGCAAGAGCAATAACGTCTTTTATATTTTCTACAGGTATAAAGCGAACTTTTTCTTTAACTGCTTTATCTACTTCCTGTAAATCAGGCTCATTTTCCTTAGGAATTATAACGGTAGAAATTCCATGCTTGTACGCAGCCATACTCTTTTCTTTAAGACCGCCTATAGGCAGGACTCTTCCTCTGAGAGTGATCTCACCTGTCATTGCAACATCGTGTCTGACCGGCTTCAAAGATAAAGCCGAGTATATTGCCGTAGCCATTGTAATACCTGCCGAAGGTCCGTCTTTTGGTACGGCACCTTCAGGTGCATGGATATGTATATCTTTATTCTTATAAAAATCAGAATCAATATTAAGCACATCAGCATGGCTTCTTATGCAAGTAATGGCTGTTTTAGCAGACTCCTGCATTACATCACCAAGAGAACCTGTAAGTTCAATCTTTCCTGTGCCTTCCATAACTGCGACTTCTATAGGAAGAAGCTCACCGCCCACAGATGTCCACGCAAGACCGTTTACAACACCGATTTCGTTCTTCTTTGAGTAATTATCGGAAATATATTTTTTATGGCCTAAAAATCCCTCAATTGATTTTTCATCAATTTTGAAGAAATCTATTTCTTCCTCAAGCTTTTTTACGGCACATTTTCTCAAAATTGAAGCTATAGTTCGTTCAAGAGTACGCACACCTGACTCCCTTGTATAGAAGTCTATCAATGAATAAATAGCTTTTTGAGTAAATTTTACTTCTTTTGCAGTGAACCCGCATAAATCAAGCTGTTTTGGAATGAGATGTTTTTTAGCAATATTGAACTTTTCTTCTCTTGTATAACTGTTAAGTTCAATTAATTCCATTCTGTCACGCAAAGGAGCAGGGATTGCCGATACGTCATTTGCAGTTGTTATAAACATTACATTAGATAAATCAAAAGGAATATCAATATAATGGTCAACAAATTTATTATTCTGTTCACTGTCAAGAACTTCAAGCAATGCAGATGTTGGATCACCTTTGTAATCACTTGCAAGCTTGTCTATCTCATCAAGAATAAGTACAGGGTTATTTGTGTCTGCACTCTGAACAGCAGACATTATTCTGCCCGGAATTGATCCTATATAAGTTCTTCTGTGTCCTCTGATTTCAGCTTCATCCTTAACACCGCCAAGTGCAATTCTCTCGCTTTGTCTGCCGATAGCTTTTGCTATTGACTGTGCGATCGAAGTTTTTCCGACACCCGGAGGTCCGGCAAAACAGATTATCTGTCCCTTCTGCTTTTCACTAAGCTTTCGTACAGCAAGCTGTTCGATTATTCTGTCCTTTATTTTCTCTAAACCAAAGTGACTTTTATCCAATTCCTTACGAATTTTTGAAATAACAATCTTATCTTTTGAAGCAGTATTCCACGGAAGAGAAGTAACAGTATCAAGGTATGTTCTAATTACCGATGCTTCCTGACTTCCGTAAGGCATTTTCATCAGTTTCTGACACTCTTTAAAAAGAACCTCTTCGGATTTTTCATCAAGGTGAAGCGATTCAATCTTTTCAGCATAAGCCTCGGCTTCTGCTGATGGATTATCGTCTTCACCGAGTTCCTCTTCAATAACCTTTTTTTGCTCTCTGAGGAAATATTCCCTCTGACTTTCGTCAATTCTCTGTCTTGCTTTTTGCGAAATTTCGGCTTCAATTCGCAGTACGAAATTTTCATTTACAAGAACATCAAGTACCTCTTTCAAACGTTCTGTTTCTGACTGTACTTCAAGAATTGACTGTTTCATATGATAGTCAAGTATAAGATTTGAAGTTATAAAATCGGCAAGTTCTCCGGGATATTTACATAGAGCAACTTTAAATATTATATCAGGAGGCATTTTAGGTGATACCTCCATATATTTTTCAAATTCTTTCTTAACCGTTCTCATCAGAGCCGAATCTCTTGATGTCATATGTAATCTTTCATCAGGTAACGGCTTTACCTCAGCAGTAAGGCATTTTTCATCGAATACAGGTGCAATGATTCTGGCTCTGCATTGACCTTCTATAACAATTCTTGTAGTATTTTCAGGTTGCTTCAATACCTGTACAACTTTTGCAATTACACCTGTTGTATATAAATCAACAATTGAAGGCTCGTTTTCAACAGCATCCTTCTGAGTAACAAGAAAAATAAGCTGGTCATTTTTCATTGCCTTGTTAATTGCCGCAATGCTTTTTTGCCTTCCTACATCGAAATGTATCAATGATTTTGGAAATACAACTAATCCCCTTAATGGTAAAACAGGGACAGTCAATATATCTTGTGTATCAAAATCCATATTTATATCCTTTCAGAGCCAAATGCTCATGAAAAATTAAAAGCTGTATTGTATAATGCAATACAGCTATAATTTACATATTAAGACGCTGTGTTACGTTTCTGACGCTTCGTTGCATCTTTTTTATTTAGATTGGCGTTTGTAGGTAAGGCTTTTTTATCCTTCCTGTGTGTAATCTGAGGTTGAGCCCCGTCGGTAATTACATCCTTTGTAATTATAATTTTCTCAATTGAATCATCAGACGGTGTTTCAAACATAAGGTCAGTAAGAACACCTTCCATAATTCCTCTGAGTCCACGGGCACCTGTACGTTGTTCCTGTGCCTTCTGAGCAATGGCTCTGAGTGCATCTTCCTCAAAATAAAGTTCAACGTCATCAAGCTCAAAAAGCTTTTTATACTGCTGAACTATTGAGTTTTTAGGAACAGTAAGAATTTTTACAAGTGATTCGGTATCAAGACCACTGAGAGCTGTAATAACAGGAAGTCTGCCGATAAGTTCGGGAATAATACCGAATTTTACTAAATCATGCGCTGTAACTTCTTTCATCCAATCGGTTTCATCGAGTTCAACCTTTGACTGAACAAGAGATTCAAAACCGATTACAGAAGAACCTTTGCGCTTTTCAACAATCTTTTCTAAACCGTCAAAAGCACCACCGCAGATAAAGAGAATATTTTTAGTATTGATCTGTAAAAATTCCTGCTGCGGATGCTTTCTGCCTCCCTGCGGAGGAACATTTGAAACAGTACCTTCAACAATTTTCAGAAGAGCCTGCTGAACACCTTCTCCGCTTACATCTCGAGTGATAGAAGGATTTTCAGATTTTCTTGCAATCTTATCAATTTCATCAATATAGATAATTCCGTGTTCGGCTTTCTCTATATCGTAATCAGCAGCCTGAATAAGTTTAAGAAGAATATTTTCAACATCTTCACCGACATATCCTGCTTCAGTTAGTGTTGTGGCGTCTGCAATGGCAAACGGAACATCAAGAGCTTTTGCAAGAGTCTGCGCAAGCAATGTTTTACCCACACCTGTAGGACCGAGTAACAAAACATTGCTCTTTGCAAAATCTATGCTGTCATCGTTTGAAAACGCTCTTTTATAGTGATTATATACAGCCACACTCAATGTAACCTTAGCCTCATCCTGACCGATTACATATTCATCAAGAATAGCTTTGATTTCTTTAGGCTTTAAAAGTTCTGCGATTGAAGCAGTAGGGTCTTCCGGAGGAACGGGTTTCTTTTTGCTTTCACATTCCCTCTCGATTTCATCGGACTGCTCAAGAATATTCATACAAAGTTCAACACACTGGTCGCAGATATAGGCACCTGTGCCTGCAATCAATCTTCCGACCATATCCTGCGGCTTGCCGCAAAAAGAACAGTAAATATCCTTCTCGTTGTTTTTATTAGCCATCAGCCAATCCTCACTTTATCTTCTTTCAATTACCTTGTCAATAAGACCATATTCAAGTGCCTGCTGTGCAGTCATAAAGTTATCACGATTAGTATCTTTTGCAATTAAATCAATAGGCTGTCCTGTGTTGTCAGCAAGAATCTGATTAAGACGTTGTTTCATATCAAGAATATGTCTTGTATGAATTTCCATATCAGTAGCCTGACCCTGAGCACCGCCTGAAGGCTGATGAATCATAATATCACTGTTAGGAAGCGCAAGTCTTTTGCCCTTTGCGCCAGCTGCAAGGAGAAAAGCACCCATACTTGCAGCCATACCCATACAAATAGTAGATACATCGCACTTGATGTAATTCATTGTATCAAAAATTGCGAAACCGTCTGTTACACTTCCGCCCGGACTGTTGATATAAAGACTGATATCCTTAGTAGGATCCTGACTTTCAAGATAAAGCAACTGTGCAACAATAACGCTTGCGCTTGCACTGTTTACTTCTTCGTTCAACATAATTATTCTGTCATTCAAAAGGCGAGAATAAATATCATAGGAACGCTCACCTCTACTTGTCTGTTCTAAAACATATGGTACCAATGCCATTTAATCATAACCTTTCTAAAATATAATTGACAGTTTTTGTAAATATATTCAAATTATTTAATTACTGCGCTGTCCTTAACAAGCTTGAGAGCCTTTTCTACCTTAACGTCCTCTGTGAGTGACTCAGCAGGAACTGCAGCCTTAACCTGTTCAACTTCCATCTTATAAGCTTCAGCCATCTTGTTGTATTCTTCATCAAGGTCAGCTTCTGTTACTTCGATATTTTCTTTTCTTGCAACTGTTTCAAGAGCGAGTCTGAGCTTTACTCTCTTCTCAGCTTCATCCTTGTACATACCCTTAAGACCGTTAACATCCATACCCATATACTGCATATATGTATTCATATCCATACCCTGTGCACGGAGACGCATCTCAAATTCTCTAACCATTTCAGTTGCCTGATTGTCATACATAGCTTCAGGGATTTCGCCTTCGAGAAGTTCCATAAGCTTGTTAGCAATCTGATCATCGACATCTTTATCAGCCTCTTCAACAAGACGCTTAGCAACTGTTTCCTTGAGTTCTTCTTTATACTCATCAAGTGTTTCTTTTTCTGAAACGTCCTTTACAAAGTCATCATCAACTTCAGGAAGTTCTTTTGCCTTGATTTCGTGAAGCTTAATCTTGAATTCAGCAGCCTTGCCCTTGAGTTCTTCAGCCTGATATTCTTCAGGGAATGTTACATTGATGCTGAATTCTTCATCAGTGTTATGACCGATGATCTGCTCTTCAAAACCCGGAATAAAGTTACCTGAACCGAGCTTTAAGTTGTAGTTTTCAGCCTTGCCGCCTTCAAAAGCTACACCGTCAACAAAACCTTCAAAGTCGATAACTGCAACGTCACCGTCCTGAGCAGCTCTGTCTTCAACAGTAACCATTCTTGAGTTACGTTCTCTTACTTTTTCGATTTCTTCGTCAACGAGTTCATCAGTAACTTCTGTTGACTTCTTTGTAACTTCAATACCGAGGTAGTTGTTCATTTCCATTGTAGGCTCAACAATGATTTCAGCCTTGAATGTAAAGCCATCCTTACCAACTTCTACAGCTTCAAGTGTATCAACCTTAACGATTTTTACATCAGCTTCCTTAGCAGCTTCATAAAGAGCATCAGGATAGCAATCCTGCATAGCATCCTCATAGAAAACTTCTGAGCCGTACATTTTTTCTACAACTCTTCTTGGAGCCTTACCTTTTCTGAAACCCTGAATCTGAATGTTCTTAACCTGCTTCTTATATACGGCATTCACAGCCTTTTCAAAAGTTTCACCGTCTACATTTACAACTAATTCGTATGAATTAGCCTGTTCTTTTTTTGTACATTCCTTTAATGCCATTGTAAAATTCCTCCGAACTTATTAAATAAAAAATTAAATATCATCTAATTATATCACACTAATCGGCATTTGCCAATAGTAAATTAAGAATTTATCTGACCAAAACAGGTGTAAATGACACCTTGTCACATGAAATCAATCTGAAATCAATGCCTTTATACTTACCTTCAAAAGCATTTCTGATATTTCGCTGACCGTGAATATGACCGTAATAACATTTTTTGATGTTATATTCAACAAGAACATTCATAATTTCACTACATTCTGTACCTGCATAAACAGGCGGATAGTGAAGAAAAACTACAGGTTCTTTATCTGTTTTTATTGCAGAATCAATAGATGCTCTGAGTCTGCCAACCTCACGGTTCAGAACTTTTACATCTTCAGGAGTGTCATTTTCTAAAAACCAGCCTCGTGTTCCGCAAATTGCATATTCATCACAAACATATGAATTATTGAAAAGAATTGAAATTGAATTAAGCGAATTAGCTTCAAGAAATTTGTCGATTTTGCTCTTTGTTCCCCACCAATAATCGTGATTTCCTTTGAGTAAAATCTTCTTGCCGGGCAAATCATCAATAAACTTGAAATCTGTATAAGTTTCTTCAAGTTTCATTGCCCAGGAAATATCACCCGCAATAACTACCGTATCATTATCGGTTATTATGCTTCTCCAACTTTTTTCAAGTCTTGTTACATAATCATTCCAACCGGCAAAGATATCCATTGGCTTATCTTCACCGAGAGAAAGATGCAAGTCAGCTATAGCGAATAAAGACATTATTCAATTCCGAGTGCACCGAGCACATAATTCTGCATATTGTCAACCTCTGTTACATCAGAGAAACGTGCAGTTTTATTCTTGAGTCCTGCAAGAGGAGCCGGTACAGCCATTCCTGTGATCTCGTTAAGCTTATCAACCATATCGAATTCTGTTTCAGGAAGTGTTGTTTCAGGCGCAACAGCCTCAAGCACAGCCTTTGAGAACTTGTATGGGCTTGCAGTAGACGCAATTACTGTAGGTGTTTCATCGCCTGTTTCATTTACATACTGCTCATATACATTAACAGCTACTGCTGTATGTGTATCACAAAGATATTTATCCTGTTCAAAAAGCTTGCTGATTGTAGACTTTGTCTGAACATCATCACAATAACCGCCGTAGAATTTCTCCTTGATAACAGACTTCACTTCGTCAGTTACTTCATAATTACCCTCAGTTTTGAGAGCTGTCATCCATTCTTTTGTAGTTGTATCGCTGTTGCCTGAAAGCTTGTAAAGAAGTCTTTCGAGGTTACTTGATACAAGAATATCCATTGAAGGAGAAATTGTTGTATAGAACTGTCTGTTCTTATCATAAACACCTGTTTTGATAAAATCAGAAAGTACATTATTTGAGTTTGATGCACAGATGAACTTATTGATTGGAAGTCCCATAATACTTGCATAGTATGATGCAAGTATATTACCAAAGTTACCTGTTGGTACAACAACATTAATCTTATCACCAAGTTCAATCTTACCTGCATTTACCATATCGCAATATGCTGAAATATAGTAAACGATCTGAGGAAGAAGTCTGCCCCAGTTAATTGAGTTAGCTGAAGAGAAAAGCATATTATTCTCAGCAAGCTTTGCTGAAACCTCAGGTGTTGTGAAAATCTTCTTAACACCTGTCTGTGCATCATCAAAATTACCCTTGATTGCACAGATGTTTACATTGTTACCCTCCTGAGTGTTCATCTGATGCTTCTGCATCGGACTTACACCGTCAACAGGATAGAATACTAAAATCTTTGTATGATCAACGTCCTTAAATCCCTCAAGCGCAGCCTTACCTGTGTCACCGGA
Source organism: Ruminococcus sp. (assembly GCA_036306945.1). GTDB lineage: Bacteria > Bacillota > Clostridia > Oscillospirales > Acutalibacteraceae > Ruminococcoides. The sequence continues at coordinate 48,407 of JAXJYO010000050.1, read as the reverse complement.
AGTAGCAACAAGAATTACTGCATCCTTACCGTCATAAGTCTTTTTGAGTGACTTTGTTAGAAGGTGAGGCAAAATCTGAAGAGCCATATCCTTGAACGCACAAGTAGGGCCGTGCCATAATTCAAGAATATTTAGAGTTTTTCCGTCAACATTACAAAAAGCAAGCGGAGCAGGATTTTCACCGTCAAACTTCTCAGCTGTGTATGCTTTTTCTACGCAATCATTGATCTCTTCTTCTGTGAAATCAGTAAGAAAATCTGAGAATACTTTCTTTGCTCTGCCTCTGTAATCAGTTTTAAGAAGAGCCTTAAAAGTGTTTTCATCGTACTCAGGAAATTCCTGCGGAACGAACAAACCTCCGTCCTTAGAAATGCCCTGTGCAATAGCCTGCGCTGAAGAAACTACCTCAGCCGCATTCTGTGTGCTGTTGTATAACATTGAAATCTTCCTTTCAAATGACTTTAAACATCAAATATTTTACTACATAATTCGCTCTTTGTCAAAGTTTTCAAAGAATTTAAGTGCATTTTCAAAAAAAATCTTCCTTATAAGGCTTTCTTTATAATTATATCTTAAAAACATTTCGTAAATTTCCGCCATTGAGATACTTCCTTTGATATCATCGGACAATGAGCAACCATCAAAATCACTTCCAATGGCAATTGTGTTTTCTCCGCCTAACGACAAAAATTTTTCAGTATGTTTAAGCAAATCGTATTTAGAAGCTTTGTCAGGTTCATCAGACAAAAATGCATTATGAAAATTAAGTCCTACTATACCACCGTTATTTTTTATTATTTCAAACTGCTCATCCGTCAAATTACGTTTATGTGAAGTAACAGACCTCGAATTTGAATGAGTTGCAATAAAAGGTCGTCTTGCAATTTCAGCAACATCGTAAAATAGTTTATCCGATGCATGAGATACATCTACAACAATATTATAACGTTCCATTTCAGTTACAACTTTTTTGCCGAACTCTGTGATTCCTGTGGGATTATCAACTTCTGCCCCATCGCCAACAGGATTTCTTCCGTTCCAAGTTAATGTCATAATCCTGACACCTAAGTCAGCAAAATTTTTTACATTTTCAATTTTATTGTTAAGAGCCAAAGAATTTTCTACTGTAAAACAAGCTGAAAATTTGTTTTCTGAGAATGTTTTTCTTAAATTATCCGAATTACCAACAAATTTAACACCAATTCTCTTACATTCGGATTTAAGCAAATTTGCAGCTTTAAAAAATGTCTGTTCTGCCTTTTCTCCACTGTATTCATCGGGCAACCAAATAGCATAGCACTGTATACCTTTATTTATATAAGGAGAAACCTCCATTTGATTGCTGTCGAGAAAAATGTTTTCAGTCACAGCTTTGTAAAGTGTATCGCAATGCAAATCAATAATATGCATATCCGTTCTCCTGTTCAAAAGCGTTTTCAATATAATTTATACTTATGAGTTTGAGATTTTCGCTTTTTACATATACTTCACAAACATCAAAACGACAAAACTTCTCAGTTTCGTTTTCTGACAAAAAAGCTGATGCTGTCTTTATCAAACGCATTCGTTTGCGCTTGTCAACAGCATCAACAGGCTGAGTCATTGAATTTTCATGTCTTGTTTTCACTTCTACAAATACAATATATTCTTTGTTTTCAGCTATAATATCAATTTCGCCGTATCTTTTTCGATAATTGCGCACTACGATTTTGTAACCCTGTTTTTTGAGGTGCTTCACAGCATACTCTTCGCCTTTATCGCCTATAGTTTTTGCAGGAAATATACTCATTTCAAAATCTTCCCGAGAAAACTCATTCTGTGATACGGACAAGGACCATATTCTTTGAGCGCCTCTACATGGACTTTTGTTCCGTAACCCTTGTGCTTATCAAAATGATACTGCGGATATTCTTTGGCATATTCATATAAAAGCCTGTCCCTTGAAACTTTCGCAAGTATTGACGCACAGGCAATTGACATTGACTTTGCATCGCCTTTTACAATACATTCTCCATCTATTGAAAGATCAGGCATTCTGTTACCATCTATCATCGCATAATCGGATTTCACATCAAGACCCTCAACAGCCCTCTTCATCGCAAGCATTGTGGCATTGAGAATATTCAAATTCTCTATCTCTTCAACAGTTGCATACGCTATACAATATGAAACAGCGGTGCTTTTTATTACTTCAAATAAAGATTCACGCTTTTTCTCAGAAAGTTTTTTAGAATCATTTACGCCTTCAATGACCGTATTTTCAGGCAAAATCACTGCAGCGGCACATACAGGACCTGCAAGCGGACCTCTTCCTGCCTCATCTACACCGCATACCGATGTAAACCCTTTTGAAATTGCATTTTGTTCATATTCCAACCAATTCATCTTTATTCTCCGTATGGCATTTCCAATGTGATTCTTCCGAGCTTTGCTGCTCTGAATTCGTCAAGAAGCATAATTGCGGCTCTCTCTGTATTCACTTCTCCGCCGGAAATAAGCATTCCACGTTTTTTTCCTATAATATGAAGCAACTCATATGAATCAATATCATCAAGATCAACTTCTTCAAGCTTGAATCTGGCTATAAAATCAGAAGGCTTTAGTTTTTTAAGGAAATCAAGAAGTCTTACCGCAAGAAGCTCAATGTCAAGTATCTGGTCTTTTACTGCACCTGTAAATGCAAGTCGTTCACCGACGATTTTATCATCAAATTTAGGCCACAAAACACCGGGAGTATCAAGCATTTCAAGATTTTTGGCAATAGTATACCACTGATTTCCTCTCGTAACACCGGGTTTGTCTGCCACCTGTGCTCTGTTATGTTTTGCCATTTTATTAATAAATGAGGATTTACCGACATTAGGAATACCTACAATCATAATCCTTATCATCGGATTAACCATTCCCTTTGCCTTGAGCCTGTTGATTCGTTCGCTCATAACTTTATTAACAGCCGGTGCAAATTTATTAAGACCTTTTCCGCTTTTACAATCAACAGGAATTGCAGTAATTCCCTGCTTTTCAAAATGATCTATCCACATTTTGGTAGCAGTCTGATTTGCCATATCGCATTTATTTAAAAGAATAACTCTCGGTTTATTCTGTATAAGCTTATCCAAATCAGGATTTCTGCTGCTTACGGGGATTCTTGCATCTATGATTTCTGCAACAGCATCTACAAGTTTAAGACTCGCCTGTATCTGTCGTTTGGTTTTGGTCATATGACCGGGAAACCATTGTATATTCTGCATTTCACTCATTAAATTTCATCCTTTAATATAAATATGTAAATCTTTCAAATGGATAGAAAATAAACTGTGCTTTTCCTATCACATCATCTTCCGAAATAAGTCCGAGCTTTGCATCCCTGCTGTCAAGTGATACAGCCCTATTATCACCCATAACAAATATACAGTCATCGGGAATTACATAAGGAAACTTATATTCGTTTGATGATTGTCTTGTAATTGTTGATGTGTAGTCCTCATCAAGAAGAATACCGTCAACATATACCTTGCCTGTATCATAATCTATTTCAAGTGCTTGACCTTCGGTTGCAATAACACGCTTAATGATACGTTTTTCAGGAAGACTTTCAGCATTTGCCGCAATTATATCCCCTGTTTTTGGTTTATAATTGAAATTTGTAAGCAAAACTTTATCTCCGTTGAGAAGTGTTTGAGCCATAGAGCTTCCTACAACATTTGCATCTCTGATAAAATATGTAAACAAAACTGATACTATTGCAAAAACAAAAATAATTGTTTTTATAATATCAAAAGCAGTGTTTGAAAATTTGTTTGTATTGTAATAAAATTGAGGCTTTTGAGATTTATCCATACTATCCTCCATAAAAGCAAATAAATCACACACGATTCTTGCTTTCAATTCATCTGTGACTGAGCAATTGCCTATAAAGTAAAATAAGCTTATTCCTATTATAAAACAGAAATAAGCTTAATACAATAACAAAAGTAAATTTTAATTAATAAAATTTAATAGAGATAACCGAAATCATTAAATGGGAATGCCACAAACTGAGCCTTGCCGATTACATTTTCTTCATCAATAAGACCGATTTCTTTACTGCGGCTATCAAGTGAAACCTTTCTGTTATCACCCATTACAAAAATCTTTCCTTCAGGAATAATCTCCGGAATCACGTTATCACCGTAATTTCCGCCAAAAGTTGAATCATCAATATATGCTTCCTCAAGAACAACGCCATCAACAATGATTCTGTCGTTTTCATAATCAAGCTCAATTGACTGTCCTTCAGTTGCAATAACACGCTTGATAATAGGATTAGCGTATTCCTCACCATGTGATATAACGATTATATCGTTAGTCTTTGGTGTGTAGAAAAGATTTGTTACAATAACCTTGTCCTTTGTTGCGAGGGTATCGTCCATAGATGAACCTTCAACATCAACAAGTCTGAAAACAAATGTAAGACAAATTACTACAATTGAAATAGCGAAGATAATGCATTTTATCCAATCATAAAAGCCGGATACTGCACCTTCTTCTTTTGCAACAACAAACTGATTGTCTGCAAGTGCCTGCTCTTCTTTTTCCTTGAAATACATATCTGGATTAAGCTGAGCAGAAAGTTCAATTTTTTCATTGTTTTCGACAGCGGTTAAGTTTTCTTCATATGTGTTTTTTTCGCTCAATTTATTCACCTGCTAAAATAAAGTAAAAATTAACATAACGCTGCATTAAATTCGGGCAAATAGGTTATCATAATTCAAATCCATTTTTCCCGATTATTTCGGAGCTGTTTTCAGTAAAGTGAAAAAGGGACTTTTCAGTCCCTTTTTAATTATTCGAGAATTACTTACGAATCTGCTCTTTAACCTTAGCAGCCTTACCAACTCTGTCACGGAGATAGTAGAGCTTGCTTCTGCGAACCTTACCGTAACGAACAACCTGAACGTCTTTTACGTTAGGTGAGTGGAGAGGGAATACTCTTTCTACACCTACACCGTAAGCAACACGTCTTACAGTAAATGTTTCAGCTACGCCACTGCCTCTTTTAGCGATAACAGTGCCTTCGAACATCTGGATTCTTTCTCTTTCGCCTTCACGAATGTTTACTGATACTTTTACAGTATCACCGATGCCAAACTCAGGAGTTGTGTCTTTTACTGAGCTTGCTGCGATTGTTTTTAATGCGTCCATTTTTATCCTCCTAATTTTCCCGATATTCATACCCCTATGGCAGCGGACTATCAGCTTCAAAATACGGCTTTGCCGTTATCTGAAACGCGTCGAGAGAAACGACGGTATCAAATTCCTATAAATAATACCATAAAAAAAATAATAAATCAAGTCTTTTTTTCAAATAAAGCAATTTATTTACTGATATTATTCAATTTAATTAAAAAGTTCTTAAAATAATCAGGTAATTCCGAGTCAAACTCCATATACTCCTTTGTTCTCGGATGAATAAAGCCGATTTTTTTTGCGTGCAAACATTGCCCTTCAAATTCAACTTTTTCCTTTTTTACACCATATACGGTGTCACCCGCTACAGGATGACCAAGATACGCCATATGAACTCTTATCTGATGAGTTCGACCGGTTTCAAGTTTACACTTTATATGTGTATAACCTTTATATCGCTTGATAACAGAATAGTGTGTAACAGCATTCTTGCTGTTTTTAGCAATAACACACATTTTCTTTCTGTCATTAGGATTTCTGCCAATCGGCGCATCTACTGTTCCCTCTTCATCCTTTAGTAAACCGTATACAACAGCTTCATATTCTCTTGTAAAAGAATGTTCCTTTATCTGTTCGGCAAGAAAAGAATGTGATAAATCATTTTTTGCTACAATAAGAAGACCGCTTGTGTCTTTATCAATTCTGTGCACGATACCTGGGCGTAAAACTCCGTTTATCCCTGAAAGACTATCGCCGCAATGATACAACAATGCATTAACAAGCGTTTTTTCATAATTTCCGGCGGCAGGATGCACGACCATTCCTTTTGATTTATTCACTACAAGTAAATCGTCATCTTCATATACGATATCAAGAGGAATATTTTCTGCCTTTGCTTCATACGCAACCGGATCAGGTACCAGAACAGTTATGTTGTCACCAACAGAAAGCTTGAGTTTCTTTTCAGCTGTTTTTCCGTTAACTGTAACCAAATTGTTCTCAATTAATCCTGTAGCCGCACTTCGTGAAAGACCTATATCTGCTAATGATACAAATTTATCTAGTCTTATATTGTTTTCATTACATATCAGTTTATATTCAGTCATTTCTCAAATCTGCCTTTTTGGTATTTTTTGCAACATCAGAGAAAAACAGAATATAAATCATCAGCATAACAGTTCCTATAGTAATGCAATAATCGGCAAAATTACATACAGGCGAAAAGAACGAAAGACTGAGATAGTCAATAACATAGCCATACAGCACTCTATCAATGAGATTTCCTATGCCTCCGCCGATTATCATTCCTGCACAAATATAGAAAAACTTACCTTGAGGTCTTTTTTTGAACATATAGAAAATTATTATCACAAGCATTATTGTTGTAAGAATAACAAAAATCCAGCGCATATCTTTGAACATACCAAATGCGACACCTCTGTTCTCTACATAAGTGAGACTCAACAGATTGTCAATCACACTTACTGAATCAACGGGCTGTAAATAAACGGTGACGAAATATTTAATTATCTGATCGAGTGCGGCAAGAATAATTCCAATAATCAATGCAATATATGGCATAAAATCCTCCATAAACATAAATCGGTGTGGTAAATCACACCGATTTATATTATAACAAATTATTTTAAGTTTTCACAGCAACGTGAGCAAATAGTAGGATGCTCGGCATTCTGACCTACAGTCTTGCTGATTGACCAACAACGCTCACATTTTTCGCCTTCTGCTTTTTCAATTGTAATTTCGAGTTCAGCGTTATTATCTGAAATCTCTACTTCTGATACAATAAATGCAGCAGCGAGTTCATTTTCAGCTTTCTTAAGGAAATCAAGCTTTGCGCCACCGGCAGCAAGTTTAACCTTAGCTTCAAGTGAACTCTTGATTGTCTTATCCTTAATGAATGACTCAAGTGACTTTTTAACATCATCTCTGAGTTCGTGAATCTCATCCCAGAAAGCCATAAAATCATCATCAATTGTGATATCAACCTTTTCAGGCATCTCATTAAAGATTACATGTTCAGCATTTTCACTTGCTGAATGTGGCATATATTTCCAGATTTCATCAGATGTATATGCAATAATCGGAGCAATCATTCTTGTCATTGCATTGAGAATGATATAAATTGATGTCTGAGCAGCTCTGCGTGACTTGCTGTCAGCTTTTTCAGTGTAAAGTCTGTCTTTCAATACGTCAAGATAGAAGTTTGACATATCAACTACACAGAAATTGTGAATTGCATGATATACAATATGGAATTCATATTTATCATAAGCTTCTTTCACCTTGTCAATAAGGTTGTTAAGCTTAGCCATTGCCCATTTATCAATAGGCATAAGTTCTTCAAGATCAACTGTGTTTTCATCAGGATTGAAATCAGAAAGATTGCCAAGAATATATCTTGCTGTGTTTCTGATTTTTCTGTAAGCTTCTGAAAGCTGTTTGAGAATATCCTGAGAAATTCTGATATCAGCATGATAGTCAGAAGATGCAACCCAAAGTCTGAGTACATCTGCGCCGTACTGGTCGATAACTTCCTGTGGATCAATACCGTTACCGAGCGACTTATGCATTACTCTTCCCTTGCCGTCAACAACCCAACCGTGTGTGAGAACTGCCTTATAAGGAGCAGTACCCATTGTTGCAACAGAAGTAAGCAGTGATGACTGGAACCAACCTCTGTACTGATCTGCACCCTCAAGATAGAGGTCAGCAGGCCACTTTAAATAAGGACGGTTTTTGAGTACGGCAGCGTGTGAAGAACCACTGTCAAACCATACGTCCATAATATCTTTTTCTTTAGAGAATGAAGAGCATCCGCATTTTGAACACTTTGTTTCCTCAGGAAGAATTTCTGCTGCTGTGTGAGCAAACCAACCGTTTGAACCTTCTTTCTCAAACAAATCAGCAACCGCAAGCATAGCGTTCTTATCAATAAGAGGTTCACCACATTCTTCACAATAGAAAATCGGAATTGGCACACCCCATTTTCTCTGACGAGAAATACACCAATCTTTTCTTTCCTTTACCATTGATGTAATTCTGTCTTTACCCCAACCGGGAATCCACTCAACATCATCAATAGCCTTTACTGCATCAGCCTTGAAATCATCAACTGAGCAGAACCACTGATCTGTTGCACGGAAAAGCACGGGATGCTTACATCTCCAGCAGTGCGGATACTGGTGGATAATCTTTTTTAGCGCAAACAATGCACCTGTTTTTTCAAGATGTTCAGCAATCGGCTTATTTGCATCTTCAGTTTTAAGTCCTGCAAACATACCTGCTTCTTCTGTAAGAACACCGTTTTCATCAACAGGAACAATAATCGGAATTTCCGGATAATTACGACATACATCGTAGTCTTCAACACCGTGACCGGGAGCTGTGTGAACACAACCTGTACCGCTTTCAAGAGTAACGTGGTCACCAACAATAACTACTGATTCTCTGTCCATAAATGGATGAGCAGTTTTCATAAGTTCAAGTTCTGAACCCTTGATAGTAGCAACAACTTCATAATCAGTGATTTCAGCAGCTTCCATAGCTGATTTATAGAGTTCCTCAGCCATAACATAGTATTCATCACCTGATTTGATTATTGCATAATCAAATGAAGGTCCTACACAAATTGCAACGTTGCCCGGTAAAGTCCAAGTTGTAGTTGTCCAAATTACAAAATATACCTTTGAAGGATCAATTCCCATAGCAGAGAACTTTCCGAGATCATCTTTAACATTGAATTTTACATAAATTGAATGACATGGATCCTCTGCATATTCAATTTCAGCTTCTGCAAGTGCAGTCTTACATTCAGGGCACCAATAAACAGGCTTTAATCCCTTATAAATGTAACCCTTGCAAGCCATTTCAGCGAAAATTCTGATCTGTTCAGCTTCAAAGTCATGTGTAAGAGTAATATAAGGATTATCCCACTCGCCGATAACACCAAGTCTTTTGAACTGGTTACGCTGGTCGTCAATATACTCATTTACGAACTCTTCACACATTTTTCTGAGTTCAATCTCAGAAATGTCTGCTGAACTGCCTACACCGGCTTTTTTTCTTGCTTTTAACTCTGTTGGAAGTCCGTGAGTATCCCACCCCGGAACGAAAGGAGCTTTAAAGCCGGACATATTCTTATATCTAACAATAAAATCCTTTAAGACTTTGTTGAGTGCAGTTCCGAGATGAATGTTTCCGTTTGCATATGGAGGTCCGTCATGAAGAACAAACATAGGTTTTCCTTCATTTATCTCCATAAGTTTTTCGTAAATCTTTTCGTCTTCCCAATTTTTGAGTGTTACAGGCTCGCTCTTTGGAAGACCTGCACGCATAGGAAAGTCAGTTTTAGGAAGATTAAGTGTAGAATTATAATCCTTGGACATTTTATGTACTCTCTCCAATATCTAAAATTTTGATGTTATTCTGCTGAAACATCGTAATTATCGCCAAACTTGAGATGTGCAAATTTGCTTGAACGCTTAGGAGCTTCCTCAAGCTTTTCAGCAACAACTTCAGCCGCAATCTGCTCAACGGCAGGTTCTTCCGCAACCTCAACCTGTGGCTGAACTTCTTCCTGCTGTGGCTCAGCAATATCCTCAGTAGGATATTTTTCATCAAGTGCAGTTTTTGAATCTTCAATATCAGCAGATGTAGGAAGATCATCAATAGCTTTAATATGTTTTCTGTAAAGCTCAATAAGTTCGTTTCTGAGTGCAACAGCATCAGCCTGAAGCTGAAGATAGTTTTCTTTTTCAATTGCAGTCATCTTGTTTGCATCAACAAGGAGAGCCTGAGCTTTTGTTTCAGCCTCACGAACAATTTTTGCAGCCTTATCCTTTGCTTCTCTGATGCAGGCATCAGAAACTTTCTGTGATGCAAGAAGAGCATTTCTTACAGTTTCTTCATCAGATCTGTACTGCTCAACTCGGGTAGCAAGCACATCAATTTTGTGAACAAGATTTGTTTTTTCTTTTTTCAGTTGTTCAAAAGACGCAATTACTTCATCAATAAAAGCGTCAACATCTTCAGCTCTGTAACCACCGCTTAAAGTAGCTTTTCTAAAGCTGATATTTTTGATTTCATCAATTGTAAGCATTGATATCTGCACTCCCTATCTATAATGTATTACCGAAATTCTGATACGTCCTTTCTTGGTTTCTCCAAGGACTCCATTCAGAATATATTTACCTTTACCTCTAATAGTCAACACGTCGCCTTCATGCATAATGTGACTGACATTCTGATTAAGCAGAAAATTCACGCTGACATTTCCCGAAAGAATAATATTCTTTGTTTTCTCACGGGAAACACCTGCAAGTGCCGCCACTATGTTATCAAGACGAAGTGACGTAACTGTATATGAAGATTCTTCAAAACCTCTTCCCAGAGGAAGTTTATTTATATCTGCATCTTTAATTTTAACACCGACATTGCCGATTTTAAAAATCTGAGAAACAATATAATCTTTAAGCTCGCTTTTTACAAAAATGACACATCTTCCGTCTTCGACAAGAATATCCCCTACTGTTTCACGTTCAATTCCAAGTGACATAAGTGCTCCCAGAAAATCTCTGTGAGTGAGTTTGTCGCAACTTCGGAAAGTAAACTCAAGTGCTGATACAGGAAAGTTGCCGTCAGGTTCATCATAAAATAAACCAAGCACTTTTCTTTCGCTGTTCTCATATCCGCCGAAAAAAGAATAATTTTCAAAGCAGACAGATTTTAAATAGCTTTCAGCAAGGGCTTGTTTTCTTTCACTGATGAATGAAAAGAAATACGGTTTCTGCCTTGTCAGACACAAGCAGACAGCGTCATCCAGTTTTGAATAAAAAAGCTCGTCTTTATCAGAAGTATACACCGCTGTTTTCTAATTCATCGAGCAAATCATCGCCTGTAAGGTCAACGTTGCTCGGAATAATAATATATGTATTTGTAGCAACTCTCTTGATTTTTCCGTTGTTAGCATATGCTACACCGCTAAGAAAATCAAGAATTCTTCTTGCCATATCTTTATTTGTATCTTCAAGATTAAGAACAACAGTATGTGTTTTCATAAGCTCATCAGCAATTGAACGAGTTTCTTCGCCAAAACGTTCCGGCTTAAAAATACCAACCTGAAGCTTTGCTGTCGCATTAATGTTTACGATCTTGTTTCTGCCGCCAAGCTCTCTGTCCTTCTCTCTTTCTCTTACGGGTTCTTCCTCGTACGCATCGTCACCTTCATCGGCGTAGCCGTACTCGTCATACTCGTATTCATCATCAGGAGCGTCCCACATACGTTTAAACTTATCAACAATTCCTGCCATTTATATTTCCTCCTAAAATTAAGTGTAATTTCTTGCGCCAAAAAGTGATGAACCAATTCTCACCATATTTGCACCTTCAAGTATCGCTTCATAATAATCGGCAGACATACCCATTGAAAGAATAGTCATACTTATATTATCTAATTTTTTCTTCGATATGTCAATAAATATATTATGCATATTATTAAAATATTTAGAAATTTTATGTTTATTATCACAAATTGGGGGTATTGTCATCAGTCCTTTGACCGAAATTCCTTCGATTTGTGATATTTCGCAGAGCAATTCTTCAAGATTTTCAGGATAGACACCCGACTTATTTTCTTCTCGTCCTATGTTTACCTCAACCAATATATCAGTTGTCTTATTATTCTTTAATGATTGTTTTGCAATTTCATTCGCAAGTTTTACAGAATCAACTGATTGAATCAAATCAACTTTGTCAACTATCTGCTTTACTTTATTTGTCTGGAGATGACCGATAAACTGCAAAGAACATTTTTCAAGATTATATTCATCGTATTTTGAAAGAAGTTCCTGAACTTTATTTTCTCCGATATGATCAAGTCCAAGTGAAATTGCGTGATTTATCACTTCAGGTGCAACGGTTTTGGTTGCCGCAAGAAAAGTTATATCTTCTCTTTTCTTACCGACCTTCTGAGCTGCCTCAGCAATTCTTTCATTAATCAGCTTATAATTATACTCAACATCATTCAATAACTTTTCCGTCATATAAATCATCTCCTTTCAGAATTACCTGATCATACATTGAAATCGTTTCGCCGTTAAACAATATGCCATCGTCAGGTGATGGATCACAGATAACATAATCTTCATCGGCGTACAATATAGAAACCTGTTTGAACTGAACTTCACTTCCGTAAAGCACATAAACACCCTGCACCTTTTCTTTTTCAGTGTGTGCATTATTGTTATCATCATAAATTGTTTTTGTTACATAGTCATCATATAAAGCTTTTTTGCTCACACGAAGACCTGTGTACGTTCCTAATCCGACTTCAATGGGTTCTTCACGAGCCTGAATCAAACCTTCATCCATATAGTCACATTCAAAAATTACAAGCGCTGATGAATCAGGTGTTTCCTGATAAATTCTGTCAATTTTTGCAGGAATAGCATCTGATGAAACATTTGAGAAAAGAACCGTTACGTTACTGTCCCACAGAGAAAGACTTGTAGCTTCATCGGCAGTCACTTCACAAGCAACATACCAATTCAAGCTGCTGATAATTTTACCTGCAACATTAGAACTCACATTTTCCTGTTTGACATTCTGCAAATCACTGAGTTTAATTCTGTCAATGTCAGAATACTTTATCGAATTCTCATATCCATCGCAGTATTCAGAAAAATATCCTGCTTTATCTGTTTTAATCGAACCAATGCTTGAACCTGAGGAATTTCGCAATTCATTGATTTCAGACTGTAAACTTGCTATTTCAATTTCAAAATCATCATTCTTACCGGTGTAAAGCTGTCTTTGGTTTATTGCATTAACAAGCTTACTAGAACTGTTAATAACTGTAGAAATATCACCGTTATTTACATTTGTAATATAAGAAATCAATATATTATTTATTGAGTTGTTTATTGTATCAATGCCTACAGCACTTGTTGACTTATTTTTCTGAAGGTTCTGAAGTGCTTCCATCTTCTCTTCAAGTGCATCAGCAGTTGTCTGAGCAAGTGCATCACTTTCGTTATTATATATTTTTGCAATTTCACCATCAGCTTCTACTTCTTCACCATCTGCACAGGAATAAGACAGAACTCCTGAAGTATTATTAGTCAGAACCGTTTCATCTCTGACTATAAAAGCATTAGTAAAAATTTTATCGGTAACAGTTACCTGAACAGCATTTTCTGTAGGATACATTTCAAAGTTTGCACTTATGAGTAGGTATGCTACATAAACAACTGCAAGCAAAGAAAGAGCTGCTACCAGTATTCTTTTAAACAGTAATTTATCCATTAACCCAGTCCTTTATTTACTATATCAATAGCTTTATTTAGTATTTCTTCAAAAGAATTATATTCATCAGGATAAAGCCAATTAATTTCTGTATCTCGTTTAAACCAAGTTATCTGACGTTTGGCATAACGTCTTGTTTCCCTCTTGAGCTTTTCAATACATTCATCGAGTGATAACTCATTATTTATATACGGAGCAAGTTCTTTATAACCAATCGCTTTTACTGAAGTAAAGCTTAAATCAGACTTTAAAACTTCTTTTGCTTCATCAATAAGCCCTCTTTCAAGCATAATATCAACTCGTCTGTTGATTCTGTCATAAAGATTTTCTCGACTTCTGTAGTTAAGTCCAATTTTTATTGCATCATAAGGACTTTCTTCAAGTTGAGAATCCTCAATCTGCTGTGTTATAGTCTTGCCTGTAGTTTTATAAAATTCAATTGCACGGATAATTCTCTTAGCATTCTTTTCTTTTGAAAGGCGACTTGCAGATTCAGGATCAAATTCTGAAAGCATTTCAAGAAGCTTTTCTATTCCGTGCTCATAATAAATTTTTCTGAGTTCATCAGAAAGTGCTGTATCTCTGTTCTCATCGCTGAACTGAATATTTTTCAGCAGTGAATCAACATATAATCCGGTGCCTCCTGCAATAATAGGAAGCTTACCTCGATAAGTAATATCGTTTATACATTCTGACGCCTCTTTCACAAACATAGCAACAGAATATGTTTTGTCAGCAGGCAAAAAGTCCATAAGATGATGCGGTATTCCTTGCATTTCAACTTCGTCAGGCTTTGCAGTTGCTATCTGCATTCCTTTATATATCTGCATTGAGTCAGCAGAAATTATTTCGCCTTTAAACTTTTTTGCAAGCTCCACGGCGAGTTTTGTTTTGCCTGATGCAGTGGGACCTACGACAGAGATAACTTTTATTGAATTTTTCAAAAAATCACACCCTGCCAAACTGTTTTTCAATTTCATTCTTGGTCATCACAATGCAGACAGGTCTGCCATGCGGACAGTATTTTATCTGAGGATTTTCCTCAAGCTTTTTTACTATGTCAATCAATTCCTGCGGTGAACTCTTGTTTCCGGCTTTGATTGCCGAACGACAGGCTACATTATGATAAAACCAATCCATTTTTTCAGTGAATATATCATTTTTACCCATCGAGATATAATCAGCCATTTCAATTATGCAATCGTTGACATCTGATGCATCAAGATATTGCGGAATACTTCTGACGATAACTGTACTGTTTCCGAAATCTTCAACATCAAAAGCACACTCCTTGAACATTTCAAGGTTACTTACAGCGGCATCGTACTCGCTTTTGCCGAGCGTTACTGTAACAGGCTGTAAGAGAATTTGTGACAATGAAGCAGCTTTTTCTGATTTAAGCTTTTCATAAATCATTCTTTCATGTGCTGCATGCTTGTCTATAAAAAGAATTTCCTTGCCATTCTTTTCGGCAATTATGTAGGTTGAAAAAGCTTCGCCTATGTATTTTATTACAACCTCTTCCTGCTCTATAAGAACAGGAGGCTTTTCTTCTTTAACCTCGGGTTGCGTTTTCTGTACAGGCTCGGCTATTTCAGGCTGTATCGATTTTTTCGGAACATATTCAGGTTCCGTAAAAGAAGAATGTGTAACTTTTTCAGTTTTTATATCCGGCTTGTAAGTTTCTTCTTTTCTTGCGTTTTTAATTGCGTGTTTTGAAAATATATCAAAAGGATTTGATGAATCCGAAAAACCAACTTCGTCTATATTGATTCTCCTTGGTTTAGGTCTTTTCTCTTCAAATTTTTCCTGTTTTATAATCGACTCGTCGTCAGACTTATTTTTCTTCTCATTAAAAGATATATCTTCAAAAGGGTTAAATTCGTCTTTTACGGGCTTTTTTAAAGCTGATTTTGATATTTTTTCTGAACTTTCCTTATCCTTCTTGCCGAGTATTGCCTGAGCGTTATTAAAAGGATTAAAATTATTAATTTCGTTAAATGCTGTATTTGTTTTGAATGTAGCAGTTTTTCTGCTGTCATTTTTCATAAGTGATGATTTGACAGCATGATAAACAGTATCAAAGACCGGTCTTTCATTTATAAAACGAACTTCTATTTTTGCTGGATGCACATTAACGTCAATCATTTCAAACGGAAGTTCAATATTAAGAACACAGGACGGAAATTTTCCGACCATAATTGAACCTTTAAAAGCTTCTTCAAGCGCTACCATAGCAGTTCTTGTCTTTACATAACGACCGTTAATAAAGAAATTCTGCATATTTCTGTTAGGTCTTGAATTTACAGGTTTGGAAACATATCCGTAAACTTTGACTGCATCAAGCTGATAATCAACAGGAATCAATCCGTTTGCAAAATCTTTGCCAAATACAGAATATATCGCTGAAATGAGTTTCCCGTCACCAAAGGTTTTTAACACCTGTTTACCATCTTTTATAAAAGTAAAAGCGATTTCAGGATGAGAAAGTGCTGTCTTGTCAATGATGTTTGATACAGCATTTCCTTCAGCTACATCTTTTTTCAAAAACTTCGCTCTTGCAGGAATATTATAAAACAAATCTCTGATAACAAAAGTTGTACCTATTGGGCAACCTGCATCATCAAAGTTTTTTTCTTCTCCTCCCTCAATCTCATAGCAAGTTCCGACATCTTCATTTTCGTTTCTTGTAATAAGCTGAAGTCTTGATACTGCACAGATTGAAGCAAGAGCTTCACCTCTGAATCCAAGCGTTGCAATACTATCCAGATCAGACTCAAGCCTAACTTTACTTGTTGCATGTCTTAAAAATGCAACCTTTATATCATCTCTATAAATTCCGCATCCATCATCAGTGACACGCATAAATGTAGTTCCGCCGTTTTTGATTTCGACAGTAATATTCTTTGCACCTGCGTCAATTGAATTTTCAACAAGTTCTTTTATTACAGAAGAAGGTCTTTCTACAACCTCACCCGCCGCAATCAACTCAGCAACATGTTTGTCAAGAACATTGATTACACCCATTGTGTCACCACCTTTCAGAATTTATATCATACTTTTTAATTCATAAAGCAAATTCATTGCTTCTATAGGAGTAAGTGTATTTATATCAGCAGACTTCAACTTCTCGACTACAGGACTCTGCACTGTATTCATAAATGAAAGCTGCATATCATCATTTTCTTCTTTTACAACTTCAACCTTAGCAGAATCACCGCTTTCAAGATCAGCAAGGATTTCCTTTGCTCTTGTGATTATTGATTGCGGAACACCTGCAAGCTTTGCGACCTCAATACCATAGCTGTCGTCTGCTCCGCCGGGAATAATTCTTCTGAGGAAAGTTATGTCATCACCACGTTTTTTTACAGCAATACTGTAATTCTTAACACCGTCAAGAAGCTGTTCCATTACAGTAAGTTCGTGATAATGTGTTGCAAAAAGCGTCTTGGCACCAAGCTTTTTCTTATCAGCGCAATATTCAAGCACTGCTCTTGCAATGCTCATACCGTCAAAGGTTGAAGTACCTCTGCCTATCTCATCAAGAATAAGCAAACTTTTTGAAGTTGCATTTTTTACAATATTAGCTACTTCGCTCATCTCAACCATAAACGTTGATTGTCCCGAAGCAAGGTCATCAGAAGCGCCTACTCGAGTGAAAATACTGTCAACAATACCTATCTCAGCAGATGATGCAGGAACAAAACTGCCTATCTGAGCCATTAGAACAATGATTGCAATTTGCCTCATATACGTTGACTTACCTGCCATATTTGGACCGGTAATTATCGCTACTCTGTCACTGTTGCTATCAAGATTTACGTCATTCGGCACGAACGGAGCATCTTTGAGCAACGCTTCAACTACAGGATGTCGTGAATCTTTGATTCTGATAGCAGATGAAAGATTTACATCAGGTCGAACGTATCTGTTATCCGATGCAACATTCGCAAGCGACGTTATAACATCAAGTGTTGCAATAGCTTTTGCAGTATTTTGAATTCGTTCAAGATTATCTGCAACAGTCTTTCTAATAGTATCGAAAATTGAAAATTCAAGCGCCACAGATCTGTCTTTTGCACCTAAAATTCTGCCTTCAACTTCCTTTAAATCCTGAGTAATGTATCTTTCACAGTTTGTAAGCGTCTGTTTTCTTATGTATGTTTCAGGTACTTGAGATTTATAAGAATTTGAAACTTCAATATAATATCCAAATACCCTGTTATAACCAACTTTAAGTTTCGGAATTCCGGTAGCTTCTCTCTGCTCTGCTTCAATTTGAGCAAGAATATCCTTTGAATTGTTCATATCGTTTGTCACGATATCAAGCTCTTCACTATAACCTTGCTTTATCATTCCGCCCTCTCTTATTGTAAACGGCGGTTCTTCAACTATCGCATTGTCTATCAAATCATGAATATCCTCAAGAACATCAATATTCTTGTAGATAACCTTGAGATAAGTAGCATTACAAGCTGATATCAGTTCAGAAATTTTCGGCAGATTCTGAATAGCTGAACACAACGAACGCAAATCTCTGGCATTTGCAGAACCGTAAACGATTCGTGTCATAAGTCTTTCAATATCAAAAATTCCTGAAATATTATCAGTAATTTCAAGACGAAGCATTGTATCATTTACAAGCTCTTCAACAGCAGACTGTCTGTTGTTGATTGAAGTGATATTCATAAGCGGATGCTCAAGCCATGAGCGAATAAGACGTTTGCCCATTGCTGTTTTTGTCTTATCAATCACCCAAAGAAGCGAACCTCTCTTCTCTTTTGTGAGCATAGTCTGTGTAAGCTCAAGGTTACGCTGAGTATTATAATCAAGTCGCATATACTGGCTTTCCTGATACAACTCAATATGGTTGATTCTTTCAAGACCGCTTTTCTGCGTATGTTTTAGATATGACAGCAATGCGCCTATTGCAGATACAAGCACTTCTTTGTCTTTAACAAGTTCTGCTTCTTCTTTAAAATGTGAAGTTACAGTTTCAAAGCAAATGCCGAAATCGAATTTTTCATCTTCAAGCATTTCGACACCTGCTGAAAGCTTGTTTTTTATAAAATTAGGTAACTCTTTAAGTTTTACAACATCTCCGCCGAGAAGAATTTCTCTCGGGTTATAGCTTGCAAGCTGACTTGTAAGCACATTATAGTGATCCCTGCCCAAAATTTCAGTGGCATATAATTCTCCTGTGGAAATATCACAGAAACAGAGTCCAATTTTCTTGTTTTGAGCATACATACAACAAATATAGTTGTTTTTGCTCTCGTCAAGCATACTCGACTCCATTACCGTACCGGGTGTGATAACACGAATAATATCACGTTTTACAAGACCTTTTGCAGTTGCAGGATCTTCGGTTTGCTCACAAATAGCTACTTTATAGCCCTTTGCTACAAGACGTGCAATATACCCTTCACAACTGTGAAAAGGTACACCACACATTGGAGCACGCTCCTCCTGTCCGCAATCACGTCCTGTGAGTGTGAGTTCAAGTTCTTTTGATGCAAGTTTTGCATCATCATAGAACATTTCATAGAAATCTCCAAGACGGAAGAACAGAATACTGTCCTTGTTTTCTTCTTTAATTTTAAAATACTGTTTCATCATTGGAGACAGTTCAGCCATTTTCTCACACCCTTAAATCAATTTATTTATCAGTGACAGCCACCGCAGGTTGAACAACTGCCTGAACAAGATGACTGTGTGTAATCTGCTGTTTCAGGGTCAGCACCTTCAGCAGACTGCTGAATAATTGCAAGTACTCTTGTTGCAATAGGATCAAATGCTTCTTTAGCATCGTTGTATGCAACCATATTTTCATTTGACATAATCTTAGAATATACTTCTCTCATCTCGTTGTTGAGCTGTGTAAGCTTGTCCTGATCTCTGTCATTTTTTGAAGCTTCGTTATTGATAGCCATTCTCTTTAAATTAAACTCACCGATCAAGCTCTGAAGTTCAGTGTCAGCATCAGCAGTTTTCTGAGCTTCCATTAACTTGATGTATGATTCTTCCTGCTGAAGAGCCTTTCCGAGTTCTCTTGCTTTTGTAATGATATCCATAATTTTTACCTCCGAATAATTCTATAATATGTTTACGCAAGTTCTCCTTTGAGAATCCAATTGCGTGCACTGGTGATTTTTACATTCTGAAAAGTTCCGATCAATTCTTTAGGCGCTTTCAGTTCTACTATTATATTTCCGCTTGTTCTGCCGTTTAATTCATCATTCTTGCCTGTTTCGCTTTCAATAAGAACTTTTTCAATCTTTCCTACCATTGATGAGCAACGTTTAGCAGCAATCTCCTCCTGAACATCAAGAAGCTCTCTGAACCACTTGGATTTTTCCTCAGCAGGAATCGGGTCGTCCATTTTTGCAGCAGGTGTTCCCACTCTGGGTGAATAAATGAATGTAAATAATGAAGTAAATTCAACTTCTCTGATCAATGAAAGTGTTTCCTTGAAATCTTCATAGGTTTCTCCCGGGAATCCTACAATGATATCACTTGTAAGTGAAAGTCCGTCAATTTTTTCCTTGGCGTAATTTATAATTTCAAGATACTTTTTTCTATCGTAATGCCTGTTCATAGCCTTTAAGATTCTGTCTGAACCACTTTGGAAAGGCAAGTGTAAATGACGGCTGATATGTTTACCTTCGGCAATCGCATCAATAAGTTCCTTAGAACAATCTTTTGGATGCGATGTCATAAATCTGAGCCAATAATCTCCGTCAATTGAATCTATCTCTCTTATAAGCTGAGCAAAATTGACTCCGTTTTCAAGATTTTTACCATATGAATTAACATTCTGACCAAGAAGCGTAATATCTTTATATCCGCCTCTTATCATCTGTTCTGCTTCGGCAAGTATAATATTCTTTTCACGGCTTCTTTCTCTGCCTCTGACATAAGGTACAATGCAATATGTACAGAAATTATTACATCCGTACATAATAGGCAACCAACCTTTAAATGTACCGTCACGCATTACAGGAAAGCCCTCATACAGCTTATTATCATCATTTCCACGTTCAAAAACTCTCTTGCCGTTGACAAGCGAATTGTACATAAGCTCAGGAAAATGATGAAGCGAATGTGTTCCGAAAACAAGTCCGACAAAAGGAAAACTGTTATAAATTCTGTTCGCAATATGTTCCTGTTCCATCATACAACCACATAATGCAATGAGAACCTGAGGGTGTTTTCTCTTTATATTTTTTAACGCTCCGACATTTCCAAAAACTCTGTCTTCGGCGTGTTCACGGACAGCACAGGTATTAAACAAAATGAAATCTGCATCATCAGGCGCATCAACAAAATCAAATCCTGATTCTGCAAGCATACCTTTGATTTTTTCACTGTCAGCAACATTCTGCTGACAACCGTATGTTCTGACAAAAGCAAGCGGCTTTTCGCCTCTCTTACGGATCTCCATAATTTCGGCAATAAGCTTCATATATTCCGATTGCTTTTCAGACAATATATTTACTGAATTTATCGTATCAGGCAAACAAAAGCCTCCTAACCCATTGTATTAACTGTTTTATTATAACACAAGATATATTGTTTTTCAATAATTTTCACAGTCTTTTCATAATTAAAAGAGCAAAAGGCAGCCACAGGACTGCCTCTAATCAATATGTTTTGTATAGATTTCCGTAACTTGAAGGAATCTCGCCTACAATTACAGTTTGTGCAATTTCAAAATCTGTTGTGAACGTAATATTACCTGAATAATCAAGCGATGTTGTCATAATCTTTGATGTAAGTAATAATCTTATGTGATGAATAGTCTGATTTATCCCAGCTTGCTCAAATGTGCTGACAATTTCAGAAGAAAAACTTCCCGTTAGATTAAACGTAAGCTTAATACAAGGTCCAAAATTTGATAAAACAGTAACATTTGTAAAAGAACCTAAAGGAATGTCTATTTCATTATCATAAACTTTGGCAATTTCCCTCTGAACCGCCTTTGTTACATCCGATTTAATCTTATTAATTTTGATAGAATCAGTTTCAATAGCCTGAACGGTTCCGTCATCGGAATAGATAATTTTAGCAATATCATCATAGCTGTAATTAATTTCCTCAAGGGTATTATCAACCGCATCACATACGGAATTAACAGACAGAATTTCCGCTTGTATTCGTATATATTCAGGTCTGAAATCTGACAAATGATATTCACAGAAAACAGTAACCGAAATCAAAAACGCAATAGTTATAAGAATAAATCTTTTCAATCGCCTGAAACGTTTTTTTCGACGCTTATGATAGAGCAAAAAGAACACCCCTCGTACATTCTATACGAGAGGTGTAAAATTGTGAATCAATTATTCTTCTTCATCACAGCAACCGCAAGTACATCCGTCCTCGCAGCAACCGTCTTCATCAAAAAGATCTGAGAAATCAAACTCGAGAAGTTCACCGCAGTTTGGACACTCAATTTCGCCTTCAAGAAGAACATCTTCTGAAATATTGAGAGTCTGTCCGCAAGCTCCGCAAGTTACCTCATAAAAAGGATCCTCTTCATCTTCATCATCACAGCAATCGCAGCAGTCACAATCTTCGTCATCATAAACATCAGACTCAACATCTGCTAAATCCTGATCAATTTCATCAACCTGAGCACTTAATTCATCATAAAGCTCTTCCATATCTGCTACAGAATAAGCCATATCGTCAAGTAAATCAACGATAGCATTGATAACCTTTACTTCAGGCTTTGACTCGTCAAGGTTTAAACCCTCAGCAAGACCTTTGATGTAAGCAATTTTTTCTGTTAAATTCATAATAAACTCCTGCAGAGATTATGCTCTGCCCATATATTCGCCTGTTCTTGTGTCGATCTGAATAACTTCACCCTCGTCAATAAAGAGAGGAACTTTGATTTCAGCACCTGTTTCAAGAGTTGCAGGCTTTGTAGCGTTTGTAGCTGTATCGCCTTTGAAACCAGGATCTGTCTTTGTAACCTGGAGTTCAACAAAGTTAGGTGGTTCAACACCAAATACGTTGCCCTTGTATGAAAGGACCTTACAAACCATGTTCTCTTTTACAAACTTGAAGTTATCGCCGAGAACACTCTTGTTGATTGGAATCTGCTCCCATGTTTCTGTGTCCATAAAGTAGTAAAGATCACCGTCAGCGTAGCTGTATTCCATATCTTTTCTGTCAATAAAGGCAGTCGGATATTTATCATTTGGGTTGAATGTTTTTTCTACAACCGAACCTGTAATAACGTTTCTGATTTTTGTTCTAACAAATGCAGCACCTTTACCTGGCTTTACATGCTGGAATTCGATGATTGATACAACCTGTCCGTCCATTTCAAATGTAACGCCGTTTCTGAAATCACCTGCTGATATCATTAGTATTACCTCCTGAATTATACTTTTGACGATGTGAAAATTTTACATCGAAATATATCGAATATCATTATACATAAAAAATATGAAAAAAGCAAGGGTTTTATAGAATTATAAGTTCTTTGGGCAATGTTACAAAGTTTTCATATCCATTTTCAGTGACAAAAACCATATCTTCAATTCTTACACCAAATTTATCAGGCAGATAAATTCCGGGTTCATCGGTAATAACCATACCTTTTTGAAGAACTGTTTGGCTTCTTGTTGACACTATCGGAAACTCATGTATATCAAGTCCGACTCCGTGACCTGTAGAGTGTCCGAAAAACTTGCCATAACCTGCTTTATCAATAATATCTCTTGCTGTCTTGTCAACATCACTGCACAAAACGCCTGACTTAATTTTTTTTAGTGCGGATAACTGTGCTTCAAGAACTATGTTATATATTTTTTGCATTTCATCGGTTGCATATCCGACGGCTACTGTTCTTGTAGTGTCACTGTGATACCCCTCATATACTGCTCCAAAATCGAACGTAAAGAAATCGCCTTCTTTTACAACATCAATTGAAGGAACGCCATGAGGAAGCGATGTTTTCTTACCTGTAATAGTAATTAAATCAAAAGACTTATCCTCAGCCCCATAGATTTTCATAAGGTATTCAAGACGAGCAGAAATTTCTTTCTCAGTAACTCCTACCTTGAGATAATTGAGAACTTCGAGATATGCTTTTTCTGCAATTTGCTGAGCCTTTTGAATTTTTCCAAGTTCAGTTTCGTCTTTAATGATGCGAATACTTTTTATATGCTCATCAAGTTCAGCAGATGAAATGCAATCTATGTTATGATTGTTAAATACATTTTTGAAAGTAGAAAATCTTGCAACTGTAATATCAGAAGCCTCAAAATAGATATTATAAATACCATTTTCTGTGAGCAAAGCAATAAGTTCTTCTGAAAGTTCAGAAAAACATATTACCTTGCATCCGTTTGCTTTCTTCTGAGCCGCTTCAATATATCTGAAATCAACCAGAAGATAGCTGTCCTCCTGAGTTATGAGCATTACACCTTCGCTGTGAAAGAAATTGCAAAAATAACCTATATTAACCTCATTAGTAAGCAAAACAGCTTCATTTTTATTTTTTAGAATATTTCTGAGCTTGTTAATTCTTTTCAAGAACAATTCCGAACCCATTACATCAAATCCTTCAAAGCTTCAATTGCGAGGAAATAACTGTTTTTACCAAATCCGGCAATCTGACCTGCACATACAGGTGCAATCACTGATGTATGTCTGAATTCCTCACGAGCATGAATGTTTGACATATGAACCTCTACAAAAGGAATTTTTACACAAGCAATCGCATCACGGAGAGCATAGCTGTAATGCGTAAGTGCACCGGCATTTAAAATTACCCCATTATATTCTTCCCTTGCAGCATGGATTTTATCGATTAAATCTCCTTCGTGATTTGATTGAAATACATCGGCAGTAAATCCACAATTTTTTGCGTATTCTTTAATCTGAATTTCAATACTTTCAGCCGTTTCTGCTCCGTATATTCCCTTTTCACGAACACCAACCATATTCAGGTTAGGTCCCAATAAAACAAGAATTTTTTTCATAAATCTCACCTTTTCATAAAAAGCAACGTGACGTTGCGTTCAATTCGAGTAGATAGATTATAATAACATAAGACTTCTGCCCAAGTACTTTGAGCAAACATCCTTATAAATAAAACCAAAAAAGCGGACAGAATGCTCTGTCCGCCTGTTTGATTACCTGTATTTGCGTTTGCGAGCTGCTTCGGATTTCTTTTTACGCTTTACAGAAGGCTTTTCGTAAGCTTCTCTCTTGCGCACCTCAGCAATAACGCCAGCTCTGGCACACTGCTTTTTGAATCTTCTTAATGCACTTTCAAGTGATTCATTTTCCTTGAGTCTAATCTCTGCCATCTATCTTCCCTCCCATCTGCCATATGGCATGGGTACTTTGCATATAATTGCAAATCATATTATACATTATGTAACTAATAATGTCAATAGGAATGTAGAATTTTGGGAAAAATTAAATTAATTTTTCTTATTATGGTTTAACAACAAGATTTACAAGCTTTTTAGGAACTACAATCTCCTTGATTATTGTCATTCCGTCAATCGCTTTTACGACATTTTCATCAGACTTCGCAAGATTGAGAACCTCTTCTTTTTGTGCATCTACAGGAATATTAAGCTTAGCTTTAATCTTTCCGTTTACCTGAACTACAATTTCAACGCTTTCGTCTACACACTTAGCTTCATCGTACTCAGGCCACTTTGCTTCTGCAAGTATGCCATCACCAAGCTTGCAAGCTTCGTAAACTTCCTCAGTAACATGAGGTGCAAACGGATTGAGAAGAATTGAGAATATTCTTAACTCTTCCTTGTTTATAGTCTTAACATTTGATATATCGTTAATGAGAGCCATAAGTGTAGCAATAGCTGTGTTGAACTTGATATTTTCAATATCCTCGCCAACCTTTTTGATTGCTTTATGGAATGCGCTCTCAAGTTCAGGACGAATTTTATCATCGTCGATGAGATTTGTCTGGAGATTCCAATAACGCTCGATGAATCTGCGGCATCCTCTGATGCTTGCCTGACTCCAAGGAGCAGCCTTTTCAAAGTCACCGATGAACATCTCATAAAGACGCATTGTATCTGCACCGTATTCATCAACGATTTCATCAGGATTTACAACGTTACCTCTTGACTTACTCATCTTTTCGCCGTTCTCACCGAGAATCATACCGTGTGAAGTACGCTTTGCGTATGGTTCCGGAGTAGTAACAACGCCGATATCATAGAGGAACTTATGCCAGAAACGGCTGTAAAGCAAGTGAAGTGTTGTATGCTCCATACCGCCGTTATACCAGTCAACAGGTGCCCAATATTCAAGGGCTTCTTTTGAAGCAAGAGCCTCTTTGTTGTGTGGATCCATATATCTGAGATAATACCATGATGAACCTGCCCACTGAGGCATTGTATCTGTTTCACGATGAGCTTTTCCTCCGCAGCAAGGACAAGTTGTTTCGATCCAATCTGTCATTTTTGCAAGAGGTGATTCACCGTTATCTGTAGGCTCATATGATTCAACCATAGGAAGTGTAAGCGGAAGCTCACTCTCGTCAATCGGAACATATCCGCACTTCTCACAATGCACGATCGGAATAGGCTCACCCCAATATCTCTGACGTGAGAATACCCAGTCACGAAGCTTGTAGTTAACCTTTGAATGACCTTTTCCTTCTTTTGTAAGCCAATCAATAATCTTAACTTTAGCTTCATCAACTGTCAGACCGTCAAGCATACCTGAGTTGACCATAATACCTGTTGCACAGTCTGTAAATGCTTCTTCCTGAACATTTCCACCCTTTACAACTTCAATGATAGGAAGCTCAAATTTCTTTGCAAATTCCCAGTCACGGGTATCATGAGCAGGAACAGCCATAATAGCACCTGTACCATATGATACAAGAACGTAGTCAGAAATAAATATAGGAATTTCTTTATTATTAACAGGATTGATAGCCATTACGCCGTCAAGTTTAACACCTGTTTTATCCTTTGCAACCTCTGTTCTTTCAAAATCAGATTTACGAGCAGCAGCAGCCTGATATTCTCTGATTTCATCCATATTGCCAAGCTTGTCAGCCCACTTTTCGATCAACGGATGTTCAGGTGAAATTACCATATAAGTTGCACCGTAGAGTGTATCTGCTCTTGTTGTATAGATAGTGAGAGTATCTCCTGTAGTAGTTGTAAAATCTACTTCTGCGCCGGTACTTCTGCCGATCCAATTCTTCTGCTGAGCCTTTACACGTTCAGGATAATTAACAAGCTCAAGATCGTCAACAAGTCTGTCAGCGTACTCTGTGATTTTGAGCATCCACTGTGACTTTTTCTTATGTACAACTTCGCTTCCGCAGCGTTCACAAACTCCGTTTACAACCTCTTCATTTGCAAGAACACATTTACAAGAAGTACACCAGTTAACATTCATCTCTTTCTTGTAGGCAAGACCTTTCTTGAAAAGCTGAATGAAAATCCACTGAGTCCATTTGTAGTATTCAGGGTCAGTTGTATTGATTTCTCTGCTCCAGTCAAAAGAAATACCCAATGACTGAATCTGCTTTTTAAAACGTGCAATATTATTCTTAGTAACAATTTCAGGATGAATATGATTTTTGATTGCATAGTTTTCAGTAGGCAGACCAAATGCATCCCATCCGATTGGATAAAGTACATTATAACCCTCAAGTCTGCGCTTTCTTGCTACAGTGTCAAGAGCTGTATAAGGACGTGGATGTCCTACATGAAGTCCCTGACCTGATGGATAAGGAAATTCGATAAGAGCATAGAATTTCTCTTTTTCAGAGTCATCACTTGCGTGAAATACTCCTTTTTCCTCCCATATTTCCTGCCATTTTGGTTCTACCGCTTTATGATTGTATTTCAATTTAAGTCCTCCCAAGCACTTAATCTATTATATCTGTTAAATCAACAGGTTTTCCGTCCTGCCATAAACGATCAAGGTCATAAAATTCTCTTGCTTCGTCTGAGAATACATTTACAATTACATCAACATAATCAAGTAATATCCAACTATTTGAACGATATCCCTCGATATGGCTGACAGAAACACCATTCTTGTCAAGCTGATATTCAACCTCATCTGCAAGTGCCTTAACATGAGTAGAGCTTGTACCGGTTGCGATTACCATATAATCAGCAAGCACTGAAACATCGCTGATTTCGATAACCTGAATATCAAGACCTTTTTTACTGCTGATAGCTTTTGCCGCCATAACAGCCTGTTCATATGAATTCATATGCTATTTCCTTTCCTACATATTATTTAAAACAATTTCGTTGTAACAATAAATTTCATCAGGGTGTATTGCAAGTTCACGTTCTGACAAATCCGTAAATGTGAATTTAAAGCCAAATAACATCGCTTCTTCAAGACTTTTTCTTGATTTTTTACGCATTGTTTCAACGCCCTTGTATGTACGTTCTTCAGAAGTAAAATCAGCAACAAAAATCACTTTTTCAAGTAAAGACATTCCGGCTCTGCCTGTTGTATGATATCTTATTGCATTTAGGATATCCTCATCCTCAACGCCCAGATTCTTTTTAATATACAGGCTTCCTGTGAGTCCATGCCATAATTTAGGTGCATTTTTCTGAACATTGTCTAAAATTATACCACTGTCGAGAATAATTTGCAACTGTTCTTCTTTATCCATTTCTTTTGTTATATCGTGAAGTATTCCGGCAATAGCCGCCTTTTTTTCATCAGCACCGTACTTCTTGGCGAGATGAACTGCCTCTTTTGCCACATTGACACAGTGATTGTATCTTTTTTCACTCATCATAGGTTTTATAATTTTTTTGTAATCGTTTAAATCCATTACATCACTTCCGATACAAATTATTCTTTACGATATATTCATAAACATTCCTGTCAATAAGAGGACTTATAATGCTTTCATCAGCAATATTTTCTCTGATAAAAGTTGACGACACCTGCATCACAGGTTCACAAAGAATTTCTGCCTTTGCCCCCATATCTCTTAAAACAGACTCATAAAACTGCTTTAAAGTATTGCAATCCGACAAATTTCTCGGAACAGCCGCAATTACGGCTTTTTCAAAAATAATCTCCGGATTTTTCCACTTGTCAAGAGTAAGAAACATATCTGCACCTGTGATAAGATAAAGAGTATCATCAGGATATAATTCTTTTAAAGCAATTAATGTCTGATAAGTATAGCTTTTACCTTTTCGCAAAATCTCAATGTCAGATATTTCATACCCTTCAAGACATCGTGTAGCAAGTCTGCACATATTAAGTCTGTGTTCTTCACTTGCAAGATCTTTACTCACTTTATGAGGCGGAGTAAAAGTAGGAATTAATATTATTCTGTCAAGTCCTAATTGTTCCTTGCAATACTGAGCAAGCATTATGTGTCCATTATGAATCGGGTTGAAAGTTCCGCCCAAAATACCTATTTTGCTCATTTTTTCTTAGCTTTTGGAAGAGTAATCACTGGCTCATCAGGATTTGGTCTGTAAAGCACAAACTTTGAGCCGATCACCTGAACCACATCGGCATTACATTTTTCTGCAATAATTTCAGCAGCTTCTCTTGAAGAGTATGCACTATTCTCAAGAGCCTTGCCTTTAATAAGTTCTCTTGCAGTAAGTGCAGTATCTGCCTGCATAATTATATTATCTGTAATTTCGCCTTTTCCGACAATTAAAATCGTATCAAGCTTATTTGCAAGTCCACGCAGATAAGCTCGCTGTTTACTTGTAAGCATATAAAAATTCCTTTCGGATTTATTTTTCAAAATATTTTTCGAGTTCAGCTTTTAATTTTCTCAATGCCTGTCCTCTGTGGCTTACTGCATCTTTTTCTTCTGCAGAGAGTTGAGCATAACTTTTATCGCCATACATAAATACAGGGTCATAGCCAAAACCACCGTCGCCGCAAGGTTCAAAAGCTATTTTTCCCTGACAACGGTCCTCAACTTCAATTTTCGAGCCATCAGGTAAAATACAACATATTGCACAAGCAAAATGCGCTGTACGCTTTTCATCTTCTACCCCTTCAAGTTCAGTCAGAAGTTTTGAGATTTTTTCTTCGTCAGTTGCATTATCGCCCGCATAACGTGCTGAGTATATTCCCGGTCTGCCGTCAAGTGCATCAACACAAAGTCCTGAATCATCTGCAACTGAAGGTAACCCTGTTTTTTTGAAGGCGGCATCAGCCTTTATAAATGCATTTTCAGCAAAAGTTGTACCTGTTTCTTCAACGTCATCAAGTTCCACGCCGGCTTCTCTTGCAGTAATTGCATCTATTCCGAGCGGCTTGAGAATTCTTTCAAGCTCCAAAAGCTTTTTCTTGTTGTTTGTAGCAATTATGAATTTCATATAATCACTCCGTCTTAGCAAATAATGCTTTTGCAAAGTCATCGGAATTAAACGGCTGTAAGTCATCTATCTGTTCACCGACACCGATGTATTTTACAGGAATTCCAAGTCCTTCCTTGATTGCAAGAACTACACCGCCCTTTGCAGTACCATCAAGCTTTGTAAGCACTATACCCGTAATACCAGTTGCCTCTCTGAACTGTTCCGCCTGATTTACAGCATTTTGTCCTGTTGTGGCATCAAGAACAAGAAGTTTTTCTTTTGATGCATCCGGAAGTTCTCTGTCGATAACTCTGTTAATTTTTGCAAGCTCATCCATAAGATGTTTTTTATTATGAAGTCGTCCTGCTGTATCACAGATAATTACGTCTGCGTGTCTTGCTTTGGCAGCAGAAATCGCATCATAAATTACAGCAGCAGGGTCACTTCCCTCATTCTGCTTGATAATTTCACAATTACTTCTCTGAGCCCAAATATCAAGCTGTTCAATTGCAGCCGCTCTGAATGTATCGGCTGCAGCAAGAATCACCTTCTTGCCTTGTTTTGACAAATTATTAGCAAGCTTTCCTATGGTTGTAGTCTTTCCTACACCGTTAACTCCTATTACAAGAATAATTGAAGGACTTGTTGAAATGTCAAGTTCTTCTCCGCCCTTGAGCATTTCGGAAACTGTTTCTTCAAGAAGAGTAGTTATTTGTGCAGGGTCTGTAATTCCTTCTTTTTTTACTCTTGCTCTGAGTTCTGTACAAATTTTTTCAGATGTAGCAACTCCGACATCTCCCATAACAAGAAGCTCTTCGAGTTCTTCAAAAAGTTCCTCATCAATTTTTGTAAAAGATTTGAGCATTGAGTCAATCTGTCCGACTACGGCAGCTCTTGTCTTTTTTAAACCTTCTTTGATCTTACTAAAAAATCCCATTATATATTCAGTCCTTTATTTTGTTTCGATACCAAGTTTCGATGCAATTTCAGTTGAGCGCAATTCAAGAAGCTTTGAAACACCCTCATCCTGCATTGTTACACCATACAGAACATCAGCTTCTTCCATAGTACCACGTCTGTGGGTAATCAAAATAAACTGGGTCTTGTCTGTAAGTCGACGCATATAGCTTGCAAATCTGTAAACATTTACATCGTCAAGAGCCGCTTCGATCTCGTCCATTACACAGAACGGTGCAGGTCTTACTTTCATTATAGCAAAATATAGCGCAATTGCAACAAGAGCTTTCTCTCCGCCTGATAAAGCATCAAGATGTACAACTATTTTTCCCGGCGGATGAACAAGAATATCAATACCGCTTGTCAGAATATTCTCGGGATCGGAAAGTGAAAGTGATGCTGTACCGCCTCCGAAAAGTTCCTTGAAAGTATATGTGAAGTTCTTGTTGATCTGATCAAAACTTTCAATAAATACTTCTTTCATCTGCTTTGTAAGGTCAGTAATGAGTTTTTCAATCTCTTTCTTTGACTTTTCAACGTCATTGACCTGAGTGCTCATAAATTCATATCTTTCAGATACTTCTTTGTACTCTTCAATTGCTGACACGTTTACATTTCCAAGACCTTTGATCTTCTGTTTCAGTTCATTAAGTCTTTTTGATGCTTTAGCAGAATCTTCAATTTTAATTGCAGTTTCTTCAGCTTCTCGCTTTGTAAGTTCATACTCTTCCCAAAGTTTTGAAATTATATCGTCATACTGCTTCTGAATATTGATCTTTCTTTCCTCAAGTCTTGCAAGTTCACGACCTGAAGTTTCACGTTCGGAAGTCTTGTCACGTTCCAAAGTTCTGATTTCAACACTGCGTTTTTCAAGTAAATCTCTCTGTTCGTTGATCTCGTCAATCTTTGAATACATTGACTTTTGACTTGCTTCAAGTGCGGAAATTTCAGCATTGATCTCTTCGATCTGTCTTTCGGTTTCAGAAATACTGCTTTTAATTTTCTCTATTTGATTATTCAGTTCAGCTTTCTTTTCATCATTGTTTGAACCTGTGCTCTTGGCAAAAACAATTTCAGAATTAAGAGCATCAATATCCTTTTGTGCAGTAACAATCTCAAGTCGAATATTCTGGAGAAGCGAGGTAAATTCCTCTCTTTTCTGTGTAAGCTCGGCTCTGTTTCCCGTTACATCGTTGACTTTGCTTTCAGCTTCGGCAATTTTTATATTAAGGTCAGCAAGCTGTTGTTTTGCCTGCTTACTGCTATTTTTTAGTATTTCAATTCTGTTTACACATTCGTTAATTTCGTTTTTACAATTCTGCATAAACAATTTTGAATTATTGAGTTCAGTTTCGCAGGATTTCTTTTCAGCTTCAAGTCTTACAAAATCCTGTTGCTTATTTGACAGGTCAGCTCTTGTGCCTAAAAGTTCAGCTTCGATTGATGCATATTCTCTTGTAATCTGTTCACAAAGTTTTTCTGCTGACTCTGATTTTTTTTGAAGATCAGCTGTTGCAGCCTTCAACTGCTCAATTTCAGACGCACGGCTGAGAAGTCCGGTGTTTCTGTTGAGCGAACCACCCGTCAATGAGCCACCTGCATTAACGACCTGACCGTCAAGTGTTACAATTTTAAATCTATACGAGTATCTCTTTGCAATAGCTGTTGCACTGTTTAAATCCTCAGCAATTACAATTTTTCCGAGTAATGAACCTAATATGTTATTATACTTTTCTTCACATGAACATAATTCAGACGCTACACCAACAAAACCATAGCAATCGTCAAGATCGTTTTCCCTGAGTTCACGGGATTTAATTGTGTTCAACGGAAGAAAAGTTGCACGTCCGCCGTCTGTAGATTTAAGGAAGCGAATTGCCTGCTTAGCATCTTCATCAGTATTAACGACAATGTTCTGCATAGCGGCTCCGAGAGCTGTTTCAATTGCAACACCATACTTTGACGGAACAGAAATAACTCTTGATACAGGACCGCAAATCCCCTTTAACTTTCCGTTTTTAGCGGCATTGACTACTACTTTAACGCTTTTTGAAAAACCCTCTAAATTTCTCTCTAAATTCTCAAGAAAGGAAATTTTTCTTAAATGCTCCTTAACATCAAGCATAAGTTTTTCACTTTCCGCCTTAACTTCTGTTCGTTTCCTATCCTTTGAAGCAAGTTTTAATTCAAGTCCATCTATTGAGTTTTTGTATGAATTGATTTTTTCCTGCGCTTCTTTTAAATCTTCATCATATGCTGAAAAAATCTCTTCAAGCTCTTTTAATTGAGATGACTTTTCTTCATCTGAAGATTTTAATGTTTCGATTCTTGAAGTAAGTTCGGCAATTGTACTTTCTGATGTCATTTCAATTACTCTTGCGTCAGCAGACTGAGATGTTAACACTGAAAGTTCAGAAGTAAGTTTCTGTAAAACATCTCCGCTTTTGCTCGAATCAAGATTGATTATATTAAGTTTCTCAGAAATTTCACTGTATTTTCTCTGTTTTTCAATTATTTCAGCATCAAGAACAGTTATTTTTTCCTGCTTTTCTGCAATTTTTTTCTCAAGCTCATCAGCATTCTGCTCGTTTTCAAGAATTTCGTTATTTATTCTTTCAATATTTTCGTTATTATGAAGAATATTATTCTCGGCAACTGATACAAGTGAACGTTTTTGTGCTATCTCAGATTCAGTATTTGATATCTGTGAGCGTATACTTTCAATTTCAGATGACAAAGTACCTTTTTTAGTATAAATTTCCTCTGTTTCAGTCTGAATGTCTGCAAGTGACTGCTCGGCATCATCATACTGAGCTCTTGCAATTGAAATTTTCTCATCCTGCTGTTTTATGTTATCCTGTGACTTATCAAGTGTCATAAGCCACAATGCAATTTCAAGACCACGCTTTTCCTCAGAGTAGGTCAAGAATTGCTGTGCTTTTTCAGACTGCTTCTGCAACGGTCCTACACGCTCTTCAAGTTCTGTAACTATATCACGAAGTCGCAATAAATTATCTTCTGTGTTTTTAAGCTTACGTTCAGCTTCAATTTTTCTGTACCTATATCTTGAGATACCTGCCGCTTCTTCAAAAATTTCACGGCGTTCTTCGCTTTTTGATGATACAATGCTGTCGATTTTACCCTGACCTATCATTGAGTAGCCGTCACGACCAAGACCTGTATCCATAAATAATTCATTTATATCCTTGAGTCTGACAGCCGCTTTGTTGATAAGGTATTCACTCTCACCGCTTCTATAGTAACGTCTTGTGACCGCAACCTCATCACCATTGAAATCAAGAAATCTATCTGAATTATCAATATTGAGAGTTACTTCCGCATAACCCTGTCTTTTACGTTTATCGGTGCCGTTGAATACAACATCCTCCATTTTTGAACAACGCAGACTCTTAGGCGACTGCTCACCCAGAACCCAACGGATAGCGTCACTGATATTACTTTTACCTGAACCGTTAGGGCCAACAACCGAAGTTATCCCCTGTTCAAAAGACAATTTAGTTTTATCGGGAAACGTCTTGAATCCCTGTACTTCCAATGATTTTAAGCGCATTCAAATACCCCTATTTGATATATAAATCGTATTTTCCGAGTGTATTGTCAAACTCAGTATTAAAACTGTAGCCCATTTCCGTAAGCTTTATAATATTACCCTTTTTCTGTCCGTAAAATTTTGACAAAGATTTTTCATTAACAAAAACTGTAAAGCTATTTTTACACTTTGATTCATCGACTTTTTCAAGAAACTCATCAAAAAAAATTTTACTTTCACACAGTTCCTTAAATGCAGGATGGTAATTATTTCCGTAGCTGTTATTTATCAGGCTGTCAGAATAGTGGAGCCCGAGCCTAATGATATTTATATTCTCGTGTTCAAACATCATAATCAGCTTTGCACAGAGATCAACTGACTCTTCAAGCGTATATGGCTTGAAGACACCTGAAAGATAAAGTTCTGCAAGTTCTGTATCTTTCATAATAACAGTAGGATAAATCCTTACTGTGTCAGGTTTTAGATTTATAAAAGCTTTTGCTGTTGCTATATCTTTATCAAAATCAGATCTATAAAGTCCTGTCATCATCTGCAAACCAAGCGAGAAACCATAATCCTTAATTAAATCAGATGATTTTATCACATCATATGAACTATGGCCTCTGTTATTTGCACTCAGAACAACATCATCCATTGACTGTGCGCCAAGTTCAATCGAAGTAACTCCGTACAACTTCAGAATATCAAGAATTTCTTTGTCAATACAATCAGGTCTTGTTGATATTCTGATTCCCTGAAATTTTTCGATATATGGCTGTACAGCTTTAAGAAGAGAAGTCATATATTCCCTGTCAATAGCTGTAAAGCTTCCGCCGAAGAATGCTATTTCAGCATTTTTTGTTCTTTCACCTAAATCTGAAACAGCTTTGTTTAAAACAATAGCTATATCATCAGGTGTCGGCTGATACGCTTGTCCCGTAATATTCTTCTGATTGCAAAAACTGCATTTGTTCGGACATCCGTTATGCGGTATAAAAATTGAAATATTACTGTGTTTAATAACCCATCAGCTCCAAAGCCTCTCTTGCAGCCTGCTGTTCGGCTTCCTTCTTGCTTCTTCCGCCGCCTTTACCGATAACATTACTGTTGAGGTGAACTTCAACAACAAAATGCTTATTATGGTCAGGGCCGCTTTCGTTTACAAGAACGTACTCAAGCTGTTCACCGGGATTTTTCTGAATAATTTCCTGAAGAGTAGTCTTGTAGTCGTTAATTCTTTTCTTTTTCGCATTTTTAATTGCAGGTACTACAAAATTTAAAATATGCTTTGAAACAGGTTCAATACCGCCATCTATATAAATGGCGGCAATTAATGCTTCAAATGCATCTGAAAGTATAGACGGACGCTCTGCACCTCCGTTATTTCTTTCACCCTTGCTAAGTACGAGATATTTGCCGAGGTTGATTTTTTTAGCAAATTCATATAGTGACTTTTCACATACAAGTGATGCTCTGAGTTTTGTAAGCTCACCTTCAGGCAAATCAGGGCAATTTTTGAATATGTAATCAGAAACTACGATTGAGAGCACTGCATCTCCGAGAAATTCAAGTCGTTCATTATATTTAATATGCTGTGCTTTGTGCTCATTAGCATATGAGGAATGTGTAAGAGCTTCGGTAAGCAAGGCAGTGTTTTTAAATTTATATCCTATTTTATTCTGTAAATCCAACATTATTTATCTCCTCAAATTAAAGTGAAGAAGAAATTTCATCAATAGCTTTTGCATTCACATAGTCTATTGAAAGTCGTATTGCATTCTTCAGAGTTACAGCTTTTGAATCACCATGTGCCTTGAATACAGGCTTTGATGCTCCAAGAATAGGCGCACCGCCATACGCATTATAATCAAAACGTGATTTCATCACTTTTAAATCTTTCATAACAAGAGCTGCCGCAAGTTTTCCTTTTGTGCTGTCAGCAAACATATGCTTGATCTGCTTCATAAGAGTGATTGCCACACCTTCATAGGTTTTAAGAATCATATTGCCTGCAAAACCGTCACAAACAACCACATCACATACGCCCTTTGGTATATCTCTGCCCTCGACATTTCCGATAAAGTTAAGCTTGCTTTCAGAAAGTAGATGATAAGTATTCTGATAAAGCTCGCTTCCCTTATGCTCTTCAGCACCGACATTTGCCAGAGCAACTCTCGGGTTGTTTATACCCATAACCTTTTCCATATAAACAGAACCCATAAGAGCAAACTGATAAAGCATTTCAGGGCGACAATCAATGTTTGCCCCACCGTCTATAAGCATAAAGAATCCGCTTTCAGACGGAAGTACAGGCGCAAAAGCAGGACGTTTGATGCCTTTGATTCTCTTAATCGCAAGTGTTGCTCCAACACAAAGAGCACCGCTGTTGCCTGCACTGACAAAAGCCTGTCCTTTATCTTCATTGAGAAGTCTTAAACCAACAGCCATAGAGCTGTCTTTTTTAGATTTGAGAACAGAATCAGCAGTATCTTCCATTGTGATTACCTGTTCGCAATGTACAATTTCAATTTTATCAAGAGAAAGATTGTTTTCTTTGGTAACATCTCTGATAATTTTTTCATTACCTGTAAGTATAATTTCAACGCCAAACTCTTTTACCGAGTCAACGCAACCTTTGATAATCTCAAGCGGTGCATTGTCACCGCCAAAAGCATCTACAATAATCTTCATATTAATCCTCTGTATTTACTTCTAAATATTCATCTAAAACTTCAAGCGCACGCTTTGCATAAGCTGCACCACGCTCTTTTTTATCTCTTGGTCTGTTTTCAAGTTCAGGCAGAACACCAAAATTAGCTCCCATAGGCTGAAATTTTACAACTGTAGGGTCAGCAATGTACGATGAAAGCGAACCAATCATTGTTTCTTTAGGTAAAATCATAGTATCTTTGCCTAAAAGTCTGTTGCAAGCATTTATACCTGCCATAATACCGGAAGCGGCTGATTCCATATATCCCTCAACACCGGTAATCTGTCCTGCAAAGAAAAGTTTTTTATTTTCCTTTACAGAATAATCAGCATTAAGCACCTTAGGTGAACAAATGAACGTATTTCTGTGCATAACTCCGTATCTGACAAAATCCGCCTTATGCAAAGCAGGAATCATTGAAAATACACGTTTCTGCTCAGGAAATTTCAAATTTGTCTGAAATCCCACGAGATTATACATAGAACCGGAAGAGTTTTCCTTACGAAGCTGAAGCACAGCCCATGGTCTGTGCCCTGTTCTTGGATTTACAAGACCTACAGGTTTCATCGGACCAAAACGAAGAGTTCCCTCTCCTCGCTGAGCCATAACTTCAACAGGCATACAACCTTCATACACCTTAGGATTATTTACATCAAAATCATGCAAAGGTGCACGCTCAGCATTTATAAGCTCATTATAAAAGTTGTCGTACTCTTCCTTATTCATAGGGCAGTTGATATAATCATCTTCTCCGCCCCTGTCATATCTTGAAGCACAAAAAGCATAATCCATATCAATGCTTTCAGCCGTAACAATCGGTGCTGCCGCATCAAAAAATGAAAGCGAATCACCAAACATTTTTTTAATCTTTTCAGCAAGAGGCTCTGATGTTAAAGGACCTGTGGCAATTACAGTTATGGCATCATCGGGAATTTCGGTTATTTCCTCGCTGATAACCTCAATATTTGAATTTTTTTTTATACCTTCGGTTACAAGTGTTGCAAATATTTCTCTGTCAACTGCAAGTGCGCCTCCGGCAGGTACCTGACATTTATCAGCAC
Source organism: Ruminococcus sp. (assembly GCA_036306945.1). Taxonomy (GTDB): domain Bacteria; phylum Bacillota; class Clostridia; order Oscillospirales; family Acutalibacteraceae; genus Ruminococcoides. The sequence continues at coordinate 10,304 of JAXJYO010000050.1, read as the reverse complement.
ACTGCATAAGAAATGAATCAAGTCTGCGCATTTCTTCTTTAAGAAGTCCTGCAGCACTTTCGATACGCATTGCTTTGAGAGAATTTGAACAAACAAGTTCACCGAACAAATCAGTATGATGTGCAGGAGTCTTTTTCTTGGGTTTCATTTCATAAAGTTTCACCTTTATTCCTCTTGAAGCTATCTGCACTGCAGCTTCACAACCGGCAAGTCCTGCACCAATTACATTTATATACATTATTATTCTTCCGTAGTTATAGTTTTAGTAAATCCACAGCCTTCTTTTGCACAGAATACAACAGGCTTTTTACCCTTTTTCTTAAAGAGTATTTCACCGCACTGCGGACATCTTTCATTAACAGGTTCGTTCCAACTTACAAAATCACACTCAGGATAGTTTGAACATCCGTAAAAAATACGCTTGGATTTTGTATGCTTTACAATTACATCGCCGTTACATTTTGGACACTTAACGCCCGTTTTTTCAACAAACTTAAGAATATTCTTACAATCAGGATAACCTGAGCAAGCAATAAACTTACCGTATCTGCCGTATTTTACAACCATCGGTTTACCGCATTTATCGCAAACAAGGTCAGTTTCATCTTCTTTAAGTTTAATTTTGACACCTTCCATTTCTTCTTTAGCTTTCTTAAGTGTCTTTTCAAAATCACCATAGAAATCATCAAGAAGCTGATGCCATTCTTCTTCACCGTGCTCAACCATATCAAGATTTTCTTCCATCTGAGCAGTAAACTTTACGTTTACGATCTTCGGAAATCTTTCTTTCATAAGGTTAGTCGAAACTTCTCCGAGTTCGGTAGGAATAAGACTCTTTGCCTCTCTCTTAACATATTCACGACTTGTAATAGTTGTTATGGTTGCCGCATATGTTGACGGTCTGCCTATACCGTATTCCTCGAGTGCTTTGATAAGTGAAGCTTCGGTATAACGTGCAGGAGGCTGTGTAAAGTGCTGGTTCTTCTTTAACTCCTTGCACTTTGCAGGCATATTTTTCTCAAGAGGAGGAAGCTGTGAAGCTTTTTCATCCTCTTCATCTTTACCTTCAACATAAAGCGTCGTAAAACCGGGAAAATCAACATAATATCCTGATGCTTTAAATGTATATCCGTTAGCTTCAATATCAGCCTGTGTTGTTTTCTGAATACAATCTGCCATCTGAGATGCAGTGAATCTGTTCCATATAAGCTTATAGAGCTTATACTGGTCAGAAGTAAGGCTATCTTTGATTTTATCAGGTGCAAGGCTCGGCATTGAAGGTCTGATTGCTTCGTGACCGTCCTGTGCATTATTCTTTGATTTAAAAAATCTCGGCTTTGGAGGAAGATATTCATCACCGTAAGCTGAGCTGATATAACTTGTTACCTCTTCGATAGCTATATTTGAAATTCTGAGTGAGTCAGTTCTCATATATGTTATAAGACCTGTTGCACCCATTCCCTGAATATCAACACCTTCGTAAAGTTCCTGAGCTACCTTCATTGTTCTTCTTGACTGGAAGCCTAATTTTCTTGAAGCCTCCTGCTGTAACGTTGAAGTTATAAATGGCGGTGCAGGTGATTTTTTACGAGTACCGTGTCTTACTTTTGTAATTGTGTAATCGGCATCTTTTAAGTCAGCTTCAATTTTATCTGCCTGTTCCTGATTCTGAATCTTTATTTTACCGTTTACATCAGAATGCAAGCTTGCTGAAAATGCTTTTCTGCTTCCCTTTGGAATAAACTTAGCGTCAATCGTCCAATATTCTTCAGGCTTGAATTTTCTGATTTCTTCCTCTCTGTCACAGATTATTCTCAATGCAACAGACTGTACACGACCGGCTGAGAGTCCTCTTCTGATTTTCTGTGAAACAAAAGGACTTAATTTATAACCAACAAGTCTGTCAAGAATTCTTCTTGCCTGCTGAGCATTTACAAGGTCAATGTTAATAGAACGTGGATTATCCATACCGTTCTTTACACCTGTTTTTGTGATTTCATTAAATTCAACACGATTGCAATAATCATCGGGTAAACCGAGAATATATGCAAGATGCCACGAAATAGCCTCCCCCTCTCTATCAGGGTCGGTTGCAAGATAAACATTGTCGCTCTCGGAAGCGAGTTTTTTAAGATCTTTTACCAGTTTTTCTTTGCCTTTTATAATTTCATATTTGGGTGCGAATTGCTTTTTTATATCAACGCTGAGTCTTGCTTTTGGCAAGTCACGAACGTGTCCCATAGAAGCAACTACTTCAAAATTGCTTCCAAGATATTTTTTTATTGTCTTTGCTTTTGCAGGAGACTCCACTATTACCAAATCTGACATTTCAGACCTCCGTTAATTAAGTATATATCTTCTTCCCTGAAGTGCTTTTACTGCATGTTTAATTTCAAGTTCCGTAAGTGCTACTAAAACCTTATATACCGGAATATTCAGATCACTTACCATATCATCTATATGAACAGGCTCATTGGAAATATAATCATATACCCTCTGAGCTGTAGGATTCAAATCCAAATCAGTTCTATGCTTTATTTCTCTATCAGAATTATCAATGATATTTTCTATCGTATTTTTATCTTTATTAATATTTTTAAATGTTTTAGGTTTATTCATTGACGGACTTTTGCCTTTCACAGGAATGGCTTCAATATCCTCAATGGAAATATTATCAAAATCAACGCTTTCGTCAGTAGCATAAAGATTATCAAAAGCATTGAGTATATCCATAAAATCTGTTACAGGTATTGCAGAACCTTCTTTGATTCTGTTGTTTGAGCCTTCGTTCTGAGGACTGTTATTGCCCATCAGCGCAAATACTTCCTTGCCTTGCTCAAGGGCAAGATTTGCTGTAATTAAAGAACCGCTTATTTTTCCGGCTTCAATAATCAGAACACCGTCAGAAAGTGCAGAAATAATTCTGTTTCTTGCAGGAAAATAGTATTTCTTAGGTTCTTCATCAGGCGGATATTCAGATATTACTGCTCCACGCTTAGTTATGGCACGACGCATTTCTGCATTCTTTTTAAGATACTCGCAGTTAATACCGCAACCTCTGACACAAACAGTTACACCGTCAGCCGCAAGTGAGCCCCTATGCGATGCACAATCAACACCAAGTGCACCACCACTCACGATGGTTACACCATACTTCGACAATGCGTATCCGATTTTATATGAATTATCAAGACCATATTTTGTCGCACGTCTTGTACCGACGATACCTATTGAAAGACGGTTATCTATATCAGGCAGATTACCTTCTATATAAATAACTGCCGGCGGCGCATATATATTCAAAAGTGATTTTGGGAATTTTTCATCATCAATTGCAAGAACAGAATATCCAAGCTGATTGCATCTTTTTATTACTCTTTCAGCCGATTCAAGCTTTGTTTTTGAAAGTCTATTAATGTCCTTATCAGATAAAATGCCGCAAAACCGCCACTCTCTTTCACCCTTGGAATAAAAGAAAGTGATATCATCATATAATTTGTTCAAACTTCCGACTTTCGGATTATTGAATCCGAGCGCAAGAGATATCCATATCCAATATTTTGCATTTGACGAAATCATTTTATCATTTCCCAAATAATTATTGATGCAGCCGCAGAAGCATTAAGCGACTCGGCTTTCCCCTTCATAGGTATAGTCATTTTTATTTTACAGGCAGAAATTGTTTCATCCTTAAGCCCGTTACCCTCATTGCCTATTACAGCAACACAGGGTTCAGCAAATTTTAGAGTTGTTATGTCGGATGCATTGCTGTCAACAACAGCCGCATATGAATTGAGTTGAGGGTTTTCAGACAAATACTCAGCAATACTGCTGCATATAACAAACGGAAGTCTGAAAACAGCACCCATACTTCCCCTTACAACTTTAGGACTGTATATGTCACAACAATCTTTTGACATAATAACACCATCAACACCAAAAGCCTCGGCTGAACGCAAAATCGTTCCGAGATTATTCGGATCCTGCACATTATCAAGTGCAAGAAATTTTCCGTTATTTTTAATTGTATCAAACTGAGTCGTTTTGTCAAGTGCTTTTATTACACAAAGGAATCCTTGAGGCGATTCCGTGTCGCTGATCAATGCAAATAATGCAGGTGAAACAATTAAAGTTTTCTCAGCATAAGCAGAAATCTCGTTGAATTTATCAGGATTTTTTTCAATTGCCTTTTCAGTAACAAAAAGTGTATCAATTTGGGCTTTACTGAGCATTGCATCATAACAAACTCTCAAACCTTCCGCAATAAAAAGACCTGTGTCTCGTCTGAATTTTGCACTTTTCTTTAACTTTACAGCATTTTTGATGTTGTTATTATCCTTGCTTGTAAGAATAAGCATAGCAATCTCCTTAAAACAGCAATTGCGTTTGGGTTAACCCAAACGCAATCACAATAATTTTAATTAAGCGTTTTTAGCCTGTTCAACAAGTGAAGTGAAAGCAGCAGGGTCTGAAATAGCGATTTCAGAAAGCATCTTACGGTTTAATGTAATACCTGCTTTTTTAAGACCGTTCATAAATGTTGAATAGTTCATACCGTTAGCCTTGCAAGCAGCTGAAATACGAGTGATCCAAAGACGACGGAAATCTCTCTTTCTCTGCTTACGACCGATGTATGCATAGTTGCCTGACTTCATTACGGCCTGTTTAGCCATTTTAAAATGTCTTGATTTAGAACCCCAATAGCCTTTGGCAAGCTTTAATGTCTTTTTTCTTCTTTTGCGAGTCATCATCGCACCTTTTACACGTGCCATTATATGTTACCTCCGATTATAGATATTTCAAGTTTTGTGAAGCGTTGATTATTTATAAGGAATAAGGCGCTTCATCTGAGCAGTATTTGTTCTGTCTGTAACTGCTGTCTGACGTAAACCTCTCTTACGCTTTCTTGTTTTCTTGTTCAAGATATGACTTTTGTTAGCGTGAGCACGGATAACTTTACCGTTTTTTGAAAGTTTAAAACGTTTTTTGGCACCGCTGTGTGTTTTAATTTTAGGCATAATAGTATCCTCCCTATTGATTACTTGTTGGACTTTGGCGCAAGAAACATAAGCATATTGCGGCCTTCAAGCTTTGCAGGCTTTTCAACAACAGCTGTTTCGCTGCACGCCTCGGCAAAACGATTCATTGTTTCAAGACCGATTTCCGGATGTCCCATTTCACGTCCTCTGAAACGGATTGAAACCTTAACCTTATCGCCGTGTTTGATGAATTTAAGAGCGTTGTTAAGCTTTGTGTTAAAATCATGTGTATCAATATTAAGTGAAAGTCTTACTTCCTTGATATCAACAACACGCTGATTCTTTCTTGCTTCCTTTTCTCTCTTAGCCTGTTCAAAACGGTATTTTCCGTAATCCATAATTTTACATACGGGCGGATTGCTGTGCGGAGCAATTTTAACCAAATCAAGGTTCTTCTGCTCTGCAAGATTAAGAGCATCCTTAGCGGACATAATACCAAGCTGTTGACCGTCAGAACCGATTATTCTGAGCTCTTTGTCATGGATTTCTTCATTGATCTGAATATTATCTTTCTTGCCGATGGGTAAGCACCTCCAAAGTACTTTAAAATAATAAATGCGGACAGAAATACATCCGTCCGCATAGCAATACATAACAAAATAGTTTAGGTATTGACCCGTGCAGACGACACCCCACAGGTGAAAGCATTTCCGCTTTGCTTTATTTTTCTAAATTATTATAATACACAAAATATATCTTGTCAAGTATTATTTTAAATTTTCGTAAATTAAATTTACAACACGCTCAGTAGACTTACCATCACGATAATCAAAGAACATATCTGCAAATGGTTTGATTTTCTCAGCACAGTAGTCCTCTTCTTTGATTACATCTATGAGCTGTTCCTGAGAGTAAACTATCTTACCCGGTGCATAAAGTTTAAAATCAAAATAGAAATCACGCTCATTGATATACTTTTCAAGGTCAAACACATAGAAAATCATTGGTATATCAAGAAGTGAAGCTTCAAATACAAGTGAAGAATAGTCTGTAATAATCGCATCTGTCACGAACAGAAGGTCATTAAGCTCATTATCCTCCGATAAGTCAATAATTCTATCTTTATACTTTTCAGGGATAGGCTGTTTATCCTTAACAAACGGATGATGTTTTACGATGAAAACACAATCCTCAGGAAGCTTACTGCACACCTCTTCGAGATTAAACATTTCAATAGGATAGAAAGCAGTTTCCTTAACCATTCCTCTGAAAGTAGGAGCAAAAAGAATAATCTTCTTATCCTTGAAATGAGGATGTGCTGAATAGAATTTTTCTCTTGCCTGCTTTTTATATTCCTCATCAAAGAAAACATCAGTTCTCGGAATACCTGTTGCTTTTACGTTATCAGTAGGAATACCAAAACCTTCTGAATGACATTTCTTACAATATGTCGAACTTACAGTTACGCAATCATAGCTTCTGTGATTTCTTGTAGGCTGAGGTGAACCCTGTGGTTTTGAAAGACGGGTAAAACCAAATGTCTTGAATGCACCGCAAGCGTGCCAAAGCTGAATGAGCTTTGTCTGAGGCCTTAAATCAATATAATGAATCTGCGGAGTAAATTCATCAAGAATTACAATCTTGCTAATTGCACAAGCTTTCGTAAACTTTCTGATTTCTTTAAACGACATCTCAGCAATCGTATGCTCATTAAGAATAAAATCAATATCAAGATTTTTGTCATTTTTGAGTTTATCATAAACAAAAGCAAAGTTTCCTGAAATATCATCACGTCTTAATGAAATGAAAGTTATTTTATTATTTTTAACTTTTCTGAGTTTATAGAATCTGTAACAATTCTTAAAAATGAATCTTTTTACAGTCCATAAAGCAATTTTGTTTCTTGAAACCTGTGAAAATCTCCAGAAAACAAAAGCAACAAAACATTTCAATTTGCTTTCATCATTAAAACGAGCAGGAAAACGCTTTATTTCTGTCAATCTCAAGAGTCCGTCAATAACAAAAATAGGAAGCATTAAAACAGCTGTAAGATATTCAAAAACGTTTATTATAAAGTCAACAAAACCAACGAAGAAACGAGTTACAGGAGTATGATTAATTTTCTTTCTATTCGGAACAAATCTAAAGTGATTGCCCTCCAAAGCATAACCATAGCATTTGTTATCGGTTTCAAACACCTCAGGAGTAAGGTCAACTGAAATTTCCTCTTCATAAAAGTCTGCAAAACCAAAATTCAAATACATATCAAACGGCAGACACTCTTTTCTTGTTTTCCAGAAAAGCAAGTCAAGCCTGTATGTATATTTTCCTGAGAAAAAGCATTTGCCGTCAACATAAGTTACGTTAGAAAGGACAAACGGAATACGTCTGTCCTCCTTATCGTTTTTGAAATGTAAAACTATCTTCGGCTTTGATAAAAAGTGAGAATTGATAGATTCATCAGCTATCTCACCCATTATTGTAAGAACCATTTTACGGTCCTGTATAAACAATTCCTTGATCTCTATTTTGTATTCCAAAAAATACACCCCGAATTTAATTGATTAATTTCATCATTCTGTTTACAGCTTCATCAAGTTCAATTCCCTTTGAATAAACTGACGATGAACCTGCAACAAACAAGTCAGCACCACATTCACGCATTTTCTGACATAAATCCCAGCTAACATGACCGTCAACCTCAAGGATAATATTCTTGCCTGACTCATCAATAAGTTTTCTTACTTCCTTGATTTTATCAAAGCTACCCTCAACAATCGGCTGACCTGCAAATCCCGGATAAACTGTCATAACGAGGATTCCGTCAATTTCATTAAGAAATTCTTTAAGCACGTCAGGCTTTGTATCAGGACTGATTACAACAAAAGGATCTGCTCCTCTTGAACGTATATCAGCTATAACCTCATGAAGATTCTCACAAGCTTCATAATGAACAGCAACAATATCTCCCTTGCCGATATCCATTCTGTCAAAATACTGCTCAGGCTGATAAGCCATAATATGAATATCTCTCTTCATATTTTTCAGAACCGATTTAACGGCTTTAATGAGATTTGTATCAAGAGTAATATTCGGAACAAACTTTCCGTCCATAAAATCAAGGTGCACATAATCAACACCAAGATTATCAAGAGCAGTTATTTCTGACTCAAGATTCAGAAGGTCTGCACACATAAGTGAAGGTGAAAGCATTCCTCTCATACAAAACACCTCTTTAATCTTCGTTAACTACCATTATCTTAGCAAAGAACTCAGTATTATTCTTCATAATATCAAGTCCTTTATCCATATTTTCAAGGTTAAATCTATGTGTAATGAGCTTTTCGGCATCAATTTTACCGTTAGCCATAGCATCAACAACGAGATTCCAGTCACTCTTGTGAATATCATTGTAGCTTGAATTCCATGTACCGTAAATTGTAAGCTGTTTTCTTAAAATCTGCCAGTATGTGTTCTGTGGGAAAGTAAAGTCACCATGCGGATTACCTACAAAGATAACTTTTCCGCCTGATGCAACAGACTCAAGGCAGTTACAAGCTGTTACAGGCACCCCTACAGCTTCAATTGCAATATCAGCACCTACACCGTTTGTCATCTTCTTGACCCATTCGATCGGGTCTTCGTGTGAAGAATTGCAATAATCAAAAAATCCAAGACTCTCAATGAAATCCCAGTTATTAACATCTGTACCAACAAGAAGAACCTTTGCTCCCCAAGCTCTTGCCCACTGAGCAATGAGCATACCGATTGTACCGGGACCATAGATAACTACAGTGTCACCAATTTCAATTTGTGCACGTCTTAGTGCATGAACACCAACTGCACAAGGTTCTGTCATGGCAGCAACCTCATATGAAACAGAATCAGGAATCGGAACAAGGTTCCATACAGGTACTCTTACATATTCGGCAAAAGCACCGTCACTTCTTGAACCGAGGTAATCATAGCTCTTGCACATTTCATAGCTTGCGTTATTACAGCTTTCGCACTTTTTACAAGGAATAAGCGGGAAAACTGTTGCTCTCATACCGATAAGATGTTCATTTTCTTTATCAGCAACGGCAACAACATCACCTGAAAATTCATGTCCCGGAATTGTAGGAAAATGATATGTTCCGTTCACAAAAATTCTCGGTATATCTGAACCGCAGATTCCACAGGCTTTTACTTTAAAAAGAACCTCACCTGAATTAAGCTGTGGTACAGGATAGTTTTCACAATACTCTAAATCGCCTACTGCTCTTAATACTCTTGCCTTCATTGTATCCATATCAATTAACACCTTTCAAAATAGACTCAAATGTTTCAAGGTCCTCTACAGTTGTAATTTTAAGGTTTCTTTCACTGCCCTTAACCATTCTGATTTCCATACCGTGACGATATGCAATTTCGCTGCTTCCTGCTGTAAGACCGATTTCTTCATCAGTAACTTCGTTGTGAATCTGTAAATATTTTCTGAATTTAAAACTCTCAGGAGCCTGTCCGGCAAAAAGTTCAGAGCGCTTTAAAAGGCATCCGATTTTGCATCCGTCCTCGCTCTGATATACAGTGTCTTTAACTGAAATAACAGGCATAGCACCGTCAAATTCAGTAGCGCCACTGATACAATCAGATATAATCTGATCTGAAACAAGCGGACGAGCCGCATCATGCACTATAACTATATCTGTGTCGGGAGCATTCTCTTCAATAGACTTAAGACCGTTATAAATTGAATGCTGACGTGTTTTTCCTGCCGGAGCATATCCGCAGATTTTTGTAATTCCATACTTCTGAGACTGTTCTTCGACATAGCCCTGCCACTCATCGCTGACTACAACCACCATATTGTCTATTTCAGAATGTTTCTGAAATATCTCAAAACAATATGCAATTATCGGCTTGTCCTGAACCATCAAAAACTGTTTTGGTCTGTCAGCACCCATTCTACTGCCGACACCGCCTGCAAGAATTATTGCAGTATTCATTATTCATAATCCCCCGTTCACAAATCTGAAATTCAAAAAATAAAACATTTTTCATTAAACTTACATTTGTATTCTATTGTATAATAACACATTTACGGCTTTTTTGTCAATACACCCACAATACATTGTGCACGTGAATCTAATTTTGAAATAAAATTGTAATAAAAATAAAAGCCTACCTAGAGTTCAAGGTTGAATGGTATAACATAAGTGGGTGGTAAAAATGAAAAGTTTTGAGAGATTACAAGAGAAAATGGAAGAATTAGAGAAAGAGATCGGACACAAAGGGTATTACTACAAGGTATCTGATGTATTGACAATAATGATATGCGGAATG
>JAXJYO010000049.1:0-26079 GCA_036306945.1 Ruminococcus sp. | reverse complement strand
TCCGTCAGGCTACGATTTCGCTATTGCTTCTTCTCTCCCACACCTCACGATGTGAAACTTGCAAGTCGCTTTCGGGTTAGTCGGTAACTACCTCCCAGTGGACTTTCACCACAGAGCATTGATATGCCCGTCATACAAACTCAGGGGCACTCCGAAATTGGAGTGCCCCTTTGGCTTGTATTATAAATTTCTGCTTGTGAGTATATACGGTGTGATTTCACCTGTTGCAAGTGATTTTTTTACGTCGATTATGCGCTGATTTGACGAGCCTCTGAATGAAAGGCTTATATCATACAAATCCTGCACGAACTCACCGTCAACAAGCACGTCGATCATCGAAAGCATTTCATCTGTATGCTCGCATCTTGCACGGCTTTCTGACAAAAGTTCGTCATCATAGAGATATCCCGTATAGCACCAGACTGTCTTTTTTGGAAGCTCCTGACGTACCCTTCTGAGCAACGGCAGTAACACACTCTGATTCTGAGGTTCAAACGGTTCTCCGCCCAAAAGCGACAAGCCGTCGATATAATCAGGCTTCAGACATTCGATGATATAATCCTCGGTTTCCTTTGTAAAAGGCTTTCCGTAGTTAAAATTCCATGTATCGGGATTAAAGCAGTTTTTGCAGTGATGAGTGCATCCTGACACAAACAGCGAAACTCTTACTCCCTCACCGTTTGCAATATCAAAATTCTTGATTTCACCGTAATTCATCAGAGATGAAGCACCCTCTCTTTGATTTCCTGAGTTCTTCCCTGATTCCAGAACTGTGTACCGATGTATCCGCAGGTTCTTCTTGCTACGTTCATCTTGTCCTGATCACGGTTGTGACACTTAGGGCACTCCCACAAAAGCTTGCCGTCCTCTTCAACAATGCCGATTTCTCCGTCATATCCGCATACCTGACAGTAATCGCTCTTTGTGTTGAGCTCAGCATACATAATGTTATCGTAGATAAACTTGATAACCTGAAGCACGGCAGGGATATTGTCCTGCATATTAGGCACTTCTACATAGCTGATTGCACCGCCCGGTGACAACACCTGAAATTCTGATTCAAGCTTGAGCTTTTCAAATGCGTTTATGTCCTCTGTAACGTGAACGTGATAGCTGTTTGTTATGTAGTTTTTATCAGTAACACCCTTGATTATGCCGAAACGCTTCTGAAGGCACTTTGAGAACTTATATGTTGTGCTTTCAAGCGGTGTTCCGTAAAGGCTGTAGTCGATGTTCTCTTCCTTTTTCCACTTTGCACAGTAGTCATTGAGCTTCTGCATAATTTCAAGTCCGAGCTCTTTGCCCTCTTCCTCGGTGAGCTTTTTGCCGTTAAGGCTGTAAACGCACTCCCAAAGACCTGCATAGCCAAGTGAAATTGTTGAATAACCGCCGTGTAAGAGTTTGTCGATAGTTTCGCCTTTTTTGAGTCTTGCAAGCGCACCGTACTGCCATAAAATAGGAGCGGCATCTGAAAGTGTGCCTGTGAGTCTTTCGTGACGGCACTGGAGTGCACGGTGGCAAAGTTCCATACGCTCGTCAAAAATCTTCCAGAACTTATTAATATCTCTGTTTGCACTCAGACCGATATCAACGAGGTTGACTGTTACAACACCCTGATTGAATCTGCCGTAATACTTAGGCTTGCCGTTTTCATCAACATAAGGTGTAAGGAAGCTTCTGCAGCCCATACAGGTGTAGCAATGGCCTTCACCGTTTTTGTCGATCTTAGTCTGAAGCATTACTTTCTCGGAAATATAGTCAGGTACCATTCTCTTTGCTGTACACTTTGCGGCAAGCTCAGTGAGATACCAGTATTTGCTGTCCTCTGTGATGTTGTCCTCTTCGAGAACATACACAAGCTTAGGGAATGCAGGTGTTATCCACACACCGTCCTCGTTTTTAACGCCCTGATGACGCTGTTTGAGGGTTTCTTCAATGATGAGAGCAAGGTCCTGTTTTTCCTGCTCATTCTTGGCTTCGTTGAGGTACATAAACACAGTTACAAACGGAGCCTGACCGTTTGTTGTGAGAAGTGTTACTACCTGATACTGAATTGTCTGAACGCCTCTGTTTACTTCCTTGCGAAGGCGTTTTTCAACAATTTCATTCATCTTTTCGTCTGTGATCTCAATGCCGAGGTCTGCAATTTCTTCTGCAACTTCCCTGCGAATCTTCTCTCTTGAAATCTGCACAAACGGCGCAAGATGCGAAAGGCTGATGCTCTGACCGCCGTACTGGTTGCTTGCAACCTGTGCGATGATCTGAGTTGCGATGTTGCAGGCTGTTGAGAAGCTGTGAGGCTTTTCAATCAAAGTATCGCTGATTACAGTGCCGTTCTGAAGCATATCCTCAAGGTTTACGAGGTCACAGTTGTGCATATGCTGTGCAAAATAGTCCGAATCATGGAAATGAATGATGCCCTGCTTGTCAGCTTCAACGATATCAGGAGGCAACAACATTCTGCGTGTGAGGTCACGGCTTACTTCACCTGCCATATAGTCACGCTGTACGCTGTTGACAGTTGGATTCTTGTTTGAATTCTCCTGCTTTACTTCCTCGTTGTTGCACTCGATGAGTGAAAGAATACGGTTGTCTGTTGTGTTAGCCTTACGAACAAGAGAACGGTTGTAACGATATCTCACATATCTTCTTGCAAGCTCAAATGCACCCTTAGCCATGAGCTGATCCTCAACCATATCCTGAATCTCTTCCACGGATACGGCTCTCTTGATTTTGTTGCATCTATATTCAACATAGTCTGCTATGTCATTGATCTGTTCATCTGTCAGAAATCTCGGTTCTGACGAGTTGTTTGCTTTTCTTACGGCGTTGATGATTTTGTCTAAATTAAAATCTTCTTCCGAGCCGTTACGCTTGATAATTTTCATATGATCCCCTTCCTTTTCCATTAATTTTGCGTTGCAGGATTTATTATACAACAAAAAGTTTCATTATACTGTTGCACAAGCAACTATTTTGTAGTATAATAACTACATATAGTATTCAGATAAAATTTAACACACATTATGGAGTGGTTTTAATGAACAGTTTTTCAGCGCTTTCACACCTCACAAACGCAGATTTCATCGGGCTTAGAGAGTGTTTTTCCCCTGTTTCGAGGACATACAACCGAGGCGAAATTATTACAATATGTTCACCTGAAAATGACACAATTGGAATAATCACAAGCGGTACTGCTTACCTTTCCACGCTAAACGCCGAGGAGCAGAGAAGGATAATCGACTACTATCAAAAGGGCAATGTTTTCGGCAAGCATTTTCTCCCCGACACCGAGGAAAATCTCTTCTATGTAATGGCAAAAACAAACTGCACCGTTGAGTTCATCAAATACAAAAAGCTAATCAACTGTTGCGAAAAACGCTGTGCAAAGCACGTTGCATTCATCGACCATATGATTATGACAACTGCAAGAAAGTCGCTTGTACATATTGATATCCTCTGTCAGCGAACACTGAGGAGCAAGCTTATGTCTTTTTTTGAATATCTCAGCGCAGAGGAAAACAGCCATAAGTTTACGCTTCCGCTTCCGCTTTCGGACCTTGCAGATTATCTCGCAGTTGACCGAAGTGCGATGATGAGGGAAATCAAAAAGCTCAATGAGGAAGGAATTATTTCCTCAGACAAGCGAAAAGTCACGCTTATCAAACAGGCATAATCGAGCAGTTGACTATAAAATAAAAATGTCCGACAGGTCAATGCAGTCTGCCGGACATTTTTCTGTTATTATCAGCCGAAAATTCTTAAAATTTCATCTTTGTGAGCCATAATTGCGTTATAGCCTTCCTCGATCGTATCGTCCATATTATCCATAGAAAAGAGCTGTGTGTTCTTGTTGAAAATCTCAACAGCGTAGTCAGCCATTTCCATCGACTTTCTTGTGCCGTCTATCGAATACACATCGAGTGCTCTCCAGATAACCTTGATAAGTCCGTCAAGACCTGCATCGGGGTTGTAGTTGATGATGTCAAAGCCGATTGCAAGCACCTTGCCTACTCCCATATCTTTGAGAATTTTTACAGGCAGATTATCCTTTGAACCGCCGTCTATAAAATTGTATTTATCATAATTACAGGTCGTGTAGATTGCCGGAAATGACATACTTGCACGAACCGCAATTTCAAGCGGTGCGCCTGTTATGTAATGAATGTGGTCGTTTTCGAGGTGTTCGTCCTCGGTTGTGAAAATACACTCGTCTGTCGTGAGCGTATCAACGGTGCAGACAGAAAGATTTATCGGCAGATCATCAAAGCCTTTGATTCCTCTTTCGTCCATAATCTGCTTTATCACATCGGAAATAAGTTCACCTGACTTAATTCCGTCTTTCTTAATTTTCTTGTTGAGTATAAACTGTGCAAGTGCCTTAAAGATAAGTCCGTTGTCAATTTCGGCAAGAGTTTTCCAATGCTTCTTTGCAAGCACAGCCATTTCATCAGGCGTACAGCCCATTGCAATGATTGCCGCCATACATGAACCTGAGCTTGTTCCTGACACATAATCAGGCTTTATTCCGAGTTCCCACAGCGCCTTGTATGCGCCGATATGGGCTATTCCCTGTAAACCGCCTCCCGAAAAGGCGATACCGATTGAATCTTTTCTGTCCTTTTTCTGCAAAATCATCACCTGTTTCCTTAATAAAAACGATAAACGTTGCAGTATGACTCTGTTTCCACAAAGTAGTCATACCAATTGTAAAACTCCTCAAAGCTGTAATCTTCCTGAATCAGCTCGCAGTTCTTGAATTTTGTATTTTCCGTAATGTATTCAATCACGCTGTCTTTGTCTGCAAGACGAGAAATGTAAACCGTTACATCGTCAAGACCGCCGAGCTTTTCGTCGGTCTTTAATGCAGCCATACTGTCGGTGAGTTGCTTATCCTCGCCGTTGTTCATATAGCCCTTTGCAAACTCTTCGACCTTGCCGTTTGTGATAACTCCACGCTTATTTGCAAATTCTCCGAGTTCATCAATCAGAGTTGATGACATCTCCGAAGTCTGCACTATCATTGTGCTGTCGTAGTTCATAAACTTGTCGATACACTTGTTCCACTCGGTCATTGCAGTTCCGACAAACACGCAGTTATCGGTCTTTGCATCATAGAGATTTGTCTTGCCGTATGTATAGTAAGGCGTCACGGTCACAAATCCTATCACGCTCGCAAGGACAATTCCGGCAGGAAGCGCATAGTGCACCTTTTTGTTTTTGATAAGATTGAAAATTTTAATAAACGCAAAAGCGAACATCATCGACACAAGCGGAAGTGATGCCATAACATATCTGTCGCTGTTGAACGGTGAAAGAAGCGAAATTCCGATGAAATACACGGTTGCAGGAAAAACAACGAACATTGCTTTTCTGCCGAGCTTCTGCTTCTTCACGAATCTGAAATAAATTCCGAATCCGACTGCACATACTGCACAAAGCACAAAAAGCCATATCTGATTCAGGAACAGATCCTTTGAAAGCACTTCGATGTATGTGCAAAGCTTGTAGATGATAAATGTCACAACAGTAATGGCGTCAATGTCAAGCTCGATCGAGCCTAAACCTCTGTTTCCGCCGAGGACATTTGAGATGATATACGGATAGATGCACAGTGCAACTACTGCACCGAGCACTGCTGTAATGATGTATTTTGCAAGGTCTTTACCGCATTTTTCCTTGATTTTGAACACGAGGAAAACAAGTCCGATAAGTCCTGCAAAAAGAATGAAATAATACTGTGTGAGCACACCGAGCACGACTATCAGGAAAAGCAACAAACAATCAGAAAGCTTCACGGTGTTTTTCTTCTCATACATTTTCAGGCTCATATATAAAAATGAAAGCACAAAGAATGTAAGAGTTGCGTACATTCTCAGATAAATCGTTGTTGTTATGCACGCTATGCTGAGAGCATACGCTCCTGCACCGATAAGGGCATACAAATTGTTGCCCGTCACTTTTTTGCCGATTTTGAACAGCAAAATCAAAATTCCTGCCATAGCAAAAACGTTTATGGAATACGCAAGCCATTTGCTGAATGTTTCAGGGAAGAACGAACACACCGTGTGAACGAGTGCATAATAAAAAGGCGGATGCGATGCGTCGATTATCTGATTCTGATAAACCTGAGCATAATCAAACCTGTTATTTTCACTCACCGTAAGGTACTCGTTGAAATCCTCCGCTGTGTTCCAGCCACCGTCAACATTGAGCTGTTTTGAAGAGTTGGCAAGGTTGTATGTGAGGAGCTCGTCCTCATGAAAGCCCTGCTTTGTCGTCATAAAAATCGTGCTCACAGCCAGACTTATCACGATAAGCACAGCCAAAATAATTCCCGCTTTTTTATTGTCTACCTTCATAAAAAATATCCCTCTGTAAATTTCATTAATTCCGTTAAATTATATTATACCACAATACAGCCGCAATTCACAATATATTTTACAAATTTTGTGCTTGTCTGATATTATATTAAAAATATTGCAAAATTTCTTTGATAATTTTTAGTTGAGGAAACATAATCATAATTTTCCGCTAAAATCATGTTACTCTTTAATTATCTCTGTCAAGAGTTTCTTAGCTTTTGAGTAGCTCAACCAGAATGAAACACACATAAGCAAACTCCCTAAAATCAACATTACAACAGAAATAATAAAGGGAACAAACTCGGCTTGGTTTATAAGAAGAAAAACAGACATCAATGCAGAAAAAAATCCCATACCAAGCCATATACTCATAAAAACAATTGCAAAAAGCGACATTCTTGCAAAAATATTGACTTCAGTATTGCTTTCATTGTCTGCAAAACAGATTTTTAGTACAGGTGTAAAGCTGTTTCTTATTCCAGTCCTGACTATCGGAGAAATTTTGAATGAGTTATCTTTAAATTTACCTATGAAAAACTTGCCGTTATCACCTGTACATTGAAAACAGGAATTCCCATCTTCAACCACACGCTTTATCTGTTCAATAATAATATCTTTTGATTTTTTAGTCGAAATTGTGAACTTGTCAAAAGGTAGAGGAAACATTATCATAACCTCCTGTAGTGATTGTACTATTTGAATTATAACATTATCTTATGGATTTGTAAAGAAAAAAGAAATATTATTTTACTTTTTCGACCGAGTTCTGCCGAATAATTTCGTATACGACAAAAGCCCTCCTGAAAAGGAGAGCTTTTAACATCGTATAATTTTTATAGCTTATGAATATGTTTTTGAAATTTTAAGTCCGCTTGCAGGCTTGTTGTCGGTAACATAAGACTTGCCTGACATACCTGTTGCAACTTCCCACTCGAATGTTGTTGTTGTGCTTCCTGTTGCAAGAGCCTCATAAGTTACTGTAAGGAATTCTCCGCCGTTTTCATAATCATATCCCGATGAAATGTTTGAGCCGTTAAACTTAATTTCACCGTCAAGCTTGAAATTAAGAATTCCGCCGCCTCTTGCTTCTTCACTGAGCTTTGCACTCGTTACTTTGAGGTATTTTGAGTCGTACTTGATCGAAGCCTGATAATTTTCAAGTGCTTCAGGTGACTTGAGCTTGTAAACACAAGTTACCGTACTTCCCTTTGACACCTTTTTGCCGTCGATTGTAAGTGCTTTTGAACTGCTTACAGTCTTATTGTCGCTTGATGAATTTGATGAACTGCTGTTGTTGCTGTCAGTATCATCAGAATTATTTGAACCGTTTGAATTCGACTTATCCGAAGAAGCATTGCTTGCCTGAGTTTTATTTGAACTACTGTTACTGCTCGTCTTACTTGAATCCGAATTATTTGAAGAATTACTGCTCTGTGAACTGTTGCTTGAGCTTGTCTTTGAAGTGTTTGAGGAAGAATTGTTTCCTGACTCTGAATTCTCCGATGAATTGCTGTCAGAATCTGAACTGTTGCTGTTCTGATCGCTTACGATTGTTTCGCCGTTTTCGTCAGTAGCATATGTTTCTTCAACTATACTTGTAACGATCTGAGTTTCGGAAACTACAACTGTTTCGCCGGTTGACTCTGCACTTTCTCCGCATCCCGACATAACACTTGCTACGGCTGTTGAGAGAACGATAAGCGCCGCAAGTGTTACGGTAAGAATATGCTTTGATTTTCTGCCTTTTTTCATTAATTTTCCGCCCTTTCCTATCTTCGTCCGATACTTATTATATCAAACTATTTTTAAAAAATAAAGGTTATCATAAAACAACCTAAAAATTTTGAATTTTAAAATAATTTTTCGCTTGATTTTCACTACATATATATGATAGTATTAGTTTGTGACGGTTATTTGATAACTAATTGAATTTTTAGGAGTGACGAAATTGAAAAAAGCATTATCAATCATTCTTGCAACAATGATAACTTGCAGTGCATTTTCTTCTTTTGCCGTAAGTGCGGCTGAAGCTGACAATTCATCTGTATCAGCAGGGATATCGTTCAACACTTACGATGCCCTCTATGTTCACGCTGTTGCAGGAGCATCAGACACCGAAGCATGGCAGGCTTGGCAGTGCGAGCACGATGAAGATTTTAATAAAGTAAATTCCAATGTTATGTACTTTTTCCTCCCTTCATCTGCAAGCGATACGGAAGTTGAAATTTACAATGCGTATGACAGCACCGTAGAAGTAGGCAACACTCAGATTTCTGCTGACGAATCGGCAATTGTGACGTACAGCGTTGACACACCTGTAACGGTTACTGCTGACGGCAAAACCTACACCCTTAACTTTATGAAGTCAAACGCCGAAGCGGCTATCTACATCAACAACAGCGACGCTGACGGCAACGGCACTGAGCTTATGACATACCTCAACGTAGACAAAAGCAGAAGTGCAAAAGCTACAGGTGCAATTGTTGAGCCTGACGGAAGCATTGACAACACATCTGTCAAGAAAATCAAAGGCAGAGGCAACACCACATGGGGCAAGCCCAAGAAAGCTTACAACATTACATATGATTCAAACGTGAAGATTGCCGGTATGGACAAGGGTAAAAAGTATTCTATCCTTGCAAACTATCAGGACGACTCACTTTCAAGAAACAGATTCCTCTACGACCTTTCAGACGCAGTAGGAATGCCTTACGCATCAGATTCAAGATACGTTGACTTCTACGCAAACGGCTATTACTGGGGTTCATACCTCATAACTGAAAAGGTTGAAGTTGGCAAAAACACTCTCATTGAGGATTTTGAAGAGGAAGATTATCTCAACGAAGACGGCACAGTAAAAGAGGACTTCCCTTTCCTCTGCGAAGTTGACGCAAGCGCAACTGACGGCGAGGATTACTATGTTGAAACATCAAGCGGTAACAAAGTAACTATCAAGTGTCCTGAACTTGAAGAAGGCGACACAGGTTATGAGGAAGTAAAGGAATATGTCAAGACTAAGTTCGACAACTTCTTCAACACCGTAAAGAGCAAGTCAAAAGACCCTTCAACAGTTGCAGACCTCGATTCTCTTACAAAAATCTATCTCATCAACGAGCTCGGCAAAAACTGGGACTCAGGTGCATCAAGTCTTTTCTTCACCTACAAGCAGGATACCGACGGCACATATAAATTCTTCGCCTCACCTGTATGGGATTACGACAACTCTCTCGGCAATGCAGTCGGCGTTGAGCGTGAACTCAGCAACATCGGTGTTTCCGATTATGAAGAGTATTCAGGCTGGTGGTGTCAGTACAAGGGCAGAAAATCAGGTTCGAGAACTACATCAAACATTATGAACTACATCTCTCGCAATAACTATGTTGTTGCCGCCGCACCGCAGATCTGGTTTGAAGATTTCGTTCCTGCAATCAACCACTTTGCCGGCACAAATACAAACTCAATCATCAATGAAGAAATTTACACCGCTGACAAGTATTATGAGCTTGTAAGCGACAGTGCCGAAATGAACTATCAGAGCGGCTGGCTTCTTGACACAGGAAGCTGGATTGCCGACCACACAAGCCTTAATGTTGCAAGCTTTGACCTTTCAACAAAGACTTACACAGTTGACAGCAAAGTCACAACTTATGCAAACACATTTGAGGGTATGTATAACTACTGCGTTGACTGGATGACAAGCCGTGCGGCTTGGCTTTCATCTGAAATGGCTGATGACTACACACCTACAGAGTACAAGAAGGGTGACATCGACCTCAACGGCGAAATAAACGTTACCGACTCAACAATTATGCAGAAATATGCCTGCGGTCTGATGGAAATTACTTCTCTTCAGCTTGAAATCGGTGATGTTAACGGCGACGGCAGAGTAAATGTTATGGACTCAACCGAAGTACAGAAATACATCGCAGGTCTTATTACTTCATTCAACTAAAAATTATTTTTTCAGGATTGTCTTAGGGCAATCCTGATTTTTTTGAAAAAAATCAAATATTTGGAATATTTTACAAAACTATTATTGAAATAAATTTTCTAATAATATATAATAAAAGTAATATGGGGAAGTATTTTTCTTCTCACAAATTATTCACAATGCAAAAGGACAAGATTATATGAGAAAAACTAAAATTGTTTGTACTATAGGACCTGCCTGCAATGATAAAGACACTCTTATCAGAATGATTGAATCAGGTATGAACGTAGCCAGAATCAATATGTCACACGGCACACACGAGGAAATCGAAGTGCTGTTCAACACTCTCAAGGAAGCAATCAAAGAAAGCGGAAAGAATGTTTCTATCCTTCTTGACACAAAAGGCCCTGAGGTTCGTGTTGGCACCTTTACCGACGGCCCTGTTACGCTTGTAGAAGGCAAAGAATTTTCACTCTACAGAAAAAGCGCTGAGGGTGACGAAAACGGTGTAAGTATTTCATTCCCTAAGCTTGTTGACATTTTTTACAAAGAAGGCTACAGAGCTATCGGCAGAGAACTTCTTCTTGACGACGGACTCATCTCTCTGCTTGTAAAAGAAGTTACCACAGAAAAAATCGTCTGCACTGTCAACAAAGGCGGTGTCCTCAAAAACCGCAAGAGCATCAACATTCCGGGCTATCACATAAATATGCCGTATGTAAGCGCACAGGACAGACGTGACATTGAGTTTGGTCTTACTAACGGAGCAAACTACGTTGCGGCTTCGTTTGTCCGTTCACACGACGATGTGCGTACACTCAGGGACTTCATCGACAGCCTCGGCTTTGAGTATGTTGAAATCATCGCAAAGATTGAAAATCAAAGCGGCGTTGACGATATGGACGCAATTATGGACTACGCTGACGGTGTTATGGTTGCACGAGGCGATATGGGCGTTGAGATTCCGTTCATCAAACTTCCTGAAATTCAGAAAACACTCATCAGAAAGTGCGTTGCAAAGGGCAAGTATGTTATCACCGCAACTCAGATGCTTGAAAGTATGACAACTGCTCCCCGTCCTACAAGAGCAGAGATCAGCGACGTTGCAAACGCTGTTTATGACGGCACAAGTGCTGTTATGCTTTCTGCCGAATCTGCCGCAGGAAAATACCCTATCGCAAGCGTAAAGGCTCTTGACGCTATCTGTACCGAAGCTGAAATGAACGGTGAATTCACTGCTCTTCATCAGTATATCGAAACTCACGCAAAAAAGGACGATAACATCATCAGAGAGAGCATTTGCAAGGCGGCAAAAGATATCGCAAACGCAATAGGCGCAAAAGCTATCATCGTTGAAAGTGCCACAGGTCGCATCGCACGAGCTATGGTGCATTTCCGTCCGGAAGTTCCTGTAATTGCCGTAGTAACATCTCAGCTTGTATGCAGAAAACTCAGTCTTAATTGGGGCGTGACTGCGCTTATCGGCGAAGAAAAGCGTACTTCCGACGCTATCACAAGACAGGCTATGGAAAAGGCTCTTGAAACAGGAATTGTTCGCAAGGGCGACACTGTTGTAGTGCTTTCTTCAAACAGAACCTGCCCTACATCAAGCACAGACTCACTCAACATCAGGATACTTTAATATGAATAATATAATTTTAATCGGAATGCCGGGGTCAGGCAAAAGCACCCTCGGCGTTCTGCTTGCAAAGGCACTCGGCTATTCATTCGTTGACACAGACCTTATCATAAGCCGTATGGCTGACAAACCTCTCCAGAAAATTCTCGACGAGGACGGGCTTGACGCTTTTCTCAAGCTTGAGGAAAAAGTCGGCTGTGAGCTTGAATGTGACAAAACAGTTGTTGCGACAGGCGGTTCAATGATTCTGAGCGAAAAAGCTATGCAAAATCTCAAGGCTGACAGCAAGGTAGTTTATATAAGAGTGCCGCTTGATGAGATCAAGCATAGGGTTACGAACATAACCACAAGAGGAATTGCCTTTCACAAGGGCGAAACGCTCGATGACGTTTACCGTGTGAGAGTTCCTCTTTATGAAAAATTTGCCGATATTACGGTCGATTTTGAAGATGTGTCAAAACACAATGCAATCGAAAATATGATTGAAGCTATGGTCAAAAGGCTGACATAATGGTGAATTCCGTCGTGACGACGGTCACAATTCGGTCGAGTGCCTCGACACGCAATTCGCCGACGGGACGTCGGTCACAATTCGGTCGAGTGCCTCGACACGCAATTCGAGAAGATAGGTTGATTTTACAGACAACTAAAAATCCCGACCTTAATGTAGGCAATGTAGCAGTTACCAATATATCGACCTAACGGTTGGGCACGAGAAGTTTTACATCAACCTTGCGGTCAAGAAATGTAGCAGTCACCAATATATCGAGTTTACAGTTGGGCAACCGACGTTTCTGCTATGTCCGACCTATCTGCTCAAAGTTAAAAGTCATTCGCCTTTGAGTGTGACTGTTGTTGCTGTGTGATTTACTGCCTTTAAATACTTGTCAAACACGTCTTTTGTTCTGAGTTTCAGGCTTGATGTGTTCACGCACGGGTGACAGCCAATGTACTCATCTTTCAGCACATCTTCGTCAACGAGAAGTTTTACGTTGTTTTCTTTGTCGTTCATCAGCCCCATAATGCTGACAGCACCCGGTTTTATGTCAAGGTATTCAAGCATTGCTTCGGGTGATGCAAACGAAAGTCTTGCGCTGTTGATCTGACTTGAAAGCTCTTTCGTCTTGAAAGGCTTATCCCCCGGCATCATCAGCAGATAAAACACTGTTTTCTGTCTGTTGCACAGGAAAAGATTCTTGCAGATCACAACATCAAGCACTGCATCTATTCTGTTGCAAGCCTCCATTGTATCGGCAGGCTCATGGTCTGTTCTGATGTATTCTATCCCGAGTTCATCGAGAAAATCATACACCCTTACCTCACGAACTTCACGATTCTCTGTATTTTCAGGTCTGCCCTTAAACAATTTCATTTTTATTATCCCCTTTAACGTCAATATTCCACACCCGTTTTATCAGGTGTGGAATATTTTTGCTTAGTACACTATGGCATCGCCATAAAAATATTCACTTGAACCGTCATAATACTCACTATCGCTGTTAAGCTCAAGGTTATCATTAAGAATACCTGCTTCTTTAAGCGCATTTATCGTGTTGGTATAGCTCTTAGGAATGATTACCTCTTCACCTATACTGCTGTAATTCAAGGAACTTGAAAGAATTGTATTTAAAGAACCGAAAGCATCTGTTTCTCCGCTTTTTGCTCCTAAAGATATAATGCACACTGCATCGGGACATTTATCTTCAAAATCCTTTATCGTATATCCGGATACCACAGAACTGTAGTAGTATGAACCACCTGACATATATTTCATCGGAGTAAGAACGGCATCATAAGTCTTGGTATCAGCCGCAAAATCCTTTCGGAAGGCTTCAAGAATTTTTTGTGCATCCTTATTCGCCTGTGCTTTCGATTTTACGGAACTGTCACTTTCCCAAACATAATCATCAATTACGCAAGCTGTTTCATATCCCTTGGTCGTTATTGTGAGTTCAGAAACACTGTCAATCTCTGCATTGCAGATTGCGCTGTAATTTTCAAAATATTCCTTTGTCAATGTTATTGAATCTGTATCCAAATTATCGCTGTATACAGAATTACTGAATACCGACGGTGAATAAGCTCTTGTGATCGTTCTGCCGTCGTTCATCTTGTATGCAAAGCAATATTCAGGTGAATTGAGCCCTAAGCCAATGTTGTCAACAAACATACTATACCAGACATTCTGGAACTTCTTTTCGTCTGTTATGTCTTTATCATTGAGATACTCATTGTGCATTGTGATGATATTGTTGATTTTGTCACTATCGGTAAAATCATCGCAAGCCTTCCAAGTCATTAAGAAAAGGCTGTCATCATCTCCGACATAACAGTCTTCGGTATCAATGAAGCCTGCACTCTTTACGTCATCAAAATTCGGAACATAGGTGCAATAGTTGAACACATCGAGTGTGCACACAGCCATTGCAATTGCCACAACTACAACAAGACCGCAAAGTGACACAGCACTTTTTAAAAGCGATGAAAAGCCCTTATAGAAAATGAGGTGGCTTATAACAAAAGCAGGAACACTGCCGAGGATAAAGCCGAATACGAAGCCGAGATATGCAATGCCAAACACATTGAGCGAACCAAAAAGCACGCCGAGGAACATACCTGCAAGGAATGAGATAAGCACCTTGACTATGTGGCAAGGCAGATAATACGCAAATGATGCCTGAGCACGTTCAGCCTTGCGGTTCTTCACAAGGAACGCAGATGCAACAATACACACGGCTGAGAATATAACCCAATAAATGACGTTGATTCCGTCATAAGCGGCAAGCGGATTGAGCGCATTCATAATGAAGTGGTCTTTTAAAATGCCTGAGTAAGTACCGTAGAAAAATCCGCCAACAACACCTTTGATAAACATTGCCGAAAGAGGATATACAATGCACACGGCAATGAACATAATTACCGAGTTAAGCGTTGTGCCACAGCATACGGAAATAAGACCGTAAGCCGAAATGCTTGCAAGTGTGCCGACTATCAGCTTTATGTAGACATCTGTAACTTCTGTTACGAGTGGCTGACCGAAACAGATTGAAATAACAGAAATAATTCCCAAAAACAACAATGCAGGGATAATTGAAAACAAATATGCCGCTGCCGACTTTGAGAAAAACAGCGCCATTCTGCTTATCGGCAATGAACCGTACAAGTCAGCTTTTCGCTTATTGTGCAGATATGAATACACCTTTACGGTGTAGACTATCGTGAAAATAATCGTCAAAAGATAGACTATTGAAGTTGAAACATACTGAAAAACTTGAATTGATTTTTGGAGCAAATTCTCGCCCTCACTGCCGAAACCCACTACAAGGCAGAGTGTGAGAACTACCGTTGTAAAAACAGCCGCTAAAATCAAATAGACTGTCATAGTTCCTGTACAGGACTTGAAATCCCATTTGAATATCGAGAACGCCTGCTTTGCTCTTTCTTTAAATGATGCTGTTGACGTCATAGCCTGCTGCCCCCATTTCACTTATAAATATTTCCTCAAGAGTGAGCGGCATAGCCGAAATATAGGCAGGATTCAGCGCATTAAGCTGCGGCATAAAATCCTCTTCCGTTCCTCTTATTGTTACGTTGAATACATTTCCGTTCTTCCACACATTTACAACGTTGATGCCTGCAAACAAGTCAGGCACATTCGGAATTTCCGAAAAAGCGATCTGAACCTTTCTGAAGCACATTCTCAGCGAGTCGATTTCTCGCTCCATAAGCATTGTGCCCCTATGCATAAGGCAGATTCTGTCGCACAGATCCTCAAGCTCTCTGAGGTTGTGAGATGCGATTATTACGGTCATATTTTCCTCAGAAACGTGCTCAATGAGAATTTTCTTGAGTAGATGACGCACTACAGGGTCGAGTCCGTCAAAAATTTCATCGAGGAAAAGATATTTCGGACAGGTTGACAACGCCAAAATCAAAGCCGCCTGTCTTTGCATACCCTTTGACATATTGATTATTTTTGCGTCCCTTTTAATCGGGAAAATCGAGCAAAAACGATTGAACTTTTCCTCGCTCCAATTCGGATAGAGCTTTCTGTAAAGAAA
Organism: Ruminococcus sp.; assembly: GCA_036306945.1. Taxonomy (GTDB): domain Bacteria; phylum Bacillota; class Clostridia; order Oscillospirales; family Acutalibacteraceae; genus Ruminococcoides. Next base: position 10,083 of record JAXJYO010000049.1, on the reverse strand, counting down.
CGCTGTGCTGTTTATTGTGCTGTTGTTGTAGAAAAAAGGAAAATCAGGGATAAAATAACATTCCCCTTTCGCCTTCGGATTGTCAAAGAGAGTTTGACCGTTGATAACAATTTCACCGCCGTCGGGCTGGTATACTCCTGCAAGAAGTCTGAGCAAGGTTGATTTACCACTGCCGTTGCTTCCCACAAGTCCGACAACAGAGCCGTCCTCTATGCTGACATTCATCTGATTGACAGCCGTGACCTTGTCGAATTTTTTGGTAAGGTTTTTAATTTCAATCAATGTTCTGACCTCCTTTGAAGGTGTTTTCGATAACCTCAAACATTTCCTCCTTGCTTACGCCGAACAGGTGTGCGTTTTTGACCGCCTCCCTGAGGCTGTCATAAGCAAGCATCTTTTGGGCAGAGTCTTTTGAAAGCTTGTCGGTAAGAAAGCTTCCCCTGCCTACCGTTGAATAGATATAACCGTCGCTTTCAAGTTCTCGGTAAGCTTTTGCTACAGTGTTTGGGTTGATGCCAAGCTGTGAAGCAAGAATTCTTACAGGCGGAAGTTTATCCCCCGACTTGAACACTCCGGCAGAGGCTAACTTGATTATGTTTGTGCAGAGCTGCTCGTAAATCGGCACTCTTGATGCAAAATCAATCTGAAACATAATTACCCTCCTTATCAATATATTTGTATTATTTTATATAGTACACTTTAATATTAATATAAATGTTATAATATGTCAACTGTTTTAAAAAAATAATCGACAAAAACTTGTGTCCTGTTTTAATTATATCCTGTATTCGCTCTTTTCAATGCTTTTCGCACTGCAATCGCAATAAATGATGCCGCAACGCATTTTATGATATCCACGGCAATAAATACCGACGCAACACTTGCAATAGCCGTAAAAAAATCTGCACCCGTGAACATCATATAAAATCCCACCCCGAAGCTGTAGATAATCGGAATACCGACAAGTGTAGTTACAATAATATAACGCAATATATTTTCATTCTTTCCTTTTATAAAACTTATTATAAAAGATGCAAAAATAAATCCTATTATAAATCCTCCCGTAGGCGAGAAAATGACACCTATTCCTCCCTGACCTCCCGAAAAAACAGGAAGTCCGATAACGCCCAGCAAAGTGTAGATAAACTGTGCGGTCAGTGCCTCTGACGGCTTGAGAATAAGAGCCGTCATAACCACAACAAGCACCTGAAGCGTGAACGGAACTGAGATAATCGGCACCGGCACAACAATAAAAGCCGATACACACAAAAGTGCCGAACACACTGCAATCTGCGCCATAGAAAGAATATTCAGCTTTGGTTTACCGTCCATAGATTCACCCCGTTTTCGTCCTGAATACAAAATATTTACAAGCGGTATCGCACCGCAATCACCGCAATTATATCATCGGTAAAAATAACTGTCAATCAGCCTGAATTTTATCACGGTAATCAGCCTGAATTTTATCACGGAATCAGCCTGAATTTTATCACGGTAAAGTGTTGTAATTATAAGTATAAATGTGGTATAATATGATAGATATACTATAAATGAGAAAATGGGTGCAAAAATGGAAAACAAACGTACCGTTGTAAAGGTTGGCACTTCAACCCTTACATACGAAAACGGAAAAATAAATTATCGCAGAATCGAAAGTCTTTGCAAGGTGCTTTCAGACCTTCAGAACAGAGGGGAAGAAATTATGCTTGTTTCATCGGGTGCTATCGGCGTAGGTATGGGCAAAGCAGGTCTTACCTCACGACCTAAAGAAACTAAAAAGAAACAGGCTCTTGCCGCTATCGGTCAGTGTGAGCTTATGTTTATGTATGACAAGCTTTTCGGTGAGTACAACCACTCAGTAGCTCAGATTCTTCTGACAAGATATGCCGTTGAAACCGAGCAGAAGCGTCAGAACGTAATCAACACTATCGACGAACTGCTCAAAATGAATATAATTCCTGTCATCAACGAAAACGACACCGTTGCCATTGACGAGCTCGAAGGCAACAACTTTGGCGATAACGATATGCTCTCAGCTATCGTTGCAGGACTTGTCGGCGCAGACAGACTTGTTATTCTGACTGACATAGACGGACTTTACGACTCAAATCCACGCACAAATCCTGACGCAAAGAAAATTGAAGTTGTTGAAAAAATCAACAAGAATATTCTTTCCATGGCGGCAGGCACAGGCTCAAACAGAGGTACGGGCGGTATGATAACAAAGCTTCAGGCGGCTGATTATGCTACAAAGCGTGGTGTTGAGGTTCACGTTATCAACGGTTCAAATCCTGAAAACCTCTATGAAATTTTTGACGGAAATAACATCGGAACAACGTTTCTTGCAACCAATAAATAAAGGAAGGTCTTTACTATGACACAGCTTGAAATTATGGGCGCAAAAGCCAAAGAAGCTTCACGCTTTCTTATGAACGCAGGTTCAAAAAAGGACGAGGCTCTCACTGCAATTGCAGAGGCTCTCAGAGCAAACTCGGAAACCATCATAAAAGCAAACGATATTGACATAGAAAACGGAAAGAATGCAGGACTCACCGCTTCACTCCTCGACAGATTAAAACTTACTGAGGAGAGAATCAACGGTATGGCTGACGGTGTTTTGCAGGTTGCATCTCTTGCCGACCCGATCGGCAGAATTCTCGACGGCAGAACTCTCAAAAACGGACTTCAGATTGAAAAAGTTACTGTACCTATGGGCGTTATCGGCATCATCTTTGAGGCTCGCCCGAATGTTACTTCCGACGCCGCTGCCCTTTGCCTGAAGGCAGGCAGTGCTGTCATTCTCAGAGGCGGCAAGGAAGCTATCAACTCAAACAAAGCCATCGCTGAAATTATGCGTGACGCAATCGAAAACGCAGGCTTCCCCCGTGACTGCATTTCACTCGTTGAGGACACTTCACGTCAGAGCGCAACCGAGCTTATGCAGTTATCTGACTACCTTGACGTTCTTATTCCGAGAGGCGGTGCAGGTCTTATCAAGAGCGTTGTAAACAACGCAAAAGTTCCCGTAATTGAAACAGGTGTGGGCAACTGTCACGTTTACGTTGACAAAAGTGCCGACATTGAAATGGCTAAGAACATCATTTTCAACGCAAAAACTTCACGTCCTTCCGTATGCAACGCAATCGAAACAGTTCTCGTTCACAAGGATATCGCTGAAAAAGCCCTGCCTGTAATTAAGGCAGAGCTTGACAAAAAGAATGTTGAGATTCGTGGTTGCGACAAGACAAAAGCAATCTTAGGTGACTGCGTTGTTCCTGCAACCGAGGAGGATTATGCTGTAGAATTCCTCGATTACATCATCGCAATCAAGGTTGTTGACGACATTGACTCAGCTCTGGACCACATTGCAAAATACAGCACAGGTCACAGCGAAAGTATTGTTACAAGCGACTACGAAAGTGCCAACAAGTTCACTTCAAGCGTTGACTCTGCCGCTGTTTATGTAAATGCTTCAACTCGCTTTACTGACGGCGGAGAATTCGGTCTTGGTGCTGAAATCGGAATTTCAACACAGAAGCTTCACGCAAGAGGTCCTATGGGTCTTAACGAACTTACAAGTTCAAAATTCATCATCAAGGGCAACGGACAGATAAGATAATCATATCAACAGATACACAAGCGCAAGCAGCAGGGTCGGGTCTGCATTTTCTTCCATAAGAAGGATTACAAGCAGAAGTATCAGACTCTGCTCCTTGTTGTTGAACATTATTTCAAGAAAATTATCTGATTTTTCTGGCTTTGTTTCCTGCTTTGCAACCGATTGCTTTTCAGGCGGTTGGGGTTTTGGCTCTTCTTTTGGCTCTGACTTCTGCGCCTGACGGGAATTTGAATTGTAGTACGGACTTCGTCTGTTCATCTGCTGTGCTCTTGTGAAGGCCTCTTCTTCAAAACTCGGCATTTGCTCACCCCCTGTCAGAAAAACAAGCCGTTATCCTTGAGCATTGGTATGATTCGTATGAATTTTATCATCTTTTCAGCCTGATCAAGCTTTCTCTGCTTTTCGGCACTCAGAAACGGTCTGAGCGCATTGAGCAGACGAGTGGTATCGTCCTCGTTTTTCACTGATTTCATCACAGGCGCAAGCCGTGTAACTGCTTTGAGCATATCGTCATTCATAAAATCAGATTTTTCCTGAACAGGCTGTTTTACAGGCTCAGGCTTTGAAAGTCCTAGCTGTTCTCCAAGGCTCTGAACCTGCCTGAGTGCTTCGGGATTTGAAAGTATCTGATTGATCTTATCTTGAATTTCAGACATTTTTGCTTTCACAGCCTTTCTTGCTTATCATTTGTCAGCGTCATTTCCGAACATTTTCAGCAAAGCCTGTGCCTGAGGACTGTTCAGAATTTCCCGTGTTTTTTCGGGGTCACTCAAAATATCCTCAATTTTTTTCGCCTGATTTTTATCGGCATTTTTGAGAATATCCTGAACATTTCCGCTTTGAGCCGAGCTTTTTATCTTATCCTCTGACACACCCAACTGACGTGACAAATCTTCAAGCATTTTATTTATATTTTTATCAGCCATATATAAACACCTCACGATATTTTATGCCGTATTTTCAGATTTAGAACGGAGTTTTTCAAATGCGTATTTTAGTTATTTCGGATACTCACGGAGATGTGTACACACTGCGCAAAGCGGTCAATTCACAGCCCACTGCGGAAGTCATCATTCACTGCGGTGACGGCGACGAGCAGGTGCAGTTTCTCAAGGACAATTACAAGGATAAAATGATCGTAGGCGTGAGGGGCAACTGCGATTGGTACAGTTTTCTCCCTTCAAAAGAAATTATAAGCGTGTGCGGCAAGAAAATTTTCATCACACACGGTCATTTATACAACGCAAAACTGACTATGTATCAGCTTGTGTGCGCCGCAAGAGAGGCTCAGGCAGACATTCTTCTCTTTGGTCACACACATCAGGCGGTGACAGACTACGAGGACGGACTTCACATTATGAATCCCGGTTCCTGTCACGGCTACGGCGCAAGCTACGGTTTCATCGACATCACAGACAAAGGCGACATCGTAACAAACATCGTCAGGGTGTAACTGAGCAATTCACCCAAAGTTAAAATAATTATGGAAAATAATCAGAATTAATGATATAATATCCTTCGGAGGTGTTCGTTTTGAATTTCAGCGGATTTAATTTTGATGAAAACACTGTCAACGCAATTAAAACGCTTGATAACAACGGCAGAATACCTCACGCAATCGTAATTGAGGGCAAAAACAGGGAAATGTTGCTTGAAACGGCAAAATATCTTTCGATGTATGCCGTGTGCACATCGGAAAACAAGCCCTGCGGACAGTGCGCTCAATGCCACAAGGCATCTAATCAGGCTCACGCTGATATAAGCTACGCCTATCCCGAAAAGAAGTCAAAGACATATACCATTGAGCAAATGAGAAACATCGCAAAAGATGCGTATGTACGCCCCAATGAGGCAACTTCAAAGGTGTATATTTTTGAAGAGGCAGACAACAGGCTCTCTGCAATTGCACAGAACTCTTTCTTGAAATTGCTTGAAGAACCGCCCGTCAACGTGCATTTTATTATGCTGTGCGAAAACGCTCAGAAATTGCTCGTAACGATACTTTCACGCTGTACGGTAATCAGGCTCAAAAGCGAAAAAAACTTCAGCGAAACGGCTGTAGACAACGCAAAAAGCATTGTAAAAGGCATCATCTCGGCAAGGGAGTATGACTTGCTTTTGGCTGTCAATTCGCTTTCCGACAAAGATAATTCCGCCGACACGCTCGAAGCTGTCAGGTTAATTATGCGTGACGGAATTGCGCTTCTTGAAGGTGCAGGTGCAATCTTTGACGAAGAACTCGGCAAAAGCCTTTCTGCAAGATTCACAAAAGGCAGACTTCTCAAAATGATCGAGCTTACGGAAGATGCAGGAATAAAAATCAAACAGAACATTAACATAAATCTGCTCACAACTTGGTTGTGCGGCGAATACAGGAGGATTTCATGGCAGAGGTAATCGGTGTTAGATTCAAAGAGGTGGGAAAAGTTTACTACTTTGACCCGCTTGACAATAAACTCAACAGAGGAGATATGGTAATCGTAGAAACCGCAAGGGGTCTTGAATGTGGTGAGGTTGCCACTCCAAACAGAACTATTGACGAAAGCGAGCTTACACATCCGCTTAAACCGCTTATCAAAATTGCAGACGAAAACGACCTCAACCACCTTGCAGAGAACAAGCTCAAGGAAAAAGAGGCTTACAAAATTTGCGAACAGAAAATCGCAAGTCACAAGCTTGATATGAAGCTTGTAAACGTTGAATACACTTTTGACAACAGCAAAATTCTGTTTTATTTCACGGCTGACGGACGTGTTGACTTCCGTGCACTCGTAAAGGACCTTGCATCTGTGTTCAGAACAAGAATTGAACTCAGACAGATCGGTGTGCGTGATGAAGCAAAGATGCTCGGAGGACTCGGTATCTGCGGAAAACCTTTCTGCTGTGCAAGCTTTATGGGTGAATTCCAGCCTGTTTCAATCAAAATGGCTAAGGAGCAGGGACTTTCCCTCTCGCCTGTCAAGATTTCGGGCACTTGCGGACGACTTATGTGCTGTCTTAAATATGAGCAAGAGGCTTACACCGACTTGCTCAAAAAGACTCCAAAGGTCGGCGCAATTGTTAATACACCTGAAGGCAAAGGTCTTGTTGTTGAAAACAACCTCATTGCAAGAACCCTCAAGGTAAAGCTAAACAACACACCTGACGATGTTGCTCCGAAAACCTTTGACGTCAAGCAGTGCAAGCTTGTCAAGGACGGTTACATTAAAATCGACAAAAAGGAAATGGAACAGCTCAAGGGTCTTGAATAATCGGATTTAAGTGTTAATAAAACTTTTATTATTTGTAAAATTCATAAAAATATTCCCAAAACAATTGCATTTTTCAAAATATATGATACAATAAAAGTGAAATCTAAGAAGGAGGTGTTCTCCCAATGGCATACGTTATTAGTGATGATTGCATCGCATGCGGCGCTTGCGCTGATGCTTGTCCTTGCTCTGCTATTTCAGAGGGTGACGGCAAATACGTTATCGATGCAGATACATGTGCAGACTGCGGTTCTTGTGCCGATGTTTGTCCTGTAGGTGCTCCTCAGGAGGGCTAATCGAAGGTTTAATACCAAAATTTAAAGGGACTGTCTTTTGGCAGTCCCTTTTCGTTTGTTTTATTTGTTATCCTAACATTTATTATAAAGCCAGTTAATGTTAAGATTAGTTAAACCCTTTATAGCTACCGAAGCCTAACATATATACAGCCATTGCAATAGCCAAATCCTCTGACTTAATATTCTGTCCAAAGGCTAATGCTCTCAATTCATCTACAACGGTGTCGTGAGGAACAATAGCACTTTCAAATTCTTTCACTGCCTTTTCAATGACAGAAGGAAGAACCATACATATTTGATAAAAAGCATCCTCTTGACCTGTTACCAAAGCATAGAATTGATCAAGACTTACTCTACGAATAAGCTTGTGACCAACTTTTCTCTTATCAACGGTAGTTTCCCATTTAATGTTTTGAGAACGCTGGGCAATTACCTCTACCAAGAAACATGCACAATCGTCATCGTTCAATAGCTGATTTTGCATTTTTATGAATGTCTTTCCAGCTGAAGCAGAGTTCATAGTATTGTGCTTATTTTTCATTTCTACATACACTGTATGAACATTTCCAACATCAGGAATTTCAATGCCATCAGCATTCTTGTATATTACATCCCATCCACCTTCTTTACCATTTGGCGGAACGTGGCAATTTGTAATATACTGGAAAATTCTCTGATGGAAATATCCAATATCATTATTATTCGATTTATCTCGTTGACGAAAAATTTCATTACTTACTATTTCATCCCAAGAGGATTGATAAACAGTTTTATCAAAAATCAATTTAATTGGGTCAATGATATTCTTATTGAATCTCTTAAGATCAAATGATTCCAGTTTTTCACCATATTTCTCAATGGTAGCTTTAACGTGATTTGTGAAGTCTTCTTCACTTATGAAAGATAAGTTCCACATTATAAACACTCCAATGATTCTTTTATTTTTACAGCTATATCATAAGCTAAATTTACAGGTACAGCATTTCCCACTTGTTTGTATTGCTGCCCTACGCTACCACAAAATTGCCACTCATCAGGAAAACTTTGACAACGTGCATTTTCTCGAATAGTAAAAGGACGAGCCTCTAATGGATGACATCGCTCTGTTTGCTTTTGACTGGGAGAAGTTAATACTGCAAGTGAAGGTTCATCAAGACTTAATCTTCTCAATATACCAGTTCTACCACCCTCCATATACCAGCAGCTTTTCATATATTCCTTTGCAATATCTTCAGGAATGTCTCTCCAGTAACCACCCGGAGGAACCATCTCAAAAATTTTTCTTTTATACAAAGAATAAAGAGCGCCCTCACTTTTCGGGCAATCAAGTAAAATATCTCTTAAAACAGGCTTATACTTATGAGGTGCGGGAAACTCAAAAGTAATTCTATCAGCCAAATCGTTTCGAATGCCAATTGTTATTAAACGCTCACGCTTTTGAGCTACGCCATAATTCCAAGCGTTCAAAACTTGCTTTTGAATAGTATATCCCGTGCTTTCAAAAATCTCTGTAATCGTTTTGTAAGTACGACCTTTATCATGAGTAAGCAATCCACGAACATTTTCAAATAAAAACATTTTTGGCTGGAGTTGCTCTAAAAACTTTGCATAATGATAAAAAAGTGTTCCTCGTGCATCTTCCAATCCAAGCCGTTTACCTGCATAAGAAAAACTTTGACAAGGAGCTCCACCGGACAATAAATCCAGTTCTCCTTCAGCCACTCCAAAATACTCTTTCAAATCCAGACAAGTAATATTCGCAATATCGTCATTAATGACACGCCAATTTGGGCGATTACATTTGAGCGTATTTGCAGCATCTCTATCTAACTCAACCAGACCAATAGTATCAAATCCAGCTTTTTCGATACCCAGAGCCAATCCTCCGGCTCCTGCGAAAAGTTCAATAGTGGTAAAAGGTTCGCTTTCTGCAAAAGTGTGATCTTCTTGAATAACCTCAATAATATCACCAATGTTACAGTTAAGTGCTGCACAAATTTTCTCAATACTTTCAAATGAAATCGTTTCATTCTTTCCCATTCGAGCAATTACATTGAAACTAACTCCTGCTGCTTCTTTGAGTTCAGTTTTATTCATATTTCTATCAATAAGGAGCTTCCAAAGATTATTATAACAGACAGCCACAATCCTACCTCCACTTTCATCTAATTCACTACACAGAAATGGGTTATATAAATATTAGCATATTTTAAGCAAAAATTCAATCTTTCTCACGATTTCGTTAGAATTTCTTTTTATTTTATCTTTAACACCAATAAAAACGGCGATAGAGAGAAGTTAATCTCTCTACCGCCATTATGATCAAAATATTAATTTTTTTATTTCAGTCACTTCATATCAGATATGATCAGTCTTCCATTTCAGCCTTTGCTTTTTCAATTACTTTTTGTGCAACGTTTGCAGGTGCGTCCTCATAACGGGCAAATGTGAACTCAAATGATCCTCTGCCCTGTGTGATCTGTCTGATGAAAGTTGAGAAGTCTGACATTTCTGCCATAGGTACTTCTGCTTCAACGATCTGCATTCCGTTTGAATCAGGTGACATACCGAGAACTCTGCCTCGACGCTTGTTGACCTCACCCATTACATCGCCCATATTTGCATCAGGCACGAATGCCTTCAGGCTTCCGATAGGCTCGAGGAGTGTTGGAGAAGCGTTAGGGATACCGTTCTTGTATGCAAGGCTTGCGGCTGTCTTGAAGGACATTTCCGATGAATCTACAGGATGGTATGAGCCGTCATAGAGAGTTGCCTTGATGCCGACTGTAGGATATCCTGCAAGCACACCCTTTTTGATTGAGTCACGCAGACCCTTTTCTACTGCGGGGAAGAAGTTCTTAGGAACTGCACCGCCTACTACACGCTCTGCAAACTCAAGACCGTCTGTATCGTATGG
>JAXJYO010000048.1:0-81195 GCA_036306945.1 Ruminococcus sp. | reverse complement strand
TATCGGAATTGAGAATGCAACAATGATTGTCGGTTTGATATCTCTTAAGAAGAGGAAAAGAATTATAATCGCAAGCAAAGCACCTGAAAGGAGATTCTGCAATACGCTGTCAACTACAACCGTGATGTAATCACCCTGATTATAGAGTGTTGTGAAGTTCAAACCGCTGTTCTCTTTTGAAAGTTCTTCAAATGTTTTATTGATGTTGTCACTTACTGTAGATGTAGCAGCGTCACTCTGCTTTGAAAAGCTGAGAACTATACCGGCTTTGTCATTGATTTTTGCATATATTTCATCTGTGTTGTCAACAAGAAATACATCTGCAACATCATCAAGAGTTACAATTCCGATTCCGTCGATTCCTGTGTCAAACAGCGGAAGATTTTTTAATTCCTCTTCTGTTTCAACTTCGTCACCCACACGAACCATAAACTGATTGTTGTCATCATCAGAAACATAGCCGGCAGGCATTGAGAAGTTCTGTGCCGTAAGAATAGCAGATATCGTTTCAACCGTTACGGTATTGTTCATATCCGCCTTATCCTTAGCCTGATCCTTCTGCTCTGTAAGTGTTTTCATTGAGCTTTCAATCTCACTCTGTGCAGCATCAAGCTGGGTTACTGCGCTTGTCACTTCGCTCTGTTTTGCCGTGAGTTTAGCCATTGCTGATGACATCTTGAAATCTGCACTTGACTGCTGTTTTGAAATTGTTGCAAGTGCTTCATCAACTGAAACAGATTTATCATCAAGACCTGCAATTGCTGTATCAAGCTGTTCGATACCTGCATTTATCTGTGCAATCTTATCGCTTATGCTCTTGATTGTGCTGTCAAGATTTGCAGTATCTGTACCAAGCTCTGCAAGAGTGTTGTTGATATCATCAATTGATGTATTTATTGTTGAAAGTGCGAGATTCGCCGACTCGATTGCAACAGTAAGACCTTCCTTTGTTGTGTTGTAAGGCTTGAGCTGTTCGTCAATCTGTGCAAGCTGAGTTTCGAGTTGTTTGTACTCTTCACTTTCCTTGTCAAGTCCGATCATCTGTGAAACGATTGACTTATATGTTTCGCTGATTGTTGTAAGCACCTGAATTGTATCTGTAAGAGTCTTTTTCTGTGCAAGAAGCTCTTCGTAGGTTGTCTTTATTGTTAAAAGGCCCTGATATGCAGTTTCAAGTGTCTGCTTTGTCTGTGTAAGAGAAGCTTTCTGATCAAGAAGTTGCATCTTTGCTGAAAGTAGCTGTGTTTTTCCGCTTTCAGCCTCGCCCTGTGCCTGTGAAAGCTGATTTGCAACAGACTCCTGCTGAGCGTTTATTTGCTCCATTGATGAAGTGATTGTATCAGCACCGCTTTCAGCCTTACTGATATTATCATCAAGTTCCTGCTTTGCACTGTTGAGCTTATCCTCAGCCTCTGCAAACTGGTCATCAAGTGCCGCTGAAATCTTCTTATTGAGTGCGTCAATCTTCTTCTGTGAAATTACCACATTTTCCTTCTCGACAACCACACCCTTATCGGAAACCGAAGCTACACCGTCGATTCCTTCAAGCTCATTCATAAGCTCATTTGATACATAATCCGAAAGCTCGTTTCTGTCCTTGCCCTCATAATCTACTGCTACCATTGCAACAGGAAGCATATTCGGGTTTATCTTAAGAAGATAAGGTGTTCCCACTCCGTCAGGCCAGCTGTCGGATATCGTGTCAAGACTTGAGCGCATATCTACCGTTGCGGTGTCCATATTTGTTCCGTCCTCAAACTCAATCATAAGAATCGAGTAGTTGTTCGCTGAACTTGAAGTAATTTCCTTTACACCGTCTATCGTTGACATAGACTGCTCAAGCGGTTTAGAAACAGTTACTTCAACTGTTTCGGGCGTCTGACCCGCATAAGTTGTCATTATCAACGCATACGGAAAGTCCATATTCGGCAAAAGGTCAGGTGTCATCTTTGTGAATGACACTATTCCAAGCACCAGAACAAGTACAACGCACACAAAAACTGTCATAGGTTTTTTTACGCTGAATTTTGATAACATTGATTACTCTCCCTAAATTTAATTATATTTATTAACTGCACCCGACTTGACAATTTCAAGCTTACGCAGATAACTTTTTCTTATTTTCTCCTTATCTTCATTCATTACAAACACATCAAAAATTGCATTTTTGAGCACCTGTACAAGTATATGTGAAAGACATTTCACATCGTATTCGTCTCTATATTTCAGATTATCTGTGTTGAAATGCTTTGAAATCTCCTGCAAAGACACAAAGCCATTACATCTGTTCAAAAGATATTCTGAAATCAGGTCATCATTCGCCCTGAGATTTTTTAGAAGATTTTTGAGTATCATTCTCTGCTTATCATCATCGGCAAGACCTGCTATTATATCAAAGAGTTTTTCATAAGTATAAAATATATCTCCGTTTGATATTTTCAATGCATTATATGCCTTTTCAAGCGAAATATCAACAAACGTAGTTGTAAGCACTTCAACGAGGTCTACTTTATCGTCAAAATACTGATAAAAACTACCTCTTGAGATGTTTGCAGTCTTGATGATTCTGTTTATGCTCACCTTTTCGGTCGTAGCACTTGAAAACTCTTTCATAATTGCATCAATTATTCTGTGCCTTTTCTCTTCAGGCAGATTGTAGAACGTCTTTTTTATCACACAAAGCATCCTCTCTGTTAAATATGACAGTATGTCATACGATAGAATGTGATAATTTTAACACTATTAAAAAAGCCTGTCAATATGTACACTTTAAGCCTTTTGTGAATGTTTTCTGAAAATTATGTGAAGCCGTGAGCCACGTCAGGCAATTCGAGCAGATAGTACGGATTTTAATATAGCACGGTTGCCCAACCGTTATCTTTTCTCTGATTGATAAGTTGCATTTACTGAACTTCTTTCCTATGATTCAAATGTATCCCGATATGCCCTATTCCAAGTATAATTGTTGCAACTATCAGTAAAATGTTTTTGCCGTATACTCCTAACAATAAGAAACTTAATACCGGCAAAGTAGCTCCTGCAACAGGAACTCCCAATAAACTGCTATACATATCTTTCATTGTTTTGCTGCTTCTAAAATACCTTATCCAATAAATTTCATAAAGTATCATTAATAAAAATGCAACTAATAATATAATTGACCAATTTGAAATACTATTTATGTTAAAATCTGTAAATATCAAAGATAAACATGTTGCTGATATTTCGCCTATTCGTTCAAAAATTAACAATATCTTGTTTTCATTTGCAACATATTTATCATAATCTTTAGGCTTGCATTTACTCCAAATAATATTAGGAATCATCAGCATAAGTAAAAATAATAGCCCTATGTATGAAAATCCAAAATTCATTATAAAACACCCCTGCAAGTTCAAAGTTTACGTCAACTTTTTTATTTGATAAGATCTGCACACTTGCCGTTTGAAAGTCTGATTAAATCCTTGGGTTTCAAATCTATCTGAAAGCCGATTTTTCCTGCACTGACGATTATCTGAGGAATTTCTTCTGCTGTTATATGAAATGTAGTAACAAACTGCTTTTTCATTCCGAGCGGTGAACAACCTCCCCTGACGTAACCTGTGACCTTTGTTATATCCTTGACAGGTATCATCTCAACAGACTTTTCTCCCACGCTTTTTGCACATTTTTTGAGGTCAAGTTCTTCCGCAACAGGGATTACAAACACATAAAATCCTTTGCTTCCCTTTGTCACGAGTGTCTTAAAAACATATTCGGGATTTTGACCTAACAGCTTTGCAACTGTTATTCCGTCAACGGCTTCTTTTCCGTGCGGATACTCGTGTGCAATATATTCAACTTTTTCTTTCTCAAGTATTCTCATTACATTTGTTTTAAATTCTGCCATAAAATCACCATTCCTTTGCTTAATTTTAATGCCGAATTCACTTTAAGTCAATAAACTTTGCTACAATTTATAAAATGCATCAAAAATACAATAATATATATTGTATGCAGTCAGTGACCTATTTTTAAGTATTAGACAAATTTATAGTTTTATTGATTGATTTTTAGTGTTTGATATGGTATATTGGAGAAAATAAGTATTTGAATATTTGTACACAATACTTATTTTAAGCCGTAAGTTTAACAATGAAAGAGGGTTGAAGTATGGCAAAAGATATGTTGGACGCTGTTTACAAAGCCGAAGAAGAATGTCGTCAGCGTGAAGCTGAAGCAAAATCAAAGGCTTCTCAGGCAGAACAGCAAGCAAAAAAAGACTGTGCAAAGCTGATAAAAGATGCCGAAGCAAAAGCAAATGCAGACGCACAGGCTCTTTTTGAAAAAGCAAAGCAAAGCGGCGAAGCTGAACTTCAAAAGGCATTAAACGATGCTGAAAAGAAATGCTCGGCAATTTCCGCAACAGCAGAAAAAAATCGCACAAAAGTAATAACAAACGCAGTAAATTACCTGATTGGCTGATTTTATCCAATCAAAAAAGTGTGGTGATAGAAAATTGGCAAAACTAAAAATGAAAACGGTGCAGATTATCGCACTCAGGCAGGACAGAAAGCGACTGCTTGAACATTTGCAGGACAGCGGACTCATTCAGATAAACCGTAATGAAAAATCTTCAAAAGGCTTTGCAAAGGTTGATTTGACTTCGCAGATGCAAATTTTTGAGCGCAATGTCACTCTCACTGAACAGGCTCTCAAGGTGCTTGATGAGATTTCGCCCGAGAAAAAAGGACTACTCTCCTCTTTCAAGGGCAGACGTGAAATTGACCCTGATGAAATCGGTGAAATCGCATCGAACGCAGGCGAAGTCATAAACATCTGCACAAGGATTACCGAGCTTGAAAAAGAATGCGTTGACAATGCAACCGAACAGGTGAGAATTAACACCTCTCTTGCACAGCTTGAAGCGTGGCAAAAGCTCGACATTCCGCTAAACACTTCAGACACAAAATCCACTGCAATATTCATCGGCTCACTTCCTGAGGAATATTCGGAAGAGAGGCTTTCAAAGACGATTGCAGAGCAGAACCCGAAACTTGAGTTTGAATTTGAAATCCAGTCATCGGCAAACAATATGACCTGTGTAGTGATATTTACACCGATAAGTCAGAAAACAATGGCTGAAGACGTGCTAAGAAATATAGGATTTGCTAAGCCGATGAGCCCTACAAGCCGTATTCCTAAGGAAAAGGCTGAAAAACTCAGAGAAAAAAGCCGTAAACTTTCGGAAGAAACCAAAAATGCTAAACAGGAAATTGCAACCTATGCCGACAAGCGAAGTGAAATTCGTGACACTCAGGATTATTTCAGAATCCGTGCCGACAAGTATAATGTAATAAACGAGCTTGACCATTCAAGACACGTTTTTGTAATTTCGGGATATGTTCCCGAAGAGGATTGTGAAAAACTTGAAACGCTGTGCAACAGGGTTTCAACCTGTCACATCGAGTTTGGCGAAGCCGGAGATGACGCTCCGGTAAAACTTAAAAACAATAAGTTTGCTAAGCCTGCACAGGGAATCGTGAGTATGTACGCAACACCGTCACACGGCGACATTGACCCTTCCCCTATACTTGCATTCTTTTTCTACTTCTTCTTCGGAATGATGTTCTCAGATGCAGGATACGGACTTCTTATGGCTGTAGTAATCGGCATTGTAATCAAGATTTTTAAGCCCGATGAAAAGATGAGAAATAACCTGAAATTGTTTCAATACTGCGGTATCTCAACCCTGATATGGGGACTGATCTTCGGAAGTATCTTCGGTGACGCCCCTGCCGTGCTGTATAACCTTTTTACAGGCTCATCGGTTACAATGGCTGACCTTCTCCCGTGGCCGATACTTGACCCTCAGAAAGATGCACTGACGCTTATGGTAATTTCCATAGCATTTGGTCTTATCCATATTCTTGTAGGTATGGGCTGTAAGTTCTACATCTGTTTAAAGCAAAAAGACTTTGGCGGTGCATTCTTTGATACAGGACTATGGATGCTTCTTCTCACGGGAATTGCCGTTCTTGCAGCAGGAATTTTCACAAGTGAAATTGTCACTTACATTGGTGCAGGAATTGCAATAGCATGTGCAGTCGGTCTTGTACTCACTCAAGGCAGACACAAAAAAGGCTTCGGCAAAGTTATCGGAGGTCTTGCTTCTCTGTACGACATCACAAGCTACATCAGCGACCTGTTGAGTTACACACGTCTGCTTGCACTCGGTCTTACAACGGGTGTTATGGCTCAGGTGTTCAATATGCTGGCTACGATGTTCGGCACAAATATTTTAGGCTTGATATTCCTTATCGTGATTATGATAGCAGGTCACGCAATCAATATCGGTCTTAACGCACTCGGAGCATATGTTCATACAATGCGACTCCAGTACGTTGAAATGTTCAGTAAATTCTACGAGGGCGGCGGACAGGAATTTGAACCGTTCTCGCTGAAAAGTAAATATATCAAAATTCAGGAGGATAAATCATAATGAATGGATTGTTTTTCGCACTTTTAGGTGCATCAATTGCTACTGTATTCGCAGGTATAGGTTCAGCCAAGGGTGTCGGCGGTGCTGCACAGGCTTCGATGGGAGTTTTATCAGAAGATCCGTCAAAGTTCGGTAAAATGCTCGTACTCACACTTCTTCCGGGTACTCAGGGTCTTTACGGCTTTATCGTAGGATTCCTTATTCTTGCTTCCTGCGGTGTTCTCGGCGGTGACATTCCTACTGTAGGTCAGGGTCTTGCTTACTTCGGCGCTTCTCTTGCAATCGGTATCGGCGGTATGATTTCAGGCTTTGCTCAGGGTAAGGCAGCCGTTTCGGGTATCGCTCTCAGCGCAAAGGACGACAGAAACTTCTCAAAAGCTATGGTTTCCGTTACTCTCGTTGAAATCTACGCTCTCCTTTCTTTCATTGTTTCACTTCTCGTTGTAATTGCAGTTCCGACACTTGCAATCTGATAATAATTTGAACAGAAAGGTGGGGTCTGTA
The DNA here is from genome assembly GCA_036306945.1 of Ruminococcus sp. Classification (GTDB taxonomy): domain Bacteria; phylum Bacillota; class Clostridia; order Oscillospirales; family Acutalibacteraceae; genus Ruminococcoides. The sequence goes on along the minus strand of JAXJYO010000048.1, from coordinate 74,210 downwards.
TGAATGGCGGCGAAAAAATTCTTGACCGCATAAAATCAGACTGCGACGATAATATCAGGGAAATTGAAGCAAAGTCAGCCGAAACCTGTTCACAGATTATTTCGGAAGGTAAGACTCAGGCTGAAAAAATATCTGCTGATATTGCAAAAAAGGCTGATGCCAAGGTTATTCAGATTAATGCAATGTCTAAGAGCCGTGCAGAACTTGAAACAAGAAATGCACTTCTCAAAAGACGTCGCAAAGAAATTGATATAACTCTCGGCAAATTACTTGATTACCTTGTAAACCTCGGTGACAAGGAATACTTTGACATAATATACAGGCTTGCCTCAAGACTTAACGGCAAAAAGGGTGAAATTTTCCTCAACGCAAATGATATTTCAAGACTTCCCTCCGATTTTGAGCAAAAACTCAAATTAAACGGACTCGATGCTGTTGTGAGCAAAGCTCCTGCGGACATTTCAGGGGGATTTATACTGAAATGCGGTGACATTGAGGAAAATATGGACTTTGAAGCCCTTATTTCCGCAAAGCAGGACGGTATCGAAGATCTGATAAACCGTGAGCTGTTTTCTGAGTAAGGAGGCGTTTGATGTCATTATCGTATGAATTTTCAATCGGCTCAGTGCGTGCAAAGGAAAATTCTTTGTTCACAAACTCCGATATCGAACAGCTTTTAGCCTGTAAAGATACTTCCTCACTCTGCTCAATGCTTAATACAAAAGGCTACGGTGACGGAAAAACTATTGATGAAATCATTGAAAATCACACTGTTTCAATGTGGGATTATCTCAAAAGTATTGCACCTGACTTTGACATCTTCGCACCGTTCTTCTATCAGAATGATGCGCACAACCTAAAAGTCGTACTCAAAGGCACAATGGCTGACAGAGAGTATTCGCATCTTCTGATGAACCCCTGCACAATTGAAGCTGAAATTCTCAAAGAAGCAGTTGAAAACAGGAAGTTTTCACTTCTTCCCGAATGGCTCTCAGAGTCTGCCGACAAAGCCTACGACACGCTTGCTCACACGGGCGACGCAAGGCTGAGTGATGCAATCATCGACAAAGCTGTTATGCAAAAAATGATTTCATCGGCAGAAAAATTCAAATCGGATTTTCTCAAAAAATATTTCAACACACTTGTTTTTTATAACAACATTAAAATTGCACTTCGCAGTTCACGCACAGGCACAAGCAGAGATTATCTGCTGAAGGCTCTCTGTGATGTTGCTGATTTCAGAAAGGAAGCAGTAATTTCTGCATCTCTCAAGGGAATTGACGCTCTGACAGATGAACTTTCAAAATATAGCGAATACGACTGCAAAACTGCAATTGAAGAATACAAAAACTCTCCGTCTGCATTTGAAAGATTTGTTGACAACAAGCTCATCATAATGGCGAAGGAAAGCTGTAAGCGTACAAGTGAAGGTGCCCGTCCGCTTCTGGGATACTATCTCGGCTGTGAAGCTGAAAAAAAAGTTATCCACATAATCGCAAGCGGTATAAAAACAGGCACTGACACTGATATTATCAGGGAAAGGCTGCGTGAGATTTATGGCTAAAAACATTGCCGTAATCGGTGATTCGGAAAGCATTAAAGGCTTTTGTGCAATCGGCCTTGATATTTACCCCTGTGACGATATTCAGGACGCTTCTCAGCTTCTGCGCAGAATTGCAGACAGCGACAATTACGCAATTATTTTTCTGACCGAGGAGATTTTTAATTCGGTTGAAAAAGAGCGCAGTCGCTATGAAGAAAAGCTGACCCCAGCCATCATACCCATACCGGGTGTTAAAGGCAATTCGGGAACAGGCATAAAGCGTCTGTCATCATTTGTTGAACAGGCGGTCGGCTCTGATATAATCTTCAACGATTGAGGTGTATAATTTGAAATCAGGAATAATAACAAAAGTCGCAGGACCTCTTGTAATTGCAGAGGGAATGCGTGATGCCAATATGTTTGACGTTGTGCGTGTAAGCAGTCAGCGTCTTATCGGCGAAATAATAGAAATGCACGGTGACAAGGCTTCAATTCAGGTTTATGAGGAAACTTCAGGCTTAGGCCCCGGAGAAACTGTTCAATCAACAGGTGCACCTCTCTCAGTTGAGTTAGGACCCGGACTTATCGGTTCAATCTACGACGGTATTCAGCGACCTCTCAACGAAATTATGAAGGTTGCAGGCACAAACCTCAAAAGAGGTGTCGATGTGCCTTCACTTAATCACAATAAAAAGTGGCATTTCACTCCGTCAGTCAAAGTCGGAGATGTTGTAAAATCAGGCGACACTCTCGGAACAGTTCAGGAAACAAATGCAGTTCTTCATAAAATTCTTGTCCCTAACAAGATAAACGGTACTGTAGAGAAAATCTCTGAGGGCGACTTCACGATTGATGAAATCGTAGCCGTAATCAAAACCGACAAAGGCAGTACCGACGTAAAAATGTTCACAACATGGCCTGTCCGTGTGGGCAGACCTTACAAAAGAAAACTCTCGCCGGATATTCTTCTTACAACGGGTCAAAGACCGATTGACACACTCTTCCCTCTTGCAAAGGGCGGTGTTGCGGCTGTTCCGGGACCTTTCGGTTCAGGCAAAACAGTTGTACAGCATCAGCTTGCAAAATGGGCGGCTGCGGATATCATTGTTTATATTGGATGCGGCGAGCGTGGCAACGAAATGACTGACGTTTTAAATGAGTTTCCTGAACTTAAAGACCCTCGCACAGGCAACTCGCTTATGGAACGTACTGTTCTCATTGCCAACACATCAGATATGCCTGTTGCGGCTCGAGAGGCTTCTATCTACACAGGTATCACAATTGCGGAATATTTCCGTGATATGGGCTACACGGTTGCTCTCATGGCTGACTCAACTTCACGTTGGGCTGAGGCTTTGCGTGAAATGTCAGGTCGTCTTGAAGAAATGCCGGGTGAAGAGGGTTATCCTGCGTATCTCGGAAGCCGTCTTGCTCAGTTCTATGAGCGTGCAGGACGTGTTATCGTAAACGGAACAGATGACACAGAGGGCGCACTCTCTGTTATCGGTGCAGTATCTCCTCCGGGCGGCGATATCTCCGAGCCTGTTTCTCAGGCTACACTGCGAATCGTAAAGGTATTCTGGGGACTTGATGCAAACCTTGCATACAAACGTCACTTCCCTGCCATAAACTGGCTGACAAGCTATTCTCTCTACACAGATCAGCTCAAAGATTGGTTTGCAGAGAATGCGGCTCCTGACTTTATGGAACTCAGAAGCAGACTTATGTCACTGCTTCAGGACGAATCAGAGCTTCAGGAAATCGTAAACTTAGTTGGTATGGATGCACTTTCCGCACCTGACAGACTCAAGCTTGAATCCTCACGCTCAATTCGTGAAGACTATCTGCACCAGAATGCCTTTGACCCTACCGACACATACACCTCTCTTAAAAAGCAGGTGCTTATGATGCGTGCTATTTTAAGCTACTACGACAAGGCACTTGACGCACTAAACAAAGGCGCAGACATTGAAATGCTTGTAAATATCCCCGTTCGTGAACGCATCGGTCGTTTCAAATACGAACCTGAGGACAAAATAAATGATGAGTATGAGCAGATAGAAGCTCAGCTCGACAGCGAAATTGATGACGTTCTGAAAAGGAGTGATGACTGATGCCTAAGGAATATCGTACCATAAGAGAGGTTGCAGGCCCTCTTATGATGATAAGCGACGTTGAGGACGTAAAGTACGACGAACTCGGTGAAATCGAACTTCCTAACGGTGAAACACGTCGTTGCAAAGTGCTTGAGGTTAACGGAAACAACGCTCTTGTACAGCTTTTTGAATCTGCCGCAGGCATCAACCTTGCAGAATCAAAAGTAAGATTTTTAGGTCGCTCGATGGAGCTTCCCGTATCTCCTGATATGCTTTCAAGAGTATTTGACGGTCTTGGAAATCCGATTGACGACGGTCCTGCCCTCATTCCCGAAAAACGTCTTGACATCAACGGAACACCGATGAATCCTGCGGCTCGAAACTATCCGCAGGAGTTCATTCAGACAGGTATCTCCGCTATTGACGGACTTAACACGCTTGTAAGAGGACAAAAGCTTCCTATCTTCTCGGCATCAGGTCTGCCCCACTCACAGCTTGCGGCTCAGATTGCACGTCAGGCTACGGTGCGTGGCAAAGATGAACAGTTCGCCGTTGTATTTGCCGCAATGGGCATTACTTTTGAAGAGTCTGAATACTTCGTTCAGTCCTTCAAAGAAACAGGTGCAATCGACAGAACAGTAATGTTTGTAAACCTTGCAAATGACCCGGCAATTGAACGTATTGCTACTCCGAGAATGGCTCTTACCGCCGCTGAGTATCTTGCATTCGACCTTGGTATGCACGTTCTTGTAATTATGACGGATATCACAAACTATGCCGATGCTCTTCGTGAAGTTTCAGCCGCCCGAAAGGAAGTTCCGGGCAGACGTGGCTATCCGGGTTATATGTACACCGACCTTGCAACACTCTATGAGCGTGCAGGCAGACTCAGAGGAAAAGACGGTTCAATCACTCTTATCCCGATTCTGACGATGCCTGAAGACGATAAAACTCACCCTATTCCTGACCTCACAGGCTACATCACAGAGGGTCAGATCATTCTCTCTCGTGAACTTTATCGCAAAAGCGTTATGCCTCCGATTGACGTTCTGCCGTCGCTTTCACGACTCAAAGACAAGGGCATCGGTCCTGACCGTACAAGAAAGGATCATGCCGCAACGATGAATCAGCTTTTTGCCGCTTATGCACGAGGCAAGGACGCAAGAGAACTTATGGTTATTCTCGGTGAGGCGGCTCTTACCGAAATGGATAAAAAATATGCTGAATTTGCGGAAGCATTCGAGAAGGAATATGTTTCTCAGGGCTACGATACCAACCGTTCAATTGAGGAAACCCTCGACATCGGTTGGAAACTTCTTGAGATTCTCCCGAGAAGCGAACTCAAACGTATCAAGGACGATATGCTTGACGAGTTTTACGGCAAACAGACTTAAAATATTTCGCAGTTATGCGAGCAGGAGTTTAATTTTCTTACAACTCCGCATTTCCTATTAAACCTTGTAGTAAGAGGTATAAAAGCTATGGCTATAATGAACGTAAATCCGACACGAATGCAGTTGCAAAAATTAAAAAAACAGCTTACAACTGCCGTGCGTGGACACAAAATGCTCAAAGACAAGCGAGATGAACTTATGCGACAGTTCCTTGACCTTATAAAAGAAACAAGAGAGCTTCGTGAAAAGGTTGAAAGAGAGCTCGAGGAATGTAATGCACATTTTGTGAATGCAAGTGCGGTGATGTCAAAACAAGCACTTGACGCTTCGCTGATGTCACCAAAACAGCAGGTGAGCATTGAGATTGACTCAAAAAACGTTATGAGCGTTGAAACACCTGTGTTTACCACCTCAACACGCACAAATGATGAGGGTGATATCTTCCCCTACGGCTTTGCATTTACGTCTTTTGAACTTGACGACGCTGTAATGTCGCTTAATGATATTCTGCCCGATATGATAAGACTTGCTCAGATTGAAAAAAGCTGTGAGATGATGTCGGCAGAAATCGAAAAGACACGAAGACGTGTAAACTCGCTTGAGCACGTTATGATTCCACGTTACCGTGACACAATAAAATATATATCAATGAAACTTGAGGAAAACGACCGAAGCAGTCGTACAAGGCTGATGAAAGTCAAAGATATGCTGCTTGACAAAGCACATAATTATTCTGCGGGCTAACTCCGCTCAAAGTAAAATTCAATAAATATTACAGGCAGGTACGCTATCATACACAGCGTACCTGCCTGATTTATATCTTATTACAAAATTCTATAATCTCGCTTTTCTTATGTTTCACATCTTCTTTATATTCAACTGAGCACAAACCTAATCTGTCACAGCACTCAATTTCCATATGACCGTAGAAATGTTCAATACTTTCAATAATGCGATTACATTCCCTCATACTCGGACCTGTTCTGAGAGCAATTGAATAACCCTTTTTTCCACTGCTTATAGTTGCGTGAGGCTCATGAGTGTTGCACCAAGGTGTGCATCTGTCAATAAAGACTTTAAATTGCCCCGGAATGTCTGCCCAATAAGAGGGCGACACCGATATTATGATATCCGCCCACTCATATTGTTCAATCACCCTGTCAACATCATCGCTTTGAATGCATTTTGCCGTCTTGTGACAAATTCTGCATCCTTTACAAAAACCAATATCAAAATCATCAATGCAGATACATCTCACATCATATCTTTCTTTTAAACAGCCCGAAACTATGTTTACAATTTCAGCAGTCGCACCATTTCTCACAGGACTGCAATTCATTATCAAAGCTTTCATATTTCACCTTTATAATTTCTGTTATTTCTTACTTGCAACTACCATAAAATGAGGGCTCATTCCTATCATTGACTCCTCGTGCTCGGTCATACGGACGATTTCAAGCAAACGATTGCGACTGCTTTCGTCCTGCCATTTTTCATCAAGTTTCGGAGTAATCCATATACATCCCTCAACAGCGTGACTTCCTGCAATTTCAAAACCGCTTTCGGATATTTCTTTTCGCATACCTTCCGCTGTGTGAAAATATGCATTTGCTATAATATACGGATATTCTTTCGGTCTGATATGTTTGCCTGAACCGAGTTCTTCTCTGAGCATATTAAAATAAATATCATCATCTATAAAATCACAACCGTTACCGTAAACAGACAAAGCCCAAGTAGTTGAACTGAATTTTGAAATTCCTGCAACAAACAACAAACCGCCTTTTTTAAGAACTCTGTTTGCTTCTGATAAAACTTTTCTGCGATCCTCTTTGTTCTGCAAATGATACATAGGTTCCATCAGCAAAACGACATCGGCACTTTCATCAGGCTTGTCAATTCTTCTTGCGTCACCAACTTCTGCGTAATACTTCGCATTTTTCTGCTGATGAGATATGGCATAGTCAACAGCATTCGGCGCAAGTTCAATCAAAGTTACATTGTGACCGTTTTCAGCAAGCCAGGAGGAATACATTCCGATTCCACCGCCTATATCGTATATAGTTGATTGCTCTTTAACGTACTCCGATATAATCTCTTTTGAACGGCAAAACTCAACAATTCCCAAACCATGTTCAAGTCTGCTTATTTCTGCACCGTTGTTATAAAACTCGTAAACTTCGTTTATGTTTTCCATATCTTCACCACCAAAATATTAATATTGAAAGTGATTATAGCATACGACAACAGCATTTGCAATACTAAACAAAGTAAAAATGTGTACCTCTCACGCATTTCATTCATACAGCTCGATATTTTTAAGCCTTATATGACAAATTACAGTTTGCCCTCCTGTTTTATTTCATTAAATGACTTTACTTTTAGGGGATTATCTGAATGTACTCCGATATGTTTCTCCATCCAAACAACATTATACCATCGATTAAACTTGAAACCACACTTATAAAACTCTCCTACCAATCTGTAGCCTAAATGCTGATGAAATGAAACGCTGTTCTTTGTTAAATATTCGTCCTCAGTTTCAGGATAAGCAATACACGCATTCAGGTTAAGAATATTCTGGAGTGCCAACAATCTTTCCAATTCCATATATAATGCTTTTCCAATACCTCTTTTTTTCATATCCTGTTTTACATAGATTGAGGTTTCTACTCCCCAACCATATGCAGGTCTTTCGTGAAAAGCAGTTGCGTAGGCATATCCGACGATTTCGCCGTCTATTTCTGCAACGAGATACGGATATCTGTTCAATACACATTCTATCCTTCTTCTAAACTCATCTTCTGATGGAACATTATATTCAAATGTAATCGCTGTATTTTTAACATACGGTGCATATATCTGCAATAATGCCGATGCATCTTCTGCAGTTGCAATCCTGATAAAAACATCTTCCATATTCTACTCCATAAATCTAATTTTAATTGATTATAACATACAGCAACAACCATTTCAACACAAGGCAAGGTGACCCTTTCTTGCCTGAACTTTTTATTTAAACCTTCCATACAATAAAAGAGGCGAATTTTACTTCGCCCCTTTTGCAATTATTTTGTTGTAAACACAAACTCGTCATCTTTATAGTCACAGACTACTGAAGAGTTTTCCTTGACACTGCCTTCAAGCATTTTTTCGGAGAGTTTATCTTCGATTTTGTTTTGAATCGCTCTTCTCAACGGTCGAGCTCCGTAGCTTTCATCAAAGCCCTTGTCTGCAATGGCTGTCACAGCTTCATCTGTGAATGTGATTGAGATATTCAGCTTTGCAAGACGTTTTGAAAGAGTTTCAAGCATTTTAGATGCTATCTGTTTGATTTCAGCCTGTGAAAGCTTGTTAAACACGATTATATCATCAACTCTATTTAGAAATTCAGGTCTGAACACATTTTTGAGTTCACCGAGTACAAGTTCTTTTGTATTTTCCTGTACTTTCTCTTTCTCGGTCACAAAGCCGAGTGAGTTCTGTTTTTCGGTGATAAGACGCGCACCGACATTTGATGTCATTATAATCACGGTGTTCTTAAAATCCACTGTTCTTCCCTGTGAATCTGTCAGACGTCCGTCCTCAAGAATCTGCAACAGCATATTGAAAACATCTGGGTGCGCTTTTTCGATTTCATCAAAGAGAACTACCGAATACGGCTTTCTTCTTACCTTTTCCGTAAGCTGTCCGCCCTCTTCAAAGCCTACATATCCCGGAGGTGAACCGATAAGCTTTGACACGGTGTGCTTCTCCATATACTCACTCATATCAAGTCTGAGCATTGCATTTTCATCACCGAACATAGCCTGTGCAAGTGCTTTGCATAACTCTGTTTTGCCGACGCCTGTAGGTCCTAAGAAGATAAACGAGCCAACAGGGCGTTTCGGGTCTTTAAGACCGACTCTGCCACGTCTGATTGCTTTGGCTATGGCTGAAACTGCTTCATCCTGTCCGATTACTCTTTCGTGAAGCACTTCTTCCATATTCAGCAGACGTTCGCTTTCTTCTTTTGTGAGCTGTACAACAGGAATTCCTGTCCAATCGGACACGATTTTTGCAATATCTTCGGCGGTTACTTCTCCGCTTACGTCCTTTTGCTTTTCCTGCCATTCCTTTTTAGCTTTGTCAAGCTGTGCCTGAACTTCTTTTTGTTCATCACGAAGTTTTGCAGCACGCTCAAAATCCTGCTCATTTACTGCGCTTGCCTTTTCTTTTTCGTAATCGGCAATTTTATCTTCAAGCGATTTCACGTCCGGCGGAGATGTAAGAGATGCCAGTCGCACCTTTGACGCACCCTCGTCGATAAGGTCGATTGCCTTATCAGGGAGGTATCTGTCGGCTATATATCTCGAAGAAAGCGTTACAGCCGCATTGATTGCTTCATCGGTGATTTTTACTTTATGATGCGCTTCGTAGCTGTCACGAAGTCCCTTGAGAATTTCAATTGCCTGCTCTTGAGTAGGCTCTCCCACCTTGACAGGCTGGAAACGTCTTTCAAGTGCCGCATCTTTCTCAATATACTTTCTGTACTCGTTGAGCGTTGTTGCTCCGATCACCTGAAAGTCACCTCTTGCAAGCGACGGTTTAAGAATATTTGCGGCATCTGCACTGCCTTCAGCCGCACCTGCACCTACAATTGTGTGAAGTTCATCGATGAAAAGGATAGTATCCTTCGACTTTTTAACCTCGTCAATTGCGGCTTTGATTCGCTCCTCAAAATCACCTCTGTACTTTGCACCTGCAATCATTCCCGCGAGGTCGAGGCTTACGACCTTTTTATCTTTGAGAATTTCAGGAACATTTCCGTTTGCGATTTCAAGTGCAAGTCCTTCAGCAACAGCCGTTTTACCTACACCCGGTTCACCGATTAAAACAGGATTATTCTTTGTACGGCGAGAAAGTATCTGAATTACTCTCTCGATTTCCTTTTCTCGTCCGATCACAGGGTCGATTTCACCCGATTTTGCGGCTTTAGTCAAATCTCTGCCGAATTTATCAAGTGCCGAACCGTTCTGATGTCCGCCATTTTCAGCGAATCCGCCTTCGCTGTCGTTATATGAGTTTTCAGCCTTGCCGCTCTGCATACAGCCTGTGACAGCCTTGTATACAGCGTCTTCGGTCACTCCCATTTCACGCAGAAACGCAGTTGCATAGCTGTCGCTTTCTGACACAATTGCCAGAAGGATATGCTCTGTGCCGACATAGCTGTTGCCCATTCTTGAAGATGCAAGCATCGCCGCTTTGAGAACTCTCTTTGTGCGGGGAGTAAAATCATTCGGTGTAAGCTTGATATTTGTCTGATTTTCTCTGCCGATTTTTGCGATTATTTCATTCTCAGATACTGAGCACTGCTCAAGTGCTACTGCCGCAACTCCTGTGCCCTCTCTGATGAGTCCGAGGAGAAGATGTTCTGTTCCTACATAGCTTTGTCCAAGCTCCTGTGCGCCCTCAAGGGCAAGATTAAGAGCCTTGTTTGCTTTTTGTGTGAAACCTCTGAATTCATACATATATATCCCACCTCTTTTAAATTTGGGCGAATAATATCCGCCGCTGTTTTTTCATTATGACAATGTTTTTCTTAACAACTTTGCTCTTTCAATATCTCTGTCATGTGCCGACAGGTTCTTGTTGATATTCACTGACAGCGTTGCAGGTTCTACCGCAAGCATAAGGTTATCGACTGTTTCAGTTGTAACATCGGTAATCTGACCGGACACGATGCCTAAACGTACGTTTGACAAGAGCTTGAGTGCTTCATCGTGCGATATCACAAGTGCAGATCTGAGTATTCCAAGACTTCTGCTGATCGTATCCTGAATATCAATGCTCGCACAAAGGCGTTCTCTCGCCTGATTTTCCTGTGCAACAAGCTGTAGTGTTATGTTCTTGAGATTTTCAATTGCAGATTTTTCGGATATTCCGAGTGTTACCTGATTTGAAAGCTGATAAAGTGCGCCGTTTGGCTCTGTGCCCTCACCGTGTGCGCCTCTTATTGTAAGTCCGAGTTTTGAGAGATTTCCTGCAATTCTGCCAATTGCCTTGCTCTTTTCTAGTGCAGGTAGATGAAGCATTACCGATGCTCTCATTCCTGTTCCGAGGTTTGTCGGACACTGTGTGAGATAGCCGAGTTTTTCATCAAATGCAAATTCAAGATTTTCATCAAGAAGCGTGTCAAGCTTGTCGGCTGTGTCATACGCATCCTCAAGTGAAAGTCCGTCGGTGATCACCTGAAGTCTGATATGATCCTCCTCGTTGATCATAATACTCAGGCTCTCGTCTTTGCTGAGAAGCAAGGCTCCACCCTCTGAGTCATTCACGAACTCAGGGCTTACGAGTCGTCTTTCAACAAGAGATACTCTCTGTTTTGGTGTGAGTTCACTCATTTTTATAAAGGAAAAATCCGAGGCAATTGAACTGTTGCTGTCTTTGATTGCACCTTTGACTTTTTCAACTACCTTTTCTCTGCCCTGTAAATTGAGTTTGCAGGGAAAAGGAAAGTTTTTCAGGTTTCTGGCAAGTCTTACTCTGGTTGAAATTACTACTTTGTTGTCCATTATTACGCCTCCATTTCCTTGATTTTATCTCTCAGCTCTGCCGCAAGTTCAAAATTCTGCTCCTTGATTGCGCTTTCAAGCTGTGCTTTGAGTTTCTTGATTTTTTCTTCTTTAGTTTCGGTCTTGGCTTTTGACTGCTTTGTTTTTTCAGCAACCGAACTGTTCTTTCCGCAATGAGTTGTGTTGCCGTGAATTCGTCTGATTGAAGGATAAAGTTCATCGGCAAAAATTTCGTAGCACTTTGCACATCCTACATGACCGGATTTTGCAATGTCTGAATAAGTGCTTCCGCAGAACTCACATCTTGTAGCCTGTGTTCTTGCAGGAAGTACATTTCCGAAAAAGCTTCCGAGGAAGTTTGAAAACTCATTTTCCATATCGCCGAACACATTTGTATATCCCATCTTGTGTGCACACTCACTGCAAAGGTCATATTCTCTGAGTTCACCGTTGATTATTGTTTTCACATGAGTTGTAGCATTGTTTGCGCCGCATTTCTGACATTTCATATTATTACCTCCGTTCGATTATTCAAGTGTGAGAAGCATATTTTTAAATAAATCTGCACGAACCATATCACGTTTGTCCTGCTCTATTCTTGACAAAGTTCTATCAGATAATGCAGTTGCAATGATTTTTGCCGACTGAATTTCCATCATCTGCCTTTGAATCATATTGTTGAGCATTACCTCAGCCGTTGCCTTGTCAAGTGAATTGCCGACTGAATTTATTATATGCATAATTGCAGTTCCTCTATCCATCTTCACACGACTGATTCTGATGTAACCACCGCCTCCACGTCGGCTTTCAACTATATATCCCTGCTCAGGGGTAAAGCGTGAAGTGATTACATAATTTATCTGGCTCGGAACACATCCGAGATTTCCCGCAAGTTCATTTCGCTGAATTTCAGCGCTTCCGTTCTGTTCATCCAGCATTTCGATTATATATTTTGCTACTAAATCGCTCATCCTCATTTTTATCGCCTCTTTTATATAAGTTTCAGGACTGTGTTTGTCTTTCCCTGACCTTTGATTATATTATATTTTGAAAGTCAGACAAAGTCAAAGTCAATAAAAGTCAATTTACAAAGCATAATCTTTCATTTTCTTTGATTTTCTCACGAATACTCTCAGATACTCAAATTTGAAAATATTTTTGACTTTTTCTGACTTTTAAACAAACAACAAAGCCTTCCGAAAAATCGAAAGGCTTTATAAATTTTATTTTGCTATAGTTGTGAGATAGTCACAAATTTCTTTTTCCGTACTCATCGACATTACTTTTTCAGCCGCTTTGTCGGCATCTTCCTTTGTCCATTGCGAAATCGTCTTTCTCACCCTCAAAACTGACGGTGCAGACACACTGAATTCAGTGAGCCCAAACGACATAAGAAGCGGAATCATCATACTATTTGCCGCTGCTTCTCCGCACATTCCGACAGGAATATTATTCTTGTTGCCACATTCAATGACATATTTGATGAGTCTGAGAACACTAGGCTGAAACGGTGAATATAAATACGAAACCTCGCTGTTTCCTCTGTCACACGACATTGTATAACCTGTCAGATCATTTGTTCCGATGCTGAAAAAGTCTGCTTCCCTTGCAAGCAGGTCTGCAATTACAGCCGACGACGCAGTTTCTATCATCACACCGATTTTTATATTTTTATCAAAGTCAATGTTCTTTTCTCTGAGTTCAGCTTTAATTTCTTCAACAAGTCTTTTTCCCTCTCCGAGTTCCTCAACAGTAGTCACAAGCGGAAACATTATTCTTATATCTCCGTATGCGCTTGCCCTGAGTATTGCTCGGAGCTGAGAGGTAAAAATATCCTTGTTTTTCAGACAATATCTGATCGCACGAAAGCCCATAAACGGGTTTTCTTCCTTTTCCATTCCAAGGCATGGAATAGCTTTATCTCCGCCTATGTCAAGGGTTCTTATTATAAGAGGATTGCCTTTGAGCATAAGAACGGTCTTTTTATAGGCTTCAAACTGCTCGTCCTCCGACGGAACGGAGTTTCTGTCCATAAACAAAAATTCTGTGCGGAAAAGTCCGACACCCTCACCGTCATAGTCTGAAACACGCAATGCGCCTTCGGGCTGTGCAATATTACAAAAAAGCTCATATTCCTCGCCGCTTGCAGAAACAGTCTTTTTCCCCCTGAAAGCTTCGAGTTCATTTCTTTCTTCAAGAAATTTTTTACGTTTTTGCTCGTATTTTTTTATTTCATCATCTTCGGGAGAAGCGATGACCTCACCTGTGTTTCCGTCAACAATGACCTGCTCTCCGGCGGAAAGCTTCGTAACTGCACCGCTTAAACTGAGCACAGCGGGAATCTCAAGTGCTCTCGCAAGAATTGCCGAATGTGAGTTTTTTCCTCCCGTTTCGGTAATAATTCCGACTATGTTATCCTTGTTTATCCCTGCCGTCATTGACGGAGTTAGTTCCTTAGCCACAATGACCGTGCCCTTAGGAGCTGCGCTGATTTTTATTTCTTTAACTCCGAGAAGTATGCTCAGCACACCTGTTTTTACGTCCCTGACATCAGCCGCACGCTGCTGTGTAAGCTCGTCCTCAGTTGCAGTAAACATTGTTATGAACATATCGCACATATGCTCAAGCGCAGATTCAGCGCATTGACCGTCAGAAATCAACTTTTCAATCTCTGAACTGAGATAAGGGTCACTTATCATCTGTATATGACCTTCGAGAATCTCTGCTTCTTTGTCACCTGTAGACTCTCTGAGTGCATCTGCCTGTGCTTTTGTGTTGTCACAAAATATTTTTACTGCATTTCTGAATCGTTTTGTTTCCTCATCGGGATCTGTAGCCGCCTTTGGTGTGTATTCAAGTGATGTTTCCTCAATGAGCATTACTCTTCCGATTCCTATACCGTCGGATGCGGCTGTTCCGTTTAACATAATTGTCACCTCAGATGGAACTTTGTTTATTCTCCGAGTCCGCTTTCAATAAGTGTTGTTGCCTCTTCAAGAGCTTCGTTTTCATCGGGACCGTTGCAAACTACCTCAATTTCGCTTCCGCACTTGATGCAAGCCGCAATAATATTGAGCAGACTTTTAGCATTATAGTCATTTCCGTTAAATTTGATCGTCACACTACAGGAATACTTTCCCATTGAAGACGCAAATACAGATGCAGGACGCATATGAAATCCCTGTGCATTTGTGAGTGTAAGTTTCTTTGATACCATAATTATTCTCCTTATCTGCTTATTGCAACATACACAAGGCAGTTGCATAAAATTTTTGCAAATTTATACAGATATTATATTACTTTGGCTCTTTTACGTCAAGTGGCTTTTTAAGAATTGCAAGCATAAGCATACCAACCACTGCTCCTATTGCCAAAGCAAGCAAATACATCAATGGATTTCCTATCGTTGCAACAACGAATATTCCTCCGTGCGGTGCCATAAGAGTGCAACCGAATATCCAAGAAAGTCCGCCTGCAACTGCCGCACCTATCGCACACGACGGTATGACCGTAAGCGGTGACGATGCCGCATAAGGAATTGCTCCCTCTGTAATAAAGGAAAGTCCCATAATATAGTTTACCACGCCGTTTTTGCGTTCTTCGGCTGTCCATCTGTTTTTGAAAAATGTTGTTGACAGCGCAAGCGCAAGCGGCGGAACCATACCGCCAATCATTACAGAAGCCATAATCTCATAGTTTGCTGTCGTTGCTCCTGCAAGACCGACCGATGCAAAAGTGTAAGCAGCCTTATTGAACGGACCACCCATATCTATTGACATCATTGCCCCCAAAATACAGCCGAGAAGCACGCCAAGATTATTTTCGTTCAGCCAATTAAGACCGTTGTTAAGCCCTGTGTTGACCATACCCATTATAGGATTTACGGCGCACATCATAATACCGATTATGCCAAGTCCTGCAAGAGGGTAAACAAGCACAGGCTTGATACCTTCGAGTGAATCAGGAAGGAAATCACAAAGCTTTTCAACCAAAAGCATTAAATATCCGCCTGCAAAGCCTGCAAGAAGTGCTCCCAAGAATCCCGAAGGAACTGTGTTTACTGCCGCAGGGTCTGCAAAAGTTGCGCCGTTTGAAGCCAGAAAACCTCCGACAAAACCTACAAGCAAACCCGGACGGTCAGCAATTGACTTTGCAATGAAACCTGCAAGAATCGGCAACATAAAGTTGAAAGCATAACCGCCGATTGTTTTGAACCAATTGGCAACGGGTGTAACTGTTCCGAATGCGCTGTTGCCCTCGGCTGAAACACCCATAGCCGAATCTATCAAAAATGCAATTGCAATAAAAATTCCGCCTGCAACAACAAAAGGAAGCATATGTGATACACCGTTCATCAGGTGTTTGTAAATCTGTCTGCCTAAGCTTTCGTTTGCAATGTCACTGCTTTCCGACACATCCTTGCGGTCGGCGTGGAAAACAGAAGCTTCACCGTTGACTATCTTATTGATAAGTTCCTCAGGCTTATTGATTCCGTCGGCAACCTTTGTTATATATACAGGCTTGCCGTCAAATCGAGCGGTATTAACACTTTTGTCAGCCGCAATGATAATTCCGTCGCAATTTTCAATTTCCTCAGCGGTGAGCACATTTTTTGCACCGCCGGAACCGTTAGTTTCCGCTTTTACTGTAATACCTAACTTTCTGCCTGCTTTTTCAAGTGCTTCAGCCGCCATATAAGTATGTGCAATTCCTGTAGGACAAGCTGTTACGGCAAGCACCCTGTAGCCTTTTTTCACTTTATTTGAATTTGTTTCCGAATCAGATACATCATTACGCTGCTTTTTTGCCTCATCGGAAAATTTTTCGGTTTCTTTTTCATCTATAATTGAGAGAAATTCTTCTGCTGTTTTTGCTGTTTTGAGTTTTGATGTAAATTCTTCATCCATAAGAAGCTGCATCAATCTTGAAAGCACTTCAAGATGTACATCTCCGTCTGTTGTAGCCGCTATCATAAATATCAGCTTGCAGGGATTGCCATCAGCCGAACCGTAATCAACACCGTTTGGCACCGTTATTGCAGAAAGTGCAGGTGACTTCACCGCTTCGCTCTTTGCGTGTGGAATGGCGACTTCCATTCCTACTGCGGTCGTGCCCATTTCTTCCCTATTAAAAATTTCTTCTTTAAATTTGTCTGCATCAAAAAGATTTCCGCTTATTTTATGAAGCGAAACGAGCTTCCCGATTGCTTCGTCCTTATCTTTGACGCTTACATTAAGGGCTACGCTTGTGCTCTTAATCAAGTCCGTAATACGCATTTTGTATCTCCTTAATCAAATCTATAAAGCAATTCCTTGATTTTCTCTTTCGTTGCAAGTCCGCTTAGAAACGCCGTTGCATTTCCGCATACCGTGCCTAATTTCATTGCATATGAATAGTTGTGCTCCTTTTCGTATCCGGCTATAAATCCTGCAACCATTGAATCACCCGAACCTACGGTGTTTACAACTTTACCCTCAAATGTTCCTGACTTATGTTTTTCTCCGTTTTCGTCAAAAAGCATTGCACCGTCTTTTCCGAGTGACACAAGCACATTTTGTGCTCCCATTTTCTGAAGAAGTTTTGCATATTTTTCAACATCAGCTTCACTGTTTATCTCCGCATCAAAAATTTCGGAAAGCTCCTGTTGATTCGGTTTTATCAGAAAGGGTTTGTATGAAAGCGAATTGAGCAAAAGCTTTTTTGTGGCATCAACAACTATTCTTACTTTTTTATTTCCAAGTCTTTTAAGTATCCTTTCATACACATCATCAGGCAGAGTTGCAGGTACACTTCCTGCAAGCACAAGTGTATCACCGTCTGATATTCTGTCGATCTTCTGCAATAATCTTTCGAGTTCATCATCAGTGACCTCAGGACCCTGACAGTTGATTTCTGTTTCTTCTTCGGCTTTAATTTTTACATTTATTCTTGAAATTCCGTTTTTAAGGGCAATAAAGTCTGTTATGATCCTATCGTTGCGTATCCCCTGTTCAATTGCTTCACCCGTGAATCCGGCAACAAATCCGAACGCTGTGCTGTCAACGTCAAGTTCTGCAAGCACGCAGGAAACATTTATTCCTTTGCCGCCAAAGTAATATTCCTCACTTGTTGTGCGGTTGGTTACTCCTCTTCTGAACGAATCGAGCCTTACAATATAATCTATTGATGGGTTCAACGTTACGGTGTAAATCATTTTTTGCCTCCAAAGCGATAGTATAAGTATTTCCTCTTCTATTTAGATTATAATATACAAATCGGCAAAGTCAATTAATAGTTCGCAATAGTATCTGCATAATTGCGCAAATTATGTTGACTGCAAAATTTTTTTATAATAAAATGTATGGGAAAAGGAATGATTTTATGGATGAACGTTTTATAAGAACCTCACTTATTACCGGTGAGGACAACATAGAAAAGCTTAATAATTGCACAGTTGCCGTTTTCGGTGTAGGCGGTGTGGGCGGTTATGTCTGCGAAGCACTTGCACGAAGCGGTGTAGGCAAACTCGTTTTGTTTGACGGAGATACTGTTGCTGTTTCCAACATAAACAGGCAAATAATTGCGCTTTCGTCAACTGTAGGAAAATTCAAGGCTGATGTGATGAAGGACAGGATACTTGACATTAATCCAAAAGCGGAAGTTAAAGTTAACAACGTATTTTTCAAGCCTGAAAATGCAGATGATTTTGACTTTACAAGCTTTGATTACATTGTTGATGCAGTTGATGATATCAAAGCAAAGCTTGCTATTGCTGAAATTGCCGACAGGCTGAACATTCCGATGATTTCAGCTATGGGCGCAGGAAACAAGCTTGACCCCACAAAATTTGAAGTCAGCGACATCTACAAAACAAGTGTATGCCCTCTTGCAAGAATAATGCGTCGTGAACTGAAAAAGCTCGGCATAAAAAAACTCAAAGTTGTTTATTCAAAAGAAGAGCCCAAAAATCCGCCTTATAAAATTGAAGGCGAAAAGACCGTGGGAAGTCTTGCATTTGTGCCGTCTGTTATGGGACTCATCATTGCAGGCGAAGTCATAAAAGATATATGCGGACTTTAAGCTTGACAGAAAATTAACAATAATATAATTATCGGGTTATTTTATGCAATATATTTCAGGAAAAGTATAAGGGACAGTTCGTTTAATCTGAACTGTCCCTGTTATTATTTTGATTTCGGCTGTAAACACAACCGCAGAAATTCTGTCTGTAGAGATCATATTGCTGTGACAAGACTATTGAACGCTTGTAGCCTTCCTTTTTCTTGAAATCGCTGTAAAGCCAGTTAACGCCATACTGTTTAGCATATTCCTCTCCGATTTGGTTAAGCAACTGTGCGTTTTTTAACGGACTGATCGTGAGCGTCGTGGTAAAATAGTCAAAACCTAATTCTTTTGCTTTTTTTGCAGTTTCTTCAAGTCGCAGTCTGAAACATTTTTCGCAACGTTTTCCGCCTTCAGGCTCTCTTTCAAGACCTTTGACAGCATTGAAAAAGTCCTTTGGCTCGTATTCACCGTCAATCATATTGACCGGATTTTTGAAATTCATCAATGAAATAAGACGCTTTTCTTCGTTGAGTCTGTACTCGTATTCTTCTTTATCGGAAATATTCGGATTAAAATACAGCACCGTAATCTCAAAATATTGCGAAAGATATTCAAGGCAATAGCTTGAACAAGGTGCACAACAAGCATGAAGCAACAACTTTGGCACTCTGTTTTCCGCCTGATTTCTATTGATTACTTTTTCAAGCTCTTTCTGATAATTGATCTTATTCATTGCAACCACTTATATAATCATAAAGTTCTTCTGCTGTTTTTGCTACAAAAGGTGCACCAACTGAAAGCAGTTCTTCTCTTCCTCTGAAGCCCCATTCTACACCTGCCATCTGCACACCCGAATTCTGCGCTGTCTGAACATCAACGTCGCTGTCGCCAATATAAATGCACTCCTCAGGATTGATGTTGTGCTTATCAAGCATTGCAATGAGTGCCTGTTTATCGGGTTTTGTTTTATATTCGGGTTTCTTGCCCCACGCTTCTGTAAAAGTGTGCTCGGGGTAGACTTTTCTGAGGATTCTTCCCACAAATTCATCAGGCTTATTTGACAGAACAGCCGTGAGAATTCCGTCACTTTTGAGTTTTTCAAGAAGTTCTGCACAACCTTTATAAGAAACAGTGTTGTCATTGCAGTGAATTTTGTATTCCGCATTGAAAGTATCTCGCACAATGCGGAGAAGTTCCTCGTTGTCGGCATATTCCCCCATTGCCCTCTTCACCATAACCTCTCTGCCGTTTCCGACATAGTGGTTATAATTTTCTACAGGCTTTTCTTCAAGTCCTGCTTTTGCCAGACCTTTGTTCACACTCTGTGCAAGGTCTGTGAGAGAGTTTACCAATGTTCCGTCAAGGTCAAATACTGCTATCTTTATCATAAGGTTTAATTAAGCCCCTTTTCCTGTTCAAAAATTATTGCTCTGCACGGAGATGCTTCAATTCCTCCAAGCTTTACGGGAAAAGCACAAAGGTCGTATTCTCCGTCTTCAATTGCAGAAAGATTAAGATTTTCAAGCACGGCAATTCCTGCTCTTGCAAGCTCTCTGTGGGTTGACTCTTCGTCAAACGACGGTGCAATCGACTGTGCATCTGTACCAACAAGCACAACTCTGCTCTCAGCAAGGACGATTGCCGCTGAATGAGAAAGAAATGTTTTGCCTTCTCCGTGGAACAGCACCCTTTTTTTGCAATAAGGCAAAAGTCGTTCCATATCCTCGCCTGTCAGGATTCCGTCAACCGAAATCACGGTACATTTTCCGTAAAAAGTATTGAGGCGGAGCTGATCGATCGAACTTCCGTCAGAACAAAAATGCAGTGGTGCATCAATGTGCGTTCCAGTATGAACCGACATTGACAGCTTTGTGAGATTATAAGAATCTCCGTTTTCCATATCTTTTATTCGTTCTGCTACAGTTTCGGGATCGCCCTCATAAACAGGTGATGTGATAGTATCCCTCGAAATATCATGAATAATCATTTCCGTTCGCCTCCTTGCTTTACATTTTATTTTATCACAAATCGACCCCTGTTGTACAGAGAATTGTCGAAATTTCGGAAAAAGAGTAGAAACACCGTGTTGTAACATCTAATTCAGGAATAAAGTCGATATCACTTAAACCCAACCATTTCTATAATATAAAACAAAAGCCCCACACAAAGTGGAGCTTTTATCATTTAAGTTAATTATTCAGATTAGCAATCGCCAGTAACTGTTGAATCCTCTACTGGAGTTTGAGTAACATCTGCATAAATTGGCTGACCAACTAAGTATGTGTTGTAACCTGCATTTACGAGATACTTCTGGATTAATGTAACGTCAGCAATTGAAACTCTGCCGTCGCCGTTTACGTCAGCAATTGTAGCATCAACTGCAACATCAAAACCGAGACCGGCTTTCTGAATTAATGTAGCATCAGAAATTGTGATATCACCATCACCATCAACATCACCATAGTAAGCTACAGGAACAGGAACTGTTGTAGCTGGCTCTGTTGTTGCTGGCTCTGTTGTAGCTGGCTCTGTTGCAGGCTCAGTTGTTTCCGGCTCAGTTGTAGGATTTGGATCTACACCGAGGTAATAAGCTACCATTTCAAGTGAAGCAACATTTGGGTTAGCCTCAGGATCAGCGAGCTGTGTAGCATAGTCAGTTGCATACTGGTTGTAAACATCCATTGGAGCAACTTCGAGCTGTGCACATACGTTCTGAACAGTTTCAGGTGTGAGGAGTGCTTCATTAATTACGCCCCATGAGCAAAGGAATCTTGCAACGATCTGCTCTTTTGGCTGATGTGCAGGGAAGTACTTACCTACAACCTTACCTGTAGATGTGATAGCTGCCATTGCACCGTACTTGTCTGAATTGTTCTTCCAAGCACCTTCGTAGTCCATTTTTGATGAATCTTCTGTGTTTTCTACCATTCCACCTGTGAGGTAAACTGTATCTCCGAGACACTCAACACCGAATGAGATGTTACCTGTCTGATGAGCGCCACCTGCTGTATCCTTTGTTGAGAAAAGGAGAGCATAGTCAGCGCCTTCTTCGATTGTACCAACCTTACTTGTATCGAAGTAGTATAAACCTGTTGCTGAATCCTTTTTACAAAGCTCTGACTTTGACTGCCATGATGTTTCTGTTAATGGTGTGCCACCGTAAACATTATATACATGACAGAAAACCTGCTTTGTTGTGCCCCACTCTTCGAGAGTAGGAACTTCAAAATAAACTCTTGTTTCGCCATCAGCTGCTGATGCAGTTACTGCTGAAAAACCAGCTGCGCAAGATGTTGTCATTACGCCTGCAAGAACAAGGCTGATAACCTTTGATGATTTCTTCATCGTTAATTCCTCCTTTATGATTACTCTTTTTTGAGTAATTACATTATATATCAAATTGATTATTTTTACAAGTACTTTTTGGGAAATATGTAATATTTTTTATTTTGTTGCTTTTTTGACCATTTTTTACTTCAAAACAGCAAAAGCGATGCCGTTATGAAGCACCGCTTTTACATTATTTAAGTAATTATTCTTCTGTATTTGCCTCTTTTGCTTCTTCAGCTTTAGGTTCAAGCAAATCTGCCGGCTTCTTTGGTCTTACCTTTTTTGGAGGTGTTTTCTTTGCAGGAGCCTTTTTGGCAGGTGCTTTCTTTGTGGTTGTTTTCTTTGCTGTTGTCTTTTTCTTAACCTTCTTAGGAGGTGCCGGAAGAGCTTCTTTAAGCTTGATGTAAAGCACACCGAGAGGAGGAAGTGTAATATCAATACAATAATCGAGATTGTGGTCTTCCTCGTTTAATGCCTTGATGTCACCGCTGTTTCCTATTCCGCAACCGCCAAACTCTGTATTTTCAGAGTTGAACACTTCTTCGTATACACCGTAAACAGGTACACCGATTTTGTAATTCTCTCTTGTTACAGGCTGGAAGTTGCATATACAAATGATTTCACTTCCGTCGTAAGCAATTCTGCGGAATGAAATTACGCTGTTCTGATAATCGTCAAGTGCGATCCACTGGAAACCGTCCCAATCGTAGTCATTCTCGTGCATTGCAGGAGTGTCACGATAGAACTTGTTTACCTCTGCGAAGAAATGATTAAGCTGACGGTGTTTTTCATAATCGAACAAACTCCATTCAAGCTGAGTGTTTGCGTTCCACTCATCGAACTGTCCGATTTCACCGCCCATAAACATAAGCTTTTTGCCCGGATGAGCCATCATATATGAAACAAAGTTTCTTACTCCCATAAACTTCATTTCATAGTTGCCCGGCATCTTATTTATAAGTGAGCCTTTACCGTAAACGACTTCATCGTGGGAAATCGGCAACATAAAGTTTTCTGAGAATGCGTAAACCATACTGAATGTGAGAGTATCGTGGTGGTAATTTCTCCACAATGGATCAAGCGAAATATAAGAAAGCATATCGTTCATCCAACCCATATTCCACTTGTAGTCAAATCCAAGACCGAGGTCCTTGATAGGTCTGCCTGTTACAGCACCCCAAGCTGTACTCTCCTCAGCAATCATCATAACCTCAGGATGATACATATGTACAACTGTGTTGAGTTTCTGTAAAAATTCAACAGCAACAAGGTTTTCTCTTCCGCCGTAGCAGTTTGGAAGCCACTCGCCGTCCTTACGATTGTAATCAAGGTAGAGCATTGAAGCAACCGCATCAACTCTGATACCGTCAACGTGGAACATATCAAGCCAGAACATTGCTGATGAAATGAGGAAGCTTGTTACTTCATAACGGCCGTAGTTGAAGATATATGTGCCCCATTCCTTATGCTCACCGATTCTCCAATCTTCATATTCATAACAGCCTGTGCCGTCAAAACGTGCAAGACCGTGTGCATCTTTTGGAAAATGTGCAGGTACCCAGTCGAGAATAACACCTATTCCCTGCTGATGGCACTGATCAATGAAATACATCAAATCTTTAGGCTCACCGTAACGTGAAGTTGCCGCATAGTAGCCTGTTACCTGATAGCCCCAGCTTCCGTCATACGGAAATTCTGTAAGAGGCATAAACTCGATGTGTGTGTATCCGAGATTCTTTACATAAGGAATAAGCTCTTCGGCAAGCTTTCTGTAGCTGAATACATTGCCGTCTTCATACTTTCTCCAAGAACCTGCGTTCATCTCATAAACGTTAATCGGCTGTTTGAAGTGTGAATGTTCACTCTTGAACTTGAGCCATTCATCATCGTGCCACTCATAACCGTTTATCTCATAAACTCTTGAAGCATTGTCAGGTCTTGTCTGACAATGGAAAGCATATGGGTCAGTCTTGAGTATACGGTCAGACCAAGGAGTTTCCACACAATATTTATAGCACTCAAACTCCGGAATACCGGGAATAAAAAGTTCCCACACGCCTGTGTCGTTGATACGATACATATAATTGGCGTCTTTATTCCAACCGTTAAAGTCACCTACTACTGAAACCGAAAGCGCATTAGGTGCCCATACTCTGAACACTACGCCGTCCTGATTGTCCCAATTCACAAAATGCGAACCGAGAAATTCATACGCCCTGACTGACTCACCCTGCAAAAACAGTTCAAGAGGAGGACGATCATCATTTAAAACATAAGCCATAGTAAACCTCTTTTCATAGAATGGTTTTATTATACATTAATAGTATAATATATTTTTAACAAATACACAAGGGGTATTTTATAATTTTATGTAGATATTTTTAAGTTTTATGTACAAGTGTCATAAATCGTGCAATGTTTCGTTTTGACATTTACTTTAATTGCTATTATAATAATATACAAAATTTCAATAAATATCAATCAACAATTCACGACAGTAGTCGGATAACCGACGATTTTAAATAAAAGGCGGATATTTTTATGGATATCAGGGTAATAAAAAGTAAAAAAGCTATTAATGACGCTTTTCTTTTGCTGAGAGCGAAAAAAGAACTGAAAAAAATCACCGTTAAAGAGCTCTGCGAAAAAGCAATGGTCAACAAATCCACTTTCTACTCTCACTATAATGACATTTTTGATTTGGAGGATAAGATCGAAAACGAAGTTATACATTCGATTGTAAACTCAATTTCTCACCCCGAATATATCATTGAAAATTCTTCGGAATTCACCAAAGAAATAATATACGCATTCAATTCAAATGCAAAACTCATCAACACCCTATTTTCAGATGACTGTATAACAAATCTGGCTGAAAAAACTATTAAGGAACTGCGTGAAACGATTTATAAGCGTTCTCCTACCTTGAGAGAAAACAAAAAGGCTTCGATTGCACTTGATTACGCATTGTACGGCAGTTATTATGCTTTTAAAGAAAATACAGATTTGTACGGTAAAATTGACGCCGAATCAGCCGAGCCTATTTTTGAACTCGCAAGCGTTATCGGTGACAGAATAAGAAAATATATTCAAGACAATTGCTCATAGCTTGACTATCTTCGTTGTATAATCTGCACCTTTGGCTCGGATTTTCTCATATGCCAGAGAAGAAATATCGGTAGCAAGAACGTCTTTTTTAAGCAAAGTTGTAATATTTCCGCCAAGCTTCATTGCCTTTGCAACAGAAGTCACAACCTCAAGTTTACAGCTTTTCAAAAGGTCAGCACCATTTTCATTGAAGCCGAGCACTCTTGCGTACTCCACGGGAATCGTCTGCAATTTTTCTGTTATTCCAAGCAATGCACAGGTCATTATTCTGCGAAGTCTTGCATGGGTGTAACGCTTGGTTTTCACGACATTGGTTATTTCTACTACGGAATTATAATTCTGCACTGCATTGAAGATTCTGTTTTCAAGACCTTCGCCTACATCGGGCAAATTGGCAATATCTTCTGCACTCATAGTTCTCAGCTTGTACAACGTTGCTCTCTCCAAATTTTCAGAGTATGTTATATTTTGAGGAACTTCAGGCAGATATTTTTCTGCGCTGTCACCATTGCGAAGCAACCTTCTTATCTGTGAAGCTGAGGCAAATTCTGCGCTTGTTTCAACGCTGTCGTGCGCTGTGCCCATTCGCATTATCGGCAATGGTTTTACATCTGAATTTTTCAGACTTCTGATGTACTCAACAGCAAGGATATTATTCGGTTTTTGGAGTATATCAGCAATTTCATCACCGAAAATCTCACGCACAGCCTTTTCAACAGCTCTCGGATAGTAGTTTCCGTTTTTCATTTCAGCCTTGATAATCTCTTTAACCTTAGCATCGTCAATTGCCGTTGAAGCTTTTATCAGATTGTCAATGTTATCGCTTTCGCAACCGAATGCAAGATAATTCACACACCCAAAGGACTTTGCAATGTGCACTCCGCACTGTGCAAAACGCTGTGCATTTGACACGGCATACACTGTCGGAAGTTCAATGACAAGATCTGCTCCGTTTTTAAGTGCAGTTTTTGTTCTTTCAAATTTACCAGTTAATGCGACCTCTCCACGCTGAGTGAAACTACCGCTCATAACGGCAATGACAGGTTCACCTGCAATTGACTTGGCTGTATTCAGAAGATATTTATGTCCGTTGTGAAACGGATTGAATTCACTTATCACCGCAATTGCCATTATTTTACCTCCGATGTAAGATATTTGAAAAAAACACTTGAAAACAGGAATTTAAAGGAGTATCATATAATAGTAACTGTGTTACTATTAACTTATTATATAACATATTTTTGTACTAATCAATAAAATGAAGGGACGAAAACATATGAAAATTCTTGTAATTAACGCAGGAAGTTCCTCTCTTAAATATCAGCTCATTGATATGAACGGAGAAAAAGTTCTTGCCAAAGGTAACTGTGAAAGAATCGGCACTGACGGTGCTTTCATCGGTTTTAAGACTGCTGACGGTCAGAAGATCGAGCGTAAAACTCAGATGCTCAACCACACTCAGGCTTTTGAAGCTGTTAAAAATGCTATCACTGACCCTGAATACGGTGCTGTAAAAGACCTCGCTGAAGTTTCTGCTATCGGTCACAGAGTTGTACAGGGCGGTTCTTATTTTGATAAATCAGTTCTCGTTAACAACGAGGTAATCAAAAAAATCAACGAGTTGGCTCCTCTTGCTCCACTCCACAACCCTGCTAATCTTCAGGGCATTGATGCCTGCACAAAGGTATTTGGCCCTGCTGTTCCACAGGTTGTTGTTTTTGATACAGCTTTCCATCAGACTATGCCTGAAAAAGCTTATATGTATGCTATTCCTTACAAATACTATGAAAAGTTCGGTGTTCGTAAGTACGGTTTCCACGGCACTTCACACCGCTATGTTTCATCTAAGATGGCTGAGCTTATGGGTAAGAATATTGAAGATCTTAAGCTTATCACCTGCCACATCGGCAACGGTTCTTCAATCACAGCAATCAAGAACGGCAAAGTTATCGACACAACAATGGGTCTTACTCCGCTCGGCGGTTTTATGATGGGCACACGTTCAGGCTCACTTGACCCTTCTGTTGTTACATTTATCGCTGAGAAAGAAAACCTTTCTCCTGACGAAGTTTCAAAGATTCTGAACAAGGAATCAGGACTTTTAGGTATTTCAGGTGTTTCTTCCGACGAGCGTGACGTTATGGCTGCTGAGGAAAGCGGTAATATGCGTGCTCACCTTGCTCACCAGATGGTTTATTATCAGATTGCCCAGTACATCGGAAGCTACTACGTTGCTCTCGGTGGCTGTGACGGCATCGTATTTACAGCAGGTATCGGTGAGAATCAGCCTCGTTTGCGTGAAAAAGTTTGCGAATACCTCGAATGTTTTGGTGTTGAACTTGACAAAGAATTCAACTCAAAGGCTACTCTCGGAGTTGAAGGCACACTTTCAACTCCTGAGTCAAAAATCAGAGTTGAGCTTATCGCAACAGACGAAGAAATGGTCATCGCAAGAGATACAAAAGCTATTGTTGAAGCTTTATAATAACATTACAAAAGGGTTGGCTCAGCCAACCCTTTATTTTTTTGCAATAAAACACGCTATGCATGCGTGACCGAATCATCGGTAACTGTATCGCTTGAATCTCTGAACAACAGAGAAATGCACCAGATAGCCGCAAGACCTACAATCACATAAACTACTCTGCTGATAATTCCTGTCTGTCCGCCGAAAATCCATGCTACAAGGTCAAACTGGAAAATTCCGACACAGCCCCAATTAAGTCCGCCTATAACAAGAAGCGTCAATGCTATTTTGTCAAGCATTCTAAAGTCCTCCTTTATTCTTGCTGACAATAGTATTGACGCTTAAATTTTATTTATTCACGCAAACAGAGTCAAGATTATTTTATAATAAACGAAAGTCCCAAAATAAGAACTCCGAGAACTATAATTAAAACTGCAAGTATTCTTGTTCTCTTGATTGCATTCTGAAGCTTGTGCTTTGAAATCATATCATCAGTTGGAAACGGCAACAAAATAAGCATTATTCCCAGAATCACACAGCTTACTGTTGCAATCACAGCTCCAAACATTTTTGAAAACGGCAAAAGAAACAATCCCGCAGGAATTCCGAATACACAAATTGCATTAATTATTGAAAAAATCTTTCCGAATTTTTCTGCTGTTTCATAGTATTTGTTAGCTTTTGCGTGACATTCATCACTGCAATACTGATCAAAATATGTAATCTCTTTTGCACAATAATCGCATTTCTTCATATCAGACACCCTTTCAAGGTTTATACCTGATAATTTTAACACAATTATTATTTATTTTCAACTTAAAATCAATATACATTTTTTAATCCGTGTAAATCAGTTTTCAGAAGAGTTATCGTATTTTCTCACTCTCAGAGGAATGTTAAGGCTGTCTGCAATTTTCTGACATTTTGCAACCTCTTCATCACCGATCACATCTACCACCGAGAACATCACGTTATCAGTATGATTTCTGCATTTCTTTGCAAAATCGAGCATCGCATCATATGAATCTATGCCGTACTTTGGACGTACTGTTTCGAGATAGGCTTCTTTGTTTGAGCAATTAAGGCTGATTGAAACCGCATCAACATTGTTGCAGAGTTCTTCGGAAATATCTCTTCCGTTCTCAAGACTTCCAAGGCCGTTTGTGTTGACTCTGATTTTTATATTGAGAGTTTTACGGATATACTGTGCAGTTTTAACGAGCACATCAAATGCACTTGTCGGCTCACCATATCCGCAGAAAATAATTTCGTCATATCCGTTAAAATCGAAATCATCAATCGCCTTTTTAACCTCTTCAAAACTCGGACTGTGATTGAGCCAAAGGTTTGATGCGTTACCGATAGCATCCTTTTTACTGCGTATACAGAATGTGCAGGCACACGGACATTTGTTTGTAATGTTCAGATAAGCTTTATTTTTGTAAACGTATAAAATTTCTTCGTGCTGACTTGCCATAATCTCACCTCATAATATTTGGAAGCATTTTCTGCTTGAATTTAATTGAATCAAGTCCCAATCCGACTGCAATATAAATCAATGCGCCTACGCCCGGCTGTAACCACCATGTTGTAAGTTCTCCGATTGCCGCTGCCCAACCGTACATAAGACCATTTGCAAGAAAATATCCGCCCACAGTAACCATAGTTGTCGGGATGAGCATAAGAAGGTTCGGAATGTTGATGATTTTATTATCTTTGTTATACTTTTTGAGGATCTTACCGCAAATTACAAACGGAACCGCATTAAATGCCTTGATCATAGCTGTAGGCAACGCCCAATGCGCATAACCTGAAATCAAATCGGCAAGTGCTCCGCCTATTGATGCGGCAATGATTCCGAAAGGTCCGGGGAGAATACTTGCTCCGAGGTAAATCATTGAGTCACCTGCGTGAGAATATCCCAAAGGTGACGGAATCTTGATAAACGCTGTTGTCACTGTTACAAGAGCCGCAAACATTGCAGTCATTGCAATTACTTTCACGTTTGAAATATTCTGTCTTTTTGCTTTTACATTCTGATTGTTCATAACATAGTCTCCTCAATCAATGTAATTTATATAGAAACTTCTCAAAGTTTACTCCGTCATTGCGCTCATACGGTTCTTTGATCGTATCTGCAATGACTTCTTCAAGAAATTTTGTAGCCTTTGCAACAGCATTTTCAAGTCCTTCACCGTTTACCACAGAAGCACATACTATTGATGCAAAAATATCTCCTGTGCCCGAAAAACTGTCACCATGCTGAACTGATTTTTCAAAATGACTGCTGTCCTTTGAAAATACACCGTTATATAAGAACAAACCTCGTTTTATTCCCGTTACGGCAATTTTCTGATTTTCGTGAGAAATAGCTTTCTTTGCTGTATCTGCAATCATTTCAAGATAATTTTTATCATCACAAAATGATGTAAGTCTGTCAAAATCAGCATCAGCCAATATGCAGAGTTCAGTAAGGTTTGGGGTGATTATATCAGCCGTCTTTGCAAGCTCGCAAACCTTTCGGCAGGTTTCGCTGTTATACGCAGAATAAAGTCTTCCGTTGTCCCCCATCACAGGGTCAACAAGCACTTTTGTGTGCGAAAGTCTGAATTTGCGGATAAAATCAAAAATTATGTCTATCTGCTCTTTGCCAGCCACATATCCCGAATAAATTCCGTCAAAACTTTTATTGTTTGCCGACCACATCTCACTGTAGTGAGGCAGTTCCCTCGTGAGGTCAACGCTGTGAAAATTTTTATATCCTGTCTGATTTGTAAGCACCGCTGTCGGCATAGGACAGGGCTGAACCCCCATCACTGACAAAACTGCGATTGCCGCTGTCAGTGAGCATTTGCCAAATCCTGAAAGGTCATTAATAACTGCAACTTTTTTTATCATAGCACACTCCAAAGTGTATTTAAAAATTCTGCCTTTTTTGCCATAAATTTTAATAACAGTTGCATTATAGCATAGAACTGTACATCGAAAAATAGACAGTTTTGATAAATTTTATAAGTACAGTTTTAATTTCGGAAATATAAACTAACTTTAAGGATTATTTAAGTTAAAAAAATTAAAATATAAATGTAATGATTTTTATTTTGAAAGGAATATTTTTTTGAAAAAAGCAATTTGTTTAATGTGTTTGTTGCTTGCAATGACTCTATCAGCCTGCAAAAGCACAGAGCTCACGATAGCCTCAGTATCGGAAACCACGCAGATCACAACCACCGAACCTAAAACCACACAGGTCACAACCACAGAACCTGAAACTACTCAGATCTATACTGCCCCCACATCTTATGAGATATAGGATTTTGAGTGTATCTATCAGAACCCTGAACTTCCGACAGGCTGTGAGATCACGGCTATGGATATGGTTTTGCAGTATTACGGCTTTGACATTGATAAAGTGACTCTTGCCAACGAATATATGCCTACCATATCTTACGGAGAATATTGGAACGATGCAAACGTTGATGACAGGACCGATATGAATAATTATTTTATCGGTGACCCCGAAACAGTTATGGGATACATTGCCGGCACAGGTGCAATCGAAATAGCCGCAAACGATTATCTTGAAGAAACAGGAAGTAATCTTCGAGCTTATGACATTACAGGCGTTTCATTTTCAGATCTGTATGATTATGTGACCGATGGTGTTCCTGTAGTTGTATGGGTTACGATAGGTATGGTTGATCGCACTGATATTAAGTATTATTACATTAATGATAATGATTATATTGAATGGACAAACAATGACCACGGTGCCGTACTCATCGGATATGACGACTCAACGGTAACAATAGCCGACCCCATAGACGGAATCGTGGAGTATAACAAAGACCAATTTGAAAGTGTCTTTGAATCAAGAGGAAATATGGCTATAGTTATTAAGACAACGTAATATTATACAAGTTTGGGCACAGGTAGATTTTACTCTTCCTGTGCCCTGTTTTTGGTCCTTAAGGCACCAAAAAAACGGTGAGCTTGAGAAGCTCACCGTTTACAGTGCAAAAATATTATAAGTAGTAAGGCATTACTATATTATTCAGCATCTGCTTTTCTTTTTGCAAAGCAATCGCTGCAATAATAGCTCTTGCCTTCCATTGGCTTGAAAGGAATCTTTGCAGGACCGCCACATTCTGCGCAAGTTGTTTCGTGGAACTCACGGTCTGCCTTAGCAGCGTTCTTGCGTGCCTGTCTGCATTCTTTGCAACGCTGCGGCTCATTTACAAAACCTTTTTCAGCGTAAAATTCCTGCTCGCCTGCAGTGAAAACAAATTCGTTTCCACATTCTTTGCAAATGAGTGTCTTGTCTTCATACATTGGTTTTTACCTCTCTTTTGGCATAATAAAATGTTTTGCCCTGTGCGGAATTGCACCGCTTAGACTATTCAGGACATATCTACGTTACAGATTTTTCTGCGTGCTCTTTGCAATGCATTGTCTGCCGATTTTTCGGAAATTGACAGTTTTTTTGCAATTTCTCTGTAGCTTAAACCGTTTCCGAACAACATAAGTACATCGTACTCAGTCTTTGAAAGAACTGACTTCAGATTTTCAAGCATTAAAGCAAGATGTTCTCTGCACATTATGAGTTCTTCGGGATTTTGCGTTGAGTCTTCAATGGTTTCGTTAACGTCGTCAATTTGAACAAGGGCAGCTTGAGGAACTGCCTTTTTAGCATTCAAACGTCGTATTATTGAAATGAATCTGCGCTCAACAACAACAGCCACATAGTTTTTGAAACTTGATTTTTCATTGCTGTCAAAAGTTCGGCATGAATAGAGCAAACCGAGTAATCCTTCCTGCACAAAATCCTTCTGCTCATATCCGCCGGCTGAATACTTGCGGGCAATCGCACTTATCAAACTCAGATAACGCATCGAAAGTTCATTAAAAGCGTTGTCGTCACCGTTCTTCGACAGCTGTGCAAGAATGTTGTCTGAGAGTGAGCCGTAGGAGTTTTTGCTGTTGCTCATTTTTTCACCTCAACACAACTATAATCTATACAAATAATAATATAATACAACTTGCAAAAAGTCAATATTCTATTTGTGTTTTCTGCAAAAACACAAAATATCTATAATAACATTTGTGCATATTTTATAAGAATATGTCTGTTTTTGTCAAATTGAAAGCTTGTAAATGAGTAAATATAATGGTATAATTTTACCGTAATTTACTTTGCGGAGGATTTTTCTATGGTTGTAAAGTGCAACAGCTTCGGAATTAACGGAATGGACGGCTACAAAGTTGAGATTGAAGCGTCTATGCAAAGCGGTTTGCCTGCCTTTGATATGGTGGGACTTCCTGATGCTGCCGTTCGTGAAAGCCGTGACAGAGTCAAAAGTGCACTGAAAAACTGCGGTTTTAAAATCCCGTCTGCACACATCACGGTAAACCTTGCTCCTGCTGATATCAAAAAAGAAGGTCCTATCTACGACCTTCCGATTCTTATCACGCTGTTGAAACTTACGGGTCAGATTGTAACTGATATTTCCGACTGCGCTTTTATCGGTGAACTTTCATTAAGCGGTGATATTCGTGGAATAAACGGTGTGCTTCCTATGGTTATCAAGGCTCGTGAATGTGGAATCAAGCGTATTTTCGTTCCGAAAGCAAACGGAAGTGAAGCTTCTGTTGTTGAAGGAATTGAAGTTTACCCCGTTGCCGAAACCGTAAAACTCTGCAATATCCTAAATAATCGGGTTCAGATGCATCCTGCAACTCCGCAGAGAAAAGATATAAAATCAAGTTTTGAATATATCCCCGACTTTTCTCAAGTCAAGGGACAGTTTGAAGCTAAACGTGCGCTTGAAATTGCCGCTGCCGGAGGACATAATATTCTGCTCATCGGACCTCCGGGATCCGGAAAAAGTATGCTTGCAAAGCGACTTCCGTCAATTCTGCCCGATATGACATTTGACGAAATGATTGAAACCACAAAAATCCACTCGATTGCAGGCACTCTTCACAGTGACGGTCTTATTCAGACACGACCGTTTCGTTCTCCTCATCACACGGTGACGCCGGTAGGTCTTGGCGGCGGAGGAACAGGCGGAATAAAACCCGGTGAAGTTTCGCTTGCACACAACGGTGTGCTTTTCCTTGATGAGCTTCCCGAATTTGCACGCAACGCACTTGAAGTTTTGCGACAACCTATCGAAGATGCTGAAATTACGATTTCGCGTTCAGGTCAGAATTGCACCTATCCCTGCTCGATCATGGTCGTAGCCGCAATGAATCCCTGTCCGTGCGGATATTACGGTGATAAAACCCACAAATGCAGTTGCTCTGACATTAAAATCAAGCGTTATCTGAACAGAATTTCGGGACCTCTTCTCGACCGATTTGACATTCACGTTGAAGTTCCTCCCGTTAAATTCGACGAACTGAGAAGCAAAGAGCAGACCGAAACTTCAGAAGCAATCAAAAGACGTGTTGATGATGCGAGAAAAATTCAGCGTGAGCGTTTCAAAGGTTCAAAAACTCTTTGTAATGCAAAAATCAACGCCGAACAGTTTGAAAAAGTCTGCGTTATAGATAAAGAAGCTGAAAACACACTGAAAAACTCCTTCAATGACCTTGGATTAACTGCAAGAGCATATGACAGGGTCTTGAAAGTTGCTCGAACCATCGCAGACCTCGAACAGTCTGAAGTTATCCGTTCGGCACACGTTCTCGAGGCAGTTCAGTTCAGAAGCCTTGACCGAAAATACTGGTCATCTGGAAAATAAATGTACTTTTAAAACGTGAGTTTATATGTTATACTTAATATAATGTCGTTTTACGGCATTGGAAAATATAAAAAATATGGAGGTTTTTAATAATGGAAATCACAAAAAATTCTATCATCGGAGATGTTCTTGACAAATACCCTGAAACTGCTGAGCTTTTCTTCAGCATCGGTATGCACTGCCTCGGCTGTCCTGCTTCAAGAGGCGAAACTATTGAAGAGGCTTGTGCTGTTCACGGTGCAGACGTTGACGCACTCATCTCATCACTCAACGAAGCTGTAGGCTGATGACGGGCTCAGATTCACGTCTTGACAATCGACTGATGCTCTGCGCTGACTTTGTCCGTGACGGAGCAAAACTTGCAGATATCGGCACAGACCATGCCTATTTACCGGTATGGCTGTGCCGTATTGGCAAGTGCCCTCAGGCGATTGCCGCTGACATAAACGAAGAACCTCTCAAACGAGGCAAGACGACCATTATTAATGCCGATTTATGCGACAAAGTAAGCACTCGTCTGAGTGACGGGCTCAAGGAAATTCGTTCTGACGAAGCCGACGATATTGTGATCGCAGGAATGGGCGGTGAACTTATTGCAAAAATCCTTTCCGAATGTGATTTTGCAAAGGACAGTTCAAAACATTTTATCCTCCAGCCGATGACTAAGAGCGAATTTCTGATAAAATGGCTCTGCGAAAACGGCTATACAATTCTCAGGCAGGATTGCTGTATTGCATCAAAAAAATGCTACACGGTTCTGCTTGTACAATATACAGGTGAACTGATTGCAAGAGATGAAGTTTATTACTACCTTGCAGAGCTTTCACCGAATACTGACGAAACGCATCTCCGCTTTGTCAGAAGTCACATCAACAGACTTCTCAAACAGGCAAAGGGTGATGTGCATTTTGCTATGCTTGCAGAAAAGCTACAGGAGATTATCAATGACAAAGATTAATGATATTATAAACTATTTTGAAACCTTTGCTCCGACCTGCTTAGCAATGGATTTTGATAATGTGGGACTTCTTGTCGGTGACAAAAGCAAAGAAATCTCAAAAGTTCTTGTCACTCTTGACATCACAAAAGACGTTGTTTTTGAAGCTGAAAACCTCGGCTGTGAGCTGATTATCAGTCATCACCCTGTTATTTTTAGCCCTGTTAAAAGACTTTGGTGTGATGATGTTCCATATCTTCTTGCTTCAAAGGGAATTTCTGCACTCTGTATGCACACAAATCTTGACCTGAGCGACATTTTCGGCGTAAATCTTTGCCTTGCGGAAGCTATCGGCGTAAAAAACACCGTTAAATCAGAAACCGGTGAGTGTCTGTTCATCGGCGAACTTGAAAATGAAACCGACATAAATGAATTTGCTGAAAAGGTAAAAAAATCTCTCAACTGCAACGGTGTACGCTATACAGATGTAAAGAAAACGGTCAAAAAAGTTGCCGTTTCCTCAGGTGCAGGCGGAAGCGAAATTTTCTGCGCTTCGCAAATAGGAGCCGATGTACTTGTGACAGGCGAAATCAAACATCACGAAATAAACGCAGGAAACGAACTTGGAATAAACATTATAGATGCTGGTCATTTCAAAAGTGAAGATGTTGTAATTTTGCCTCTTATAAAACGACTTTCCGATAATTTTTCCGACATCATTTTTACAAAATCGACAACTTACAGCGATAATATTAAATTCATTTAATTTTCTTGTAAATTTACTGAACATAACAGCAAAATATTTATTGCATAATTTGTAACAATTTGATATAATAATACGGTAAATAACTATATGTAGTGGTGCGCCGTTTTGCACCGCAAATGAGGGACTATGAGAATCAGAAAAAAGAAATGGGCTGAGCCTGAACTTTCGGTTTGCGATTTTTTCGTAAAGAATCCCGAAGAGCACACAGGCAATTGGAAAAAAGCCTTCAAAAAAGAACAACCTCTTTATCTTGAGATCGGTTGCGGAAAAGGCGGATTTGCAGGCAGACTTGCACTTGAAAATCCCGATAAAAACATCATTGCACTTGATATCAAAATTGATATGCTCGGTGTGGGCAGACGTACTATCGTAAAGCTTTTTGAAGAGAACGGAAAAACTCAGGACGACATCACAAATCTCCTGCTTGTGAATTATAACGTTGAACAGCTTGATAAAATCATCACAAAAGACGATGAAATTGAAAGACTTTACATCAACTTCTGCAATCCATGGCCCAGAGCCAAGCATAAAAAACGCAGACTTACATATTATAAAAAGCTTGAAATGTACAAGACTTTTCTCAAAAAAGACGCTGAAATCCGTTTCAAAACAGACGATGACGAACTTTTTGAAGAAAGCTTGGAATATTTTGAGCAGAGCGGATACGAAATCACTTACATCACAAGGGATCTTCATTCAAGCGATGTAACCGACAACATTCAGACCGAGCATGAAAAAATGTTCTCAGCTGAGGGAATCAAAATCAAATACTGCATTGCAAAGCAAAAATGCACCCCTGCTGACAACTCAGCAGAGTAACTCTGCACAAAA
Organism: Ruminococcus sp.; assembly: GCA_036306945.1. Classification (GTDB taxonomy): domain Bacteria; phylum Bacillota; class Clostridia; order Oscillospirales; family Acutalibacteraceae; genus Ruminococcoides. Next base: position 37,391 of record JAXJYO010000048.1, on the reverse strand, counting down.
GTTGTGCGATACAAAAAACAGATAATCAAAGAGGAGGTATCGGAATTGAACATAAAAGCAGTTTTATCGGCTTTGTTGCTCGGCACGGTTTTTGTGTCATCAGCAAGCGGCTGCGATATAATTGATGTCGGTTCTGACAACCTGCTCAGACCGCCTAAATCAACAGGCGACGAAGCTGAAATTGAACAGCTTATAGCTGCCACGGCTAAAGACAAATACACGCTTAAATATCCCAAAAGCGGAAACCATCGCAGTGCGATCACTATGTACGACCTTGACGGTGATGACAACGAAGAAGCAATTGCATTCTATCGTCAGGGTGATGACGTTGCAAGAATACATATGCTTGTGATGTACTGCGACAACGGAGAATGGAAGCTTTCTTCGGACATCATAACAGACACGACTGACGTTGACTGTGTGGATTTTGCAGAGATTGACGGAGAAGGTTCAATCGAAATTCTTGTAGGCTTTACCACCTATTCTCCGAACACAAACTTTTTATCCTGCTACACCTATTCAGACGGAAAAACCTCTGAAATCAATGCAGGACAGACTTATTCAACTTTTTACTGCGGTGATTTCACCTCGGACAGTAAAAACGAGGTAATGACCCTCACCCTTTATTCTGCCGAAAACGAAGCAAATGCCACCATGCTTGACTACAACAAAGAGAACAACACTCTTTATGCAAAAGCTACGTCTTCGATGGATCCAAATGTTGTAAAATACAAAAACATTCAGTTTTCTGATTTGGGCAACAACTGCAAAGGAATCGTAGTTGACGGTGAATCGGCAAGCACTGAGCTTTCAACGCAGATCATATACTACAACAAGGAAATGTCTTTGCTGAGAAACCCTCTTTTCAGAGAGAAAACTAAAAACGTTTCTCAAAGAAGTTGTTCTGTTATTTCAACTGACATTGACAGCGACGGCATTGTTGAATTTCCGTCAGCCGAAAAACTTCCTCATTCAAAAAATGAAGCAGTTGAAACCGTTGCAGACAAAATAATTTGGAACACGCTCTCAACAGGCAACGAAGCCGTAACCGAAAAATTGAACGCAATTGCAAATTACAGCTTTAACTACACTATAAAAATGCCTGACAAATGGCTTGGTGACAAGGTTACAGCCATTCACAACACCGACGAAAACACAACTTCTGTTTATGAATGGAAAAAGAGCGAACTCGGTGAAAAGCTCTTTGACATCAGAGTTTTTGACGTTTCGGAATGGGAAAAAGGCAAAAATAACGATGAATATACCCTTATTTATAAGGATAACAAATTTGCATATACATTTAAAAACACAGATACAGAAAATCAGCTTGCGCTGACCGATGACGAAATTAAGACCGCTTTTTCGATTTTAACGGAAACAGCAATTTAATTATGGAGGTTTTGTTATGAAGAAAATACTTGTTTGCGAAGACGAATCCGCAATTCGTGACTTTGTCGTAATCAATCTTACAAGAGCAGGATATGACGTTGTTGAAGCCGACTGCGGTGAAGTTGCGCTTCAGAAATACGAAGAGCATAACGGAGATTTTGACGTTGCTATCCTTGACGTAATGATGCCGGGTATTGACGGTTTTCAGGTTTGCAAGGAACTCAGAAACCGCAACGGCGGAATCGGAATTATTATGCTTTCTGCAAAAACTCAGGAAATGGATAAAGTAACAGGTCTTATGCTCGGTGCAGACGACTACGTTTCAAAGCCATTCTCTCCGAGTGAGCTTCTCGCAAGAGTTGACTCTCTCTACAGACGTGTTGCGCTTGCACAGTCACACGCTGAAAACAACTTTAAAGAAGAACTCAAATCAGGTGAATTCACACTCAACCTCAGAAACCGTGCACTTCTTAAAAACGGCAAGATGATAGAACTTACTCAGGTTGAATTCCAGATTATGGAGTATTTCTTCTCAAATCCGGGTGTTGCCCTCGACAGAATCGACATTCTCAACCACGTTTGGGGCGATGCTTATGTTGGCGAGGACAAAATTGTTGACGTTAACATCAGACGTCTGAGAATGAAAGTTGAAGATGAACCCTCAAATCCGAAACATATCATCACAGTATGGGGTCTCGGCTACAAATGGGATTCCGGAAACTTTTAACTTTTGGCAGACAGATTTCTGAAATTCAATCTTTTAGATTGATATAACAACTGCCACATTTCTCACATTTAACGCATACATATACGCAGGGTAATTTATCGAAATCTTGCTATTATTTATCGAATTTACGATGACAAACTAAAAAGCAAAGGAGGACAACACAGATGTTTAAAGGTATCACAAAACGCTGGATGCTAAACACCCTCAGCGTTATTCTTACAATTATAATATCTCTCGTTGTCTGCCTTATTTTTATAGTCACCTACCTTTTTCAAAGCAGTGTTGAGCAAAGTCTTGCTTCAACGTGCAGTGAGCTTTCTCTCGTATTCTCAGGCTACACAAGTGACAGTTCCACAAACTTTACTTCGTCAGCACGAGATTACGTTGAAAACTTTGAAAAAAAGGAACAAATGGAGGTTATGGTTATTAACTCCACAGGCAGAATCGTTATGAGTTCAACGGGTTTTATTCCATCCGAAAACACAAATCTGCCTGATTTTGAAGAAGCAAAGTCAAACGGTGAAGGTTATGCATTCTGGAACGGAACTCTCAGCTCAGGCGAAAGCGCAATGAGCGAAACAAGAATTATCACCAATGACAGCGGAACTGTTGTCGGTGCAATTCGCTACATAGTTTCAATGGAACCCGTAAACAACCGTATTTTAATTTTTTCACTTATTATCATTGCAATCGGGCTTATTGTTATTTCGCTTGTAATTATCTCAGGATTTTTCTTCATCCGTTCAATCGTAAAGCCTATACGCAGACTTTCGGAAGCCGCTGCACAGATTGCTCAGGGCGACTTCTCTGCTTCAAAAAAAATCGACCACAAATACGACGATGAAATCGGTGATTTATGCGATGCCGTAAGCGATATGGCAAAAGACCTTGAAACCACCGAGCAAATGAAAAATGACTTTATTTCACGAGTATCTCACGAACTCAGAACACCTCTTACCGCTATCAAAGGCTGGGCTGAAACTATGCAGCTTTCCGAACGCGGCAAGCTCGACAGACGAACATTTGACAGAGGTATCGGGGTTATTATCAAAGAAAGTTCAAGACTTACAAGCATTGTTGAGGAACTTCTCGATTTCAGCCGTATTCAAAGCGGCAGAATGGTGCTTGTAAACGAAAAGCTTGACATTCTTGCTGAGTTTGATGAAACAGTATATATGCTCAAGGAACGTGCTGTTTCCGAGGGCAAACATCTTCTTTATGACGAGCCTGAAGCTGTTTATCCGCCTGTATACGGCGACAGAAACAGATTAAAACAGGTTTTCCTAAATGTTCTTGACAATGCCCTCAAATACACTCCTGCACAGGGTGTTGTTGCGGCTCAGGTAATCTACAGCAAGGACGACCCCGACATCATCAAAATAGTCATTACCGATTCAGGGTGCGGTATTCCTGCTGAAGATCTGCCAAAGGTTAAGGAAAAATTCTACAAGGCTAATCAAACCGTAGGCGGTTCAGGTATCGGTCTTGCAGTTGCAGACGAAATTATGAATCTGCATAACGGCTCTCTCGACATCGAAAGCGGCGAAGGCGTCGGAACAACAGTAACACTCACCTTCCCTGTTTATAAAGAAGGCGAAGAACAGAATATGCCCGAAAACATAAAGCTATAATCGAAAGGACTTTTAAATGGCTAAAAATTGTACTAAAAAAATCACATCAATCGGCGGAAGTGCCCTGATTGAAGGTATTATGATGCGTGGACCAAAGCGCACAACTGTTTGTGTAAGAACAGGTGAAAACGAAATCTACAGCGAAGATATCAGCATAACTACGATTCCTCAGAAATGCAAGCTTTTTAAGCTTCCGCTTTTAAGAGGAATTGCAGGTATGATCGACTCTATGCGCTTATCATATAAATCACTTATGCTCTCAGCCGACAAGGCTATCGAAGCAGGCGAAGTTGAAGAGGAAGAACCGTCAAAGTTTGAAAAATGGCTTGATGAAAAATTAGGCGACAAGCTTGTTAAGATACTTATGGTTTTTGCTTCAATCATCGGCGTTGCAATTGCGGTTGGACTTTTCTTCTTCCTCCCCTCTTTCCTGTTTGACCTGAGTGCAAATGTCATTCCTGCGTTTCAGGGGGACGGCGAGCTTGCAGTATTCTGGAAATCAGTCTTTGAAGGTATTCTCAAGATAGTTCTTTTCCTTGCATATATCATACTTTGCTCACAGATGTCAGAAATGAAACGTGTATTTATGTATCACGGTGCTGAGCACAAAACTATTTTCTGCTACGAAAACGAAGAAGAACTCACAGTTGAAAACGTTAAAAAGCAGACACGTTTCCATCCTCGTTGCGGAACAAGCTTTATGGTGCTTATGCTCATCGTCGGAATTTTGATCGGACTTTTCATTCCGGTTGCACCTTTCGGAATCGGATTTTTAAGACCTGTATTCAAAATTCTCCTTCTCCCTCTCACCTGTGGCATCGGCTATGAACTTATCAAAATCTGTGGTAAGCACGACAATATTGTTACAAGAATTATTGCCGCACCCGGCATTTGGGCTCAGCGAATCACAACAAAAGAACCTGATGACAAGATGATCGAAGTTGCGATCGAAGCTATCAAAGCAGTAATTCCTGATGACGGTTCAGACATCATAACAAAATGATAACTTTAAAGAATCTGTACATAAAATGCAAAAAAATTCTTGAAGATGCCCAAATTGAAGCCCCTGACTTTGAGGCTTTGTGCCTTGTTGAAAGTGTCACGGGTTACAACAGACTTGGCATTATGACTCACTCAGACGAACCTGTTTCCACTGAAAATGAGAAAAAACTCATTTCAATGACCGAAAGACGTTCAAAAAAAGAGCCTTTGCAGTATATTATCGGTAAATGGAATTTTTGTGGATTTGATTTTTACGTCGGTGAAGGCGTTTTGATTCCCCGAGATGACACAGAGGTTGTTGTAAACCTCTGTACCGAATTTCTGCAAAACAGACAGAGTAAAAAAACAATTGACCTATGCGCCGGAAGCGGAGCAATCTCAGTTGCGCTTTCAAAGCTTTCAAAAGCTGACGTAACTGCCGTTGAACTCAGCGACATTGCATTCGGTTATCTTGAAAAAAATATAAAACTCAATAACGTCACAGTCAGTGCACAAAAAGGTGATATTTTTAAATGTCACACTGATTTTGCTGAAGATGAGTATGATTTGATAGTATCCAATCCGCCGTATATTAAAAGTGACGATATAAAAACTTTGCAGACCGAAGTTCAGCAGGAACCTTCAATGGCTCTGGACGGAGGCAAAAGCGGATTTGATTTTTATGAAGCAATAATCGAAAACTGGAGCAGTAAACTCAAAGTTGGCGGAGCACTCGCATTTGAACTCGGTGAAGATCAAGCGGATTATGTTTCTTCTCTTATGAAAGCAAAAGGCTTTGGAAATATCCGCACTGAGCTTGATTTAGGCGGCACGCAAAGGGCGATAATCGGGACAATGCTCGCAAGATAGAAACTTTGTTCGATATTTTTACCCTGTTTTTATTGCATTTTTATTCTTTGTACTTTATAATTATAGTGATTAAACGCACCGACCCTGTCGGTATTTACGGAGGTATATAGAATGGCACTCGATAAAGCAAAAGCGCTTGAAACTGCGCTCACACAAATTGAAAAACAATTCGGCAAGGGCGCAGTTATGCGCCTCGGCGAAAATAAACATATGACAGTTGAGCATATTTCAACAGGTTCACTTTCCCTTGACGTAGCTCTCGGTATCGGCGGACTTCCAAGAGGAAGAATCGTTGAAATCTACGGACCTGAATCATCAGGTAAAACAACACTTTCACTCCATTGCATTGCAGAAGGTCAGAAAAACGGCGGTAATGTTGCATTTATCGACGTTGAACACGCACTTGACCCTACTTACGCCGCTGCTCTCGGAGTAGACGTCGATTCACTTCTCGTTTCACAGCCTGACACAGGTGAAGATGCGCTTGAAATCGCCGAAGCACTTATCCGAAGCGGAGCTATTGACGTAATCGTCATCGACTCCGTTGCGGCTCTTGTTCCAAAAACTGAAATTGAAGGTGAAATGGGCGACAGCCACGTTGGTCTTCACGCAAGACTTATGTCACAGGCGTTGAGAAAACTTGCCGGTGCAATTTCAAAATCAAACTGCGTTGCTATCTTCATCAATCAGCTTCGTGAAAAAGTCGGCGTGGTTTACGGCAATCCTGAGGTTACAACAGGCGGACGTGCGCTCAAATTCTACAGTTCTGTCCGTATCGACATCAGAAGAGTTGAAACTATTAAAGTTAACGGTGAAATGATCGGCTCTCACACAAGAGCAAAGGTTGTAAAGAACAAAATTGCCCCTCCTTTCCGTGAGGCTGAGTTTGATATTATGTACGGTGAGGGTATCTCCCGTGAAGGTGAACTTCTTGACCTCGCTGTAAAGGCTGAAATCGTACAAAAAGCCGGTGCTTGGTTCAGCTACAACGGTAATCGTCTGGGACAGGGACGTGACAAGGTCAAGGAACTTCTCAAAACAGATACAGCCCTTGCAAAAGAAATTGAAGATCAGCTTTGGGCTAATATCGACAAGCTTTATGCACGCAAAAAGCCTGCACCAAAGGCTAAAATCACAGAAGTTCCTAATGCTGAACCTGCCGCAAAAACTGCACCTAAGGCATCAGGCAGTGCTAAAATTGATGTTCTTGTTGATGACTAATGCTTATAACTGCAATTGAGCCGAGAAGGAAGGCTATGAGTGCGCTGTATCTTGACGGTGAATTTGTAATGAACCTTGACACACGCACATTGATTGAAAACAGATTTGACGTAGGCAAGGAAATCGACGACGAAGATCTGCACGAGATAATAAATCTCAGCAACGAAAGACGTGCCAAAGAAAAAGCATTGTGGCTCATTTCCTACCGTGACCACTCAAAAAAAGAGCTTACCGACAAAATCAAGCGTACCTGTGATGAGGAGTCGGCTGAAAAAGCGGTGGAACGTATGGAAGAACTCGGTCTTGTAAACGACGAGGCTTATGCTCAGAGATATGCCCGAAAACTACTTTATTCAAAGCATATGTCAAAAAATGCCGCAGTTTTTGAACTTTCCAGAAAAGGAATAGACAAGGAACTGGCGCAAGAAATTCTTGAAAATACAGAGGTCGATGAACGTGACCAGATAAGGCAGGTCATCGACAAAAAATACAGAAATCTCAGTGATGAGAAAATAAAACGCAGAGCTGTTGCGGCTTTGCAAAGGCTCGGATACCGTTGGGACGATATCCGAAGCGTTCTTGAAGAATACTCAGAGGAAGACGAATATGAATTATAAAGTTGGCATAGTATCACTTGGTTGTGCAAAAAATCAGGTTGACGCTGAAATGCTCTTATTCACACTCAAAAACAAAGGTTTTACTATTGTAAACGATCCTGCCGACGCTGATGCAGTGATTGTAAACACCTGCGGTTTCATTGACTCTGCAAAGCAAGAGAGCATTGATGAAATTATCGAGCTTGGCAAGCTCAAACAGGAAGGAACGATCAAGGCAATTATCGTTACAGGGTGTCTTGCAGAAAGATATCAGAATGAAATCACAAAACAGCTTTATGAAGTTGACTCGGTAATCGGCATCGGAGCTAATGAGAAGATCGCTGACGTGGTACTTGATGCACTCAACGGCAAAAAAGCTGAAATTTTCCCTGACAAATCTCTTCTCCCTCTCGAGGGAGGCAGGATTCAGTCAACCCCTCCCTACACTGCATATCTCAAAATTGCAGAGGGCTGTGACAACTGCTGTACATACTGTGCAATTCCTCTTATCAGAGGTCATTTCAGAAGCAGACAGCCTGACGATGTTATAAAAGAAGCTGAAGAGCTTGCACAAAACGGTGTAAAAGAACTCAACGTGATTGCACAGGACACAACACGTTACGGCGAGGATCTGTTCGGTGAGCCTTATCTTGCAAAACTTTTAAAAAGACTATGCAAAATTAACGGTTTCAAATGGATAAGAGTTTTGTACTGTTATCCCGACAGAATCACAGATGAACTCATCGACGTTATGGCTGAAGAAGATAAAATCGTTAAATACATCGACATTCCGCTTCAACACTGCAACGGTGAAATCCTTCAAAAAATGAACCGTCACGGCAACAGAGAAAGTCTTACAGCATTGCTTAACAAAATCAGAGCAAAAATGCCTGATGTTATCTTCCGTTCAACATTTATTACAGGCTTCCCGAGTGAAACAGACGAACAGTTTGAAGAACTTGCAGAGTTTGCCGCTGAAATCAAATTTCAAAGACTTGGTTGTTTTGCATACTCTAAGGAAGAGGACACAAAAGCGGCACTTATGTCTGACCAAATTGACGATGACATTAAACAAAAGCGTGCAGATATAATTATGGAACATCAGCAAAGCGTAATGGCTGAATACTGTGAAAGCCTTATTGACAAAGAAATTGAAGTTCTTGTTGAAGGGTTCGACAAACTTGCCGAGTGCTTCTTTGGCAGAAGCTATGCAGACGCTCCCGAGGTTGACGGCTGTGTATTTTTCACCTGTGACGGCACAAAGCCAAAAGCAGGCGACTTTGTAAAGGTAAAAATAACAGATTATATGGGATGTGACCCTATCGGCGAGATGATCTGACATTGCTTTTATTCTCTGACAGTCTAATCCTATCTACCCAAAGCTAAAAAAGAGGAAACAATATGAATTTACCTAATAAACTGACAGTGGGACGAATTGTTCTCGTTCCGTTATTTGTGGCAACATTGCTGATTGATTTCCCATTCAATAATGTTGTTGCTCTGATTATATTTATTGCGGCATCTCTTACCGATTTGTTAGACGGCAAAATTGCCAGAAAACGCAATCTTGTCACAGACTTCGGAAAGTTTGCAGACCCGCTTGCTGACAAGATCCTTGTTCTTGCGGCTCTCCTCTGTTTTGTTCAGCTCGGTCTGTGTGACTGCATTGCTGTTATAATCATTTTGTTCAGGGAATTTGCCGTGACTTCAATAAGGTTGATTGCGGCCTCAAAGGGCAAAGTCGTTGCCGCTAATATCTGGGGCAAGGTTAAAACTGTCAATCAGATGATTGCAATTATTGCAATTTTAGTATTTCAATCCATTCTCAATATTTTTCCCGAAACACAGGTTGCTGAAACTGCGTTTTTAATTTCAGGAATGGTGCTTATCTGGATTTCTACAATTTTCGCTATCATTTCAGGCGTAATATATATTATACAAAACAGACACTTCATATCAGAAATGTAAATATCCTATATCGGAAGTGATAATTTGTTCAGAACATTAAAATCTGATCTTAATGCCGTGCTTGAGCGTGACCCTGCGGCAAGAAGCAAATTTGAAGTTTATTTCCTGTATTCAGGCTTCAAGGCTGTCAGGTCACATCGAAAAGCAAACTGGTTTTACAGACACAATTTTAAATTTATAGCACGTTGGATCTCACAGCGAAGTCGTCACAAGACAGGCATTGAGATTCACCCGGGTGCAACGATTGGCAAAGGTCTTTTTATTGACCACGGAATGGGTGTTGTTATCGGTGAAACTACCGTAATCGGCGACAACTGCACTATCTACCAGAACGTAACACTCGGTGGTACAGGTAAAGACACAGGCAAACGTCACCCTACCCTCGGCAACAATGTTCTTGTTGGCTCAGGTGCAAAGGTGTTAGGGCCTTTCAAAGTAGGTGACAACGCAAGAATTGCCGCAGGTGCCGTTGTTTTAAGCGAAGTACCTGCAAATGCAACTGCTGTAGGCGTTCCCGCAAGAGTCGTAAAGGTCAACGGAATCAGAAGTGAAACCCTTGACCAAATTCACGTTTCAGACCCTGTTGCTCTTGCACTGTGCAACCTTGAGCATAAAATTCATTTGCTTGAAAAGCAAGTAAGCGAGTTGCAATGTGATAACGCTGATAATTCAGACAAATAGATTTTTATAAATAAATCATAAACAACGTAAAAGCAAGGAGTAATCAAAATGATTTTATATAACTCTCTCGGACAGACCAAGCAGGAATTTGTTCCTCACACAGAAGGCAAAGTAAATATGTACACCTGCGGACCTACTGTTTATCACTACGCTCACATCGGAAATCTCAGAACCTACATTATGGAGGATGTGCTTGAAAAGTATCTCCGTTTTGCAGGATACGACGTAAACCGTGTAATGAACATCACTGACGTAGGTCACCTTTCAAGCGATGCTGACACAGGCGAGGACAAGATGCTTGCAGGTGCAAAGAGAGAACACAAAACTGTTCTTGAGATTGCAAAGTTCTACACAGACGCTTTCTTCGCTGACTGTGAAAAGCTCAATATCAAGCGTCCTGACGTTGTAGAGCCTGCAACAAACTGTATTGACAGCTTTATTGAGATGATTTCTGTCCTGCTCGAAAAAGGTTATGCCTACATTGCAGGCGGAAACGTATATTTTGATACTTCAAAGCTTGAAACTTACTATGTTTTTGGAAATATGAACGAGGACGACCTTGCCGTAGGCGTTCGTGACAGTGTTGAAGAGGACGAAAACAAGCGCAACAAGGCTGACTTTGTGCTCTGGTTTACAAAGTCAAAATTCGATTCACAGGAACTTAAATGGGAAAGTCCTTGGGGACTCGGTTATCCGGGTTGGCATATCGAGTGCTCTTGCATAAGCAACAAGCACAACGGCGAATATCTTGACATTCACTGCGGCGGTATTGACAATGCTTTCCCTCATCATACAAACGAAATTGCACAGAGCGAGGCTTATCTCGGTCACAAATGGTGCAACTATTGGTTCCACGTTCTTCATCTCAACGATGCAAGAGGCAAAATGAGCAAATCAAAGGGCGACTTCCTCACAGTTTCTCTTCTTGAAAGCAAGGGCTATAATCCGCTTGTTTACAGAATGTTCTGCTTACAGAGCCACTATCGCAAGCCTTTGACTTTCTCTTATGAAAGCCTTGACAACACATCAAAAGCTTATGACAAGCTTATTAAGAAGATTTCTTCACTCAAGGCAGAAGGCGAACCTGATATGGCTAAGGCTGAAGAACTTATCGGTACATTCAAAGAAGCTCTCGATAACGACCTCAACACTTCTCTCGGTCTTACAAGTGTTTACGACGTTTTGAAGGCTGATACTGACGATGCGACAAAGCTTTATGTGCTTGCAGAAATTGACAAAGTGCTCTCACTTGACCTCACAACAGCAAAAGCTGATGAAGGTGAAACTTCCGAAACTGACTCAGCTCTCAGCGCTGAAATTGAAGAACTTATTGCAAAACGCACACAGGCTCGTGCAGAAAAAGACTGGGCTACTGCTGATGCAATCAGAGATAAACTCAAGGAAATGGATGTTGTTATTGAGGACACCAAAGACGGCATCAAGTGGCATATTGAAAATTAATTATAGTTAAGTAATAATTAAAAATCCCCTTCATATAATCAAGTGGAGGGGATTTTATGCGTTTATTAATACTTACCAAACGTAGTCTAATATCAATAGGTTTTTGTCTTATAATCGGAGTTTTAGCGGCAACGATTGCAATTACATCAAGTGTCAGGGCTGTTCAGACGGCTTCAACTGACCGTGAAATCCCCATATACTGCGTCGATACCGACAAAAAGCAGGTTGCGCTGTCCTTTGATGCCGCATGGGGAAATGAACAGACAACCACGCTTCTTGAAATTCTTGATAAGTACAATATCAAAGCCACATTTTTTCTCGTAGGAGATTGGGTTGACAAATACCCCGATGATGTCAAAGCCATTGCCGATAAGGGACACGATGTTGAAAATCACAGCAACACTCACCCGTATATGACACAGCTCTCAACTGCTGATATGACGGGACAGATTCAGTCCTGCAATGAAAAAATCAAGAAAATCACAGGCAAATCCCCTACCCTTTTCCGTGCACCGTACGGTGACTATAACAACGATGTTGTGAAATCGGTAAACGGCTGCGGAATGTACTGCGTTCAGTGGGACGTCGATTCACTCGACTGGAAAGACCCAACACCTGAGCAAATCACAAAAAACGTCGTTGACAAAATCACCAACGGAAGCATTATACTTATGCACAACGGTGCTACTAACACTCCCGAGGCACTGCCTATGGTGATTGAAGGTATTCTTGAAAAGGGATATGAGATCGTGCCTATTTCACAAATTTTGCTCAAAGGTGAATACTACACCGATGTTCAGGGCAAGATGTGTGCAAAGGAAACCACTGCAAGTTCAACTACTCAATAAAATTTTATAGGCTGTCGCAAAACTTTTCTGCTTTGCGACAGCCTATTTTATTCTGTAATTAATTATTAATAAACTACAACCTTTGTGCCGATAGAAACCTTGTTATAAATCTTCTTAACTGCATTATAAGGTGTGTTTACGCAACCATGTGAACCGTTGCCTTTGTAGGTGTTTCCGCCGTACTCGCTGTTTGAACGCCAGCTTGCATCGTGAATACCTACTCCCGAATATGTAAATGCGAGCCAATAGTCAACGTGTGACGCATAACCTGCACCTACGAGAGTAGTGTTTCTTGTGCGCTGGAAGATGCTGTACACACCCTTTGGTGTGTTATGATAGCCGTCATTGTTACCTGTAACTACATCTGTGTGACAATAGAGGTCGCCCTTGTAGTACAACCACATATGTTGCTGCTTGATACTGATTTCAATATAAGTATCGCCTATTGTCTGGCCGTAAGCCTTATTAGTAACCTTAATTGACTTTGTAGAATAAGTTCCCACAACCTTTGTTTTATACGCACCGTTGAGCTTATAAGGCTGAACACGGAAATAATATGTCTTGTTGTTTGTAAGCTTTACTGTGTTGAAATAATCGTTCTTAGTTGTGCCGAGCTTCTTATAAGTGCCGTTCTTGGAAGTAGCATAATAGATATCATAACCTGTAGCATACTTGTTTTTATTCCAAGTAAGGCTGACTCTTGAAAGCTGTGTTGTCATCGAATAATTCGGTGCACTCATTCCGCAGATAAACTTGATATCAGAGCTTGGAGCTGTGTAGGAAGTGTTATAAAGCTCTCTGTAAGGCTTTACACAGTAATAGTAAGCTTTACCCTTCTGAACATTTGTATCCGCAAAAGAAGTTGTCTTGTTGTTCTTGATTGTTTTGTAAAGAACATATTTGCCGTTTGTGCTTCCGCTTGCACGATAAATCTTATATCCTGTTGCAAGTGAATTACGGTTCCATTTGAACTCGATAACGCTTGAAGAACGTACCATACTTACTGTTGCTTTGCCCGGCTGAGTAGCAGTTTTCTTTACTGTAGCCTTGCCCTCGTACTTTGTACCGTTCTGTGTTACATAAGCAGAAACCTTAAAATGATACTGTGTTGTGTGCGAAAGTTTTGAAATTGTACAGCTGTTTGTTTTTACATCTGCAACCTTTGTATATGTATTTGTCTTGTCTGCATTACGATAATAAATATAATAGCCTGATGCACCGCTCACCTTATCCCACTCGAGTGTAATCTTATCTGTAAGGAAGCTTGTTTTTACAATGTTCTTTACAGTGCCGACTACAGGCGCAGGAACTGTTGAAGGCATTGTAGTAGGTTGAGTTGTCGGCTGTGTTGTTGCAGGCTGTGTTGTCGGAGCTTCTGTAGGCTCTGTGGAAGGCTGAGTTGCAGACTCAGTTCCAACAGGCTCTACTGTAGGAGTAGTTTCCTCAACTGCAACCGAATCAACTTCCGCCGCAAATGCACTTACATCCATCGACAACATAACTGTCGATACCATTACTATTGCAAGTAATGCTGATAATACTCTTCTGAACTTTGCTTTCATTATTATCCCTCTTTCACCAATTACTCCAAATCATAGGAAATGATTTATAATAAGTATATAACAAAATAGTGCAAAAATAAAGTGTTTCAAGTACAAAAAAATAATAATCTTTTGACATTTTATTTGCTTATTGCGAAGTAAATGTCACTTGTTTGTTATAATTGTAACAAAATCGAAATAATTATTTGTATTTCGGCTTGTTATCTGACTTTTCAGGAGTAGCCTCTCCCCTGTTATGCTGTGCCTCAACAGCTTTTTTGACTTCAGCCCTTAGTCTTTCAAAGGGGGTATCCTTTCTGTCGATTATCTCCCTTGGGCTAAGCTGTCTTTGGACAAGATTTGACGCTCCGCTCTGACTGTGCATCTGAAGCACTATACCCTCATGCTGGATAAGAGCAAAAAGCTGACTCAATGACTTACAAGCATCAATTTCTTTGAGCAGTTGTTCTTTATTTTTTCTTTTATAACCGCTGACACCAACGCTTTTCACTCATCATCACCTGTCTTTCTGCAACCAAACGTTACACAGTAAAAAAAGAGCATACTTACTTTTTACCATTGGTTTATATTATACTTAATATTCACATTATTTTCAATACAAATTTCGACTTATTTTGTTTACATAAAAATAAAAATATGATATGCTTTTAATAAATAAGGAAATGGAGTTATTGAAATGAAAAGATTTTTATGCCTGTCTTTGGCGGCATTAACTATGTTTTCAGCGTTGTTATGCGGATGTTCGGACGAATCTTCCGAGCAAAACTCAACTGCTGAAACTCAGGCTGTCGAGGCAACAGATACAACAGTAAAAACTACGGGAGAAAAAATACATATCAATGACAGCACTCTCGGTGAAATCTGGATAACGGAGCTTGAGGGAGTTCCCGTTAACACGCTTAACAATGATAATTTTACTGCCGATGTAAATTTCAAGTATTATAACGAAAACGGAAAGGCGGCATCGCTTGAGGGCATTGATATTTCCTCCTACAGCGGTGACGTTGACTGGGAAAAGGTCAAGGCAAGCGGAATTGACTTTGCAATCATCAGAGTCGGAGGCAGAGGCTACGGCGACGCAGGTGAAATGTACCCGGACGACAAAGCCATTGAATACATCAACGGTGCAAAAGATGTAGGCATCAAAGTTGGAGCATATTTCTTTTCACAGGCTGTCACCACTGCGGAAGCCATCGAAGAGGCTGACTATGTCAAAGAAATTTTAGGCGACATCAAGCTTGACTTTCCTGTTGCATACGACTGGGAAATTATCAAGGACGATGAAGCACGAACCGACAGCGTTTCTGCGGCACAGGCTACTGAATGTGCAAGGGCTTTCTGCGACAGAATAAAAGAACACGGCTATACTCCGATGCTCTACTCCCCTAGCAGAGAACTTTATTTCAAATACGATTTGTCACGTCTTTCGGATATTGATATCTGGTACTGCGAATATGCAAATGTTCCTACATTCTATTATGAGTTCTCAATGTGGCAGTATTCAGCAAGCGGAACTGTTGACGGAATAGACGGTGCCGTTGACCTCAACATTTGCTTCACAAATGTGGCAGACTACGATTAACATATATAATGTATAAGGACTGATATTATGAAAAAGATAGCAAGCTTTACGATCAATCACGACACACTTGAGCCGGGAGTCTATGTTTCAAGAATCGACGGTGATATCACAACATATGATATGCGATTTGTGAAACCGAACACACCTCCGTTTCTCCCCAATCCTGTTATGCACACAATCGAGCATCTTTTTGCAACCTACGCACGCAACAGCGAGTTTGCCGACAAGGTAATTTACTTTGGCCCTATGGGATGTCGAACAGGATTTTATTTTCTTGTCAGAGATATGAGTCAGGAGCAGGCTCTCAAGCTTATCAAAGACACCATCAAAAAGTGTGCTGAGCACACCGGAGATATCCCCGGAACAACGGCTGCAGAGTGCGGAAATTACAAAGAACACGACATAAACGGTGCAAATTCTGCTTTAAAGGAATATTACAATCTGTTGATTGATTATTCAGTTGATAACTTACAGTATAATTAATTTGAAGAAATATTGTGCATTTTGTCTGAGCAATACGACAAAATGCACTTTGTTTTATATTTAATATCACGATTTTTATTTCTCTTATTGCAAAATCGTTACAATTTGTTATAATTATATCGTTGAGTTTGTTACAAAAATGTAACGGTTAATGAGATAGGAGAAATTATTTTGGAGACAAAGTTCATTGGTTTGGAAGGTTTCAATGAAATCGAAAGTCTTTCAACAAAAAAGAAAAGAGTTGTAAAAAGAACAACTCAGCTTACTGCTTCTCAAAAAACTGTTCGCTTTGCAAAAAGAGCAGGTTCTTATTTTGCAAAGGAGATAAGCACAAACGTTTCAAAGTTTGTTTCGCTTATCGGTGAAAAGACAGCAAAGTCAAATTCAAAGGCAAACACAAAGAAGCCAGCCGAAAAGACTGCAAAGGTCAAAAAGGCTCCTTCAATCATTGACAAATGCTATCTTGAAAACAGAACAGGCATTTCTGACGAGTTCAGCAGTTCAGCAAGAGAAGCTATTACAGGCATTTCATTTGCCTCAAACAAAAAGTATGCGCACAGTGCATCTAACACAGGAAACCGTGCACATACACTTCTCAGAAAGAAGGCAATTCTCGCTGTAGTAGCAAGTATGACAATTGTTCTACTCTCTTGTGCCACAGTTGCAAGCGCACTTGACGCCCCTGTTAAGAGTGCAAAAGTAATTACATCTGCTAAAGAAGTTTACACAACTGAGCCCACACAGAACAACAACAATAACTATTACGAAAGTGCTAACAGCATTTTAAGCGTATCGACAGCCGATGAGGCTTCAAACCCCATTGACTCGATTTCAGCAGTTGACGGCATTCAGAACAGCTGTACAACAGGTCTTTACATTGACGGCGAATTGATAGGTGTAACAACTGATGCAAATGCACTCAATGAAGCACTTGAGAAGGTACTTATTGATTACAGAGCTGATTACGACGAAGAAACAACAACAGAATTTGCAAATGACGTTGTTGTAAAGAGCGGAAGCTTTACAGAAAAACCGCTTATGAGCGTTTCAGAGATAATGAGTGCCGCTGAAGGAAAGTTCTCAATTGCGCTTTCAACAGACATTACATACACAAAAGAGCTTCCTTACGAAACAGAAACCGAGTATGATGACTCAAAGGATTCTTCATACGAAAAGGTTAAGACTGAGGGCAAAAACGGTGAGCAGATCGTAACCGTAAGAACAACATACACAGACGGCGTTCAGACAGACGCAGTTCAGATTGATTCACAGGTAACAAAGGAAGCAGTTGACGAAGTAGTTGTAAAGGGCTCAAAGAAAAGCTCTTCATCATCAGGTTCAACAACCTCTTCCTCATCATCAAGTTCATCTTCAGGCACATCAACAGGTTCATTTATGTGGCCTGTGCCATACACACACAACATCACAAGCTATTATGCATGGCGCTGGGGCAGAATGCACTGGGGCATTGACATTGCGGCAAGCGGTGTTAACGGACAGGATATCGTTGCATCAGACGGCGGTACGGTAACTTTCGCAGGAAATGACGGCGGCGGTTACGGCAACTACATAATCGTAGACCACGGCAACGGATATTCAACATGCTATGCACATTGCAGTTCAATTGCAGTGTCAGCAGGTCAGTATGTATCAAAGGGACAGACAATCGGCTATGTAGGTTCTACAGGCAACTCAACAGGTCCTCACCTCCACTTCGAGGTAAGATACGGTTCAGACAAACTTGACCCGCTTAATTTCGTTTCCTAAAACACACTATTTTATAAAAGCAACGGCTAATCTCATATCTGTGTTGAGATTAGCCGTTGTTGTTTGTGATATCATCTACAATTTGAATCGGAATTTTCCTACACAATTTGAATTGGAATTTTTATGTAACTTATTGTTAAATTTCATTTTATATGGTATACTATTTTTATGTAAAGCGATATATGCCATATTATTTTACAATAATTAATATATGAGGTGTTCAAGATGAAAAAGAAATTAAAATCCTTTATTTCTCAAATTTTAGTAATCACGCTTGTTTTAAGCTCGTTTATAGCGATACCTTCGTATGTTAACGCTACCGGAGAAACAAAAATTACTGTAAGCAAAAGTTCTATCCAATCCAAGGGTGCGTATAATGCGATTCAGGAAGCACTTAATACAGCAAAAAACAAAGCAACATCAAATAATGTTTATACAATTACTGTTGAGCCGGGTACATATACTCTGAATCATAGCCTGCGCCCATACAGCAATACAAATCTTGTGTTGACAAATGTAACTCTCACAAAATCAACAAGCACAAATATAAACTTGATACACTTTGGTGACATCGACGAGATAAATTCAGGAGCAACCGGATACAACGCATACAAAAATATCAACATTACAAACGGAACATTAGACGGTAAGAACGGAACTAATACTCTTGCAAAGGTTGGTCATGCCTCAAACGTGAGCTTTACGGGAACAACTTTTAAAAGCAATAAAGTGCATCTTATGGAGATTGCGGCGGTAAACGGACTTACTATGAAAAACTGTACCTTTAAAGATCAGGAAATAACTCAGTCCAATCTGACCTATGAGGCTATTCAGGTAGATATTCTCGTAAAGGATCATTTTATAGGGTATCGTGCCGAGGACTTACCTTGCAAAAATATTACAATTGACAGTTGCAGTTTTTCTAATTGTCCACGAGGAGTAGGAAGTCATACATCTATCAACAATGCACCTCATACAAATATTAATGTAACAAACTGCTCTTTCAAAAATATGGGAAGTATTGCCGTACAGTTTCAGGGTGTGCAAAACTGTACTATAACTAACAATGTTATTGATTACAGTCCGAGGGCAATAGCTGTATATTCCGTTCTCAACAACGGAAACGGCTGTTATAACGCAAGTGTTCTTGCAAAGCAAGGAAACACCTCCGCTCATACAACAGACAGCTATAAAACACCAACTGATGCCAAAATAACTATCTCAGACAACGTAATCACCCGTTGCGGATATTTCAAGGATAAATATACAAGCTATGTATGTTCAGGAATTTCAGCAATCGGATATAATGTAGAAAAAAGTACAAGCACAATGACAAAAGGCAATTACTACCTGACAGGTGTCAACATATTTGATAATGAAATCGAAGTAAAGGGACACGGAATACGCTTAGCAAATGTCAGAAATACAATTGCCGATAATAACATAATAAAATGCTCTGAAAACACAAACACTCCTGCAAATTACTACGGAATTTCAGGCGCAGACGGAGCTGCCATTCAGAAAATTTCAAATAACATAATAACAGGTGCGCCTGTAAACGGTATATTTTTAAACGGCGAAAGCAGTATATCAAGCATTAACAATAACTCCGTCAATTCGTCAGGCAAGTACGGAATAGCAATTGAAAAATCCAAGGCAACTTCTATTTCAGAAAACAGCATTAAAAATACAGTTTCAAGCGGTATTCATATTACCGACTCAACCGCTGGAAGTATAACAAAAAATGCTCTCAGCGGAATAGGAGCTAATGCGTTTAACATAGTAAGCTCATCAACCTGCAACAATCTTGATAATAATATAGTTACAAGTTGCACAAATAAATACGTGAACATCGGAAGTAACAGCAGTGTTTCAATCGGAAACACATATTACAGCGACTCAACTTCTTCCGTAGCACTCAGCAACAAAGCTCTGGTTATAAATGAAGGAGAAAAATATACTCTTTCAAAGACAGTTTTACCGGCAGATTCACTGACAACATATGTGTGGACAAGCAGTAATAACTCTGTTGCGTCGGTTTCGGGCGGTGTTATTACAGCCAAAAAGGCAGGTAAAACAACAATAACTGTAAAAACTTTTAACGAGAAATCGGCAACTTGCGAAATCACCGTAAAAGCTGCCATTAAATCATCAACAGTTACATTGAACACATCAAAAATCACCCTCGGTGTAGGCGAAAGCTATACCGTGAAGGCAACTACATCTCCCACAGGCAATGACGTAACATGGAGCACCAGTAACAGCTCTGTCGCTACGGTAAGTGAAGGCAAGATTACTGCCAAAAGTGAAGGCACAGCCACAATAACTGCAAAAACGCCGAGTGGTTATACAGCTTCAGGCACAGTCACAGTTAAACCTGCACCTTCAAGCGTAACTACAAATCCGCAAAGTCTTATTCTCGGTGTAGGTGAAAGCTACACAATAGCAGAAAATACAAATTCAGGAACTTACGCAAATGCCGCAAACCTTAAATGGAGCAGTTCAAATACAGGCGTCGCAACGGTGGCTAAAGGCAGTGGTAACAAAGCTACAATAAAAGCCGTAAAAGCTGGAACAACAAACATCACAATCAAGCTTTACAACGGAAAAACTGCTACTTGTAAGCTAACTATAAAATCTGCACCAATAAGTGTAACTACAAATCCGCAGAGTCTTATTCTCGGCGCAGGTGAAACCTATACAATAAGCGAAAATACAAACAGCGGAGCATACGCAAATGCCGCAAACCTCAAGTGGAGCAGTTCAAACACAAGTGTTGCAACTGTAACTAAAGGCAGTGGCAACAAGGCTATGGTGAAAGCTGTAGGCACAGGTACTGCAAATATTAAAATTACACTTTACAACGGTAAAACTGCTACTTGCAAAGTAACCATAAAGCCTGCACCATCAAGTGTAAAGACCAATCCTACAAGCGTAACACTCGGTGTAGGTGAAAGCTATACAATTTCTGAGGGCACAAACAGCGGAACTTACGCAAATGCAGCAAACCTTAAGTGGAGCAGTTCGGATACAAGTGTTGCAACTGTTACAAAAGGAAGTGGCAATAAGGCTAAGATTACAGCTAAGGGAGTCGGTACAGCTTATGTTAAGATTACTCTCTTTAACGGAAAGACTGCACAGTGCAAGGTAACTGTAAAACCTGCACCTACAAGCGTAAAGCTCAGCAAGACAAGTATTACACTCAACAAAGGTCAAACATATACAATTTCAGAGAGTACCAACAGCGGTTCATACGCAAACGCTTCAAATCTCAAGTGGAGCAGTACAAATTCAAGCGTTGCAACAGTCAAAAAAGGCAGTGCAAATAAAGCTACAATAACCGCAAAAGCAAAGGGTACAACTTACATCAAAATCACCCTCTATAATGGCAAAACAGTTCAGTGCAAGGTGACAGTAAAATAATATAACGTAAAAGGGGCTATCGCAAATGACAAGATTTTGCGACAGCCCCTTAATTTACTTAAACATATATTGTGCTGTATCAACGATTGATTCAACGGTTCTCATTGCTTTGTTTGCCTTCTTCTTAAGCTTTGGGTTGTTGTCAATCATATTCTTACCTGCAATTCCCACAGCCATACCTGCTGCCACACCCAGAACTGCACCCTTTACCATATTTGATACGGGATTTGAATTCATAAAACACACCTCCGTTTAAATTTACAAGATTAATCTTGCAATATTATTGTTAACGATTTAAAATATAATAAACGAAAACATTTTTTAAACGGAGTGATAACTTTTGGCAAAACTGAATCTTGTGCTTGTTGAACCTGAAATTCCTCAGAACACAGGCAACATTGCTCGCACCTGTGCCGCAACAGGTGCAAGACTTCACCTTGTAAAACCAATGGGATTTGCGGTTGACGATAAAAAACTTAAACGTGCCGGTCTTGATTACTGGCATTTACTCGATATTACATATTATGAAAATATTGACGATTTTTTTGAAAAAACAAAAGGCGGAAAGTATTTTATGTTTTCAACAAAGGGAACTCACCGCCATTCCGACGTTGAATATCCCGACGACTGCTATCTGCTGTTCGGCAAGGAAACAAAAGGTCTTCCCGAAGAAATGCTTATGAAATATCCCGACAGCACCCTGAGAATTCCTATGATAGACGAGGCACGAAGCCTGAATTTGTCAAACTCTGTTGCTATCGCCGCCTACGAAGTGCTCAGACAATGGGATTACCCCGAACTGCTCAACAAAGGTGAACTGCATAATCACAAATGGAGCGACTGCAATAATTTTACATAATGTATTCAATCGGCGTTTGATATAAAAACAACCTTGCTTTTCAAAGCTAAAAACATAAAAATTACAAACCTGCAATTATTTTTTAAAATTGTATTGATAAAACCTGTATTTTGTTATATAATAAATACATATGTGAAAATACTAAATTTTTACAATATTCTTCTAATATGAAAGGAATGTATTTCAATGAAACTTAACAAAGTTACCGTTGATGACCTCAATGTAAAAGGCAAAAAGGTTCTCGTTCGTTGCGACTTCAACGTACCTCTCAAGGACGGCGTTATCACAAACGACAACAGAATCACAGCAGCTCTTCCAACTATTAAGAAGCTTATCGCTGACGGCGGCAAGGTTATCCTTTGCTCACACCTCGGCAAACCAAAGAACGGTCCTGAGGAAAAATTCTCTCTCGCACCTGTTGCTGTAAGACTTTCTGAGCTTCTCGGCAAGGAAGTTGTATTTGCAAACGACGACGAAGTAGTAGGCGAAAATGCTAAGAAGGCTGTTGCTGAAATGAAAGACGGCGACGTTGTTCTTCTTCAGAATACACGTTTCAGATCAGAAGAAACTAAGAACCTTGAGCCATTCTCAAGTGAACTCGCTTCTCTTGCAGATGTATTCGTAATGGACGCTTTTGGTTCTGCTCACCGTGCACACTGCTCAACTGCAGGTGTTACTGACCATATCAAGGACACAGCCGTTGGTTACCTTATGCAGAAGGAAATCGACTATCTCGGCAATGCTGTTGAGAATCCTGTTCGTCCTTTCGTTGCAATCCTCGGCGGTGCTAAGGTTGCTGACAAGCTCAATGTTATTTCAAACCTCCTCGACAAGTGTGACACACTCATCATCGGCGGCGGTATGGCTTATACATTCTTAAAGGCTCAGGGCAAGAGAGTTGGTATGTCACTCGTTGACGACTCTAAGATCGACTACTGTAAGGAAATGCTTGCAAAGGCTGAAAAGCTCGGCAAAAAGCTCCTCCTCCCTATCGACACAACTGTTGTTAAGGAATTCCCTGACCCAATCGACGCTCCAATCGAAGTTGAAATCGTAAATTCAGGCGAGATTCCTGATGACAGAGAAGGTCTTGATATCGGCGTTAAGACAAGAGACCTCTTTGCTGACGCTGTTAAGGACGCTAAGACTGTTGTTTGGAACGGACCTATGGGTGTTTGCGAAAACCCGACACTTGCAAAGGGTACATTCGCTGTTGCTACTGCTCTCTGTGAGACAGATGCTACAACAATCATCGGTGGCGGTGACAGTGCCGCTGCTGTTATTCAGCTCGGTTTTGCTGACAAGATGAGCCACATCTCAACAGGTGGCGGTGCTTCTCTTGAATATCTCGAAGGCAAGGTTCTTCCGGGTATTGCAGTAATCGCTGACAAAGACTAATTACCAAAAATAGCGAGGCGGATTTTTCCGCCTCGTGTTGTTGATAAAACTATTACCCAAAGGGAACTTATTATGTCAAGATATATTATGCCGTTTATAACACCGTATAATCCTCAGCAGGTGCAGGACTACATTAATTCCTATATGCAGAACGAAGGATTTACATATGTTACAAAAAACGGTGAAAGCTATTGGAAAAAGGGTATGGGTATTATGACTGCACCTCAGTTTGTAAAAATCACTCCCGACAACGGCAGATACATTCTCGAAGCTTGGATAAAATTTGCTCTTCTCCCCGGCGTTTACGTTGGTGAAATGGGCGTAAAAGGCTTTGTAGGTGCTGTTCCAAAGTCAATGCTCAAATCAAGAGTTGACAATATTCTTATGGGACTTAACGCAAGCGTTCCGCAGGCTCACAATCCCAACCAATAAATCATAAATTTAGTATCGAAAGGACGATTTTCAATGGATAAGACAAAAAGAAAGGCTATTATTGCCGGCAACTGGAAAATGAACAAAACTCCAAAGGAAGCTAAAGAGCTTCTCACAGCTATGATTCCTGCTGTTAAGGACGCTGACTGTGAAGTTATCGCTTGCGTACCTTACGTTGATTTAAGCGTTGCTCTTGAAGTTACAGAAGGTACTAACATCAAAATCGGTGCTGAAAACTGCCATTGGGCTGAAAGCGGTGCTTTCACAGGCGAAATCTCAACAGGTATGCTCAAGGAAATGGGCGTTGAATATGTAGTTCTCGGTCACAGCGAGAGAAGACAGTATTTTGGTGAAACAGACGAAACTGTTAACAAGAGAACAAAGGCTGCTCTTGCAGCAGGCTTAAAGCCAATCGTTTGCGTTGGTGAGCTTCTTTGGGAGCGTGAGTGCGACATCACTGAAGAAGTTATCGCAAGACAGATCAAGCTTGACCTCTTCAATGTTACTGCAGAAGAACTCAAGAACGTTGTTATCGCTTACGAGCCTGTATGGGCTATCGGCACAGGCAAAACTGCTACTGCTGATCAGGCTGAAGAAGTTTGTGCATTTATTCGTGCAACACTTGCTAAGCTCTACAGTCAGGAAGTTGCTGACACTGTTACAATTCAGTACGGCGGTTCAATGAACGACGGCAATGCAGAAGAACTTCTTTCAAAGACAAACGTAGACGGCGGACTCATCGGTGGTGCTTCACTCGTTGCTGAGAAGTTTGCTGCTATCGTTGCTGCTGCAAGCAAGTAATTTTACTTCGGGTATTTATCAAAATATTCTGAAAAGTTGTGGGTCGTCCGGGAAGCCAACTCCTACAGTAAACGTTTCTTCGTGAATTTTGTAGGGGGACGGCATCTCTGACGTCCCTTGTTGTAATAAGGATAATTTATCAAACATCAGAAAGGATTTTATAATATGAAAAAGCCTTTGATTTTAATGATTCTCGACGGTTTCGGCATTGCACCAAACGAGGGCAACGCTATTATGGCGGCTAAAAAGCCTAACATCGACAGAATTTTCTCTTCAAACCCTGTTACTGAAATCGGTGCATCAGGTATGGACGTTGGTCTTCCTGACGGCCAGATGGGCAACTCTGAGGTTGGCCACACAAATATCGGTGCAGGCAGAATCGTATATCAGGAACTCACAAGAATTACAAAGACTATCAACGAGGACAAACTCAAGGACAATGAAGCTATTGTAAACGCAATGGACAAGGCTCTTGAAAACGGCACAGCACTCCACCTTATGGGACTTCTCTCAGACGGCGGTGTTCACAGCCACAACACTCACCTCTACGGTATTCTCGAGCTTGCAAAGAAAAAAGGTCTTGAAAAAGTTTATATCCACGCTTTCCTCGACGGTCGTGACGTTCCGCCTTCAAGTGCGGCTGACTTTGTTGCTGACTGTATGGCTAAAACTGAGGAAATCGGTGTTGGTAAGATTGCCACAGTAATGGGCAGATACTACGCTATGGACAGAGATAACCGTTGGGATCGTGTTGAAAAGGCATATTCTGCAATGGTTTACGGCGAAGGTGTTGAAGCTGAATGTCCTGTTTGCGCTGTAAAGAATTCTTACAAGGAAGATGTTACAGACGAATTTGTATTGCCTTCAGTTGTTAAGGGCGGTGCAACAATTCAGCCTAACGACAGCGTTATCTTCTTCAACTTCCGTCCTGACAGAGCAAGAGAGATCACAAGAACTCTTGTTGACCCTGACTTTGACGGCTTTGAAAGAAAGAAAGGCTTCTTCCCTCTTAACTTTGTATGTATGACTCAGTATGATGCAACAATGCCTAATGTTGACGTTGCATTCAAGCCACAGGTGCTCACAAACACACTTGGCGAGTATATCTCAAACAAGGGTATGGCTCAGCTCAGAATTGCTGAAACTGAAAAGTATGCTCATGTAACATTCTTCTTCAACGGCGGTGTTGAAAAGCAGTATGAAGGCGAGGACAGAATTCTCGTTAAGTCACCTGCTGTTGCAACATACGATTTACAGCCTGAAATGAGCGCATACGAGGTTACAGACAAGCTTATTCCTGCTATCGAAAGCGGTAAATATGATATGATTATCCTCAACTACGCTAACTGCGATATGGTTGGTCACACAGGCGTATTTGATGCGGCTGTAAAGGCTGTCGAAGCAGTTGACGAGTGCGTAGGCAAGGTTGTTGATGCTGTTACAGCTATGGGCGGTGTTGCTCTCATCACAGCAGACCACGGCAACGCTGACAAAATGGTTGACACAGACGGCGAACCATTCACAGCTCACACAACAAACCCTGTTCCGTTCTGCGTTGCAGGCTATGACTGTGAACTCCGTGAAGGCGGCAGACTTGCTGACATTGCTCCTACAATGCTCCAGATTCTCGGTCTTGAACAGCCTGAAGAAATGGACGGCACAAGCCTGATTAAATAATTTATCAAACAAATATAAAATGCCTGAACAGAGTTTATGCTTTGTTCAGGCATTTTATTTTTAGTTTTAAATTATTATGTATATTTTTATCCGAAACTTGACTTTTATTCCGTATCACGCTATAATAAAACAAGTGTTTTAAAACAGCTGTTTTAGAAAGAGGTGTCAATATGCCGCCAAAAGCAAAATTTTCTAAAGAACAAATTATAAATGCTGCCCTTGAAATAACAAGGGAATCGGGATTCGAGCACATCACGGCAAGAGCTATAGGAGCAAAGCTAAATAGTTCTCCACGTCCGATATTCACTGTATTTCAAAATATGGACGAGGTTCTTGAAGAAACCGTTGATGCCGTAAAAAGCGTTTATAACGAATATGTGGCAAAAGGACTTGCCGAAACGCCTCCTTTTAAGGGAGTCGGAACTTATTATATCAGCTTTGCTAAAAACGAGCCTGAATTTTTTCGTCTGCTGTTTATGAAGCAAAACAAAGAATCCTCAGATCTATCCACTATCCTCCCTTCCATAGACACCAACAGCGACAAAATTCTCGGTTCAATTATGCAAAGCTACGGAATGACCCGTGATGATTCCTATGAATTGTACAAATATTTATGGATCTTCACACACGGAATCGCTTCTTTGTGCGCAACAAATGTATGCAATTTTACCGACGAAGAGATCATCACACTGCTCACAAATGAATTTATCAGTGTGCTCAAGAAAATAAAATCAGAAAGGTGATACCGCTTTGATCAAGATACAGAATATAAAAAAGTCTTTCGGAAACAAACTCAATACTATCAACGTATTAAAAGGAATTGACCTCGAAATCAATGACGGCGATTTTGCCGTTATTTTAGGTGCTTCCGGTTCAGGAAAATCAACTCTGCTGAATGTAATTTCGGGACTCGAAAAGCCTGACAGCGGAACTATTACATATGACGACGAGGACATCACTGCATACAACGAAACTCAGCTTACAAAATTCAGAAAAGAAAACATCGGTTTCATTTTTCAGCAATACTACCTTCTCCCGAACCTCAACGTTGACAAAAATGTCAAAATGGGAGCCGACCTTGCAGGTAACAAGGATTACAAAGATATTATCAAATCCGTAGGTCTTGAAGATAAAATGAATAAGCTTCCTGCAGAATTAAGCGGCGGTGAACAACAGAGAGTTTCAATCGCAAGAGCTCTTGCCAAAAAACCAAAGGTACTCTTCCTTGATGAACCCACCGGTGCGCTTGACGAGGAAACCGGCAGACTCATACTTGATTACATCTGCAAACTTCAAAAAGAACTCAAATTCACAATGATTATGGTTACTCACAATTCAAACATTGCAGAAATGGCAAGCACTGTCATTAAAATGAACAGCGGTAAAATCGTTGATATCCATAAAAATAACGTTCAGAAAACTGCTTACGAGATTGGCTGGTGATTTTGTGGTTGTAGGATTAAAGAACATTACAAAACAATTTGGAATTATGATAATCTCCTTTTGCGCTGTTTTCATCTGTACATTGTTTTTGAATTTCAATATGGACTTTGCAACAGTTGAAGAGCAAATCAACTCACCTCAAATTATGGCTCTATACGATGCAATGGTAATGACAGGTCAGGTGGTAAGTGCTGTCAGCGGAGGTTGTCTGCTTTTTACATCGGTGATAATGCTGTTTTTCTACATTAAGCACTATATTGATGTTCATCGCAGAAATCTGGGCATTTTAAAAGCATTGGGTTACTCAAACATAAAAATTGCAAAGAACTTCTGGGTATTCGGACTAAGCATATTCATCGGAACTTTATTGGGATTTTTCTCCTCATTTCTGCTAATGCCGGCTTTCTATGAAGTTCAAAGCAATGGAGATTTACTTCCTGAAATTCCGATAAGCTTCCACATTGAACTGTTTCTTGCACTTGTCATTCTGCCGTCAGTAATTTTTGCCGTACTCTCAGTGCTTTATAGTTTGATAATGCTAAGACAGCCTGCCTTACAGCTTCTCACATCCAAAGGAAAAACGAAAGATAAAATCAAAAAACTCAAGAATAAAACTGACAAAAATCTGCCTTTCATCACAGAACTTAAAAAATCTACGGTCAAAAGCAGAGCATCTCTCGTATTTTTCATTATTTTTGCATCATTTTGCTATTCAGCGATGACTCAAATGTCCTTCAGTATGGACGAACTTGCAAGCGAGATGTTCTCATTTATGACTATTACGATTGGTTTGGTGCTTTCCTTTACCACCCTATTTCTCGGCATAACAACGGTTGTAAATTCCAATACTAAAACCATTGCTATGATGCAGGTATTCGGATATTCATACAAGGATTGCAAAAACTCTATTCTTAACGGTTATCGACCCCTTGCTTATATCGGCTTTGCAATAGGCACGGTTTATCAGTTTGTTCTGTTAAAAATTACGGTAAGCGTCGTTTTCAAAGACGTTGCAAATATTCCTGAATACAACTTTGACTTTGTTACCTTTACATTTTCGCTGGTTACATTCATCATCGTATATGAATTTATAATATATTTTTATTCGTTGAGAATCAAACATATTTCTATAAAAGAAATAATGCTTGAAAACTAATATTCTTTGCCTGAACAGAGTTTATGCTTTGTTCGGGCATTTTATTTTTAGGTTGATGAATGTAAGTTTTTGGTGTAAAATAACAATGTGACCCTGTTTTCAATTAGTGAATACAGCCTCTCGGAATTTAATGATAAAATGCACAAGACAGGAACTGAAAATGTTTAAGTTAAGAAGATTTTTAAAAGACTACAAAAAGGAATGTATAATCGGACCGCTTTGCAAGCTTTTGGAGGCGATACTCGAACTGCTTGTACCTATGGTTATGGCGAGCATAATTGACGTCGGAGTAAAAAACGGTGACAGCGGTTATGTCCTGAAAATGGGCGGTGTGCTCGTTTTGCTCGGGGTGGTGGGACTTTTAAGCGCACTCGTGTGCCAGTATCTCGCTTCAAAGGCTTCTCAGGGCGTGGGAACAAAAATCAGACGAGAGCTGTTTGCCCACATCAACACGCTCTCCCACGCTGAACTCGACAAGCTCGGTACTCCGTCGCTCATAACCCGAATCACGAATGACATAAATCAGGTTCAGCAGACGGTTGCCATGGGAATCCGCCTTTTGACCCGTGCACCGTTCATCGTAGTGGGTGCACTCGTTATGGCTATGACCATCAATATGGAGATGTCCATAATTTTCTTTATAGCCGCACTTTTAATCGGACTCACACTCTATTTTATAATGACACGAAGCATTCCTATTTTCTCTGCAATTCAGAAAAAGCTCGATAAAATCGGGCTTATCTCCCGTGAAAATCTTTCGGGAAACCGTGTTATCAGGGCTTTTTCAAAGCAAAAAAGTGAAAAAGAACGCATCGACACAGCTACAGAAGATTTGGCAAAAACCTCGATAAGAGTCAGCCGTCTTTCTGCGCTTTTGAGTCCTGTTACCTACGCAGTAACAAATATTGCGATCATAGCTATCATATGGTTCGGCGCAATCAACGTTGACAACGGAAACGGTATGCTGTCGGGCGATATCATCGCTCTTGTAAACTATATGACACAGATTTTGCTTGCAATGATAGTTGTTGCTAACCTTGTATTTCTCATAACCAAGGCAAGTGCGAGTGCCGCAAGAATCAATGAAATATTTGAAACACAACCGAGTGTTGTAGAAACAAATCACGAAAATATAAAAATCAGTACAGACATAAATACACCGAAAATCAGCTTTGAAAATGTCAGCTTCAACTATGATGACGGCGATGATGAACTCAGCAACATCAGCTTTGATATTAAGCGTGGACAAACTGTGGGAATCATCGGCGGTACGGGTTGCGGTAAAAGCACGCTGATAAATCTCATTCCGCGTTTTTATGATGTGAAAGAAGGTTGTGTCAGCGTTGACGGCAGAAACGTAAAAGATTACCCGTTTGTTCAGTTGCGTTCTCAGATTGGAATTGTGCCTCAGCAATCAATACTTTTCAGCGGTACGATCAGGGATAATATGAAATGGCAGAACAAAAATGCAACTGACGAGGAAATTATAAATGCATTGAAAATTGCACAGGCTTATGAATTTGTTTCAAAACTTCCCAAAGGACTTGACAGCCGAGTTGAACAAGGCGGAAAAAATTTCAGCGGCGGACAGCGTCAGCGACTCTGCATTGCAAGGGCTATCACGGGAAATCCTGATATTCTTATGCTCGATGACAGTTTTTCGGCACTTGACTTTGCAACAGATGCGGCTCTCAGAAAAGCTCTGAAAGAAAGCACAAGCAATATGACCGTTATCATCGTTACACAGCGTTGTTCAACGATAAAAAATGCAGATTTGATTTTGGTACTTGATGACGGTGAACTTGTCGGCAAGGGCACGCACGAGGAATTATTTGAAAACTGTGAAACTTACCGTGAAATCTGCCTTTCACAGCTCAATGAAACGGAGGTTAAAAAATGAAAAACAAATCAACCGTTTCAAAGATTCTCAGCAAGATAAAGCCATATACCGGCTATCTTTTGCTTGCACTGCTCAGCGCAGTAATAAGCGTTTCACTCACGCTTTATATTCCTGTCCTCACGGGTCAGGCAATCGACAATATCATCGACAAAGGAAATGTTAACTTTGAAAATATCGTACAGATTTTGATTTATATTGCGATAGGCATTGTCGGCTTAACCGTTTTTCAGTGGACGATGAACTACTTTACGAATATTATCAGCTACAAAACAGTAAGAGATTTGCGACGTGAGGTATTTGAAAAATTCAACAACGTCCCTCTCTCCTACATCGACACACACAAGCACGGCGATCTGATCAGCCGTGTTATAAACGACGTTGAGGCTGTCGGTGACGGTCTTACACAGATGTTTTTACAGCTTTTTTCCGGCATCATCACAATAATCGGTACGCTGATATTTATGCTTATGATTGATTGGAGAATTGCACTCACGGTCGTTGTGCTCACTCCGCTTTCGCTGTTTGTAGCCACATTCATCGGCAAAATGTCGCATAAAACATTCAGAGAACAACAGATTTTACAAGGTGAGATTTCTTCATTCGTAGAAGAACACGTCGGAAATCAGCAAATTGTAAAATCATTTTCATATGAGGACCGAGCATTTGAGGACTTTGAAAAATTCAATACAAAGCTGTATGATGTAGGATTCAAAGCCCAGTTTGCAGGTGCACTGGCAAACCCGAGCACACGATTTGTAAACTCAATGGTATATGCCGCGGTGGGAATTTTCGGTGCAATTACGGCAATTTCCGGCACACTATCTGTCGGACAGCTTTCGTGCTTTCTGACATACGCAAACCAATACACAAAGCCTTTCAACGAAGTCACTGGAGTTCTGACCCAGTTGCAAACAGCACTTGCCGCTGCATCTCGAGTTTTTGAAGTTCTCGAAGCCGAAAATGAAATTCCCGACCCCGCAGACAGTAAAAATCTCGACACTTGCAAAGGTAATGTAAAAATCGAAAACGTATGCTTTTCATACACAAAGGAAAAACCGCTTATCACCTACTTTTCGCTTGATGTCAAAAGCGGAAGTCACGTTGCCATAGTCGGACCGACCGGCTGCGGAAAAACTACTTTCATCAATCTTCTGATGAGATTCTACGAAACCGACAGCGGAAAAATTACCGTTGACGGAGTTGACATCAAAGAAATGTCGAGGGATAATCTCAGAAATCAGTACGGAATGGTGTTGCAGGATAGTTGGCTGTTCTGCGGTACGATTATGGAAAACCTGCGCTACGGCAATGAAAATGCCACCGATGAAGAGATAATATCCGCCGCAAAGGCTTCATATGCTCACAGCTTTATAAGGCGTATGCCAAACGGCTATAATACCATCATCAGCGAGGTCGGCGGAAACCTGAGTCAGGGACAAAAACAGCTTCTCTGTATTGCAAGGGCAATGGTCACTAACCCTGCTATCCTCATTCTTGATGAAGCTACTTCTTCAATTGATACACTCACCGAAATCAGAGTACAAAAGGCTTTTGCAAAGATGATGAAAGGCAGAACAAGCTTTGTTGTCGCTCACCGCCTTTCAACGATTAAAGAAAGTGACGTTATCCTCGTTATGAAGGACGGTAATATAATTGAGCAAGGCAGTCACGAGGAACTTCTCAGCCAAAACGGTTTTTACAATACGCTTTATAACAGCCAATTTGCAAAATCTAATTGAGGTGATAAAACTTGTATAAACGTATCCGTGATTTGCGTGAAGATAAGGATTTAACGCAAAAACAAATTGCTGAAATTCTCGGTATGTCACAAACAGGCTATTCAAAATATGAAACAGGCGAAAACGATATACCAACGCAAATTTTAATCAAACTTGCTGACTTTTATCAAACCTCAACAGATTATATACTCGGCAGAACAAACAATCCTAAGCCCTTAAAATAAAAATTCCACGCACGGTATGTCTGTGCGTGGTTTTCTTTTTCCGTACACTTGCCGTAAGTGATTTTAAGTAGTATAATAAAATATTATAGACAAATTTCTCTGATAAAGGAAACTACTATGCAGAACATTCATCTTGAGCCTCTCGGTAACGGTATGAGCATCTATGTGTCGGACAGCTATCATTTTTCAACAGATACAATTCTTTTGGCTGACTTTTCAAAACCTGTCGGACGCAAAAAATGTGTTGAACTCGGCACTGGCTGTGGAACTATCCCGATTTTGTGGTGCAGACACAATAAAAATCTTGAAATCACCGCTGTTGAAATTCAAAGCTATGCCTGCACACTTGCACAAAAAAGCGTTGAATATAACAATCTGACCGGCAACATAACCGTTCTCAACTCCGATTTAAAAAAACTCAAGGGAAAACTCAGCTTCGGATATTACGACCTTGTAGTGTGCAACCCACCCTATAAAATCGGCGGAGGCGGAATCACTAATCCTCAGAGTGCAAAACAGATTGCCCGTCACGAAACAGAATGTACGCTTGATGACATCTGCGAATGTGCATCAAAGCTCTTGCAGTTCGGCGGAAAATTCTGCATATGTCAGCGACCCGAACGCCTTGCCGACGTTATGGAGTCGATGCGTAAGTTTGCAATTGAGCCAAAAACTCTCAGACTTGTTCAGCAAAGAAAAGCTAAGGCACCGAAACTTTTCCTGCTTGAAGGCAGACGAGGCGGAAACAAGGGATTTTTGAATGTTCTTCCCACACTTTTTATAGAAGACGAAAACGGAAATTTCTCAGAAGAAATGATGAATATTTACGGTTGCTACAAAGAACCGTTTGACACACCGAAAGGATAAAATATGAGTGGAATTTTATATGTTACGGGAACACCTATAGGTAATCTGTCCGACCTCTCTCCGAGAGCCGTGCAGACGCTTGAAAGCGTTGATTTTATTGCCGCTGAGGACACAAGAGTTACCCTCAAACTGCTCAACCACTTTGGCATAAAAAAGCCTATGGTAAGCTATTATGAGCACAACAAGCGTGAACGAGGCGAGATCATCTGTAAAAGAATTGAAGAAGGCGAAAACTGTGCAATCGTAACCGATGCAGGTATGCCGTGTATTTCCGACCCCGGCGAAGATTTAATCAAACTGTGCGAGGAAAGAGGCATAAAAACCGTTGTAATTCCCGGTCCGAGTGCTGTTATTTCGGCTCTTGCAATATCGGGTCTTGACACAGGTCGTTTCACTTTTGAAGGCTTTATCAGCGTCAACAAAAAGAGCAGAAATGAACATTTGCAGAGCCTTAAAAACGAGCATCGCACTATGATATTCTACGAAGCACCTCATAAACTTCCCTCTACCCTGCGTGACCTTTACGCCAACTTTGGTGACAGAAAACTGTCCATCGTGCGTGAACTTACAAAAATTCATGAGGAAGTTATCCGCACAACAACAAAATATGCCGCTGAAAACTATGCAGACGGAAGTTTAAAAGGCGAATTTGTTCTTGTGCTTGAAGGCGCACCAAAGGTTGAAGAAACCGAAGAATTGACCCTTGAATATGCCGTTGAAACAGCCAAAAAGCTTATTGAAAACGGTGAAAAGCCTACCGAAGCCGCAAAGCAAGCCGCCGCAATGACAGGCTTTAAGAAAAACGAAATCTACAGGGAGTTATTGTAATGACCTACGAAAATGCACTTAAAAAAATCCACTCTCTACTCACCTTCGGATCACGTCCGGGGCTCGACAGAGTTCTCACTCTGCTCGACAGAATGGGAAATCCTCAGGACAAACTAAAATATATTCACGTTGCCGGAACCAACGGCAAAGGTTCTGTCTGCGCAATGCTTTCCTCAGTTCTTGTTGAAGCAGGCTACAAAACAGGACTTTTTATATCTCCGTACATCACCGATTTCAGAGAGCGAATTCAGATAAATAATCAGATGATAAGCAAAGAAATTCTCTCTTCTGCGGTCGAAAAAACTTTTCCTCTTATAGAACAGCTACAGAGCGAAGGCATTGTAATAACCGAATTTGAGTACGTCAATGCACTGCAATTCTACATTCATTCGCAGGCTGAATGTGATGTTGTCGTGCTTGAAACAGGTTTGGGCGGACTTCTTGACTGCACAAATGTAATCAACCCTCCGCTGTGCTCAGTGCTCACATCAATCGGACTTGATCACACCGCTATTTTAGGCAATACAATTGAAAAAATCGCAGAGCAAAAATGCGGTATTCTCAAGAAAAATTCTATTGCAGTGACCTCTGTTCAGAATGAAAATGCAATGCGTGTCATCGAAAACACTGCAAAAAATCTTGATATTCCGCTTTATAAGGCTGAAAATATAGCTCTCAATATTAAAGAAGAAAGTCTATCGGGAAGCATCTTTGGCTATGACGACATCGAATTAAAGCTATCTCTTGCAGGCAACCATCAGCTTGAAAATGCAAAAACTGCGCTTTCCGCAATTGAGGCACTCCGCAAAAATAATTTGCTTAAAATTACTGATGAAAACATTGTTAAAGGCTTTGCAAAAGCCGTAAATCCGGCAAGACTTGAAACACTCAGGCAAAATCCTACTGTCCTTCTCGACGGTGCACACAACCCCGACGGAATTGATGCACTTCAGCATTTCATCAGCAAGCATCTTTCCGACAAGCGTATTATATGTATTCTCGGTATGCTTGCCGACAAGGACATAGACAGTTCAATAAAACTTCTTGCACACACGTTTGACAAGGTTATCTGTGTTCCTGTCAACAATCCGAGGGCGATTTCTGCTGAAATGCTTGCCGAAAAATGCAACGGACATTTTAACGAGGTCACTTTCTGCGAAAGTCCGGAAAAAGCTTTTGACCTTGCAGTTGATGAGGCAAAAGAAACCGACAGCGTTGTTATGATTTGCGGTTCTCTGTACCTTGCAGGAGAAATAAGACCTTACGTTATCGGAAAATAAAATTTTAAAAACAACAGAATAAAACAAATTTTTTACACCATACTAATTAATATATTGGTATGGTGTTTTTATTTTGAAATTACAACACAAAGGAAGGTTGAAATGTTAAGAACAGATTATAAAAATAATATTCTGACTGCATACATAGACGGCGAGATCGACCACGACTCTGCCGCAAAGATCCGCACTCAGATAGACGGAGCCGCACAATCACTCAAACCAAAACTTCTGTGCCTTGATTTTTCGGGTGTATCATTTATGGACTCATCAGGGATCGGACTTGTGATGGGAAGATACCGCAGAATGCAACTGCTCGGCGGAACTCTCAGAGTTACAAACATTCCCGACAGTATGTACAGAATTTTCGCAATGTCAGGACTTGAAGGATTGGGGGTATTAAGATGAAAACCGTAAACGAAATGAGCATAAGCTTTCCGTCAAAAAGCTGTAACGAATCATTTGCAAGAAGCGTTGTTGCTGCATTTGTGATGAACCTTGACCCTACGATAAATGAACTCAGCGACATCAAAACCGCTGTATCCGAAGCCGTAACAAACTGCATTGTTCACGGTTACCGAAGAAATGACGGCACTATTTACATAAAGGGAAAAATCACCGATACAAACAAGGTCATCATCAAGATCCGTGACAAAGGCTGCGGAATTGAGGACGTAAAAAAAGCTATGGAACCGCTCTTTACAACTGCACCTGAGGAAGAGCGTGCAGGACTTGGATTTGCCGTTATGCAAAGTTTCTGCGACAAGGTAAAGGTAAAATCCGTTCCCGAAAAAGGGACGACCGTAACGCTTGAAAAGACGATTAAAAAAGAGCTATGACCGATAAAAACAAGATTGCCGAAAATAATATGGGGCTTGTTCATGCCTGTTGCAAGAGATTTTCGGGAAAGGGAATTGAATATGAAGAACTTTTTGCTTCAGGCTGTCTGGGTCTTGCCAAGGCGATAAACAACTTTGACGAAAGCCGCAATCTTCAATTCTCCACCTATGCCTTTCCTGTGATTATGGGCGAAATCAAGCGACTGTTTCGTGACGGAGGAAGCGTTAAGGTCAGTCGTACTCTCAAGGAGCTTGCAATGAGCGTCAACAAACTTAACAACGAAAACAAATTGAAAAACGGTACAGAACTCACGATTTCTCAGCTTGCAGAAAAACTTGATGTTAGCGAAGAAAAAATCATTGACGCTCTCAACAGCGTGCGCTCTCCCCTGTCGCTCACGGCTGAATACGATGAGGAGGGCAACCCTCAGATTGATGTGCCTGTTGATGACATTCAGTACGAAATCTCTGAAAGACTCAGCCTTGAGCAAACGCTTGATCTGCTTGAGGAAAACGACCGCAAAATCATAAATCTGCGGTACTACTGCAACAAAACCCAGACACAAACAGCAAAGTTGCTTAATATGACTCAGGTTCAGGTCAGCCGACGAGAGAAAAAAATCCTCACAATTATCCGTGAGAAAATGACCACAGCATAGCTTATTGTTGCAAAAATCTCCTTTTAGTGTTAAAATATAATAATATATGGAGGCATATAAAGCTATGAAAATCACGGTTCTTGCGGAAAACACACCGTTTTC
>JAXJYO010000047.1:0-69755 GCA_036306945.1 Ruminococcus sp. | reverse complement strand
TCACGCTCTGGCGTGCATAACATTCCGCAAACAGGAATAATTGTTGACACGGGGCAAATCAGGTAGACTGTATTGCACCACAATCAGATATTCTATTATTGTTTGAAGGATTATTATTTACACAAAATATTATGGGCTGCCAAAGCTTTGAGGTGCATTTTGATTTCATCATAGGAACTGATTTTATCTTCTTTCGCTTTACAAGATAAAACACAAGGAAGAATACTCCTGCTATCAGTTGCATTAAATCAGAAGCTATGTAAAGTGCTGTATCCTCAAGATGTTCTAACCCAAGCATAGCTGAAACACAACCTATAACAATCAACATCACAGTTGCACCAAATTGAAAGAATAGTTGATGACTCATTACGAAGAACCCAAGTCCTCGAGCTTTTCTTTTGATTTCTTTTTTCTCTATATTCATTTTATTCACCATACTTTTATACTCCCATAGCACTGCTACATATATTAATATAATCTGAAATCATTTCATCTCTGTCTGTTTCTAAAAACCACTCGCCGTTTTCAGAAAGCAATTCGTTTGATTCACTATATATAGCTGAATAATATTTATCAGAGCTGTTGCTGAGAATGTAAATTTCAAACACAGGCTCATCATAAAACTCAGGGGTTTCATACGCAAACTCATTTTTAGCCTGCACGCCGTAGCTTAACATAATCTGATTATCTACATCTTTGAAGGAGTTTTGGACTACGGGGTCGTAGTTTGTGAATGACACTGTAAACGACTCGTTTACATCTTTCTCAAGATTATCTTTGTCAAAATAAAAACCTGAGCCTTCCAAATTACATTCTTTTAAATTTGTAACAATCGACTCCCAATCAATTCCTAATTCTTCGTTTTTATCAATGTACATCTGCGCCACATCAACGCTTTTATCGCTCTTTGCACAACCGGTTAAAGCCACTGTGCCAAAACAAATGATTGTCAGAACTAAGGCAAAAACCTTTGCTAAACTGTTTTTCTTTGATTTCATAGTTAAACCTCATTTCATAATTTCTGTCATATCGACAGGTAATAATATACATCGGGATTATTACACAAATACATAAAAAACATTAAATTAATATTAAAAACAGTTTTCTATAAAAAAAGAAGCAGTCCGCCCGAACTACTTCTTCATCTCGATTGCAAAGGCTTTTGTATAGCCTTTAATGTTATCGTCTATATATAATTGTCCGTTGTGAAGCTCTACGATTCGCTTGGATATAGCAAGACCCAATCCGCTTCCGTCCTTTGTTTGCCTTGATTCATCGGAGCATTGGAAAGGCTCAAATATACTTTGGTATGAATCTTTGGGAATTTCTGCACCCGTATCAGCAACTATAATTGAAATTTTATCGCTGTACTCATTTAAGCGTACAAGCAAACCTATTCCCATACCGTTATGCCTGATTGCATTTGTAATCAGGTTATTTATCACTCTTGAAAACTCCGCTGTATCAACTTTAGCTACAACAGGATTTTCGGAGATATCAATGCAAAGCTCAATATTATGCTTCTCAATTTCAGCGTACCTGTCAGCTATTACATTCCTGAGTATTGCACCCAAATCCTCTGTTTTAAGTGCAAGAGAATAGCCGTCGGATTCCATTTTTGCATAATGAAACATTTTGAGTATCATATCATTCATCTGCGTTGATTTATCGCAGATCGAATGAAAAACAGCCTGCTGTTCATCCTCACTTACCTTTCCTTCTTCCAATGCTCTTGCAAATCCAAGCACTGAGGACATAGGATTTTTTAAATCGTGTGAGATATTGGCAAAAATGATATTTCGCTGTTTTACTTGCTTTTCTGATTCTTCATTTACATTCTTACTTACCTTGCTGTAAAAATAGTAGGAAACCGCAAATAGTATCACAAGTCCGACAAAAGCACCTGCACATTCGATAAACATCTCATCTATTCCTATGGCTTCGCTGATTTGCTGAATATGATTAATCAATAAGTAAGCTAAATAACCTTCACACACAAGCAACGCAACTGTAGTGATAATGTACTGATATATAATTTTCGTTTTCAGGTTGTTCATTTAAGCCTCCAATCTGTAACCAAGACCACGGATAGTTTTTATCCTGTCGCCACCGATTTTATCCCTTAGTCTGCTGATCGTAACACGGATAGTATTATCATCAACAACATAAGCATCATCCCATCCACGCTGAAAAATCTGCTCCTTGGTAAACACTCTGCCGGGACTGCAAATAAACATATCCATCAAAGCCAACTCAATTTTTGTCAAGTCTATTACACGGTCGCCAATTTTAAGCTGACAGCGGTTAAGGTCAAGGGATAAATCCTTGTGAGTGATAATATTTTCTTCGGTTTTACTTTCAGCTAAAGCCTTGCTCTGTCTGCGTAAGTGAGCCTTAACTCTTGCTATTACTTCAAGAGGCTCAAATGGCTTTGTAATATAATCATCAGCACCAAGCTCAAGACCGATAACCTTATCATCAAGCTGAACCTTTGCTGAAATTATCATAACAGGAATTTCGTAATTCACTCGCAACTTTTTAAGCAATTCATAGCCGTTCATTCTCGGCATCATAATATCAATAATCGCCAAATCTATGTCAAAGCGTTGCAAAATCATATATGCCATTTCACCGTCATAAGCTTCATAAACATTTATATTTTCCTTTTCAAGAAACAGACGAAGTACAGAGATTATTTCTTTTTCATCATCTGCTATCAAAACATTAAAATTCTTATCCATATATTTTTCCTATCTTTGTAAATTGGTTTCCATCAACAACAAAAGTCCTTTTCCTGACATTTACTGAAATATCCTGTTCAGTAACATCGTTACCCCTTACACGCACAAGCTTGTTTGTGTTATTGCCGATAATCAGATAATATGTTCCCATATCGGAAACTAAGTCTGCATCCTCAACAATTCCCGGCAATGGTGTAACAAGCGCAATTATCCAATCGAAGATAATCTCTTTTTTGCTCATCTTTTTGTTTCTCATCAAGGCGTGGATCTCTTTAGCATTGCTGTACTTATTGATAATATCATTTTTATTCATAAGTGCCTCCAAAATTTTAATTATGTTTTCTTCTTTGGTTACTATATTAAAAGATAAACATTACAGCTGTACACAAGAAATCTTACATTAACATTACATTTTGATTATATACGATAATTAACTATTTCGCAATAATATAATTACAGAGCAACTATGCATTGACCATTTCTCTTGCTTGGGTTTTGATGTTGTTCATCTGCTATATCCGATGCATTACGGGATATCAGTTTTTCTTTTAGTAATTCAGTTTTATTTCTTTTATATATATTATAATTCGACTTATTTTTGGTAA
Source organism: Ruminococcus sp. (assembly GCA_036306945.1). GTDB lineage: Bacteria > Bacillota > Clostridia > Oscillospirales > Acutalibacteraceae > Ruminococcoides. The sequence continues at coordinate 66,409 of JAXJYO010000047.1, read as the reverse complement.
AATAAAAAAAATCAATGAAAGCTGTGGTTTTATGTTTAACAAAAATATGATTGACCTTGAAGTTTTATCTACTGAACAGATTGACAAAATCGTCAGAAAAGCAAAGAAAATTATGCAGAATCCTGCTGATTTCAGACACGCTTGCGACGGTAAAATTCTTGCTACGCTCTTCTATGAGCCAAGCACAAGAACTCAAATGTCTTTCCAGACTGCTATGCTCAAGCTCGGCGGAAGAACTATTGGCTTTGATAATCCGATGAATTCTTCTGTTTCCAAAGGCGAAAGTCTGAAGGATACTATTACTATTGTCAGCAACTATGCCGATATTATTGCTATAAGACACCCTGTTGAAGGTACTGCTATGGCGGCTTCTCTCTATGCTGATGTTCCTGTTATCAACTGCGGTGACGGCGGTCATCTTCACCCTACTCAGACTCTTACGGATATTGTTACTTTGAGCTGTGAAAAAGGCAGACTTGATAATCTGAAAATCGGTGTATGCGGTGACCTTCTTAACGGCAGAACAGTTCATTCTCTTATTAAAACTCTTGCAAAATATGAGAACAACTCTTTCGTACTTATTTCTACTAAAGAATTAAGCGTTCCGCTTTATATCATTGATATTCTTGAGAAAAACGGCTGTAAATATGAAATCTCCAACAGCTTGGCTGATTCTATTACTGACCTTGATGTTCTGTATATGACACGAATCCAGAGAGAACGCTTTAAATCTGAGGAAGAATATGAAGCTCAGAAATATGTTTTTGTGCTTGATAAGGAAAAACTCGATAAAGCTAAGGACGATATGATTATTCTTCATCCGCTTCCAAGAGTTAATGAGATTACTATTGACATTGATGACGACCCGAGAGCTTTGTATTTCAAGCAGGCTCAGTACGGTATGTACGGAAGAATGGCTCTTATTCTTATGCTTTTGCAGGACGAAGATTTTATTATTGAAAACAGAAACGCTAAGGTCGGCACTCACAAGTGCAACAATCCTAAATGTATTACACAACAGGAACCTTATCTGCCTAACCTCTGTTATGACAAAAAAGATATGCTGATGTGCGATTTCTGCGACAAGCGAATCGACTGAGGTGACTTTTATGAATAACAACAAAAAATCTGCAGGACATAAAGAGAGAAATACTGCAAGCTTTGTTATTATTTCTTCTCTCGCCTATCTTGTTTTGGGATTTATTATGATTATTTTCCCTGATAAGATCAGCAGTGTGCTTTGCTATACTCTCGGAATTGTTCTTACTATCTACGGTCTGTTCAACATAATTTCTTTCTTCACCAACAAGGAAGCTAATATGTATCTCGAACTTATTGTAGGAGTTGTTGCCACCGCCTTTGGTATTTTTACACTGTTTTCTCCGTCGATAATTGTTAACATTATTTTTGTTACTATCGGTATTATAATTATTATTGATAGTCTGATGGATATTAAACATTCATTTCAACTCAAGGCTTTGGGTATGAAACGTTGGTGGATCTGTTTGATCGTATCAATCGCTGTCATTCTTTTGGGATTGTCAACCATCTTCTTTCCTGCTTTCTTTGGTGACTTTCTGATTATATTACTCGGCATCATTATGATTTACGAAGGCATTTCAGGACTCTCAATTACAGGTCTTATCAGTCACTATGCTAAGAGTTTCGGTAAGGATAAAGAGATAATCGAAGTTGAAGCTTCAGATAATTATTAATTTTATAAAAATTTCGGACGTTTCTTTTTTTTGAAACGTCCGTATTTTTTTACTTTTTACAGGAAACTGCTCAAAATGTCACCCTGCTTTTTTACTCTGCAATTCTGTTACATCAAGAATATTCAATTCTTTATCTCCGTTGATGTCACACGCAAATTTTAGATATTCCATTTCGTCATGGTCAGAATAACTCAAGCTTTTCGCAAGGTATTCCTGTATATATATTGCGTCATTTTCATCGGATTTTCCGTCATAGTTGAGGTCTTTCATAGATTTTGGAATACAGCCGTCCGAAAGCACAAAATCCACATTTTCATTATTAATAAGTGATTTGCAATAATCTTCGTTTGCCTCTATGATATATAATCCTGCCGTGTCAAAAGCAGTGAGAATTTTTGCATCTGAATTCTGTAATTCTGCTCTGAAATTTTTTGCTTTTTCATTCGTCACTCCCATTGAAGTGAGAAATCCGTCGAGCTTTGAGATGATATTAATAGTATAGTCGTTATCATTCATCGCTTTGTCAAAATCGACACCGTTTGTAATATAAAAAATTCCGACCAAAGTGATTACATATGGATTTGAAACTTCAAGTCCTGTATATATTGCAGATTTTTTATACGAGGTCAAGCCGTTTTTTGCACTCAATTTTGAGTAACCGTTGATTATACTGTAACCAAGTTTCATTCCATCCTCACTGATGTAGCTTGTATCAAAGGCTGAAGCTGTAATCGTTGTAGCTGAAATCGCCGTAAACGCTGTTGAAATGGTGAGAACTGCCGATATAATTCTTTTAGTGAATTTTGATTTTTTCATAAATAAACCTCCGTTTCGATAATATTATCACCAAAACGGAGGTAAAAAATTATTCATTTGTTTTTACAAAATTTTCATAATTTTATTATGAAACGATTGTTTTTTGAATTGCTGTTGCGTCAGTAACATTTACCGTTCCGTCACCGTTACAGTCAAATGTCGTGTCATTCTGATATTCTGTATATACAATTTCTTCGAGTTCAACTGATGCTTTCTGAACAAGCGTTGCATCTTTGATTGAAAGCTTACCATCGCTGTCAGCATCTCCTATAAGATACATATCAAATCTCATATTATTTGCTGAATTATAGGCATATAGTTTTTCAACGTCTATAACGCCGTTTTCTATTGCCTCTTCAAGTTCGAGAACATCTCCTGTTTCAGCATTAATTGCAAGATATCCCAAATCAGACGGAATGTAATAATTATTGCTTTCTAATATGCAACCGTTTACACGCTTAGACAAAATTGTAGGAAGAACCACATTTGTACTTGCTGATACAATTTTATAACCATCAAAATCAAGAAATTCAGGACAATAAATATTTATATCATCCTCGTCTGATGAATAATTTTTCAGATATGCATCTGCTTTTTCTCTGATTGCAAGTATATCTTCAAACAGCGGTATATCTGCATTTTCAACACTTGGTTTGAAAGTCTTTACAATTTCAACAATCTCATCTGTTTTACCGTAAAAATATTCTTCGTTCTCCGGATAAAGCAAAGTAAGCTGAGCATCAAACTTAGTTTCAGAAATCAGCTCTTGTGCCGATTCATCATAATAATCTAAATAATTATCAAGAATGCTTTCACAATAATGATAACACAAAGACAGCATCGTTTTATCTACAACAAGGAGTTCAAGGTTTGCCGCTGCTTCTTTTAATTCGTAATACGCAAGAGTGAGATCTCTGTAAGATGGATTTTCAGCTTCTATTAAATTCCTTGCCTTTTCTGTTGCAGCATAAAATGGTTTTGCTGTTTCAGGTGTGTAGGTATCTCCTGGTGTCTGAACACCTCTTAACAATGATTTCAAATCAGATTGAGTTATAAAATGCTCAAGCCCTAATTTTGAACGAATATTACTTATATCTTGGTCGGTTAAATTATCCGTCGCTATTAATTCTTCTATAGAATAAAAAGCATTATCCCTGTAAATTACTACATCTGTCCCCGTGGTATAAACATATATGCAATCATTAATTGGAATATAGTGAATTTCTTCATTATGAACAGTGTCAGGATTTTCAATATGCACAAGTATTGAGAAGTTGCCTAAATCACCGTAATATCCGTAATAATCAAGGGTAATGTCTTCTCTTGTGTATTCCTTGCCGTCCACATTGATAGTTTTAAGATAATCATCAATAATATCATTTCTTACATCTTCATCAAGTGTTTTAGATGAAGGAAGCTTTGTAATGCCATAGTATTGATAATATGAAGTATCTTCTGCTGTATCGGAAGTTGCTGTCTGAATTACTGTATCACCTGTTGTTTCTGCCGATACAGATAAACAGAACGGTAATGTCATTGCAGCACATAATGCAACAGACACAATTCTTTTTAATAAATTCTTTTTCATTGTAATCCCTCCTTACATAATACGCTTGAAAATATGTTTTGGTTGCATAAATTTCCAATTTTTTTCAAATTTATTTATTATAATGCTGACATAATGCAAAAAGACCGACAAAACAGAGTCAATAATATTAACATCTTATTATTGAACTGTTTGTCGGTTATTTTATTCTTGTGCGTTTTTGTTTTATGTGTGACCTTAGTTTTTTGAATGACTTTTTTAAACTAAAATTTTTGATATTATCATGATAGATATAATTGATTTCTGCACATATCATCAGGCATACCATACAGAAGTACAGCCAGATCATTATTACTGCAAGTCTTGTGAGTCCTCCGTAGATTGAAAAACCGTTGAAATCATCTACATAAATTGATATTCCAAATGACAAAACATACCACGACACTGTGCAAAGAAAGGCGCCCGGAAGTTGGTATTTTAGTCCGTATTCTTTGTGCTCTGCTCTTGTGATATTCGGTAAATTTCTGTATACAAGTGCAAATAACAGCACCAAACACATAAATATGATTACATATCTGAGATGGTACATAAGCGTCAAAAAGTCAGGAAAATATTTTAAATACGGTGACAACCATTCGTTGAGCGATGAACCAAGTACGATTATTATGAGCGACACAAGTATGATTACGAAAAATGCAACTGTATAAATCATTGCTCTTATGCGAAGGTAAAACCAATTTCTGTTTTCATACGCATCATAAATTCGGTTAAGTCCGTTAGTAATTGCGTGTATTCCCTGTGCCGCTGACCAAAGTGTGATTATAATTGTCACAAGTGAAATTCCTACGGCGTTTTCATATATGTTTGAGAGAAAATCAGTAAGCTCTGTTACTATTGTTTCCGAAAATATTTTGCTCAGTGCCTGTTCAATGAGTTCAACGGGTATATGTAGGTTTTGCAGAAGCGAAACAATGAACATTGCAAGCGGAAACGCTGATAATATCATAAAGAATGCTGACTGTCCTGCTATTGCAAAGATATTGTCACGATTGATTTTGCTTGTTATGGGCTCGTATTTTTCAATTATTTTCATAACAAAGTCAATCATGCGTCTGATTGCTTTCATTGCCTCACCTCCTTGTAAAACTTTTCAAATATTTATTTTCCGTTTTTCTTCATTTGAACGTTATATGATATGCGTGTGAGAAGTTTTTCACTTGCAAAATGCTGTATAAACTTTGTAGCTTTCATTTCAAAACCCGGTGTAATTATCATTTTACCCTTCAGAGTTTTGTCTACCGCATATTTTGCTACATATTCGGGAGTTAAACCTCTGATACAGAATTTTACATTTGCCACATCATTGAAATTTGTCTGCACAGGGCCGGGGCAAAGTGCAGAAACTTTAACATTGATTTTATCGCGTCTTAGTTCTTCGTGAATTGCCTGTGTAAGACGCACAACGTAGTTCTTTGAGGCGTAATAGCTTGAAAATGTCGGCCCTGCAAGAAATCCTGCCGCTGAACCAACATTCATTATATATCCGCTGTTTCGCTTTATCATATCCCTCAAAAACAGTTTTGTAAGAACGTGCACTGCAACTATATTTGTATGGATAAGACCAATTTCTTTCTCAAGAGGGACTTCGGTGAATTTTCCGTAAGCACCGTATCCTGCATTATTTACAAGGAAATCTATCTTTTCCCCCTTGAGCTGTTCATACAAATCAAAACTGTCCTGCTCATTATTGAAATCTTTTGTGATTATCTGAACGTCTGTATCAGGAAGTTCAGCTTTGAGTGCATTGAGTTTTTCAAGATTTCTCGCAACAATTATCAGATCATAACCGAGCTTTGCAAGATATTTTGCGATTTCTCTGCCTATTCCCGAGCTTGCTCCTGTAATTAATGCTTTCATTTTTACTCCTTTTCGGCGGTTGCACACAACCAACTTGTTTCTGCTTTTGTAAAAGTTCTGATATTCTGATATCCTGCTCTGAGAAGTATTTCTGTTATGCCTTCCCTTGTTACGGCTTCTATTCCGAGGGTATTTTCGACCTTTGTCCATTTTTCGGGTTCATCTTCTGTTTTAAGCATTTCAAAAACAAGAAGCAATTTTCCGCCTGACTTTAGAACTCTGTAAACCTCTTTTAAATCATTTAGCTTGTCCTGCCAGAAATAATATGTTTCAACAGCAGTGATAACATCAAATTTATCCTCTTCAAACGGCAAATTTGATACTGATGCCTGTAATATTGATGCTTTACCGCACATAATATTAGTTTTGTTGAGCTTCTTTGAATTTTCTACACAGAGTTCAGAATAATCTATTCCGAAAACTTTTCCGTTGCCGACCTTCTGACATAGCTTTTGTACGGTTCTTCCGCCTCCGCAACCTACATCAAGAACTGTATGGTTTCTCACTATTTCAACGTGGGATAATGCCCAATCGGTGAGTTCGGAATGATTTTTATTCATAGATTTTATCATCATCTTTCCCCAAAAACCTTTTGGCTTTTGGGCATTTTCTACAAGTTTGTGGTATTTCATAATTAGCTCCATTCGGGAAATTTTATTTGCTTCTTTCAATTAAACATACGCTTTCAACGTGTGCTGTACGACTGAACATATCACAGGGGGTTATTTCTTTTACAGAATAATTACCCTCTGTAAAATATTTTAAATCTCTTGCAAGTGTTGCAGGATCGCAAGACACATATACAACTCTTTTTGGCGACATCTCAAAAATCGTCTTTACAAGTTCTTCTCCGCATCCTTTTCTTGGTGGGTCAAGAATAACAACGTCAGGTTTTAACCCTTCATTTTTAAGCTTTTCAGCCGCTTTTGGCGCATCTGAGCAGATAAATCTTGCGTTAGTTACTCCATTGAGCTCGGCATTTTGATTTGCGTCTTTGATTGCATCCTCTACTATCTCTACTCCGACAAGAGTTTTACATTCTTTTGCCATTGTCAGTCCTATTGTACCTGTTCCGCAATATAAATCAAGGAGAATTTCGTCGGATTTGAGATTTGCATATTCTTTTGCCTTATTATATAGCTTTTCAGCCTGTTTTCTGTTGACCTGCCAGAATGAAAAAGGTGAAATCTTGAATTTCATTTTGCATAACTCGTCCGTTATATATTCTCTTCCGTAGGCTACTCTGTTTTTATTGCCGAGAATTACATTTGTTTTTTCTCTGTTAGAATTAATAATTACGCTTTTCAGTTCCGGAAGCTGTTCGCTGAGCATCTTTACAAGCAAATCTTCCTGTTTGAGTCCGTTACCGTTTACTACATAACAGACCATAAGTTCTTTTGTTACTTCGCCCATTCTGATGTAAAGATGTCGAAGCCTTCCCTTGCCTGTTGCTTCGTCATATATATCAGTATTCGTCATTGCAATAAATTCTCGGGTTATATTCATTACTTTTGTAAAAATCTCAGGCTGAAGAATACAGTCCTCGCAATCGATTATTCTGTGGCTGTGGAACGCATAAAATCCTATTATCGCATTTCCGTTTTTATCAATACCTACAGGAAGCTGTGCTTTGTTGCGGTATCTAAAGGTATTTTCACAACTGATTATCGGTGCAAATTTTGCATTTTCTACTCCGCCTATGCGTGTTACTGCATCAGATACTTTCTGTGCCTTGATCTCACATTCCGCTTCATAGCTTATATGACGCCATACACAGCCGCCGCATTTTGAAAAATGAGGACAATCTGGCTCGATTCTTGATGATGACGGTGTTATTATTCTCTCAATTTTACCAAATGCATAGGTCTTTTTTACTTTAAGTATACGAACTTCAAGTTTATCGCCTATTGCTGAGAGCGGTACAAACACTGCTATCCCGTCTTTTGTCCGTCCTACTCCGCTTCCCTCTGCCGTTGCTGATGTTATTTCTAAATTTATTAAATCATTTTTCTTTAAAGTCATATTAATTACCACCGTTTTGTTATGTTTATATTTTAACATTGTTATCATTATTTGGCAACAACATTCTTTAAGTTAAAATAATTGCTAAAATTTGAAAATAGGTATTTATTTTTTACGCTTTTCGATTTATAATAATAAGGATACATATATTTGGAAACGGAGTGACTATTGTGAATTACGACAGTCTTATGAATAATATCAAGAGGATTCATTTTATCGGCATCGGCGGAAGCGGTATGTGCCCTATTGCTGAAATACTCAGAAGTGAAGGATATGAGATTTCAGGTTCAGATATGAACGAGGGCGAAACTTTAGATAAAATCAAAAGTCAGGGCATTCCTGTTTTTATGGGACATAAAGCCGAGAACATTGAAGGTGCTGAGCTTGTAGTTTACTCAGCCGCTGTTAAAGAATCAAATCCCGAACGTATGGCTGCCGCTGAACAGGGGATTCCATGCATTGAGAGAAGTGTTATGCTCGGCGTGGTTACAAGAAGATACAAGAGAAGCATTGCTGTATCGGGTACTCACGGAAAAACTACAACTACTGCTATGCTTTCACAGATACTCATAGGAAGCGGATTTGACCCTTCTGCTATCATCGGCGGTAAGCTTCCTTTTATCGGCGGCAACAGTTATGTTGGCAACAGCGATATTATTGTGTGTGAAGCCTGTGAATATGTTGATACTTTCCTTGAACTTAATCCGTTTATTTCTATTATTCTCAACGTTGATGCTGACCATCTTGATTACTTTAAAAATCTTGACAACATCAAAAAATCTTTCAATAAATTTGCAAAGCAGACTACAGGTTTGCTTGTTATCAACGGAGATGACGAGAATACTCTCGATGCTGTAAAAGATGTTCAGCTTGAAAAAATCACATACGGTTTTGGTGAAAACTGTGATTACAGAGCCGTTAACGTGAGTGCAGACAAAGGTGTTCACGAACAGTTTGATTTGCTTTATAAGGGCGAAAAACTCACAAATATCAAGCTTATTGTTCCGGGGAAACACAATATTTACAATGCTCTTGCGGCGGCTTCTACTGCACATTATCTCGGTGCAACTGCAAATGAAATTTCTGAAAATCTTCATAAATTCGGCGGTGTTCACAGAAGATTTGAGATTTTGGGAACTCCTAACGGCATTACTGTTGCCGATGACTTTGCACACCATCCGACAGAACTTACTGCTACTCTCAATGCCGCTATGAATATGGGTTTCAGAAAAGTATGGGCAGTATTCCAGCCTCACACTTTTTCAAGAACTGCTATGCTTCTTGATGATTTTGCTGAGGCACTTAAAATTCCTGATACAGCTATTATTTCTGAAATTCTCCCTGTGAGAGAAACAAACACTTATAATATTTATTCAACCGACCTCGGTGCTAAGGTTCCTGACTCTGTGTGCCTTGATACTTTTGAGGAGATTACAGATTATGTCTGCAAAAATGCTCAGGAAGGTGATTTGATACTCACAATGGGCGGCGGTAATGTTTATATGTGTGCAAATATGATTTACAAACAGCTTAAATATATCGAAGAAAATTAAATTTAACTAATAAACAAAGAAACTCCCGACATCATATCGGGAGTTTTCTTCGTTTTTTGGAGAGGTATTTTATGAAAAACAACTTACCAGCCGAACATTCTGTTAAGAATGTCGTCATCAGAATATTCATTCTCGGCTGATGTCGTTGATGACAGGTTTGATGATGGTACATACTCGGCAAGTGTGAGCGTCAAGTCTGTTGTTTTGCCGCTTCGATATATGGTAAACTTAACTTTATCTCCTACACTGAAGTCCTCGAGAACTTTCTCTACATCACTGACTGATGATACTTCAGTTCCGTTGACCTGTGTTACAAGATCTCCTGTTCTGAATCCTGCACTTTCAGCATTTGAGCCCTTTGTTACTGAAAGAACATAACATCCTGTTCGGCTCAAACCGTAATAGAACGCTGTTTCATTTGAACTTATATCTGTAAGCTCCATACCAAGGTCTACTTTACCTGTTACATAACCGTATGACTTGAGGTCTTCGATTATATCAAGAACTGTGTTGATTGGAATAGCAAATGCTATACCTTCAACCTCTGTTGCGCTGTCTTTTGCGTTTACAATTCCGACAAGCTCACCATTTGCGTTGAAGAGTCCGCCGCCTGAGTTACCCGGGCTGATCTGAGCATTTGTCTGGAGAAGCGTCATATTATTATCCTCAATCGTAACTTCTCTTGCAAGAGCACTGATGATACCGTCTGTTACTGTACCTCCGAGCTCACCGAGAGGGTTGCCGATTGCTACTACATAATCGCCTACTGCAAGACTTGAGCTGTCACCAAAGGTTGCAGGTGAAAGTCCTGTAGCGTCAACTTTGAGAAGTGCGATATCATTTTCTTCATCACTTCCGATTACCACAGCGGTATAACTTGTTGTGCCATCTCTGAGTGTTACCGTAATATTACTTGAACCTTCAATTACATGGTAGTTTGTAATAATATAACCGTCTTCGGAAATTATTACACCTGAACCTGCACCTTCCTGCACATACTGCTGAGTAAACATTCCCGTTACCACAGATTCAGTCGCAATTTCTACTACACTGTCTGCTGTCTTTTTTACGATTTCGGAAGTAGTTGTTGTGGATACGCTTGTATTTGTTCCTGTACTGCTTCCTTCAGACTTGGTTATATTGATTGCTCCGTTGTTTGAAGATTTTCCGATGTTGTTTGCAAGATATCCTCCGCCAAATCCTAAAGCGCCCGAAGCAAGAATTGTGATTGCAAGCATTGCTGCGATGAAACCTCTTGATGCAGGTTTCTTTTCTTTTTTCTTCTTGGGAGGTTTTACCTTTTTGCTGTGTGTGTGCGGGTAGGTCTGCGAATTGTAATTCGCTGTATTCTGATACGATGGATTTGAGTATCCTGCGTATGTGTTTGTCTGCTGAGTATTTGTACCATACTGTCCGGAATATGATGAACCGTATGATGATTGGCTATTATATGAAGTGTTGTAACCCTGTGATGAACCTGTTGTGCCGGTGTTTGTTGAGGAATATGCGTTATTCTGAGTTGATGAATACGCATTTTCATAGTTGTTAGGGTTATGTGATGCGTTTTCATTGTTACCGTTTACATATGAATAATGGTATTCGCCGTTTGAATAGCTATTATCCTTCTGAGAATTCCATTCATATGAATTTTCCTGAGTTTTTTCAGGCTCTTCTGTTGTGCTCTGTGAAGAGCTGTAGATATTTTCAGCATTATTTGTATTGCTTTCAAATTCTGTTGAATTATCGTTTCTCAAATCATTGTTATCATTATAGAAATCTGACATAATGTGCAGCCTCCTGTTGATCAGCTTTCGCTGTTTATTTGTTATCAAGTCAATTCCAAGCTGTCAGAATTTAATTTTATTAAATCTTTCTGCCCGAAACAGTTACAACATCGTGTTGTTTTTTGATGTTGTAGATATAATAAATCCTGAAAGTGAAAATTGTATGAATTCGCTTTGAAATAATTATGAAATAATCAAGGATTTTTGTGACAAAAAGCGAGTGCCTCGCACGCAATTCGGTCGAGTGCCTCGACACGCATTTCGAGGAGATAAGTCGACACAATTTATAACAACGGTTGCCCGACCGAAACATAAATTTAAAATCATAGCATTTCCCTTGTATAACTTTCAAATTTACATTTTCAATTTTCAATTCACCTCTGCCCGAGCATAATCGGGCAATTTTCTACACATCAAAAAAAATTAAGCGTAATTTCACTTGTATATTCAAATAAATCGTGTTATAATATAAATGATGAATAAAATTTATTAATAGAGGGTTTCTTTTATGTGTAAAAAGTATTTAAAAGCTGTACTTTGTACAGTTCTTGGCTCGACAATTGCGCTTTCTTCTGTTGCCACTGCTTTTGCTTCAGAAAATGATGCAAGCGAAATTCTGTCTTATGTTAAAGTTGTTGACGGACAGACTGTTCTTATAAAAAATAAGGATATTGAGTCGGAAAAGACGACTTTCAACACTCCTCTTCTCAAATCTTCTGCACTTCCTTCAAGTTATAACCTTGCAGACGAAGGTTATGTGTCAGATATCCGAAATCAGAATCCTTACGGAAGCTGTTGGTCCTTTGCTGCTCTTGCTTCTATGGAATCGAATCTGATTAAATCTGAGAATGCCGATAAAAATATTGATTTATCCGAAAAGCATCTGGTTTATTTCAATTATAACGGTGCTGACAGCAGTTCGGATAAAAGCCTTTTTGCAGGGAAAGATACATATTCTTCTTTGGGATATTCTCCGTTTTTGTTAGGCGGCAATCCATTGATGGCTTCCACAACACTTATGAGAAGATACGGTGCTGTTGATGAGGAAAAAGTTCCGTATGAATTTTCAAACGGAACTACTGTTGATGCCTCTTTTAAAAATGAGTCTGATATTTATTTAAAAGATTTTTATTTCCTGCCTGAAACTGTTGAATTTGAGTATGACGATTACGGACAAGTCACTTCTCAGACGCTTTACGATGATTCAACTGTTGCAAATGCCATAAATACTATTAAAGAATATATGCTTGAGTACGGCGCATTAGCATCTTCTTTCTATGCTTCTGATGCTATGTCAGGATATGGCACCGATGAATACTGGAATAATTCAAAAAATTGTTATTATTTCGATGCATCAACTTCAAATCAGCTTCCTAACCACGGAATAACTATTGTTGGTTGGGACGATAATTACTCAAAAAATAACTTTTCCATTACACCTCCAAAAGACGGTGCTTGGATCATCAAAAACAGTTGGGGCGATAATTGGGGTAATAACGGTTACTTCTATCTTTCATATTATGATTTAAGCATCAATATGACTTCTGTTTTTATTGCAGAGGATGCAAAATACACTTCTGACGGCACTACTATTCACGAGTATGAAAATATCTATCAATATGACGGCGTCGGATATGGTGGCGGTCAGGTTTACAGCTTAACAAACAACTTTAAGGCAGGTAATTTCTTTACTGCAAGAGATAACGAAGTTCTTGAAGCAATTTCAACATCGTCATCATATGGCAATATTAATGTTGAATATCAGGTCTATACTGATCTTACATCTACAGTTAACCCTACTCTCGGTACTCTGGTTGCCGAAGGAAGTAAATATTTTGAACTTGCAGGCAACTACACCATACCTCTTGACAATCCGGTAAAGCTTGATAAAGACGAACAATACTCGATTGTCATCAAAATCACATTCAACAGCAACGGCAGTAAATATACAATTCTCCCTTGTGAAACCCAAATAAGCAATTATGTAGATATTGATGTTTCAAGCGGACAAAGCTCATATTGTACAATGGGAAGTTGGAAAAGAATTACTTCTTCAACTACTGTTTCAGGTTGCAATATCGGAAATGCAATCGTGAAGGCTTATACAAATGATATTTTGTTTGGTGACATTGATTGTGACAACAATATCAATGTAAAAGATGCTACTTTGCTTCAGAAATATATCGCTTCGCTCGAAAAACTCGATGACAAGCAACAGATTTTTGCCGATGCAAATAACAACGGATCTATTGATATCAATGATGCTACAACAATTCAGAAAATTTCAGCTTCGATAATTTAATATCATAAATGACAAAACAGGTCGGTTTCTCGCTATCCCGACCTGTTTTTTATATGTTACTTCTATTATAAATGATATCAGACTGCAGAGTCTGAAACAACTTCTCGCTGTCGTTTTTCTATTATCTTCTTTTTGACATCAACTTCATTAAACTTCTTCTTGAAAGCAACTCTTCCGATAAAGTTTCTTCCGCAATGTCTGCAAAGAAATTCCGCTGAAAAACTTTTATTGCGAAGCTTCCAATCTGTTATTCTTTTTGCAGGTTTTCCGCAACAATCACATCTGAAACGCATTTTCTTTCTGTCGATTTCAGTGCTGTTGATATCGGTAATAAAATGCGTCTTAAAAGTCATTCTGTCATAAAAGCTGTTGTCCGAAGCATCAACTATAAATCCGTCAAGCGGCTTTTTATCAATCAAACTTTTAAGGCATCTCAGGCTTAATTCTGCATCTGCAAAAGCTCTGTGCTGACTGTCCTGAGAAAACTCTACACCTAAAAGTTCTGCACAGGTTGAAAGTCCAAGCTGACACGCCTTATTATGCAAATCAAGGCACTTTTCACAATAGGTTTGAATATTACAAAACTTCTTTAAAAACGGAAGTCTTACGTCACCTGTAAAATAACTGTAATTTTCAATCAAAGCGTGAATGTCAGACGTGCTCCATGTCATCAGTATGCTGTCCTGCGAAAATTCAGTGAATTTCTCTACAGCTTCAAGAAAAGGTACTCCCCTTTCTTTGAGCTCTTCGTTGGTGATCTTAGTGAGTTCTCTGACCTTACTGCACAGTTTTTTGCCTATCTGCGGCTTTATAAGCATTGAAAAAGTATCTGTTATATTAAGCTCCTCATCAACTTTTACTGCACCGAATTCGATGATTTCATTGACATATCGGTGCAGTTTGTTGCTGTATGAGCCGTTCCACTCCAAATCAAGTATTACATAACTCATTTCTTACGGAACGCCTGCTTCATTCTGAGTTCTTTTGAAAGTATACGCTTACGCATACGGATATTTTCAGGTGTTACCTCTACAAGTTCATCGTCTGCGATGAATTCAATACACTGTTCAAGTGACATTATGCTTGGCGGTGTAAGCTTGAGAGCATCATCTGAACCTGACGCACGAGTATTTGTAATATGCTTCTTCTTGCATACATTTACTGTGATATCTTCAGCCTTAGGGCTTGCTCCGACTATCATACCTTCGTATACAGGCACACCTGCTCCGATGAAGAGTCTGCCTCTTTCCTGTGCGGCGTGCAAACCGTATGTTACTGTTTCACCTGATTCAAATGCGATAAGTGAACCCTGATGACGTGTGATTATTTCGCCCTTGAATGGCTCATAACCGTCAAATACATGGTTCATAATGCCGTTTCCGTTTGTATCTGTAAGGAATTCTGAACGGTAACCCATAAGTCCTCTTGAAGGAATTCTGAACTCGATATGTGTAACTCCGCCTTCTCTTGTGCCCATATTAATGAGTTCGGCTTTTCTTGAGCCAAGCTTCTCCATTACCGCACCAACATATGTGTCGGGAACTTCGATGATGAGGAATTCGATAGGTTCGTAGAGTTTGCCATCGATCGTCTTTGTGATAACCTCAGGACGTGATACCTGAAATTCGTAGTTCTGACGACGCATTGTTTCGATAAGGATTGAAAGATGAAGCTCGCCTCGTCCTGATACTTTGAATGTATCGGCACTGTCTGTTTCCTCAACTCTGAGAGCTACGTTAGTTTCAATTTCCTTGAATAGTCTGTCACGCAAGTTTCTTGAAGTTACATATTTACCCTCTCGACCTGCAAACGGTGAGTTATTTACAATAAAGTTCATTGTAACTGTAGGTTCGTCAATTTTTATGAAAGGCAATGGCTCTACGCAATCGAGTGAACAGAGTGTTTCACCGATATTGATATCCTGTACACCGCTGATGCAAATTAAATCACCAACCTGTGCCTCTTCACACTCAACTCTTTTGAGTCCTTCAAACTGATAGAGTTTTGCTATTTTTACGTTCTGTGTTGTACCGTCTGCATGGCAGAGAACTGCACTCTGTCCGTTCTTTACCTTTCCTCTTTCAACTCTGCCGACACCGATTCTGCCGACAAACTTATCTGAGTCAATATTTGATATGAGGATCTGAAGTCCGCCGTCAATATCACCCTGTGGTGCAGGAATTTCATTGATTATTGCATCAAAAAGCGGCTTCATATCCGTTGAAGGTTCATTATAATCTGTAGTTGCATATCCATCTCTTGCAGAAGCATAGATTACAGGAAATTCAAGCTGATCATCATCTGCACCGAGTTCAATGAATAAATCGAGAACTTCATCTACTACTTCTTCAGGTCTTGCTCCGGGTCTGTCAATCTTATTAAGCACTACGAGTGGTTTTTTGCCGAGTCCGAGTGCCTTTTTGAGAACGAATCTTGTCTGTGGCATACAGCCTTCAAATGCATCTACAAGAAGAACTACACCGTCTACCATCTGTAAGATTCGCTCAACCTCTCCGCCGAAGTCAGCGTGACCGGGTGTATCAACAATATTGATTTTGATATCGTTATACATTACTGCAGTTGGCTTTGAAAGAATTGTGATTCCTCTTTCACGCTCAAGGTCGTTTGAGTCCATTACTCTTTCCTCGACGTTTTCATTTGCTCTGAAAATACCGCTCTGCTTGAGAAGCTGGTCAACCAATGTTGTTTTACCGTGGTCAACGTGAGCTATTATCGCAATATTCCTTAAATTTTCTCTTACGTCCATAAAATCCCTCTGTTTCAAATTGTCATTCGTTTATTTTTCATTCTTTTTTATTATATCACTGCATTATATAAAATTCAATTTATATTTTTCATCACCTTTTGACCTGTTACGCCGTATATTTTGAAACTTTTTCCCAATAGTTCGTTTTTGTATTTAAAAAATCCATATTTTGTATTTTAACAGTAATTTTTTCTTTACAATAACTACGGATTGTTATATAATTAACATAGTTATTTTGCGTTCCTATACCGTGAAATAATATGCATAAACTATCAGGAGGTAATATTATGGGCTACACGATTGCACAGAAAATTATCAAAGAGCATCTTGTATGCGGCGAAATGGTCGTTGGAAACGACATCGGTCTTAAAATTGACCAGACTCTTACTCAGGACGCTACAGGTACTATGGCTTACATAGAATATGAGGCTATGGGTATTCCGAGAGTAAAAACAGAAAAAAGCGTTGCTTATATTGATCACAACACTCTTCAGACAGGTTTTGAAAATGCTGATGACCACAGATTTATTCAGTCTGTTTGTAAAAAACACGGTATCTACTTCTCAAGACCGGGTAACGGTATCTGCCATCAGGTTCATCTCGAAAGATTCGGTAAACCGGGCAAGACTTTGATCGGTTCTGACAGCCATACTCCTACAGGCGGCGGTATCGGTATGCTTGCTATCGGTGCAGGCGGTCTTGACGTTGCTGTTGCTATGGGCGGCGGTGCTTACTACATTACTATGCCTAAAATGGTAAGAGTTAATCTTACAGGTAAGTTAAGTCCTTGGGTTTCTGCTAAGGATATTATTCTTGCTGTTCTTAAAGTTATGAGCGTTAAGGGCGGTGTTGGTAAGATTGTTGAATACGGCGGCGAGGGTGTTAAGACTCTTACTGTTCCTGAAAGAGCAACAATCACAAATATGGGTGCAGAACTCGGGGCTACTACTTCTGTATTCCCTTCAGACGAAACTACAAGAGAATTCCTCAAGGCTCAGGGCCGTGAAGAAGATTATGTTGAACTCAAGGCTGATGAAGATGCAGTTTATGACGAGGTTATTGAAATCAATCTTTCTGAACTTGAACCTCTTGCTGCTTGTCCTCATTCACCTGACAATATCAAAACTATCAAAGAACTCGAAGGCAAAAAGGTTGATCAGGTTTGTATCGGTTCTTGTACAAACTCAAGCTATCTCGACTTAATGAGAGTTGCTCATATTCTCAAGGGTAAAAAGGTTGCTGACAATGTTTCTCTTGCTATTGCTCCGGGCAGTAAGCAGGTATTTAATATGCTCGCACTCAACGGCGCTCTCGGCGATATGATCGCAGCAGGTGCTCGAATTCTTGAAAGTGCTTGCGGTCCTTGTATCGGTATGGGTCAGTCACCTAACAGCGAAGGTGTTTCACTCAGAACTTTCAACCGTAACTTTGAAGGCAGAAGTGGTACTGCTGACGGTCAGATCTACCTCGTTTCTCCTGAAACTGCTGCTGTTTCAGCTATCAACGGTGTATTTACAGACCCGAGATATCTCGGTGAGGCTGCTGATATCGCTATGCCTGAGAAATTCCTCATCAACGACAATATGGTTATTGAACCTGCTTCTGTTGAGGAAATGGACAATGTTGAAATTCTCAGAGGACCTAACATCAAGGAATATCCTAAGACAAGCCCTCTTGCTGATTCTATCGAAGCTTCTTGCTCACTCAAGGTTGGCGACAACATTACTACTGACCACATTATGCCTGCCGGTGCAAAGATTCTTCCGCTTCGTTCAAATATTCCGAAAATTTCCGAACACTGCTTCACAGTTTGCGATAAGGAATTCCCAAGTCGTGCTAAAATGCTCGAGAAGAGCATCATCGTAGGTGGCGAAAACTACGGTCAGGGTTCATCTCGTGAACACGCTGCGCTTGCTCCTCTCTTCCTCGGTGTTAAGGCTGTTTTAGTTAAGAGCTTTGCTCGTATCCACAAGAGCAATCTCATCAACGCAGGTATTCTTCCGCTTACTTTCAAGGATGCTGCTGATTATGATAAGATTAAACTCGGTGATATGCTTGAACTTCCTAATGTTAAGAGCGAAATTGCTTCCGGCTCTGATGTTACGGTTGTAAACAAGACTACAGGCGAAACTTTCAAGGCAGATTGTGAACTTTCTGACAGAACAAGAGCTATCATCATTGCAGGCGGTTTGCTTGACTATACAAAGGAGAACAGCTAATATGGATAAGATTAAAATGACTACTCCGCTCGTTGAGATGGACGGAGATGAAATGACCAGAGTTATCTGGCAGCAGATTAAGGATATTCTTATTCTTCCTTATGTTGATTTAAAGACTGAATACTATGACCTTGGTCTCGTTCACAGAAACGAGTCTGATGATCAGGTTACTGTTGACAGTGCTAATGCTACTAAAAAATACGGTGTTGCTGTTAAGTGTGCGACTATCACACCAAATGCTGCAAGAATGGACGAATATGACCTCAAGCAGATGTGGAAATCACCTAACGGTACTATCCGTGCTATTCTTGACGGTACTGTTTTCAGAAGCCCTATTCTTGTTAAGGGTATCACTCCTTACATTCCTACTTGGAAAAAGCCTATCTGTATTGCTCGTCACGCTTACGGCGACGTTTATAAGAACACTGAAATGCGTGTTACTGCTGGCAGCAAGGCTGAACTTTGTGTTACTAAGCCTGACGGTTCTGAGGAAAGAAGCCTTATCTTTGACTTTAAGACAGACGGTGTAATTCAGGGTATGCACAACATCGACAAAAGTATTTCTTCTTTTGCTCGTTCTTGCTTTAACTATGCGCTCGATCAGAAGATTGACGTATGGTTTGCTACTAAGGACACTATCAGCAAAACTTATGATCACAGATTCAAGGATATCTTTGCTGAAATCTTTGAGAATGAATATAAAGAAAAGTTTGCTGAAGCCGGTATTGAGTATTTCTATACACTTATTGACGACGCTGTTGCTCGTGTTATCCGCAGTGAAGGCGGTTATATGTGGGCTTGCAAGAACTATGACGGCGATGTTATGAGTGATATGATTGCCACTGCTTTCGGTTCACTTGCTATGATGACAAGCGTACTTGTTTCTCCTGACGGTATCTACGAATATGAAGCTGCTCACGGCACTGTTCAGCGTCACTACTACAAGTATCTCAAGGGCGAAGAAACTTCTACTAACTCTGTTGCTACTCTCTTTGCTTGGTCAGGTGCCCTCAGAAAACGTGGTGAGCTTGACGAACTTCCTGAGCTTATCAATTATGCTGACAAACTTGAAGAGGCTACTATCAAGACTATCGAAGACGGCATTATGACAGGTGACCTTTATGCTATCTCTTCTCTTGAGAATAAGACAAAGGTTAATACTGAAACTTTCCTCAAAGCTATTGACGAGCGTCTTTCTGCTTCACTCAGCTGATCACATTTTAATTCATCAAAGGAGCATAATGTGTAATGTCTAAAAATGACAGTATTTCAATGTCGGTTATCAGGCGTCTGCCAAGATATTACCGCTTCTTATCAGAGCTTAACGAGCAGAAGGTTGACAGGATTTCTTCTACTAAGCTTGCACAGATTATGAATGTGACTGCTTCGCAGGTTCGTCAGGATCTTAACTGCTTTGGCGGTTTTGGTCAACAGGGATATGGTTACAGTGTTGCTCAGCTTAAAGATGAAATCAAGAATATTCTCGGACTTAACAATAATTATAAGGCTATCTTGATCGGTACAGGCAATCTTGGCAAGGCTGTTGCTATGCATATGGATTTTAGTAATCTCGGCTTTGAGCTTGTTGGCTGTTTCGATAAGAATGAGAATAAAATTGGGCAAAAACTTAATGACATTACTGTTCGCCACGACTCGGAAATTGAGAGCTTTTGCAAAGAACATCAGGTGGATACAGCGTTTTTATGTATCCCTCGTGTTTGTGTTGAAAATGTTCTTGATACCCTTTATCGTATCGGTATCAGAAATTTTTGGAACTTCAGCCATTATGACATTAACGCCAAATACAATGATACGATTATTGAGAATGTTCATCTCAGCGACAGCCTTATGACGCTCTGCTACAGAATGAATAACAATTCAAAGTGACTTTTCACTACCACATAACGCAAAAACGGTACTCGACTGAGTACCGTTTTTCTTCGCCTATTTTACTATTGCATCTCTCGCTGTGTAAGCTGCAGAAATGTCTGTGTTGCATTGCAAAATATAAAATTTGCAGTGGGTTATTAAATTCTCGAAGTTTGTAAGCATTGACTCTGCAACTGCCTTATTTTTTGAATGAGCCGTTGAAAAATATAATTGACTGAGAATTTCAGAAGTTTCAGCCTGACGAATCGAATTGCTCTCCCCTCTCTCAAGAAATACAATTGCTTCTAAAGGAGCAGACATATTATTTGCTATACCACTTCCGCCATCAAAAGGAGTTCCGTATACTATGCATTTATCATCAAATATTCTGACAACAGGCTTATCATCATTAATTATCTGCACTTTATCTACAAACGCCTTTTTCCACAATCTTGTGTGGGTTGATTTGCCGACTCCGGATCGTGCAGAAAATAAATACGCTTTGCCTTCATATAAAATCGCTGATGAATGAATGAATATTGTATTGAATTTTATTACTTTGCGATTGAATAACGTTGCATAGGCAAACTCTTCAGCCTGCTCAACAGTAGTTTCTGCTGACATTTTGCTAAGTAGCCTTTTGATGTATTCATCACTGACATTCAATTTTATTTCAGTTTCTCTGTCGCCACAATATTCAAACGGTTTTGCAAGATTCTTCAAAATATCATACCTTGGCTCAAATTCTGTGACAAAATCAGCTATAAGATATTTCACAAATGCCTCCTAAAACAACAGACTCACCAAAGTGAGCCTGTTTATTTTATATAATCTTTGTCATTACATTCCAACGAGTGAACGCTGAACAGCTGTGGCATCTAAAACGTTTATTGTAGAATCACCATTAACATCTGCAACTGCAAGCTGTTCGTCAGTAAGTGTTGTCAAAGATGCAATATATGACTGAATTAATGTAGCATCTTTTACATCTACTCTTCCGCTTAAATCAACGTCACCTATCTCATACTTTGTTAATGCTACAAATGGTATTTTATTTTCATTAGCATATGTTTCAGCATATGTTGATGAATAACCATAAATTACAGTATTTGGAGAATTTGAAAAAGCAGAAGAAGCAATCGATGTTACAGAAGAAGGGATATATATATATGAAAGTTTAGGACATTTGCTAAACGATAAAGCTCCGATGCTTTCAGCAGTTTCAGGTAATAAAACTTTTTCAAGATTATCACAGGAGTAATTCATCTGATCGGGAATATTTACAACATTCGTATTCTTCAAATCAACCGTTACAAACGAATCGCAATTTTGGAAAGCACCCATAACTATTTCTGAAAGTCCGCTTGAAAATATTATATCAGAAAGTGAGTAACAATTCTTAAAAGCAAAAGCACCGATTGATTCTACAGAATCAGGAATTGTGATTGACTCAAGATCATTATCATTAGAAAATGATGCCGGTCCAATTGCATTTACATTATTTGACAACAATGTAGAAGGAATGTTAATAACCGTATCGTCATTCATATATTGCGAGATTGTGACACCACCAAAATCATTTTTATAATATTCAAAATTTTCTGCATAATAATATGTAGTTGCAGATGCTGATACTGCTGAAATCGATACCATTAAAGCTATGGATATCGAAGATATTGCAATTCTTTTTAAACTAAAACTCATATGATCATCTCCTTTACTACATTTTACTATAACATTTAATGAAAATCAAGTAAAAATCGACAGATGCATAAACATCTGTCGATTTTTTAATAATTAGTCATCAATGTCAACATCTTCATTAAGTGTTGGTTCAGGCTCACTAGTTATAAGCTGTGTACCAGCTAAAATAAGTTTGCAAATTTCAAACTCCGGCTCAAAATATTTTTTCTTCACAATATAACCTCCAATCTAACAATCAGTAATTTATTCTGTTGTAGCAGTTGTCTGATAAGGTGTGTTACCAGTATAGCAGAGATTATAATACTGAGCTTCATCAGCTGTTGAAATAACACTTGCAATTATATTACCACTTGTATCTCTGATAATTACATAAGAATATGCAGTAAAGATATAGTTCTGATTTGCTTCATTGTTTGTGTAAACAAGAACCTTATCAATTCTGTTCTTATTTGTAAGAGTAGAGTTATCTAATACATACTTTGAAAGTCTGTGTTCATTACCTTTAGTATCAGTATATGTAACCTTAGTCTTATCACCGGACTGACTGTCAAATGCAAGCTCTGAAGCAGCATCATGATCAGCAGCAAACTGTTCAATGTATGATGCTTCTAAACCATCCCACGGATTTTTTCCACCAGAAACAGCAGCAGCAATGATTTTTTCTCTGTCCTCAGTTGTAAGTGAAAGATCGTTGTTACGGTCAACGATAACACCGCACTCTACAATGTATCCCAAATCATTCGTATACTTATTATCTGTTGGATTGAAAATCGGAACATCTGTTGAAGTATACGCTACGAGGAAGTCAACATAAAGTCTATCTGTTGGATTAGTTGATTCACCCATAATTTCACGGTTATAAACCGGAGCACTGATGTTAGCAGTGATTTGCGCTCTCTCTACATTATAAACAGGAACAATCTTATAATCACCCATAATTCTGAGTCCGAAAGTTCTTTCGTAACACTTAGTAACAACATCTTTAGTCAGATTACCCTGAGAATCTACAACAAATACTTCCCAATAACTGAATGTATTGGTAACATCATTGCCATCTGCGTCCTTAGTTACGATTGTTTCAGGAGCGACAAGTTTGAAGTTATTGTTATCATCAACAAACCAATTGTTAAATTTAACAATTTCGCTTTCATAAGCAAATTCCAGGCTTGTTGAATCTTCTGTAATATCAGGATAAAATACAAGACAATCCTTATCAGGCTGAGTTGCATAAACTGTAGCCACTGACTTGCCCTTTTCAACCTTTGAACCAGTAAGTACCCACTGAGTATCTACATACATTGTATCGATTTCAGGTGCATTTGCCATGATAGTTGCATCAGAAGGGGTATAATTATTAGTAATTTCATCATCAGAAAGTTCAACGTTTCTTACAATATATGATGCATACTGATTTGTGCCATTTACTGAAAAACGATCAAAGTAATAATATGTAATATCGCAGTAACCTGATACCTTTACGATATCTGAATAGAAGTTAAGTGCATTTGTATAAAGCTTATCAGTCACAGGATTGAAAAGATTCTTTGCTTTGAGAGTAAATGTATATGTACCTTCACTCGCACCTCTGTAATCTGTATCTTCATCAGCAATTTCAAAATAATTGCTACCATCCTGCTCATACCAAGCCCAGAATGTGTTAGCACCGTGACAAACAGTTCTGATTGTAATAGTAACAGTTTGCTCTTCTGTCAAACCTGAAATATTGATATTACCCTCAGTTTCATCAAAGCTTTGAACAATTGTACCTTCACTGTTACGAACACTTGCGGAAATGTAATATATACCAGTACCTGAATGTGCTGCAGGGTTAGTACCCGTGTACTGTGTATGAGTAAGAACCAAATCACCTTCAGCAACACGATCAAGACGAGCAACGATTGTATATGAGTTGTTCATCAAGAAGTCGTTTACAGTTGTTGTTGAACCAATCTTGGTATAAGTAACCGTACCATCATCTGATGTTTCTTTAATGTACCAGCCTTCAAATACCCAACCATTGGCAACATCAACGTGTAATGTTGGATAGGTATCAACAGTAGTAAATGTAGCTGTTGTTACATTGTTGATTGTTGCTGAAGAACCATTTGTAGTTTCACCAACAAATCCAGTATTTTCAGCGTTTGTGTTTGTATCAGAATAAATTACATCACCTGAATCTGTGTGTTCGATATATTCGATTTCAACTGATGAGTTAAATTCTAAACCTAATTTTGAATAGTACCAACGACCATCAGAACGAACACCAGTGTCACCAGATACTGATGAATCTTTTTCCATATCATAGCTTATCTTAGTCTGAGCATACTGATATCCAGCATTTACAATGGCTCCATACTGAGTAGAAGCGCTTGAAATAAAGTCAGCAGGGGTACCCTTAGTAAGATATGTTCCATCTTCCTTGTAAACATACCACATAGTAGCCCATTGACCTTTTGTAGCATAAGCTGTACCCTTAGTATCATTGTTACCAACTGAAATAATATAAAGCTTTTTGCTATCAGAAAGCTGATCTTCACTTAATACATCACCAAGAATACCTGTTTCTTTTCCATAGTAGTCAGCGAACTTCTGCCATGGGTTTACTGTTGTCAATGAACCGATACCGGAACCAAGACTGCTTTCCTTTGCAACAGAACTATTATCTTTAGAAGATGAGAGATCTTTGTCGTAATATTTGTTCTCAAACATAATAGTCTGAACATCATCAAGAGCGGCAATGTTTACGAAGTCACTGTAGTCGTATGTCTGGAAGTTATTATTATTTTCCCACGGAGTAGTTCCATATGAAGCACCTTCTACAACAGCATAATGCACAAGATCCGCATGGTAGCTTGTCATAGTTATACCTGAAATAGGACTGTTTGAATCCTTTATGTAGGAAGAACCACTAAAGTAGTATCTATACTTAGGAACTTTGATAGTATAATATTTGCCCTGAAGCACCATTGGCTGACCAGGATATGTACCAAATAAATGGTCATCATTTGATGTGTCGCCATTAATATAAGTATACGCATCAACAGCTATTGTGCCACCCCATGAAGATGTTACTTCATCTGCGTCAACATAAAAGGTGATGTAATCAATATTTGAGTTATAGTAAACAGGAGTAATTTCAAATGAATTATTAATTGCTTCTGTAGCTGTCAGAGTGTAAGCATCTGATGTATATACACCGTCTGACATCTTTGTTGCAGCAAGATATTTACCGTTTACACAAAATGCGCCAACATAGAAACCAGCAGCTTTATAAGTTGAATTAAGAGTGGTTGTAACTGTGATTACTGTATCTCCAGCTATAGAATATTGATTAAATGCATTATACGAAGTGCCATTATTAGTAGCCTTTGTTGTTGTTGCAGTATAATCACCGTTTACAACAGTAGTACCGTATTGAAGTGTAGCAGTAACCTTAAAATCACCTTCATCGTTACGAACTGTACCGTTCTTTGCATATACGTTGAAAGTTTTCTTGTTATCAGGGTCTGCAGATAAGTAAACTGAATCTGTGTTTGAATCATAAACAACGTAAGCAGAACCCGTATTGTTATAGAAAATCAAATTACTTGAACTTCTTGAGGATGCCCAACTTTTTACTGTAGTAACATCTGTAAGACTGTTAAAATACCAAGCATTTTTATCAGCACTACTTACCGCATAATAATTATCTGATAATCTCTTAATAGTAAAATCTTTATTTTTATCAAGTGTTGTTGTTGAAATGTATACACCTGCTTCAGAAGTTGCCTTCATCGAAAGTGTAGAATCAACTGTAGTATCAGTATGTGAACCAAATACACTAACTTCATATGTTTTCTCGTCAAAAGTTGCTGTTGCAGTTACATTTGAAGAAATTATTGTAACCACTACAGTTGCATCATTTTTGTCATAACCACTGTTATAAGTTGCACCTGAAATGGTCCAATTTGAGAATGAACCGTTTGTTGCAGTTGCGGTCAATGTAACAGTATCGCCAACATAAAGACCAGTACTTGGTGTTGCGGTTGCAGAACCGAGATTAGTATCGCTTGATGATACAGTTACTGTAGCTGACTGCTTATCTGCGATTGTTGCAACTACTGTTGTATCAGTTGAAGGCATCTTAAATGTATATGTGCCATTAGAGCCTGTAACAGTTGCTGAACCGGCAGTTACACCTGAGCAGTACTGAGCACTATCATCAGCACTAACATTAACAGTTACTGT
This sequence comes from Ruminococcus sp., assembly GCA_036306945.1. GTDB lineage: Bacteria > Bacillota > Clostridia > Oscillospirales > Acutalibacteraceae > Ruminococcoides. The sequence goes on along the minus strand of JAXJYO010000047.1, from coordinate 39,968 downwards.
ACCGCCAACAGGAATTGTAACTGTATTCTTCTCGTTGTATGTTACACCGTTATATGTAACAGTTACTGTTGCCGCATCATTTTCATCAACTGTCAATGTCTTTGTTTCATAAGTCTGCTTAAACAAAGCATAGTATGTTGTACTTGAAGCAGGAGTTTGCACACATTCAAAATCTGTAGAAATCTGTGTTGTGCAAGAAGGATCTGAATACCAACCAACAAATTCGTAATCTGATCCTACTGCTGCAGCAGTCAAAGTTGTCTTTGAACCAGGAGTTACTGTTGTTGGAGCTGCACTTGCAGTTCCTATGCTTGAAGAAGCATCAGCTACTGCATTGTATGAGTTAGTATCAGCATTGAAACTCTGATATTTAGCTACTGCAGATATTTTATATTCAGTTGATGTAAAATTAGCATAATATGTATTAGTCGTGTTATTAGCGCTAAAAGAATATGTGTCGGATTCAGAAACAGTTGTACCGCTTGAATCAACCCAACCAACAAATTCATAATCAGATGAAAGATTTGAATATGAAAGTTTTGTTGTTGCACCAGGAGCAGCTGTAAAACTAGCAGAAAGCGAACCTGATGCACTTGAATTCTTAATTGTACCATTATCACTTAAAGAATATGAATTAATTCCTAAAGTAGCGGGCTTTGTGTCTGAAGAAACGACACCATCAATCATAGTTTTAAGTGTTATTGTTCTGTTATTTGCAGCTTTATAACCGTTGCTATAGTAAGTCAAACCTGAGGCAGTATTTTTTGACTGTTTTGAAGTTGGCTTAGCAATATAAGTATTATCGGAATCAATATTAAAACTTTGAGATGATGTATAATAAGTTGCATTTGCCAAATTATCAGTACCCCATTTACCGTCACCCCATTGATAGCTATTACAAATAAACGAGAGATATGTTGCACCATCCCAACTAGTATTATTCAAATAGTACAAATTAGTCCCACTTAGCGTGTTCATCTTATATACCGATGAGTAACTACTATCACCACTACTACCCTTTCCGATAACAAGGTAAACACTGCTCCATTGTGCGGTAGTATTATCAAAATAAATGTGTGCAGAATTAACAGTCATCGCATTGGCTGTAACCATACCCACAAGTAAAGTTGATAGTACCATCATTAATGCAAGTATAACGGACAAAGTTCGTTTACTGATACGTTTAATTGAATGTATCATTAATATACCTCCTAATTTTTTTACGATGCACCGCTATGAGTTTTGCAAAAGCGGTGCATCTGTTATTTTATTTTAAATATTGTCTGACCACAATATTATGCACTTATAAGAGCTTTCTGCATTAATGTTGCGTCCTTGACATCAATTACGCCGTCGAGGTTAACGTCGAGAAGACTTGCCTGTAAATCAGAAACTTCTGTAAGACCTGCCGCAACTTTCTGCATTGTTGTTGCTGACTTAATTGAGAAGCTTGATGTTGTAACAAGATTATCATTAGCATCAACAGATTCACTCAACAAATCGCCCATTCTATATGTTTCACCATTAATATTTGTGAAACCAAGGTTTGAATCGTCATCCGCACCTAAAGATGTCATATGTAATGGTGAGTGATAATAGTTGCGTATATATTCTGCTGCAGTTGTAATATCAAGTGCAACGGTATCATTCATAAGATTATCAACAGCCATAAAGTATCTGTCACCGTGGAATTTACCTGTAAATGATGCATTTAACTGTGTTCTACCAGTTGTAAATGTTAGTGTGTTATCAACGCTTGAATCAAGAGTTACAACTGCCTTATACCAATAGAACTTCAATGAGCCTGAGTATGCATCACCGATATATGGCTGAACAACAAGTTCACCGTCTTCATAAACAGGTTCAAAATCTTTGGTCATCGCATATGCAACACCATTATAAGTCAATGTAGGCTTATAGACAAATGATGAAGCTGACTTGAAATATATTTCAACTGTGTGTGGTCCAATCTGGTCATAAACATGAACTTCAATTACATAAGATTCTTCTGTTACAGTAGTATCATACTTATTAACTACTGCCGCTTTGAAATAGTATACGCCTTTTTCTGTGAAAGAAACTGTAAGTGTATTTGAAGTTGAAGCTGTGCCCATAGATACAAATGTTTCTCCGTCAGTTGACTTGAAGAATTCATATGATTTTGCATAGCCTGCAGGTGTTACAGTAGCTGTAAGTGTAATTGAATCGTTGACTGCAATTTCATAGTCACTTGATTTGATATCTACTGTGAAATCACTTATTATTGCACCTATTGTCTGTTCTCCTGTTGCTGACAAACCGAGAAGTACACGGTTTTCATCGTAGGCTTCAACATAATATGTTACTGTTGCATCAGCAGAAATACTTGTCTTACAAGTGTAAGTTGATGAGCTAAGCTCTACACCGTTAGCAATCTTTGTTCCATCAACAGCGATTGTGTATCTGTAATACTTTGCTGTCGGGAAGCTTGCGCTTGGAATTGCATTTACTGTTACGTCAAATGTATCGCCTACGCCAACTGATTCAGGAACTGTTATTGTTGAAGTAAGATTATAGTCATCTGACTTTGATACAGAAACCTGAAGTGATGTTCCATTCCAAGTGAATGTATAGACACCGCCTGTTGTCTTAAGGGTAATGTAACCATTTGAGCCACCGGAAGATGAACTTGTATTGTTTAATGTAAGTGATCCCGTATCGTCGATTTTGCTCTGGTATTTACCATAATGAGCGTTGTCAGTTACAGTATTATCTTTGATTTTAAATGTATAACCTGTTGAATTTGCAGGAAGATAAATTGAAGCTGTGTATGGACCTGTACCTGACATTGGATTTCTTGTAGCATCCCAGTTATTGAATGAACCTACAACGCTCCAATCTGAAGCAACTATGTCAGATCCTGAAGATACAGTAACGGACACCACATCCGATGCTGAAGATGTTACATCACCTGATGTTGTCTTTACAGTGTAGCTATAAGTACCTACCACTGCTGTGATTTCAAATTCACCTGTTTTGTTTGAGGTAACTTCCTTACCATTGTTATAAAGAACGAATGTTACATCTGAATCAGTTGTTGTTGCTTTGATGATGTATGTGCTTTCTGCTTCAACTGAACCTGTGAGTTCTGTTGTTCCGTCAGAAGCGTATGCTTTAACTGTTGGAGTTGCTAATGTAGCAGGGGTGTATGTATCCGGATATTCAGACTTAGCAAATTCATCATTTAAGAATTCTACACGTTTTTTTGTCCATGTAGTTTCAAGATAAGTAACAGTATCATCTAAATTATCACCAGTATCAGCCAAACGCCATGAAAACAACGGTTCAGCTGACAAAAATCCCCAACGTGTTTCATTCATAGCCATAGAAGCTGAAATCTGAGATTTCCATTGATCAAGCTGACTGTTTTCGCCATAGTATTTTTTTATTGTAGGATAGAAAGTATTATTCCAAACATATCTAATTACTGACTTAAACGAAGCATTCTGAGAAGCAAGCTGAGATTGAATACTGTATTTGTTTGGAGAGTTATGTTCACTCTTGTCTATTTTCTTATATTTTGCAATCCAAGCAGAAGGATTACTTAATTGAATAGCGTTATTACCTACAGCATACTTAAATGTGTCGTTAGCATGCTGACCGTATGCCATATCATAGTCCCAAACAGGTGTTGCTACGAAACGACCTACGTTACAATCGTATATAATATAGTAACTTGTTGATGCTGCATCCAAGTTACCGGAAAGTTCCTGAATGAGATACATTGTCGCAAAAGATTCAACATCCATATATTGGCTTAATGTATCTACATCTGCATTATTATATATTGCAGTTTCCATAGCATTGAATTTATCTCTGATAAACTCAACCTGCTCTTTTGTTGCAAATTCAGGACTCTTTACTACGACGTTCTGTCCCTCGTTTGAAACAAACCATGAAGCCTCACTGTTAGTTCTGTCAGTAATCTCAAACTCTAACAGATATGTACCTCTTTCATTATAAGGTGGTTGTGTAGTTACTGAAGTGCCCTTGTAAATATCAACATATCGATAAGATCCAGCATTGCCAGGACCGTTGCCTACTAATTTCCAGCCATCTTCATTTTCATAGATTTTTTCGCCATCTGCTAAAGGTTCTTCGTTGATATCATCAAAAGCTTCACCTTTAATGAGTTTGTCTTTACCAACATCAACTTTTTCTGTTACGAGATATGAACCCATATAAACGTTGTTGTCATAAATGTCAACAAATCTAAATTCAGGTGCATAGTCAAGACCGAGTTCATTTGCCAGTTGATAAGTGAGAGCATTTCTCAAATTAGACTCATCAGCATTGTTTGCAAGCAAACACCAACTTTTAGCACCATCCGACTCTTTAGAATCCATACCAAAGAGATTTACGGCTTTCTTAAGTTTCATATTGAAAGCATACTTGCCAAAGAATGTATGGCTTGCTTCCCAAGATGAATTACCTCTGCCTTTTACAGAAGATAACTTCATTGGATCTGAAAATACAGCATTGTCATTATCATCTGTCATTGTGATACAAAGACCACCATCTGCTTCTACCGAACTTTTAGTTATGGTACCAGTAGAATCGGCACCCTTCTCTTTTTCAGTCGGAAGCGGATAATCATTTCCATCTAATGTTGTATAAAGGAACATTGCATTGGTTGAGCCCTGCATTACCTGTACATATTTACCATTAAATGAATAGTAATCACCTATTGTAAGTGAACCAGTAGCACACCCGTTTGCAGGAATAGTTATATCACCGATTTCCTTTTCGGTTGAGAAGCCATTGTAAATTGTAGCATTGGAGAGATCTACATTCTTTGGAACATAGAAAGTGTAAAGATCAGTTTCTTTTTTTGAGCTACCCGAATAGTTATTCCATTTAATAAGTGTAGTATCAACAGTTCCGTTTGGGTTTGCATCAATCCATAATGCATCTGTTCCTGTTATTTTTGTAATTTTCTCAGGCGGTGCAACATCAAAAGTAGCTGAAACTGTTACGTTCTGAGCAGGCATTGTAAATGTATATTTATTTGAGTTAACTATTGTTATATCAGTAACTCCAGTTGCTGTAATACCTGTACAAATATAACCTGCATCAGGAGTAACAGTAACCGTTACTGTATCATTAGCATTTGCTGTGCCCTCAGTTGTGTTACCTGAGCCTTTGAACTTGAATGAGCCGTATTCAGAAGTACCGAAAATTGTGTAATCACCGTCTTCTACAGAAGTTGAATTATCAAAAGTATAATAAAACGCCTTAGTTTCAGGATTGAAATTTAGCGTAACAGTATCACTGCTATCACTATCATTAAAATAAAGATATGTACCAGGATTATTACCTGACTTTTCAGTAAGAGTAATATTGTTGGTAGCATCATTTAATGAGAGAGCAGTATTAGCTGTTGTGGAATAAGTTTTTTTAGTATCTGATGATAAGATATAGAAATACGGAATGCCAGTATAAGTAGAAGAACCTATATTTTGAGATAATTCAGTAAGTGTACAATATGTATTTAAAGTGAATATTCCGTCACCATCATCGTCAGTTAAAGCGATTTTCTTACTATCAGATAACCAGTCACCTGAATCATAAGTATAGGTATATGCTGAACCTGCACTTGTTCTGACTCTGAAACGACCGCCGATGTAGTATGTTGTGTCTGTTGGGGTGTCTGTGCCACCACCGCCGGAGTATGTTGACCAAGTACCAACGTTATCCCAAGCAGTTATTGTATAAAGATTTTTCGTTCTATCATAGGTAAGATCACTTGTTTGATTCCACTTATTATTCCAATTGTTTGCAGTTGTACCAGGGTTCATTCGACAAAAAATAACATTTGCATGCGACTGACCTGCAGGAACGGTAGCAGAATAATAACTTGTACCTGATACCGCTACCATATCTACCCATGTAGCATCACTACTTCCATTACATAAGTACATAGCAAAACGAGCGCTATCTTTAGCCCAAAGATTATCCCCACCAGGATCCAGGTAAAATACAGTTCCGCCAGAAATAGTAGCCGCACTCGCTGAAACCATACCGACGAGCATCATTGAAACAACCATCATCATTACAATGACGAATGACAAAGATTTTTTGCCGATACGAGAAATTTTTGTTTTCATAGATATAACCTCCATAACCATTTAATTTGGTGTGAGACTCTATATCCTTTGCTAAACATTGATATTTTTAGGGACCGAAGAACTATCAAATGTTTAAAATCATCAACTTTTACTGCCTGACCAACAGTGAATTTTATACAAATTCGGTCGAAAAAGGTAGAGTTACCCACATTTATTTAGCTAATTATAACATTTTACTGAATTTATTTCAATAGTTTTCTTAGATTTTTATTGCGTTTGTTAAATTTTATGAATTTTTGTGTTGCAAATGAATTTTAATTGTTGTTTTGCTTAATTCTATATCACAAGATGTTGTGGAGAGGTATAGTATAACATACTATTTGACGAAAGTTATTTTGGGAATCCCTTCGTCATACGGTAAGCTGTGCCAACTTCCTTTGACATGGGAGGCTTTTTAAGTACAAAAAATAAGCGGATGGTCAACGCACATCCGCTTATTTATGATTTATTCAAGTTCTATTTCGTCCATTATGACACTTCCCCATGACTTTTGCCAGCTGTTTTCGTTGCGTTCTGCCATTCTTTTTCGGAATGTCAAACCTTTGGCGATTTCTACTGTTTCGAATGGCTGAGTATCACTCTTTTTATTGTAAAATACATATCGAGTGTAATATCCGCCTTTGGCTATTTGGGAAATATTAATATTAAAGCGTTGTGTATGTGTTTCGCCTTTTTTTCCGTTGTAGAAATTTTCTATAACAAATGCTGTTACGGGAATTCTTCTGTAGTCACTGACTTCTACCCTAAGACAGAGATTTCTGACATCTGCTTTATTCAGCCATTTAAGTTCAAGCGACATTTTTTCGTCATCATAAAACATATTGTCAGTTCTGTCGGCATAGCTTGCTGTTTTAAGTTCAATGTCATTGCGCTGTGAAGGTTCTTTATGCTCTCCGTTATATTCGTAAAAATGTGAATTTTCCTGCTCTCCTCCCAGATACAACTTGATTGCTTCGTCTACATCACCGTCATATATCTTTCTGCCGTGATCAAGCACTATGCATCTGTTGCAGAGTTCTCGGATTGTACTCATATTATGGGACACATACAGTATCGTTCTGTTCTCATTTTCTGCAAGTTCATTCATTTTTTTTATGCATTTGCGCTGAAACTGCATATCTCCGACTGCAAGCACCTCGTCCATTATCATTATTTCTGCATCAAGATGTGCCGCCACCGAAAATGCAAGCTTCACGAACATTCCCGACGAATATCGCTTTACAGGTGTATCTATAAACTTTTCACACTCGGAAAATTCAATGATTTTGTCTATCTTTGAAGCTACTTCGGATTTGCTCATTCCGAGAATTGCACCGTTGAGATAGATGTTTTCTCTGCCTGTAAGCTCTCCGTGAAATCCTGTTCCGACTTCAAGCATACTCGCTATGCGTCCTCTGTATCGGATCTCTCCGTCAGTTGGTGAGGTTACTCGGGACAGAAGTTTGAGAAACGTTGATTTTCCTGCTCCGTTCGCTCCTATGATGCCGACTCTTTCGCCTCTGCTGATTTCTATATTCAAGCCGTCAAGTGCCAAAAAACTGTCACCTTTTTCGTACGCTTTTGCTCCGATGCGAAGATTAGGGTCTTCCTTTCCCCTTTTCTTTGCATACCAACTCTGCAAATCTCGTCTGAGCGTTCCTGTTCCGATAACTCCGAGTCTGTATTCTTTTGTTAAGTTTTCTGCTTTGATAACACAGTTTTCTTTCATAATATCAGACCGTATCTATAAAATTCTTTTCTACCTGATTGAATACAACTATTCCTATAATCAAAAATAATGCTGTAACGACCATACTTATTATTAGGTATACTGGCTCAAATGTTCCGCTTCCCAGAAATGCATATCGCAAGGTTTCTACTATCGGTGCTACGGGATTAAGAAACAGTATTGTCCTAAGCTTTTCGGGTACTTGTGATATCGGGTATACTACAGGAGTGAGATACATCCAAAGTGATACTCCGAAGGACACAAGAATGTTTAAATCTCTGTACTTTGTAGTGACAGATGTTATTATAAGCCCGATTGCCGTTCCGAGCAATGCTGTCTGTAACAACAATATGGGCAACAGCAAGGCTAATGCGTTCGGATGAATGTTTGCTCCTGAAAACATATATATCAGTATAAGTATAAAGTACATTGCAAACTGCACGATGAAAGTTACCGAATTGTACAGAATTCCTGATATCGGCATTACAAGACGAGGAAAGTAGACTTTTCCGAACATCCTTGCATTGCTTAAAAATGTTGATGAGCTTCTGTTCAAACAACTTGAAAAAAATGACCAAAGGATATTGCCCGACATATAGAACAAAAACTGCGGTATTCCGTCGGTTGAAATATTTGCGATAACTCCGAAGATCACGGTGAATACAAAAGTTGATAAAAATGGATTTATTACTATCCACAATGGTCCGAGAATCGTCTGTTTATAGGAATTTTTTAAATCTCGCTTTACGAAAAGTATTATGAGGTCACGGTATTTCCACAATTCTTTTAAATTAAGATTGAACAGCTTTCGCTTTGAACTTATGACTGTTATGCTGTCATTTTGCATTTTGCGACCTCCTTTTTCTTATTTATATTGTAAATTTTAGCATATTAAATATTTAGTGTCAATTCAAGGTTGATTTGTCGTAAAAATAATGATAAAATATTCAATAATATATATAGAAAGGAATTTTTTAAATGAAAACTTCTAATTTAAAATCTTTTTCTGCTAAATTACTCAGTCTTATGTTCGCTATGGCTATTGTAATGTCAACTGTTGTTTTAAGCGGTTGTTCAGGCGAGAAAACTACTTCATCTTCAAGCAGTCAGGTTAAGGCCACTGTGGCTCAGGTTGAGGAAACTACAGTTGCTTCTGTTTATGAAACCCCTGATGTTCCTGACAACGCTATCTACGCAACTATTGATGTTGAGGATTACGGTACTGTTACTGTTGCTCTCTACCCTGACTATGCTCCAATCACTGTTGATAACTTTGTAAGTCTTGCTAAAGACGGTTTCTATGATGGTCTTACTTTCCACAGAATTATGGAAGGCTTTATGGCTCAGGGAGGTGACCCTCTCGGAAACGGCACAGGCGGAAGCAGTGAAGAAATCAAGGGTGAGTTCACAAGCAACGGTGTTAACAACACACTTTCTCACACAAGAGGCGCTATTTCAATGGCTCGTTCAAACGACCCAGACAGCGCAAGCTCACAGTTCTTTATCGTTCACGAGGACAGCACTTTCCTTGACGGTCAGTACGCTGTTTTCGGTTATGTAACCGAAGGTATGGACGTTATTGACAAGATTTGTGAAGATGCAAATCCGACTGATGACAATGGTACTATCAAATCAAGCGAACAGCCTGTTATCAAATCAATCAAGATTGCTGAATAATGAAAATTCTTGTTGATGCAGATGCCTGTCCTGTTGTAAAACAGGTTGAGCGCATTGCTAAGAAGCACAATGTTGATGTTATTCTTCTTTGCGATACAAATCACGTTCTGAAATCTGATTACAGCGAAGTGAAAATTATCGGTTCGGGTGCTGATGCGGTAGACTTTGCGCTTGTTAATTTATGCTCAAAAGGCGATGTTACCGTTACTCAGGATTACGGTGTTGCCGCTATGGTGCTTTCAAAGGGCGGATATTGTATTCATCAATCAGGAAAGATTTTCACTGATGAAAACATCGGCGGACTGCTTATGGACAGACACCTTTCTAAGAAAGCAAGAATGTCTTCTTCAAAGCATCATCTTAAAGGTCCGAAAAAGCGAACTGCGGAAGATGATAAAAGATTTGAAGAAGCATTTGAAAAACTGATCGTTGAAATTTTGAATAAATAATGATTAAGGCTGTACGTTCCGTACAGCCTTTGTTGTTGGTTTTTAGTTCTGTTTTTTGTAGAAGGGTTCTACTCCCTTTACTGCGTTTCTGCCGAATTCCATTGAGAACGGCAACATTGTAAGCTGAATTTCATCATCGAGATATGGCTTTGCAACTTCCGAAATTGCGTTGAAAGTTTGCTCCATATTACCTACAAAATCTACTACGATGAGATAACTCTTCTGGCCGTTCTGCTCCATCATTCTGAGATATGCCGCATTTACAAGCTCTTCTGTGCTGAAGTGATTGATGAGTGATGCCATAAGGTCTATCGGGTATTCCTTTGGCTCACCAAGCTGAACCGGAGTGCCGGGCTCGATTTTGTTCATCTTCATTTTCATATAATCTCTCTGCTGTTTGAGTGAGATTATCATTGGCTTAGGAAATGTTACGCTCTTTCCAAACGGATTTACTACTATGCCGAGTACATTTGAACTTGGATCCATTACCATCTGTGAAAGGCTGTCAAAATCTGTTACTACTTTATTTGTTGCCTGTGTATCCTTCCACTTGAACATCTCGTCTGTGTCGGTGAATACACCGAAGAACTTTTCTTTGTTGGCATTTTCAAGAAGTCTGAACTGAACCTGTGTTGCCTGTTCCATTACGGTCTGTCCGTTTCTTGTGCGTGCCTGTGTTGTTGGTTTTACAATTGCCGGAAGCACAAATTTTGCTTTCATCATTGCATTTACCATTGCATCTATATTTTCTTTGCTTCCGTCTGCCTGCATCTTTTCAATTGCCTCTAAAAGTTCCGGATTCTTTATCTGCTCGGCAGGCACTTTACTGCCTTCCATTTTTACATTTTTTAAGTCGCTCATATTATTATCCTCCTATTGGTTTTCGCAATTATTCTACTGTGTAGACTTTGTCTTTTTCGACTTCAAGTCCCTGTCCTTCGGGATACTGTACACTGTCGGACGCATAGCCGTCATTGAAGATGATGCGTGGTGATGTCCACTCCATATCAAATGTATAGCTGTATGTTCCGTCATCTTCTTTTGTCATTTCAATACCCGGCCAGGATTCATTTTCATAACCGTCTTCATCATACACATATGCATAGATTTCATCGCACCATTCATCTGTGTCCGGCTTTTCAAAGTACACTTTTGTGCCTTCTTCGATTGTGTATGTCTTTTTGTAGGTGAATTCTACTCTTTCGTAAGTCTTTATTCCCTGCTCATTTTCTGCTCTGAGTTCAAGTGTTGCCACATCTTCACCGTCAGGAAGTGTAACCTTAACTTTATCTCCGTCCTCAAATGAAACAGCTTCTGCTCCGTTGAGTGAATATGTTGAATTCTTAGCATTTTCGGCTGTGAGTGTTACTTCCAATGAATCACTTTCAAATGTGAATTCTGTGTCATCTGCTACGCCTACATTTGCACACTTTGCATATTCTGTGTAGCCTTCATTATAAAGCACTACAACTGAATTTTCAGGAATCGCTGTTTCACAAGTGATTTTGCCGTCCTTAACTACATATTCTGTCTTATTATCAACTCTGTCGATATATGTACCGTCGGCAAGGGTTGTTTCAAAATCAACTGTGAGTTCGTCCTTTGTATTGACGATTACTACGCCTTTTTCGCCACGTTCAATCATCAATGCTGTTGAATCCATATTGGGATTTACAAGGTTTTCTTCTTCACCTATCATCGCTGTTCTGAAAAAGTTTACTGCAGATACTCTGCTGTCCTTGTACATATCGTCGCCCTGTGCACCGATTCTGTTCATTCCCCACTCGTTATCCATTGAGCAATTATACGGTCTTGAGAAAAACAGAGGTGTGCCATCCTTGCGTGCAGTGATGATTGACCAACCGAGAATGACCTGATCATTTGTAAGCTGGTACCATGTTCCGTCGTTGATATAGTTATCATGTGATTCAACCCATGTTACCATATTTAGATCAGCATCACCAAGCCAATAATCGGACACCATACTTGTATCAATCATATTGTTGATGACAGCAGAACGTATCTTTCCGCCATATGTACTTGATGTTGTTCTTCCGATAGTATCAATATAATCGGACAATCTGTCGTTGTTGCCCTGCAACACCTCACCGTAGATGAACATATCGTCTGCATTGGTTATCTCGGTGGTAACTCTTTCCCAGAAATTATTTTCAAAGCCGTCATCTTCTTTTGGATCATCGGGAAGACCTATATGCTTTGCTGTGTCATGACGAAAACCGTCTGCTCCACATTCGATACAATCATTTAGGAACTCTATGAAGTAATCCTGAAAAGATGTTCTTTCAGTGTTGATGTCAGGCAAACCACCCATTTTGTAGGTTGTGCAATGAAGTCTGTTGCTGTAATCTGTAAGATCATTTGCGTTACCTTCGTGATAAAGTGTTTCAAGACTTCCGCCACCTGCTTTAATAAGGTCTTCGCTTACCTCATCAGTTTCAGGTGTAGTATGATTTGCAATTACGTCAACAATAACTTTAATACCGTATTTTTCCGCTTCATCACACATCGCTTTGAACTCATCTCTTGTTCCGAGCTGATAGTTACCGATTTTGAAATCTGTAGGCTGATAATGGTAATACCACTTTCCGTTTCCGTAAAGTTCCATTCCTCCGCCTTCACCTTCAAGACATTCATTTACAGGAGATGTCTGCACTGCTGAAAAACCAGCCGCAGCTATATCAGCCATTGATTCCTTGATAGTATTGAAATCCCAACTGAATGCCTGAAGTATAGCTCCGTCTTCTACCTTTTCTGCTGTTTTGTAATCAACAGAAGCTGTTTGCTCTCCTGACAATGAACAACCTGTAATTGATACTGCTGTTCCTGCAAGAAGTGCTGTTGATAAAAGACCTGCCATCATTCTTTTTAACAATTAAAATCACCGTCTTTCAAATTCATAATGAATTTATTTCAATCCTTCTTTTTTCTTAACACAGCGTTTGTGCCACTGCGTTAAAATTTATTATACCATAAACTGTTTATATTTTAAATACTTTTTGTGTATTTTTCTATATAATATTTTCAAAAATTATTATGTTGATTAAGTATAAAATTAAAAATACATATATTGTTTTGGCTCTTTTTTTGTTGTATAATATGATTAATAATGTTTAAGGTCGGTATTTTTATGAGCCACGCTGTTATTATAACTTTATATTATGAAAACAGAAAAACTATTGAATTGTGCAGCAGACTTCACGAGCTCGGTGCTGAGAATATTGTTATTGTTAATGACGGGTGTCCTCGCAATAACGAATTTTTCAACGAACTAATCAGCATTGGCTGTCATATTGTAAATCTTAACGGTCACAACGGCAAAGGTGCAAGTATCAGGGCAGGAATTAAATTCGCTCACGACAATCTTTATAACATAACAGGGTATATTACTGCTGACGCTGACGGTCAGCATACTGCCGATGATGTTATGAAAATCAGCCGTGCGCTTGAGTTGCGTCCCGACTGCCTGATACTTGGAAAAAGAAATCTCAGAAAATCAAAAGCTCCTTTTGCCGTAAGATTCGGGCATTTTATATCATCTTTATACTTCAAGGTTATTACAGGGGTAAAGTGCAAAGATACTCAGACGGGGTTGAGAGGAATTCCCTCTTCCCTTTATGAGATTGCTATGGAAACTAAAGGTGACAGATTTGACTATGAGATGAACTTTCTGACGATCTGTGCCGACAGGAAAATTCCTTTTTATGACGTGAATACCACTGCTCAATACTCAAAAGAACAAAAAAGCAGTTACAGGATTTTTAAAGACAGTTATCTGATTTACAAAACTCCGCTTAAATTCGCTACAGCATCTGTGAGCTGTACTATCGTTGACCTGATTTTATTTACGATTTTTGCTTATTTTCTGCCTTCGAGCACACAATGGAATGTTGCTTTGGCTACTGTTTTGGCAAGAATAGTTTCGGGCGGAATTAATTTTCTCATCAATCGTAAGATGATTTTCAAAAACGGAGGCAATGATCGAAATCAGGTTATCAGATTTATAATTCTGTTTTTCTGTATTATGTGTGCGAGCACGGTTATCGTATCGCTGTTGTCGTTTATCCCGATCCCTGTCACTATTATAAAAGCAATTGTAGACTTGCTGTTATGGACAGTGAATTACACGATTCAAAGACAATGGGTGTTCAAAGAAAATAAGTAGTGTATAGCTACAACGTTAAAAAGCGGCTGAAACTCAGCCGCTTTTGTTGTTTAATAATCAAGTTTAAAATTGGGCAACCGTTGTGTAGATTACACCGCTTTATCATCTCGAATTGCGTGCGAGGCACTCGCCTTTTAATCATTGTTCAATAACATTCTGTCATTTTCGAGTTTTGAACCTGATGCAATTTCAAACTTTTTGAGCAAATCACTTACTGTTAAGCTTTGCTTTTCCTCGCCTTTGATATCAAGGATTATTTTTCCTTCGCTCATCATAATAAGGCGGTTTCCGAGTCTGATCGCATCGCTCATATTATGTGTGATCATCAATGTTGTGAGCTTGTTCTGCTCTACGATTTTATTTGTGATATCAAGCACCTTTGCGGCTGTTTTCGGGTCAAGTGCCGCTGTGTGTTCGTCAAGAAGCAAAAGTTTTGGGTTATTCATTGACGCCATAAGAAGTGTGATCGCCTGTCGCTGACCGCCCGAGAGAAGTCCTACCTTTGTCGAAAGTCTGTTCTCAAGTCCCAGATCAAGCTGTGAGAGAAGCTCTCTGAAATGTATTCTGTCAGCATTTTTTATTGCCCATGAAAAGCCTCTTGACTTGCCTCTTCTCATTGCAAGAGCCATATTTTCTTCGATCCACATATCTCCTGCTGTGCCGACCATCGGATCCTGAAATACTCTGCCGATATACTTCGCACGCTTATACTCAGGGAGCTTTGTTACATCCGTATCGTCAATGTAAATCTTGCCCCCGTCAACAGGATATGTACCTGCAACTGAATTGAGCAAGGTTGACTTTCCTGCGCCGTTGCCGCCGATAACTGTTACAAAATCGCCGCTTTCCAATGTAAGCGAAAGTTCATCAAGTGCGACTTTTTCATTCACAGTACCTGCGTTAAATATTTTTGAAATATTTTCTACTTTTAACATCAGCGCACCTCCTTGCTTTTCTTAGCCGGTTTTGAAAAGTATGTTTTCTTCAGATGTGGAATTGCAAGGAATATTGCAACTACGACTGCTGAAAGCATCTTTAACAAGTCTGTGTCAAGTCCTAAGAAAATTACAGTCTGATATACTATGTAATAAATTATACCGCCTATTACAACGCCTAAAAGACGTACGATGAAATTAGTCGGAAGCTTTGATACAACAGCTTCACCGATGATTACTGCCGCAAGTCCGATTACGATTGCGCCACGTCCGTCGTTGATGTCAGCCTTGCCTGAATACTGTGCAAGCAATGCACCTGAAAGTGCTACGATTCCGTTTGAGAGAACAAATCCGATTACTTTATTGAAATCGGTGTTGATTCCCTGTGCTCTTGCCATTTTTTCATTACAGCCTGTGGCTCTTATTGACGCACCGAACTGTGTTCCGAAAAATGCGTAAAGAATAATTATTAATACTATGCAAAATCCGAGAAGAACTAAAAGTGCTTCTTCTCTGCGAAGCTGTGTAATGATAACATCAAAAGTTCTTGCCGGAAGTGCCTGATTGGCTTTGCCCATAATTTTTAAGTTTACTGACCACAGAATAAGCTGTGTAAGAATTCCTGCCAAAATTGCCGGAATACCCATTATTGTGTGAAAAATACCTGTGAGCAAGCCTGCCAACATTCCTGCAATCGTTGCGACAAGCATTGCTACCCATACGTTACAGCCGCCTGCCATAAGCATTGCACATACAGCCATTCCCGTTACCATTGAACCGTCAACCGTTAGGTCTGCCAAATCAAGAATCTTGAAGGTTATGTATACACCTATCGCCATTATTCCCCAAATCATACCCTGTGCAACCGCACCCGGCATTGCATTGAGAAGTCCCATTATATTCATGTGCCATTCTCCAATCAATTTTATTATGCGTAAAACTGTGCCGCTACCCGAAGGAAGTGGCACAGCTATTTTGTATTACATTATATCATTTTGAATTTCAAAACTTATTCTAATACTTCGTAATCGTCAGGAACAGTAAAGCCTAATTCGTCACAGATAGTCTTGTTGTACTTCTTAACAGGACTGTCATCATACTCAATCGGCATTTCAGAGATGTTCTTTTCACCCTTTAAGATTGCAACCGCCATTTCACCGGTCTTTCTTCCGAGTTCTTTGTAGCTGATTGAAAGTGTTGCAACACCGCAACCTGTGCAGATACCTGCTTCACCTGCGATGATTGGTGTCTTTGTAGGAAGAACTACGTTGTTGATTGTTTCTGTACAAGATGCCGCTGTGTTATCTGTAGGAATGTAGATTGCATCTGATTCAGCAGCCGCAGCTTCTGCTACCTGAGCAACGTCTGATGATGCTGAGAAAGCGTAATCTTTAACTGTAAGACCTTTGCCTTCGAGGTACTCTCTTACAACCTTAACCTGATATGATGAGTTTGGTTCTGCTGAGCAATAGAGAAGTCCTACTGTCTTTGCATCAGGAACGAGGTCAATGATCATTTGAGCCTGATCTTCAAGCGGAGCAAGGTCTGATGTACCTGAAATATTTCCGCCAACTGTACCTGTGAAGTCGTCGATTTCAAGTGCAACGCCGTATTCTGTGATTGATGTACCTAAAATCGGAATATCTACAGTTGAATTTGCTGCAGCCTGTAATGCACCTGTTGCGTTAGCCATAATGAGGTCAACGTCCTTAGATACGAAGTCATTTACGATTGTTGTACAGGTATTGTTGTCACCTGCCGCATTCTGCTCAATGAAATTAACGTTCTCTTCACCGAGTCCTTCAATTACAGCTTCCTTAAAGCCTTCTGTTGCCGCATCAAGAGCATCGTGTGTTACAAGCTGACAGATACCGATGTTGTAAACTTTGCCTGCTTCTGATGATGAGCTATCTGATGCTGTTGATGATGAAGAACCACCGCATCCTGCGAGTGACATTGACATTGTCAATGCTGCAAGTGCAGTTGCCATTATTCTCTTTGACATTTTCATTTTTGTTTCCTCCCGAACACTTTTTCGCTTTTATGCTTTTATGCTTTTATGTACTAAAGCAATTTGACAATATTTATTATACAACATATTATAAAAGTTTTCAATAGTTTTACCAATATTCATTAGTTGTACATAATATTCAAGGTGAATTTTTGTTTATTTTGTCGCAACATTTTTGTCGCCAAGCTGAAATTTGAGCTCCTTTATCATCACGTCATTAAGGCTTACCCACATTGATGAAGGCGCTTTTACCTTTCTGCCTGAATCTGTGAGATAGAATATTACAGGGGTCGGTCCTTCAAATATATCTAAAACCCTCTTTGCTTTATTGTAAAGTTCTGTGTTCAGGTCGTCTATTCTGAGATATAAAGCCGATGGTTTTGGCGCACTGTTATTTATAGGTCGTTGTCCGACATAGACAGGTTGTGATGAAATCTTTGATGCGTAATCATTATTTTTGCACTCTTCATTTGAACGTGCTTTTTCGATTGTATCGCAGATTATCTTAGGCTCTTCATTTTCCTTAAAATTAAGAGAACCTCTGATTATTACTGCGTTACCGTCACTGAGGTACATTGCGAACTTTTCATAAACATTCGGAAAAACTACTATTTCCATTGAACCGTATCTGTCCTCTGCATTCACGAAAGCCATAATTTTGTTATTCTTCGTGAGCTGAGTTTTTACTTTTGACACTATGCATACAAGGGTAACTTTTTTGCCGTCAAAGTACAGTCCGCTTTCATTTGATATGATCTCACCTGTACGGTCAGCTTTTACAAGATTTGAAAATGCAGTATACTCGTCCATCGGGTGTCCGCTGAGATACATTCCTGCGATCTCGTTTTCCATATGAAGAAGCTCTTCTTTTGAAAATTCTTTTAAATCGGGAATCTGCGGCTCAGCAGAAGTTTTTGCTGCTTCGTCCATTCCCATATCAAAAAATGAAAGCTGTCCGCCCATATTATGCTTTGACTCGTAATCAAGGTCATCAAGCACTGTCTTACTAACTGCAAGAAGCTGTCTTCTGTTTGCGCCTAAACCGTCAAGCGCTCCGCATTTTATTAGGCTTTCAATTGCTCGGCTGTTCATATTTCTGCCGTAAAGTCTTTTGCAGAAATCATAGAAGGATTTATATGGCTTAACTCTTCTTTCTGCGATTATTTCATCAATGAACTGTCTTCCGAGATTTTTTATCGCAAGAAGTCCGTATCTGATATTATTACCGCTGACCGTAAAACCGTGATTACTTTCGTTGACATTCGGCGGGAGTACGTTTATACCCATTTTCTGACATTCACCAATATATACAGCCATTTTATTCTGATTATCAAGAACGCTTGACAAAAGTGCCGCCATATACTCCTTGGGATAATAACATTTCAACCACGCTGTTTTGTAGGATATCGAAGCATATGCCGCTGCATGGGATTTGTTGAACGCATAGGACGCAAAGCTTTCCATTTCATCATAAATAGAATTAGCTGTTTTTTCATCTACTCCACGTCTTACACAGCCTTCTACGATTATGTTTCCGTTTTCGTCAGTAAGTCCGTTGATGAAAATGTTGCGTTCCTTTTCCATTACTGCGTGTTTTTTCTTGCTCATCGCACGTCGTACGATATCAGCTCGGCCGAGGCTGTAACCAGCAAGCGTTCTGAATATCTGCATTACCTGCTCCTGATAAACTATACAGCCATAGGTTACGTCAAGGATTTCTTTCAGCATCGGGTGCTTATAGCGGATATGCAATGGATTGTGTCGGCAATCAATATATGTTGGTATACTGTCCATAGGTCCCGGTCTGTAGAGCGACAACACAGCTATCAAATCCTCAATGCTGTCGGGACGAAGCTGTGTGAGGACGTTTCTCATTCCCTGACTTTCAAACTGAAAGACGCCTTCAGTGCTTCCTTTTGAAATCATTCGGAAAACTTTTTCGTCATCTTCTCTGATGTCTTCGCTGTTGTATTCAGGATGTGACTGCTTTATGAGCTTTTCGGCATCATCTATAACTGTAAGATTTCGAAGTCCGAGAAAGTCCATTTTGAGAAGTCCGAGTTCTTCAAGCGTTGTCATAGGAAACTGCGTTACTATGTTGTCATCATTCTTTGACAGCGGAACGTAGTCCGATACAGGTTTGTCTGTAATTACAACTCCTGCGGCATGCATTGTTGCGTGACGTGGCATTCCCTCTATGCTCATTGCGATATCAAGAAGTGTTTTTGTCTGCTCATCTTCATTGTATCGTTTTCTGAGCTCAGGGCTGACTTTGAGAGCTTTTTCAATTGTTATATTGAGTTCCATCGGGACAAGCTTTGCTATGACATCTACTGTTGCATAAGGTATGGCAAGTGCTCTGCCGACATCTCGGATAGCACCCCTTGCCGCCATTGTACCGAAGGATATTATCTGTGCTACATGGTCTTCACCGTATTTTCGCACAACATAATCTATAACTTCTCCCCTGCGTTCCTTACAAAAATCTATATCGAAATCAGGCATACTTACTCTTTCAGGATTTAAGAATCGCTCAAAGAGAAGATTATATTTTATAGGGTCAATTGCCGTAATTCCGATACAATAGGCACAAAGTGAGCCTGCACCTGAACCTCTTCCCGGACCTACGGGAATGTTGTTTGACTTTGCATACTGCACAAAGTCATTTACTATGAGATAATAATCTACAAATCCCATTTTGGAAATCGTGCCTATCTCGTACTCAAGTCTGTCGATTAGGCTCTTATCAGGATTTTCTCCGTAATGTTTATAAAGTCCCTTGTAACAATTTCGTCTGAAATATTCAAGATGGTCATCGTTATTCGGAACATCAAAACGAGGGAGTTTTCTTACTCCGAACTCGAAATCAACATTGCATCTGTCGGCTATCTTCTGAGTATTATCAATTGACTGTGGATATTTTGAGAAAATTTCACGCATTTCCTCTTCGGTTTTCAGATAAAATTCGTTTGTCTGAAACTCCATTCTGTCGTTATCGTTTATAGTACTGTTAGTCTGGATACACAGGAGAATGTTATGAGTTTTACTGTCCTCTTTGTCAATGTAGTGGCTGTCGTTGGTTGCAACTATATCAACACCGATCTCGTCAGCTATTCTTACAAGATTTGGAATTATACGTTTCTGCTCTTCGATTCCGTGATCCTGCAATTCTATAAAAAAGTTCTCTCTTCCGAAAAGGTCACGGTAGTATTCAGCCTTTTTCTTTGCCGATGTGTAATCTCCATCGAGAAGTTTTTGCGGAATTTCTCCTGCAAGGCAGGCTGAAAGACAGATGAGTCCCTCGTGATACTGTTCAAGAAGTTCATCATCGATTCTTGGTTTTGAATAAAATCCCTCTGTAAAACCTTTTGATACAATTTTAATAAGATTTTGATAGCCTGTGTTATTCTCACAAAGCAATACCATATGATAATATTTTTCATATGATGTGGTTTTGTCAAAACGTGAGTGAGGTGCAACATACACCTCACAGCCGATTACAGGCTTTATACCCTCTTTCTGACACGCTCTGTAGAAATCAACTACACCGTACATTACTCCGTGATCGGTAATTGCAAGTGAGGTCATTCCCTTTTCACGGGCAGAAGAAGCTATCCTGCTTATACGGCACGCACCGTCAAGCAGGCTATATTCAGTATGAACGTGTAAGTGGGTAAAAGCCATAATCAATCACCTGTTACTGTTGCTCTGATTTTTCCGTCTGAAAATTCAAGTGTGAATTCGTCATCTATTTTAAGCTGTGCTTTAGAACTGATTACTTGTCCGTCCTTTTCAGCAATCGAATACCCTCTTGCAAGAACTGAAATCGGGTTTAGTCCCTCAAGTTTTGAGGACAGCTTTAAAACAGAATTTGACTTTTCGTTATATACTTCGGAAATTATTTTCCGGGAAATGTTTGATTTGTCTGCAAGAGATTTTTCATATTCGCTTATTTTTGACTGCGGAGATACAAGCGATAGTCTTCTGCGAAAATCTGTTACGCTGTTACTGCACTGCCTTATTTTAAGATCTTTTATAGAGGTTACATACTGAAGCTGTGAGTTATAATATGACATCAATTCTTCTTTATCAGGCACAGCAAGCTCTGCTCCTGCTGACGGGGTCGGTGCTCTCATATCAGACACAAAATCGCAAATTGTAAAGTCTGTTTCGTGTCCTACAGCTGAAATCACAGGGATTTTGCAATCGTAGATCGCATAGGCGAGCTCTTCGCTGTTGAACGCCCACAAATCTTCAATTGAACCTCCGCCTCTGCCGATGATGATAACATCACAAGCATTGTATTTATCAAGCGTTTTCACTGCTCTTACAAGCTGTTCGGGGGCACTGTTGCCCTGAACGAGAACAGGACACATCACTATATCAACGCACGGGAAGCGTCTGTATAAAATATTTCTTATATCCTGAACAGCCGCACCTGTGGGAGAAGTAATCACACCTACTGTTTTAGGAAATTTAGGCAACGGCTTCTTATGGGCATTATCAAAAAGTCCTTTTTCTGCAAGGTTCTGTTTAAGCTGTTCATATGCAAGAGTCAATGCGCCTATTCCGTCAGGCTGCATATCTTCGATATAGAGCTGATACTGTCCGCTCGGTTCATATACCGCTACTCTGCCACGACAAATCACCTTCATTCCGTCCATCGGTCTGAATCTGAGATTTCTTGCGTTGCCTGCGAACATCACGGCACGGATAACGGATTTTTCGTCTTTTAAAGACAAATAGATATGCCCGCTTCTGTAGTGGTCGGTGAGGTTTGAGATTTCTCCTGTCAGAAAAACGATGTTAAGATGTGGGTCGTTTTCTACAAGAGATTTTATATAAAAATTAAGTTGTGATACACTAAGCACTTTTGGTGCCGCAAAATCAGGTGTCTGCATTTGGGTACTTCCTGTAAGCAAGATATGCTATACCTGCCGAATTATCGGTTGAGAAGGATGGTTCGGCAAATACTGCATTGTATTTTTCTGTAAAAGAATTTTTAATAATTGAATTCGACATTACTCCGCCTGCATAAAGCACAGGAAGCCTGCCGTATTTTTCAAAAAGTCTGTCTGTCATAAGTGACAAAGATTTTTTGATATATTCAAGACAATATGCCGCAACATATTCCTTTGATTTGTTTTCGAAAATCAGTTTTTTGCACTGATTTTCTACTCCGCTGAGGCAACAATCACAGCCTTTTAAGGTTGGATTTACTTTGATTTTTTCGGTATTCTGCAAAGCAAGCTTTTCAAGTTCTGCTCCGCAAGGGAATTTCAGACCTAACATAAGACCTACTCTGTCAACAGCCTGTCCTGCGTGCAAGTCAAGAGAGTGTGCCGCCATATCAAGCGTAAAACCGTATTCATTGCCCTGTGCAATTACAGCTTCGGTCGTTCCGCCGCTGACGTGAAAAGCAAGAAACTTTTTGCTGAACAGGTCATCACGCCTTGCACTGTATAATGCCGCTGCAATGTGACCTTCCTGATGAGAAAAGCTGTAAAGCGGTATTTTCAAAACTGAGGATAAAATTTTTGCCGTGTTCTCTCCAACAGTGAAACACGGCATATAAGAGCCCTCAATCGGTCTTGGTCTGGTAGATACTCCGATTGCGGTAATCTGCGTTGTGTCAACGTCTTTTACAAGCTCTGAAAACAGCGAATGAAGCTGTGCTGTGTGGTGAAACACTGCATCGCTCTGACGAAGTCCGAGCTGTCCTTCCTTGACAGGCAGGAGTTTTTTCTGCTGAAACATTTCGCCTGTGGTGCTGTCATAGAGTGCTGTTGACGTTGTATAATTTGATGTGTCTATTCCGAGAAAAAGGCTCATTACGCTTCCTCTTTACTGCGGATATATGCTCCGAGTATTCCGTTTACGAATTTACTTTCGTCGATTGTATATTTCTTTGCAAGCTCTACCGCTTCATTGACTGCAACGCTTTCAGGCACACTGTCAATGTATTTGATTTCATAGAAAGCAAGTCTTAAAATTGCGAGTGAAGGCTTTGAAATTCTTGAAAGTGACCAGCCTTTTTTGAGAAAATTTGAGATTTCCGCATCAATTTCGTCTTTCTTGATTTCGATTGCACCTACTACAGCTTCTGCATATCCGCATACTCCGCCCTCGAACATCTCTGCGTTATCTTCAATTGTATCTTCAAGCGGCTCATCATCAAAAGATTTTGAAAATAAAAGCATAAAAGTCTGCTCTCTTGCTTCGCTTCTTGAAAGTTTAATCTGATTGTTGTTTGATTCGTTACTCATATTCATACCAACTTTACATTGTAGTTATTGTTTATTATAACACACCGACAACGAAAAGTAAATATTTTTAGCTTTATACACACATAAAGGACACGATAAAACACCGTGTCCTTTTAAGAATTATGCGCCTACTATTGAAATATCTTCGTAATCCACTTCATAATGTGATGTGACCGCATCATCAATCACGAGTGCTGATGTATCATTGAGTTCGGAATCGGGAACTATTATTGTCACTCCCTCATCGCTTATGTAGCACAGACATTCGGAAAAACCTTTTGCCTTGACTATGCTTTCTATGCTGTCCTGTATTGTGAAGTTTTTGAGTATTTCTTCAACATTCTTCTGAGCTTCACTCATTTCTTCATCGCTGACATTTTCGAGATTGAGTGTTTCATTTGCATCATCAATTATTTTGTCCTGTGTTGACTGTCGCTTTGTTCTTTCGGTTGCAAAATAATTCTTCTGCTCCTTTGACAATGCAGACGTTTCAACTGCTTCGTCGGAACTTGCCGATATAGTTGCGTTTACATATGATGCCGCTCCGAGTTCTTTTGAAGTCTTGTTTGTGTTCGTTCCTGTAAACTGCCAATTTACATACACTGCTGTTGAAAGTGCAAGTACAAGGGACGCCAATACAATATACTTTTTTTGAAATTTCATAATACTACCGACCTTTATTCTGATAATTTTGTAATACATACTTTTGCTGTTGATACGTCAAGTGCTTTGGTCACTGCCTCTGTTATTCGCTCAACTACAACAGGATCGTCACCACCTTCACATACAACAAGCACGCCTCTGATGAGCGGTTCTATTTCCTTTGTTTTGGTTGTACTGTCTTCAAGATACACATACTCTACACTGTTTTCCATTGTGAGCAGTACCTTTGTTTCTCCTGCTCCTTCAATCTGTGATATTACCGATTGAAGGTCGTTCTCTATCTCTGTACTGTAGGTTGTTACGGAAAATTCTTGCTCGGCTTTCCCTCCTGTTACTGTTGTAAAATCTATACAGCTTGACAGAAATATCAGTGCAATTCCTGCTATGCCCGATATTATTATCAGCTTTCGTATTTTGTCGTTGTCAAACAGATTTTTGAGCTTCTCTTTGTTTTTACTTTCTTCCATATTCTACTCCGTGATTATACTCGGCATCACCGTGAAGTTCTGCATAGTTATTTCGCTGATCAAGTCTGTGTACTGTATGTCTTCTTTGTTTATATATATGCTGACCGATGAGATGATTATGCTGTTTTCTTTTGTGACGGACAAAATTATTTCACATTTATTTATGTGTATTCCGTTTTGCAGAAGAAAATCTGAAAGTGTTTGTTCAAGATTTTCTTTTGTCTGTTTTATTACAGCTTTGCTGTAAGCTTCATCGTCTGTGGCTGAGGATATGTTCTGCTCTTCGTATTCTGATACGTTTATATCAAAACTGTTTACTGCGCTTTTTACAGGTGCGATAAGTGAACAGATTATGAATGCACCAAGGACAAGTGTTATTATCTTTTTGGTACTGCCGTCTGTTATAAAATTCGACAAAAGTGTACATATCAGAGTTGAAGAGCATATAACCACTGCCACTGTTAACAGTTCTTTCATTATCCTTTACCACCCATTAAAAGCACAAGCGCTGTTGATATTATGTAGACGGACATTATGCACAGCAATATTGCAATCAGAGTGGAAAAGACTGTTGTAACGCTTTCAAGTAATTTTGCAGTTTGCGAGATGTTTAACACTTCTGCTGTTGATTTGCCGACCCAAAGTGTTAATATCCACATAAGGCACTGGAGTATTACGGGTAAAAATACTATGGCAATTGTGAGAATTACAAATACTCCCACTCCGGATTTTAATAGGCTGACACTTCCCTGAACTGTTTTGTAGGCATCTGACAGGGCAGAACCGACTATCGGAATGAATGAGCTGAGTGTAAAGCGTACTGCCTTTGTTGCAACGTCATCAAGCGAAGTTGTAATGAGCTGTTTAAAGGAGAGCAAAGCTGTAAATATAGTCATTGCAAAGCCGAGAACCCATTTGATTACTTTTGATATCATTGCCGTAAAACCTGACAGATTAATATCGGGTGAAACACTTGAGGTCACACTGATTCCGAGGAACATATTAAGCAGAGGAACTATTACTTTTGATGAAAGCTGTCCCACTCCCTCTCCTGCGGCTATCATCATGGAGTAGTACGACGCTGAACTGACTGTGTTTCCTGCGGTTGACATTATTACAGCCATTATGGGCACATAGGCAAGCATAATATTTGATGCTGTTGATATGACATTACCTGTTGATTTTATCACCGCTACCGACGGCATAACAACGGCACAGGTGACACACAGGGCGGAAATTATGTTTATGGCTGTTGTAACATCGTTGCTTAACGTACTTTTGTAGGCTGAAAGGATTGAACTTAACAGCAACAGTGCTGTTATCGTTATCAAACCTTTAAGCGGTGAGGAGATGTTTTCAGATGCTATGTTTACAATTTCGCTTACTATTGAATCAAAGGTTATTTCAGAAAGCAAATTTGCATCAGCACTTTCCGCACCTATGTTATCAAGACTTTCTTTTGTTTCGTCTGATATGCTTGAATACAGGTCAGTTAAATCATAGATGAAACTGTTTTCTTCTGCTGACACAGATATTGTTGATACTGTCACAAGAATTACAGCGGATATTATTACTGTAATCAGTTTTTTCACGTCTTCACCTCATCGTTTCAGGTTAGCTGTTAAGAAGTCCTGTTACTGTACTGAGAATATCGGAATACAGCGGCAATGCGGTTATTGTCACAAGTATCTTCCCTGCAAGAGATACATTGCCTGCCAACGACTGACTTCCTGCATCTTTGCAGGTGTTTACGGCAAATTCTGTTATCAGACATATACCTATAACCTTGAGCAGGATCACTATGTAGCTTGTACTTATTCCCGATACGGCTATGATATTGTTTACCGTGTCCATTATCTGCGTTACCTGTGAAAGCACGGAAAGCAGAATTATCACCGATGCACATATACCGAGCATTATTGCTATTTCACCGTTTTTCGGTTTAAGCATTACCATTATTATTACTGCTATCACTGCAAGCAAACTTATTGAAAGTATATTCATTTTAAAATCCAAACAACTGCTTTATCGTTGTGAACAGCGAGCTTATCTGCGTTACGATAAGCGTAAGCACTACTATCAATCCTGCAAGGGAAGTCAGCATTGCCTGTTCTTCTCTTCCGCTTCGTATGAGAAGCTGTGTGAGTACCGCCACTATGATTCCGACAGCCGCTATTTTGAAAATAAGCTCAACGTCCATTTTTACCTCTTATATTATCATCAATGCTATTGTTGTTCCTGTAAATAATCCCATGGTTCTGTACAGCTTTGATTTTTGCCTGATATCTTTTTCTGCATCATCAAGCTGTTTTTCAAAAATTGTCTTGTACAGTTCAATATGCCTTAGTTGTCCCTCAACATCTGTTTTTCCGAGTTCTGTACCGAAATCTTTCAGCAGTTCTTTATCTGCATTTGCAAGTGAAATGGATTTGGGCAGAGATTTGATTATTTCTATCCATTGCTCGGAAAACGGCGCATTGTACTCGGTTTGTTCAAACCTGAAGTATTCTATATCTGATGTTTGTGCTGACAATGTTGAGATTGAAAATATATCTGCCGAATTGTATCGCATATTGGTTGAGAGATTTGACAGGTAGACAATTAATTTTTTCAGGAAATCTCGCCGTGCATAGAGATTATGCGAAAAACAGCTTCCTGCTGAAAATCCTGCAAGTACAATCAGCATCGCTCCTATTATTTTAAGTGCCAAACACATCACCGACTTCTGAGATTTTAATAATTTCTCCCGGTTTTCTCTTATTTGAAAGGAAAACAACTTTTGAAAATGCTCCTGTTGAAACTATTCGTCTGATATTTTCTTTTTTTCTGAGCTCACACTCATTTGATGAATGTACGGATGCAATTACCGTCACTCCGCAATTGACGGAATGTTCTATGGCCGAAATATCATCTTTTGTGCCGATTTCATCGCATACTATGATATCGGGTGCCATACTGCGAATTGCTTGAATCATAGCTTCACTCTTATTGTAGGAGTCGAAAACATCGCACATTCCGATATCATTCTGAAATACGCCTGAGGAAGTTCCTGCAAGTTCTCCTCTTTCATCTATCAACGAAACGTTTTTGCAGAAATCTGTTGAAAGAATTCTTGCCAAATCACGCAAAACTGTTGTCTTGCCTGAACAAGGAGCTCCACAAATAAGTATTCCTTTATCAAACGAACCAAGTCTATCAACAAGTGTTCTCGCACATTCTCGATGCTCCCGAGCTATTCGCACATTAATTGACGAGATATCACGGACATTAACTGTTTTTCCGTTGTTTATTACTGCTGTTCCGCATATCCCTGCACGATGACCTCCGTGCATTGTAACAAAACCGTTTGCTATTTCGTTCTGACGTGTGTATACCGAATAATTACAGATATTTTGAAATGTATCTGCTATATCGGCTCTGCTTACCGTAAACATTGAGCCTTCAATCGGAGTGCTTGTAAGCCCTGAACCTTCTGTCACATAATATGTAATGTCGGGACAGACTATGGTTAGAGGGCGGTTTAGTCTGAGTCGTATTTCCTGAGCCTTTGTGCACAACTGCGCTGAAAGCGGTATGAGTTTT
Source organism: Ruminococcus sp. (assembly GCA_036306945.1). Lineage (GTDB taxonomy): Bacteria > Bacillota > Clostridia > Oscillospirales > Acutalibacteraceae > Ruminococcoides. The sequence goes on along the minus strand of JAXJYO010000047.1, from coordinate 11,860 downwards.
TTCTGAATTGACGGACTAAGGCATCTCAGCGCCTGTTTAAAACGTTCTTTATCATCAATGCTTGTCATTTTGAATTCCTCCCAAAAGATTTACACTTAATACTATGCTGACAAGCTTTCAAATATAACTAAAGGCGTACAATCTTAACGATTGTACGCCTAAAATTAATTATATAAAAATAATCAAAATCAATTTGCTGATGATGTGTACTCCCAGATGGCTGATTATTGAATACTGAATACCGTATTTTTGATAAATCCAGCCGAAAACATAACCAAAGCCGCCGTTTAACAGGAAACATCTGAAAAGTATAAGCGGTGTGAGTTCTCCGAAGGTCGTTATCGTTGCAGGTAGGTGTCCTGCTGCAAAAAGCAATGCTGCTATAACATTTGCTGCGATAAATACTCCCTTGGGGATATCTTCTTTTGACTTCTTTCTGAAAAAGATTTTCCAGATGATAAATACAATCAACGACAACGCAAATAATCTCATCATTACTTCTTCGATCACTCCGCCGTAAAACACGGATGCGATAACACAGTTTACGGTGAGTCCGGCTTTTGTTGCTTCCTGAATCAAAGGTACTGCACTGCCGAAGGTCCAATAATCAAGGCTGAAAACTATTCCAACGACTACAGTTATCAGAAGAGTTTTGACAAGAGCAGAACTTTCTATTTTAAATGATTTTAAAAGTCCTGTTTTTTCCGAAAGTATGTATCCGAAAAATCCGCATATAATTGCGTACATACAGACTTGAATTACAGATATTACAATCAGCAACTCTTCACTGCCTATTTGTGCAATAGTCTGCTTGATAAAATCATCTGAATGCAAGTCGAATTGATAAAGGTAAGTGAACAATCCTGCGACTATAGCAAACGGAAGTAATGCAAGACTGAAAAGCAATGGTTTTTTAAGCTTTTTCATTTTCTTCTTCCTCCCTGTATGTTTCTACGCAAAAGCCTTTATGACCGCAACTTGTACATTTGAGCTTACGAGTCTTTGGAGTGTGCATTGCAAAAAGCACTTCCTTAAAACTCGGGGTAAATACAGTATGACATTCAGGACAAATGTAAGCAGTATTTTTAAAGTAATAAGTTGAAATAGCTATTCCTGCTATTAACACTACAACCATTCCGATTGCAAACGGAATCCAATTACCTGTTGTTGTCCAGAGTATAAGAGTGGCAACTTCAATAATATCCATTGCTATTCCTACAGCAATCATTATTCCTCTTACTTTTTTTAATTTGTTTTTGTTTTTCATAACGTGAGCTATATCTGTTATAGATTCGACAGAAAAGTTACTGATATCTTTGAGTTCTCGCATTACCTGTTCAACTGCGTCAAGCTGTGACTGCTTTTCGGAAATTTCTTCTTTGAGTGTTTGCTGTTGCTGTGACAGCAAAATAGATATTACCTTCTCGGGATTTTCTTCGGAAAGCAATTCGCCTATGCTGTTGATTGATAATCCTATTTCTCTCAGAAAACATATAACTTTTAATTTTTGCAAATCCTCTTCGGAATAAAGTCGTCTGCCTCCTTCGCTGAGTCGGCTGGGCACGAGAATCTTTCTTGTGTCGTAATATTGAACTGTTCTGACTGTTATTTTACAGAGTTTTGCCATTTCGCCTGTCGTGTATTCTGACATAGTCTTTCACTCCTTTCACCGCTATTTTACTACGTTACGCAGCGTTACAAGCAATACCTTACGCAGGGGGATTTTTAAAATTTTGCGAGTGCCTCGCACGCAGTTCGTGGAGATAGCATCATCTTTTAAAATTGTTCTGTGCCCGAGCATAACCAAACAGTTTCCTGTTAAGCAAAAAGCAGTCCAAATTAAAACGGACTGCTTTTGGTGTTATTAAAGCATTGATTTAAATTCTTCTTCGGTAATAATTGTGATACCGAGGGACTGTGCTTTGGTGAGTTTACTGCCTGCTTCATCGCCTGCAAGAACGTATGATGTCTTTTTGGAAACCGATGAGCTTGTTTTTCCGCCGTTGGCTTCGATGATTTTTGAAGCCTCGCTTCGTTTCATCGTGGGCAATGTTCCTGTCAGAACAAAAGTTTTACCGCTGAAAATTCCTCCGTCTGCTTTAGGTGCAGAGGACTTCATTTTTAGTCCCAAAGATTTGAGGTCATTTACTAATTCTTTTGTGCTGTCAAGTGAAAAATAATTTTCCAAACTCATAGCCATTATTTCTCCGAAACCATCAATTGTTTCAAAATCAGATGCTTTCGCATTCATTATGTCATCAATGGTAAGGAAGTTTTCACAGATGAGTTTTGCCGCTTTTAAACCGATATTGCGAATTCCGAGGGCAAATATGAGTCTGTAAAGCTCATTTTCTTTCGACCTTTCAATTGCAGAAATAAGATTATTAGCTGACTTTTCAGCCATTCGTTCAAGATCAATGATATCTTCAACTCTAAGTCTATACAGGTCGGCAGGTGATTTCACGAGGTTTTCTTCTACGAGTTGTTCAAGCACTGCAGGACCTAAACCGTCGATATCCATTGCATCTCTTGCCACAAAGTGGATAAGATGACGCATAAGCTGTGCAGGACAATCCGTGTTTGTACAGCGTATTGCCGCTTCGCTTTCATCGTGAGATACCGGACTTCCGCAGGACGGACATAGTTTTGGAAATTCAAAAGGTACTGCATTTTCTGCGTGCTCTTTAACTGAAAGAACTTCGGGGATAATCTCTCCTGCTTTACGAATTATAACTGTATCGCCTATACATATACCTTTTTCTTCTATAAAATCTTTATTATGAAGTGTGGCACGGCTTACTGTTGTTCCAGCAAGCTGAACAGGTTCAAAATTACCTACGGGGGTCAAAACTCCTGTTCTGCCGACGTTGATCTCAATATTGAGAAGCTTTGTCGGCTTTTCTTCTGGTGGATATTTATAAGCTTCTGCCCACTTGGGGTACTTTGCCGTACTGCCGAGGAGTGTTCTTGTTTCAAAATCGTTGACCTTGACTACTGCACCGTCGATTGCATAATCAAAACTTCCACGCATATTTCCTATACGTTCGATTTCTTCAATTACTTCTTCAATATCATCATAGACATTGTAAAACGAGGTAGGAAACCCGAGTTCTACCAGATAATCAAGACTCTGACGATGACTTGTAAGTTCAACACCTCTGATTTGCTGAATATTGAATATAAATATATCGAGATTGCGCTGTGCGGTTATCTTTGCATTTTTCTGTCTGAGTGAACCTGCGGCCGCATTTCGGGGATTTTTGAAGGTTTTTTCTTCGTTTTCCTCCTGTCGTCTTGTCAGCTCATCAAAGCTTTTGAACGACATATAAACCTCGCCACGCACTTCGAGGTACTCAGGCGCATTTGCTATGCGCTTAGGAAGAGATTTTATTGTAAGAAGGTTGTCTGTTACGTCTTCACCCGTTACACCGTCACCTCGTGTTGAACCTCTTACAAAAACTCCGTTTTCATATTCGCAGGAAACTGAAAGTCCGTCAAACTTAGGCTCTACCACATACTGCGGATTGATTGCAACCTCTCTCACCTTACGGTCAAAATCTCTGAGTTCATCGTGTGAAAAGCTGTCGTGCAAGCTCTCCATAGGCACGGTATGAGTTACGGGAGAAAATTTCTCACCTGCATTTCCGCCTACTTTATTTGTCGGCGAAAGCGGTGATTTCAGGTTCGGAAACTCTTCTTCAAGATTTTCAAGTTCTCTGAGCATTTTGTCGTACTCAAAGTCTGAAATCTCAGGTTCGTCCATGTTATAATATAAATTGTTGTGATATTCGAGCTGTTCCGAAAGCTCTTTTATACGGCGTTTCGCTGAGATTATATCCATAATTTCACTCCGATTATATATTGGAATTAAAATCACTTATTCACGGCTGATGTGCCTTTTTCACGCAAATATGTTGATTCAAGGTCAGCAAGATGAAGTTTTACGGCAAGAGGATATTTTTCATAAGCAAGACTGATAGTGTTGCTGTTCTTGTCACCAAACTCGCCCATATGCCAGCGAATAGCCATTGCTTCGTCTATTTTTAAGTGCATTTTGCGTTCAATGAGGAACACGGATTTTTCTCCGTGACCATATGGGAACTGATCTTCAATTGCATAGAAAGGCACTTTTTCCCACTGTCCTGTAAGGTCGTTCTTGACATTTCGTGTTGAAACTTTATAGAACTGTGCCTTGCATAAGTCGTGAAGCAATCCGCAAATTGCAAAACTTTCGATATTGTCGGTATCTTCGTCAAAATGCTTTTCCATCATAGTGTTGAACACACTTACGGAATGCATTACAAGTCCGTTTTCACAGGCACAATGATACTTTGTGCTTGCCGGTGCGGTAAAAAAGTCTGTGCGTTTGAGCCACTCAAGAAGCTCGTCTGCGCCCTGTCGTGTTATATGTTCTTTGTATATTGCAATAAATTCTTCCTGTGGAGTCATAGCTATTCTCCTATTCTATCAAAGCAACTTGACACTGCTTCAATTGGATTTATTATTTTACAGAATTAAAAATATGGGCACCCAAAATCAGGGTGCCCGTAGTAAGTAAAATTATTCTGCTGATTCTTCAGCTGCTTCTTCAACAGCCTCTTCCTTTACAGGTGCCTGCTCATCTTCCGGAAGTAAAGCACGCATTGAAAGGCTTACACGCTTTTTGTCAAAGTCGATTGCTGTAATCTTAGCCTCAACAGTTTCGCCTACCTTGAGTACATCAGCGGGCTTGTCAATTCTCTTGTTTGCAATCTGAGAAATGTGGATAAGACCGTCAATACCAGGGATAATGTTAGCAAATGCGCCAAATGTTGTAAGACCAACGATTGTTGCGTTTACTACTGTTCCTTCAGGATACTGATTCTTGAGGATTTCCCATGGATTATCTTCAGCGTTCTTGAAGCCAAGTGAAATCTTCTTTGTTTCCTCGTTGATATCCTTAACGTATACATCTACTGTATCGCCAACGTTTACTACTTCGCTTGGGTGCTTGATGTGTGTCCAAGAAAGCTCTGAAATGTGGATCATTCCGAATACGCCGCCGAGATCTACGAATGCACCGTAGCTTGTGAGTGACTTAACAACACCCTGATATCTCTTGCCGATTTCGCAAGTCTTCCAGAACTCTTCACGCTGAGCAGCTCTCTGCTCCTTGAGCACGCTGCGGATAGAACCGATTGCTCTTCTGCGTCTGCCGTGCTGTGATACTTCGATAAGTCTGAAGTCAACTTCCTGACCTACGAGATCTTCAAGGCTTTCATCTCTTGATGCTGTAGCCTGTGATGCAGGAATAAATACTCTTACACCGTTGTAAAGAACGATTACGCCGCCCTTAACAGCTTCTGTTACTTTGCTTGAAAGAACTTCCTGTGAGTCAACCTTCTCCTGAAGCTCTTCCCAACCCTTCTGAGCGTCTACTCTGCGCTTTGAAAGCATAATTGTGCCTTCCTGATCATTTGTCTTCATGATGAGAAGCTCAATTTCGTCGCCAACTTTTACAACATCTTCAGGCTTAGCGTTTGGATCGTTTGAAAGCTCTGATACAGGAATAAAGCCTGTCTGCTTTCTGCCGACATCAACCTGAACTTCGTTAGGTGCAATGCTGAGCACTGTGCCCATTACCCTCTCATTTGTATTTAAGTTTTTGAGGGATTCTTCAAGTAACTCCTCAAAAGATTCTTCAAATTTTGTTTCACCGGATTTAATTTCACTCATTGTATCCAGTACCTCCTTTATTATCCTTGCAGGTGTGGAAGCACCCGCAGTTACGCCTATGTTTTGTGCTGACTGAACCTGAGCTGTGTCAAGCTCATTTACCGTTTCTATCAGTACAGTGTTCGGACATCTCTTCTTACAGATATCAAATAGCTTGCCTGTGTTTGAGCTGTGTCGGTCACCGATTACTATCATAAAATCGGATTGTTCCGCTATACGATCAGCTTCAGTTTGCCTAACTGACGTAGCATTACATATTGTATCAAATATTTTTTGATTTGTACATAGGTTTTTTATCTTTTTTATACATTTTTTCCATTCTTTTGTGTCAAATGTGGTCTGTGCAACAACTGAAATTAATTTATTATTCTCTTTTAGAATAATAGGTAAAATTTCATCGAGCTCCTGTTCGTTATTGAAGGTGTAACATTCTGTGTTGCAATGACCTATTATTCCGCACACCTCGGGATGCTCTTTGTTGCCTGCAATCAAAACGACATCACTGTCTTTGTTTGTTGCTCCCACAATTTTGTGAATCTTTCTGACAAAAGGACAGGTCGCATCTTTGAACTCTATGCCTTTGCTTTCAAGTTCATCAATTACGGATTTCGGAACTCCGTGTGAACGTATTACAAGAGTTTCGTCATCACAAAGTTCATCAACTGAATCAACGGCACGGCATCCTCTCTGCTCAAGCTCTCTGACCATTTCCATATTGTGGATTATAGGTCCGAGTGTGCAGACTTTTACATTATTATGCAAAAGTTCATCGACCATATTTATTGCTCTGTTAACTCCGAAGCAGAAGCCTGCTGATTCAGCTTTTTTTAATGTGTAGGAAATTGTATTTGAAACATCACTTTGCTTTTTTATATTCACGCAAATCCTGCTCCCTCATCTTTTTGATTTCGTCCATAATTTTGTTTGACGCATCTTTCAATTCTCTTCTTCCGCCATCGGGAGTAAGTCCGAGTTGCTCGGGAGTTAGCGGATCTCCGAAGTGGATAACACGCTTTGCAAAAGTATGCTTTGGATTTCCTGTAACCGTGATACACGCCGGTATTACGGGAACCTGCATCTGCTGTGCCACAAGTGCACAACCGCTTCTCGGGCGCATAAGGTCGCCTGTTTTTGTACGACCGCCTTCGATGAAGATAGTCATTACTTCACCGTCATTTATGAGATCCTCACCTGTTTTGATAGCTTTGTTATCTCCTGCACCTCGTTCAACAGGAAACGCACCGAGGGCTCTTATAAGGGCTCCGAAAAACTTATTTTTAAAAAGTTCGATTTTTGCCATAAAAAATAATCTGCGCTTCTGTCCTAATCCTAAAAGTACAGGATCTGAAAAAGACAGATGATTGCTTGCTACGATGAAACCGCCTTCTTCAGGAAGATTATTTTTATTAACTATCTTGTATCTGTAGAAAATCTTGAATATAGGTGCGCACACTGCACGTCCGACTGCATAAAGAGCTTTTGACTGTCCCATCACATATTCTCCTTTATTACTGTGATTATTCTTTCTACAGACTGCTCAAAGTCAAGTTCTGTCGTATCTACCATAACACATCCTTCAGCCGGCTTGAGAGGTGCAGTTTCACGGTGCGAATCGTTGTAATCTCTTTCAATCACATCGCTGAGAATATCCTCATATTTTACGTCCATTCCCTTTTCGCAAAGTTCTTTGTATCTGCGTGTTGCTCTCGCTTCGGGTGACGCTGTGAGGAAAATCTTCACCTTGGCATCGGGGAGCACAACTGTTCCGATATCTCTGCCGTCCATAATTACGTTGTGGCTTTTAGCCATATTTCTCTGCAAATCAAGAAGGTATGCTCTGACGGACGGTATGGCTGAGATTTTTGAAGCCATCATTGATGCTTCGGGTGTTCTGATAAGACCTGACACATCTTCACCGTCAAGAAGAACTATCTGCTCACCTTTATCATTGAAAGTGAGGTCAACGGTAATCTGTGCAAGAAGGCTTTCAACCTCCTGTGAAGGTATGGGCTCTACGTTGCTTCTTGTTGCCGCAAGTCCTATTGTGCGGTAGAGAGCACCTGTGTCAACGTAGATAAAATCAAGTGCTTTTGCTGCTCTTTTGGCTATTGTGGATTTTCCTGCTCCGGCAGGTCCGTCAAGTGCTATTGCTATTGACATTTATTTCAATCCTTTCATTTTACGCTTTGAGCGACTTTTTCTTTGATAGTTTTGATAATACTTTATTTTTTACTTTAAGGTAAATTACTGCGCATATAAGTGATATTGCAAAAATTATCAATGGACATAAAACATCATAAACTGTTCGAATTATATTGCCCTGAGGTATGATTTTATTGACAATTGCAAATATCATAGGATGAATTATATATATGGTTAGTGTATACTTTCTTCCCCAACCTGAAACTATCTCTGTTACTCTTGAAGGTTCGGAACACGGATTTTTAAGAACGAATATCAACAAACAGATTACAATAAACACTGTGCCGATGTATTCTTCTCGTGTTGTATTTACATTATATAATACAAGCAAATATTTTTCAACAACTGTTATTACTGCAAAAAATACACTTAATAATATTAATGCAACGTTATTGAGTCGAACCTTACTTACATCAGAGTTTTTAAATATTTTTCCTAAAAGGAAAAATGGTAAGCCTGCAAAAAGAAAATTTCTTACATATAAAACAGGAATTTCTGTTTTAAGTAACAGCAAGCTGTATTTTCCCAGAATAAGACTTATAACAAAAAGAATAACTGTCATTACTATGTAATTGGATTTTTTAAGGTTTAATTTTGATAAAAAGTATTCTATTACCATACAGTAGAGCAATGCTCCTAAAAACCAGAGATGCGCTCCAAAGGGTGATTCATTCAAGAATATAAAATCGCACAGGCTTTTGACAGAAATACTTTCCGTAAGAAATTCTACGATATTATGTCCTACTACAGCCATAGCAAGCTTGAAAACAAAATACATTACATTGCTCAGCAAAGTGAGAACAAGAATATTTTTCATTCTTGCTCTTTTCTTTTCAAATGTGGCATTGCAATAAAAATATCCCGAAACCGCAAAAAAAGCCGGCACTACAAAACTAAATATCGGTCTTGTTGATTCAGTGTAATAATTTGTATGAACAAAAATTACCGCTATAGTCGCAATAACTCTTAACACGTCAATGCTGTTAATTCTCACCTTACTCATTTGTATATCCTCTCATTTAATGAAATCAATCGAAATACGCAGAATTTTCACCTGCAAGTTTGCCTGTGCTCCATGCAATTTGCAGATTGAAGCCTCCGGTGTAGGCATCACAATCTATCACTTCTCCTGCAAAATAAAGTCCGTGCACAAGCTTGCTTTCCATTGTTTTGGGATTGATTTCGCTTGTTTTCACTCCGCCTGAGGTGATTATTGCTTCCTCAATCGGTCTGAATCCGCTTATATCAACTGTGAATACTTTGAGAAGCTCGCAGAGTTTTTTGCGTTCCTCTTTTGTTATTGAGTTGCATTTCTTGTCAAAAGGGACTCCCCAGCGTTTGAGAACAGGAATAATTATCTTTCTCGGAAGAAGCTTAGAGAACGAGTTTGACACGTCTTTATTTGCATTTTCTCTGAAATCATTTTGTATACGCTTGTCAAGCTGTTCGAGAGATAGCGCAGGTTTTAAATCAATTTCTGCTGTATATTTCCCCTCTGTTATATCTCTGATGTGGGAACTTGCCGACAAAATCATCGGTCCGCTTACTCCGAAATGAGTGAAAAGCATTTCACCGAAATCTGTATAGACTGTTTTCTTGGAATTGTTGTCGATAATTTTAAGTCCAACATTTTTAAGGGCAAGTCCCTGCATTGATTTACAATCGGTGTTTTTGCTTTCAAGAGGTACGAGCGATGGTTTGAGCTCGGTTACTGTGTGACCTGCCTGTTTTGCGAGCGTGTAGCCGTCACCTGTTGAACCTGTGAGAGGATAACTTTTTCCTCCGCAACAGATTATTACACTGTCTGCATAATAGGTTTCCTCCTCACACTTTACGCCGATTACTTCTCCGTCCTCAATTATTAACGCTTTTGCTGTGTCGCATACAAGTTTACAGCCTTTATCTAAAATAAAATCGTGAAGAGTGTCGACTACATCAAGTGCTTTGTCTGACTCAGGGAAAACTCTGTTGCCTCTCTCTGTTTTGAGAGAAAGCCCCAACTCTTCAAAGAAATATATTGTGTCCTGAGGTGTGAAGTTGTTGATTGCCGAATAGAGAAATCTTCCGTTGACAGGCACGTTGCGTATATAAGTCTGCACATCGCAATCATTTGTAACGTTGCATCTTCCTTTGCCTGTTATCATTATCTTTCTGCCGACACGTTTATTTTTTTCAATTACGGTTACATTTGCGCCGTTCTCTGCGGCAAATCCTGCCGCCATAAGTCCTGCCGCACCTGCACCGATTACTACTACTTTTTTACTTACCATCGTTGATTATTTTTCCTTGTTCGTCATCGTGATTTGCGTACACGCCTTCCCTGTTCCACACACTTTCAAGCTGTCTGAATGTATCTGATACTTCGTCCTTTTTCTTGAGAACTGTTGCAACTATAAGTGCATTGATAAGGCTTAACGGTGCTACGAGTGAATCTACTATTGATGCCATATCGCTTCTTGCAATGAGCACTGAATCTGCTGACTGTACAAGCGGAGAAGCCATACTGTCTGTGATTGCAATTGCGTGTGCTCCCCTTGAACGTGCAAAATCCATTGCTTCTACAGACATTGAGCTGTAACGTGGGAATGAAATTCCTATCATTACGTCATCTTTGCTCATTCTGAAAATATTTTCATATGTTGACGTGGAGCTTGTTGTGTTGATTACTCTGACATTGTCGAAAATAAGTTCAAAATAATATGCGAGAAAGTTTGCGATTGCCGCTGTTGAACGCACGCCCATTATATAGATTTTCTTCGCATTGCAAATTTCATCTACTGCCCTGTTGAAATCTTCGTGAGAAGTTTCTTCAATTGTTCTGCGTATCTTTTCGATGTCCTGATTGAGAACACTGTCAAGCACGTTTTCATTTCCGATTCTGCCTGAGGTCACTTCAATTCGCTGTACTGATGTAAGCTTATTGCGAATCATTTCCTGCATTGCTTTCTGAAGCTTAGGATAACCGTCATAACCGAGTTCTGTTGCAAAACGCACTACCGTACTTTCGGAAACTCCTACTGTTTCTCCGAGTTTTGAAGCCGTCATAAAAGCCGCTTTATCGTAATGTTCCTCTATATATAAAGCAATCCTTTTCTGTCCTTTTGAAAAGGAATTCATCATCAAATCTATTCTTGTGAGCAGATGTGTTATCATTATGTGATACTCCTTGTAGTCATAATTCTATGTCCTTTCATTTTAGCACATCGACTTGCATAATTCAATAATGCTTACACTATTTTTATTAAATTTCTACACTCTTTTGAAATTAAGTATTGTTTTGGTTGCAAACTGTTCTTTCATATGGTAAAATTGCCTTATAAAGTGATTTTATTGATTTGGAGTGAATCTGATGATTGCAATTATTGACTACGGCGCAGGAAATATTCAGAGTGTAAACAAGGCTTTGAAGCACATTGGCTGTGACGCTTTTATTACAAGAGATAAGGAACAGATTCTGAAGGCTGACGGTGCTGTTCTGCCGGGGGTAGGTTCTTTCGGCGATACTATGGATACTATGAATTCTTACGGTATAAAGGACACTGTTATTGAATACACAAAAAGCGGAAAGCCGTTTTTGGGCATATGTCTGGGGTTACAGCTTCTCTTCCCGAGCAGTGAAGAAAGTCCCGATGCTGAAGGGCTCGGAATTTTTGACGGTACTATCACCAAGATTCCGTCAGGTGAAGGTCTTAAAATCCCTCACATCGGTTGGAACAGCCTTGATATTAAAAAAACTGATGGTCTTTTTAAAGGGATTGAAAAGAATCCTTATGTTTACTTTGTACACTCTTATTTTCTCAACGCAAGTGACAAGAATATCGTTTCTGCTCAGACTCAGTACGGTGTGACTATTGATGCCGCCGTTGAAAGAGGCAACGTCTTTGCTACTCAGTTCCACCCTGAAAAAAGCGGTGAAACAGGTCTTAAAATTCTTAAAAACTTT
>JAXJYO010000046.1:0-12290 GCA_036306945.1 Ruminococcus sp. | reverse complement strand
TCTGCTTATCGACTGCGACTGCGGAATGAGAGGCCTTGATATAATGCTCGATATGGAGCAGGATATTCTTTTTGATGCTTCCGATGCGGTGTGCGGCAACTGTTCATTTGAAGAAGCTGTCTACAAAAGTAAAAATAACGATAATCTCTATCTTATGGCGGCTCCGTTTGATGCTGAAAACGAACTCAGTCCCTCGGTTTTCAGACAACTTGTGGATTCGCTCAAGGGAGATTTTGATTTTGTTATAATAGATTCACCTGCGGGCATAGGCTCAGGCTTTGTTACAGCGGCAACTCCTGCTGACAGAGCCCTCATTGTTTCAAATGCAGAGCCTACAAGTGTGCGTGGAGGAGTCAAGGTCAGGAAAAAGCTTGAAGCTTTGGGTATTGACGATATCCGTCTTGTGATAAATCGTTTTGACCGCAAGGTGTTCAATCAGCTTGGTTTCTATAATGACCTCGACGATGTCATCGACGCTACTCAGACTCAGCTCATTGCTCTTGTGCCGTCTGATATAAGAATTTCGGTAATTATGCAAAGGGGCGTTGCAGGGTTGAATTGGAGTGCGGCATCATCTGTTTTTGATTGTCTTGCACTCAGGCTTGAAAATCAGCGTGTACCGCTGGCTTTCAGGGGATAAGATATGTTTGATTTGAAATAAAGTTTGGAGGATGTTGGTTATGAATATTGCCCTTATTGCTCACGATGAAAAGAAAGAACTTATGGTTCAGTTCTGCATCGCATACTGCGGTGTGCTGAGCAGAAACAATCTCTGTGCTACAGGAACTACAGGCAAAATGGTATCAGAGGCTACAGGTCTTACTGTTCAGAAGTTTCTTGCAGGTTCACAGGGCGGAAGTCAGCAGATTGCTGCAAGAATTGCGTGCAATGAGATTGATATGCTCCTATTTTTCAGAGATCCGTTAAATCCTAAACCAAACGAGCCAAACGATATGAATATGCTTAGACTCTGCGATATGCACAACATTCCTGTTGCAACAAACATCGCAACGGCAGAAGTTTTGATTCACGGTCTTGAAAGAGGCGACCTTGATTGGCGTAATATTTTGAAGTGATTTCAGTCAGATATTGCCCGACTGAAAGTCAAAAGTTATTACATATACTACAGCTTAATATTTTACAATCAACGCTCCCCTTTAAAAAAAGGGGAGTTTTTTGTATATAATTAACATAATGTCATAAAAATACATTTTAATATACAAAATTTATAAATAGTGTTTACAAATTGAATAATATATGGTAATATGTGGATAAGGAAGAAATTAACTGAAATCCAAAAAATGTACACATCATAATTGATGAGGAATTGTTATGAAAAAAATATTATCTGTAATTCTTACATTAACTATGTTATTGTCGTTTGTTTGTTTTCCCGTATCTGCGGAATCAAAATATAATAGTATAGAACGCGCTAGATTAGGATCGCTTCTTGACGGTTTTGGGCAACTTTTTGGAGTGACGTATGCGTATTCAATGGATTACTTAGTAGGAGATGCAAGGGCTATATATGAAAGTGAAGATTCCACAATTGAGGATTATGTACAAGCAGCAGATGATCTTGAAGAAGCCTTACTAAATGTTTACATTTATCCTATTGATTTAGCGATAGTAACCTATGAGAATGCATTGAAGGAACAAAATTATAACAATTGGTATTCTGAAGAGGAATGGTCTGATTTTCAGGAAGCACTTGAAGCCATGGGCGAGGTAATTGAAAATTTAGATAATTTAGATATTAATGAAGGTAGATCAAGAGAGGTTTCCGATGCCTTTTTTGCGCTGATGAAGGCGTATAATAAAATGACAGATTCTTACACGGTTAGAGGTGACTTGAATAAGGACGGAGTTGTGAATGTTGCCGATGTAACCTTGCTTCAAAAATATCTTGCCGGAACCGAGAATCTTACAGGTGCGCAAAAAATGCTGACAGGTGCTTATAAATATGAGAATTTGAGTATAGCCAACGCTACCACAATTCAAAAATACACTGTGGGAATTATTGATGAATTTCCTGATTACAATATATTTATATCAGATTATATAGAGGATTTACCTGTAGATTGTATGGATCATGATTTGTTTATGGAAAAAATATTTAACTATAATATTTGTCCGAGAAAATATCAAAGTTATTACGATTTTGATGCAAATTCTACCGGAGTTTACATTTTATACAATTACTACTATTGGTGCTATCAAAATAACTATTATCAATAAAACAAATCACGACCTTCTTTCTGTAAATGGTTAGTGTTTAGGTTGGGCAGACAGTTCGGCTGTTTGCCCAACTTTTATATTTTGCAGAAGTTTTAATGATAGTCAGGGATAAAATTAATTTTGTGGAACTGAAAATTTTCAGAATTTTCACGGAAACCTGTCGGCTTGATTATTGCGTTTGTATGGGTTTTGTGTTAGAATAAAAGATAATGTGAATTTGCATAAATCGGAGGGCATTATGGCACTTATTACTAAAAAGATAAAAGGAACCGAGGATGTTTTGCCTAAGGAAAGCTACCGTTGGCAGTTTGTAGAACAGATAATGCGTGAGGAGTCAAAGGCATACGGCTTCAAAGAAATGCGTACACCTGTGTTTGAACATACAGAGCTTTTTGCAAGAGGTGTCGGACAGACAACAGACGTTGTACAGAAAGAGATGTACACTTTTGATACAAAGGGCGGAGAAAGCGTAACTCTCAGACCCGAGGGTACGGCAGGTGCGGCAAGAGCAGTGCTTGAACACGCTCTTGAAAACGAAGGTTTGCCGATAAAGGCAAGCTATTTTGTGTCTTGCTATCGCTATGAAAAGCCTCAGGCCGGCAGACTCAGAGAGTTCCACCAATTCGGACTCGAAGAATACGGCACACAGTCACCTATCGCTGACGCAGAGCTTATTTGTGCGGCTCAGTCGATTTTTGACAGACTGGGACTTTCTCAGATTCACCTTGAGATAAATTCAATCGGCTGTCCCGAATGTCGAGCAAAGTATCATGAGGCGCTCAAAGAGTATTTTGAAAGCTACAAGAGCGAACTTTGCGATACCTGCCTTTCAAGACTTGAGAAAAATCCGATGAGAATTCTCGATTGCAAAAGCCCGATCTGCTCAAAAATTGCAGAAAATGCGCCTAAAATTACAGATTATCTCTGCGAGGAGTGCGAAGAGCATTTTAAAGCTGTTCAGAAATATCTCGACATCGCAGGTGTTGAATATATAGTGAATCCTACAATCGTTCGTGGTCTTGATTACTACACAAAGACAGTTTTTGAGTTTGTGACAGATTGCATCGGTGCACAGGGAACTGTCTGCGGCGGCGGAAGATACGACGGGCTCATTGAAGAACTCGGCGGAAAGCATTTGCCGTCACTCGGCTTTGCAATGGGACTTGAAAGACTTCTTATGGTGATGGACAAACAGGGTATCGAAATTCCGAACAACGACGTTTGCAAACTCTATATTGCTACAATGGGCGACACAGCCAAAGAAAAAGCATTTGAGCTTTTGAAGCAGGTTCGTGAGTGCGGATTGTCAGCCGAAACGGATATCGTCGGCAGAGGTCTGAGAGCGCAGATGAAGTATGCAGACAAAATCGGTGCGGAATATTCAATGGTGCTCGGTGACAACGAAATTGAGCAGGGCGTTGCAAAGCTCAAGAATATGGAAACAGGCGAGCAGACAGAAATCAAACTCGACGAAAGTTTTGCAGAAAGTTTTATGAAAACAGAGGTTGCCGATACAGGTTCAAAAATCGTTAATTCCGATATATAATGAGCACCCGAAAACAAATCCGATTGCCCAATTATGATTATTCAGATAACGGAGCATATTTTATAACAATATGCACGAAGGATAAAAAGAAAATTTTTGGTTATGTGAAAAACGGACAAATGCATTATAATGAATACGGAAAAATTGCATTTAATGAGATAGAAAAAACAAACTCATTGCGTAAAGATTCAGGTGTAAGAATTTCAAAATTTATTGTAATGCCAAATCACGTCCATATGTTGTTGGAAATAACAAAAGGCATCGATGAAACAGTTGTAGGGACACGGCGTGCCGTGTCCAATTGCACAAACAAGTTTTCAAAACCAATTACTCAATCGGTGTCAACAATTGTTGGTGCATACAAATCATCTGTAACCAAACATATTCACGAAGCTTGCGGACACGGCACGCCGTGTCCCTACAAAATCACAGAGAAAACAATCATTTGGCAACCACGATTTATCGACCATGTTATCCGAAATGAACGGGATTATCTTGAGCATTGGCAATACATAGACAACAACCCTTTGAAATGGGAGTTTGACAAATATTATTATGTAGGGGCGGACTGAGTTCGTCTGTGAAGGAGATTTAAAAATGGCAGAATTTATGACAGGCTTAAAGCGTACAAATTATTGCGGTGACCTGAGAATTTCAGACGTCGGCAAAGAAGTAACTGTCTGCGGTTGGGTACAGCGTTGCCGTGACCTCGGTCAGCTCATCTTTATCGACCTTCGTGACCGCACAGGTGTTGTACAGCTTGCTTTCAATGATACAACAGACAAGGAAATTTTTGACAAGGCTTTTTCTTGCAGAAGTGAGTTTGTTCTTGCGGCAAAGGGTACTGTATGCGAGAGAAGTTCAAAGAATATGGAAATTCCGACAGGTGAAATCGAGGTTCTCGTTACTGACCTCAGAATTCTCTCAAAGGCTCAGACACCGCCCTTTGAAGTTGTTGACGACACAAACACAAACGAGGAGTTAAGACTCAGATACCGTTATATCGACCTTCGCCGTCGTCCTCTTCTCAATAATATTATGCTCAGAAGCAAGGTTTCAAAGGTTGCAAGAGATTACTTTGCAGAAAACGGTTTTGTTGAAATTGAAACTCCTATGATGATCAAGTCAACTCCTGAGGGTGCAAGAGATTACCTCGTGCCTTCAAGAATCCACAACGGCAAGTTCTATGCTCTTCCGCAGTCACCGCAGATTTACAAGCAGTTGCTTATGGTTTCGGGTTTTGACCGCTACATTCAGCTTGCACGTTGTTTCCGTGATGAAGATTTGAGAGCAGACCGTCAGCCTGAGTTCACTCAGATAGATATGGAGCTTTCATTCGTAGATGTTGAGGATATCCTTGAAATCAACGAGGGTCTTTTCAAAAGACTTTTCAGCGAAGTTATGGGCAAGGAACTCAAAACTCCGTTTGAGAGAATGACATACAAAGAAGCTATGGAAAACTACGGTTCAGATAAGCCTGATATCCGTTTTGATATGAAGATTCAGGACATCTCAGACCTCGTAAAGGATTGCGGTTTCGGTGTGTTCACAGGCGCAATCGAGAACGGCGGTTCAGTAAGAGCAATAGTAGCCAAGAATGCGGCATCTGTTTACACAAGAAAAGAAATTGACAAGCTTACAGAATATGTTAAAGGCATAGGTGCAAAGGGTCTTGCGTATGTGAGATGGGTAGATGAGCCTAACGCATCTTTCAAAAAGTTTATGACAGACGATGAGCTAAGCGCAATCTATGAAAGACTCGGCGCAGAAAAGGGCGACGTTATTTTGATCGTTGCCGACAAGAACAGCACAGTTCTTTCAACACTCGGTGCACTCAGACTTATGGTTGCAAAAAGACTTGATATCATTCCTGATGAGTTTAAGTTCCTCTGGATAGTAGACTTCCCATTCTTTGAAAAAGA
Organism: Ruminococcus sp.; assembly: GCA_036306945.1. GTDB lineage: Bacteria > Bacillota > Clostridia > Oscillospirales > Acutalibacteraceae > Ruminococcoides. The sequence goes on along the minus strand of JAXJYO010000046.1, from coordinate 6,584 downwards.
CGAAGAAACAGGCGAATGGCTTGCAATGCACCATCCGTTCACAATGCCAAAGGAAGAGTGCTTGCAGTACCTCGACACAGACCCTTCAAAGGTAATTGCAAAGGCATTTGACCTTACCTTAAACGGTGTTGAACTTTCAAGCGGTTCAATGCGTATCACAGATCCTGAACTTCAGCAGAAGATGTTCAAGGCACTCAAGCTCACAGACGAAGAGATCGAAGCAAAGTTCGGCTTCCTCGTTGAAGCCTACAAGTACGGTGCACCACCACACGGCGGAATGGGTATCGGACTTGACAGAATCGTAATGCTTCTCTGCGGAGCAGACAGCCTTCGTGACGTTACAGCATTCCCTAAGGTTCAGAATGCAAGCGAGCTTATGTCAGCCTGCCCTGCACCTGTTGATGAAGAGAGCCTTGATGTTCTCGGAATTAAAATAAAAGAATAAAATTAATGGGCGGATAATCTCCGCCCGTTATCGCATAAAATGGGGTGATCGGTATTAATTTTATCAGTATAGCAGATAGAGTCGGATCGGTATATGTTGTGTCGGCAATAATTATGAGCGTTGGTATGTTGATGATGTTTGTAATTCTTCGCAAGTTGTTTGCAAAGATGAAAAAATCACGTTCAGACAGCCCTGACCCGATGGAAGTGCAGAGAAGTAAAACTCCGTGTGCTGTGAACTCAAGAACAGAAGCTTTGCTACCTCAGATAATGAACGATTTTCCGCAGTTTGACTATCAGTTTTACAGAAACAAAGCCGAAGCCTTGCTTCGCAGTTATTTCACTGCGCTTGAAATAATGAAGTCGTCGGAACTCAGAGAGGAATGTTCGCAGACTCTGATAAACAAGGTCGATTCCTTAATCAATGATATGAAAGCCCGTGACGTGATAATGTACTTTCACTCAACGGAAATTCATGATATTCAGATATCGGACTATATAAAAACAGGCTCGACGGTTACAATAGTTTTTCAGATTTCAGTTGGCCAGTATGCGTATGTGCAGAATGCTTTCGGCAAAATTGTGGGCGGTAACAAAAGTTTAAAGCATCAGACTGTCTATGAAGTTGGTCTTACATATGTTCAGGACGTTGACAAGGCAGGCGAAAAGTCAGGTTTAGGTGTGGTTTGTCCCAACTGCGGTGCACCTGTAAAGAACCTTGGCGCAAAGTTCTGCGAATATTGCGGAACGGGTATTGTTGAGGTAAACGAAAGAGCATGGAAGTTTGATTCAGTAAACGAACTGGCTTTATACAGAATGTAAGGGGTGACAAGAGTTGGGCGAAGTTAATACAGTGCTTATCGGGTCAATTATCCTGACTGTCGGGGCAGTAATTGCAATATTTATTGCAGTGTTCGGAATTGCAAGAAAGACCCGTGATGTTTCACGTTCGCTGTTTGGGACAGATTCGCTGATTGAAGGTGTCAACAAGCAGAAAGAGATGATGAGCGAAACACCTCGTTCGCTTCATGCAATGACTTCGGTATATCTTCCGCAGATACTCAGGGATTTTCCGCAGTTTGATTATGAACTCTACAAAAACAAGGCAAAGTCACTTCTCAGAAGTTACTTCACAGCCATTGAAACTAAAAAATCAACTGCCCTTGCAGAGGAGTGTTCTCAGACGCTCAAAAATAATGTGCAGGGAATTATTGAAGATTTGAACTCACGCAATGTGAAGCAGTTTTTTAATCAGTGTGTAATTCACGATGTGCAGATATCACGCTACATAAAGACAGGCGCAACGGTTACGATAGTATTTGTACTGTCTGTCGGTCAGTATGCATATATTGAGGACGAAAGCGGAAAGGTAGTTTTCGGTGATAAAACTCTCAAACATCAGACCGTTTATGAAGTTGGTCTTGTATATGTTCAGGACGTTGACAAAGCAGGAGCAGAGTCCGGACTCGGAATAAACTGCCCTAACTGCGGTGCTCCGATTAAAAATCTCGGAGTTAAGTTCTGCGAATACTGCGGTACAGGCATTGTTGAAATCAACGAAAGAGCGTGGAAGTTCAATTCGGTCAACGAACAGACTACAGGCAGAAAAGCATATTGATGCAAAGCACCATAAAGTATGAAAAAATGAAAACTAAATTTAATTTAAGCTTAATCAGCAAATACCGCAATGAGCTTTTCGGATTGTCAATTATCAGCATAATGATTTTTCATTACTGCCTGCGTGTCAGACAGAACTGCTCGGGTACGGTTTTGAATATTGCAAACGTTTATGACAATTTAATAAGTTCGGTCGGAGTAGAGTGCTTTCTCTTTCTTTCGGGAATGGGACTTTACTTTTCGATGAAGAAAAACAGCAAAATCGGTCGGTTCTATTCAAAGCGAATGACAAGGGTGCTTATCCCCTATGCCATTTGGGGCGGAGTGTTCTGGATTGCAATGGACTTGCTTGCAAAAAAGTCGGGACTTTTGGATTTTGTGCTTGATTTCAGCTTTGTTACGTTCTGGACAGAGGGCGAATCAGTGCTGTGGTACATATGTTTTATCGTGTTGATGTACCTTGCGTTTCCGCTGATTTTCAAAGCGTTAGAAAGCCCGAAGCACGGGTTTTTATACTTTTGCATAATGCTTGTTTTCAGCGTTGGAACTGCATTGTCACTCAAGATACTGTTGCCCGATACTTATGAGCATACAGAAATTGCTGTCAACAGAATTCCGATTTTTCTTATCGGTGCATATATGGGCAAGCGCATTTACAGAAAAGACGATTTCAGATTTTGCGATATGCTTGTCGTGCTCCTCGGAATTGCGGTGCATATCTACGGTGTGTTGCAGAGATGCGGAATAATTCCGATTGATGTTTCATTTTCAAGGTACGAGTTTGCACTTTTTTCGATTTCACTCATATATATTTGTGTGTGGATACTTTCAAAAATCAGATTTTTCAAAGTTAAAAAATTTCTTACATCGGTCGGAGCGCTTTCACTTGAACTTTATATGACGCACGTTACGATAGATAATTTGTTAAGATTTTGCGGTATTCCGACTTACAAAATAGAGAATTATATTGTAATTGTTATTTTTTCGACAATTTTCAGTATTTTGTTGCATTTTTCATTAAAAAATATTACAATAAAATAAATGTAAAAACATTTATTCTTCAATTGAAAAAGGAGTATTTATTATGGGTATTATCAGAGCAGTCACAAACGCAATCGGCGGAGCTCTTGCAGATTCATGGCAGGAGGTCATTGAGCCGTCCCCTATGGGAGAAAACACTTGTATCGTTCCGGGTCAGCTTATAACACAGAACGGCAAGAGCCAGAACAAAAAGGGTTCGGCTAACACTGTTTCAAACGGTTCAATTATTCACGTTTATGACAAACAGCTTATGATTCTCGTTGACGGCGGTAAAATCGTTGACTTTACTGCTGAGCCGGGCTACTTCAAGGTAGACAACAGCTCAATGCCTTCACTTTTTGCAGGTCAGTTCGGAGATTCATTAAAAGAAACTTTCAACCGTGTTAAGTTCGGCGGTATTCCTTCGCAGTCACAGAGAGTATTTTACCTCAATATGCAGGAGATGAAGAACATCAAGTTCGGCACTCCGAATGCTATCAACTATTTTGATAATTTCTACAATGCAGAACTTTTCATCCGTGCACACGGTACATATTCAGTTCAGATCACAGAGCCGTTCAAGTTCTATGAGCAGGTAATTCCGAGAGCCGCAATCACAGAGAACAGAAGCGTAGAGTTTCAGGAGCTCAACCAGCAGTATTGCGACGAATTCATCGAAGCACTCGGTTCTGCAATCAACCAGTATTCAGCAGACGGCAACCGTATCAGCTTTATCACATCAAAGAGCCGTGAACTCGGCAAATATATGAGCCAGACTCTTGATGAGGAGTGGACACAGCTTCGTGGTATGGAAGTTGTATCAGTCGGCATCAAGGTTTCTTATGATGAAGAAAGTCAGGCTCTCATCAATATGCGTAACAAGGGCGCAATGCTCTCAGACGCCGCTGTTCAGCAGGGTTACGTTGCCGCCAACATTTCAGAGGGTCTTAAAGACGCAGGCTCAAATGCCAACGGTTCAATGGCAGGCTTTATGGGAATGGGCATCGGAATGAATGCAGGTTCAAATATGATGGCAGGCTATCAGCAGAATCCTCAGTATCGCCCTACCCCACAGCCACAGCAGAGCGCACCTGTTCAGCAGACAGCTCCTGCACCACAGGCACCTACAGCAGACGGCTGGACCTGCACTTGCGGGGCAGTAAACACAGGCAAGTTCTGTCCTGAATGTGGCAGTAAAAAGCCTGAAGCACCAAAGAAGCGTTTCTGCACAAACTGCGGAGCTGAGCTTTCAGAGAGTGCAAAATTCTGTCCTGAGTGCGGTACAAAGGCAGAGTAAGCAACGTCAACATAACGGTGCAAAAAGATTAGAGGTAGAACATGGCAACAGTTAATTATAAATGCCCCAATTGCGGCGGTCCGTTGAAGTTCAACCCCGATAAGCAGATGTTCAGTTGCGAATACTGTATGTCTGACTTTGAGGAACAGAAAATTCAGCAGATGTATGCCGAAAAAGAGGCAAAAGAAAATCAGGCTGAAAAGAAAGAGCGTGAAGCTCAGGAAAGAACAGCACAACCCAATAATGACGCAGATGTTGAAGATGCGGTTGTTTACACCTGTCCGAGTTGCGGTGCGGAGGTGGTTACAACGGCTTCAACTGCGGCAACAACCTGCTTCTATTGCCAGAATCCCGTAGTTCTCGGAGGCAGACTTTCGGGTAAGTTCAAGCCTGACAGAATCATTCCGTTTGCGCTTTCAAAGGATAAGGCTATTGAAAAATTCCTTGAAATGTGCAAGAAGAAGTGGTTTTTAGCAAAAGGCTTTGCAGGCAAAAAGCAGTTTGAAAAGCTCACAGGCGTTTATTTCCCTTATTGGTATGTTGATAACCAGCGTCAGGCAAGTATGGCGGCACAGGGCAAGAAGATTAAAACCTGGAAGGTAGGCAGAAAAATCTACACCGAAACAAGTACATATCAGCTTCTCAGAACCGGTGACCTTATAATCAAGAACGTGTTCGAGAGAGCACTCAAAAGTCAGGATAGAGAAATGCTCCAGTGTGTTCATCCGTTTGACTTGAGTCAGGCTCATGATTTTTCGATGTCATATCTTTCAGGCTTTCAGGCTGAAAAGCGTGACCTTGAAAGGGCAGATGTTTCTGAGGAAGTAAATAAGCGTATGAGAGATTACGCTCAGGATCTTCTCAAGGACACAATGGACGGCTACACAGGTGTTGTTGTGGAAAGCTACAATGACCGCATAGACCTTGAATCATGGAACTATACCCTGCTCCCTGTTTGGATTGTGACTTACAAATACAACGGTAAAATCTATCCGTTTGCAATCAACGGTCAAACAGGTAAGACTTATGGCAGTCTGCCGACATCAAAGGGCAAGCTTGCTATTATGTTTGCCATAGTGGCAGTTGCACTTTTCATAATCGGACTTCTGGGAGGTATGCTGTTATTATGCTGATGAAATACACTAAAAGACTTTCGGCACTCGTGTGCGCAGTACTTCTCACATTATGCACAAGCGTAGCAGTTTTTTCAGAAGCTTCATACAAACTCAATGACAGTGCTGATATTTTTACATCCGAACAGGATACCACCATCGAAGAACAGCTCTATGAGGTGAGCGACCTCACAGGTTGGGATGTTATCATTTATACAAATGAAAGAGGCGTTGATTCCTATGATATGGAAGAAGTCTGCAACGATTTCTACGATATTTCAGGATTCGGCAAAAACGACGATTTAAGAGGAATTATGCTCACCGTCGATATGGGTTCACGAGAAATGTACATACTCACCAAGGGTGATACGATGTATTATTTCAACGATGACCGTGTAGATGAAATACTTGATGATGTAACGTATTATCTCTCTGATGATGAGTACTACGAAGCTGCACAGGCTTTCATCGAAGATGTAGAGTATTACTATAATTCAGGCAAGCCTGAGGGTGGAAGTACAGATAATATCAAGATTGAAGAGAATATTTTTATCTACACTCTCAAGCATTACGGTATTATTATCGGAATTGTTGCACTTGCAATTGCTGCGTTTTCTGTAGTGTCCGTACATTTACGCTACAAAAACCAAGGTAAGAAGGGCATTTACGACCTTAAAGGAAATAGTGTGGTAAAACTTTCCGACAGACAGGATATCTTCCTTCATAAGACTGTAACTGTTCATACCCAGTCAAGTAGTTCAAGCTCGAGAGGCGGACGTTCAGGCGGTGGCGGTGGAAGAAGTTCATCACATGGCGGAGGCGGAAGAAGCTTCTGATAAATTGAATATCATATTGCAGTTCTGACGCTGAAATTTTATTGACGCATAAGATAACGCACAAAATATTAAGGGTACAGCTATACCCTTTTCAGGCGGTGTCATTTATGTGGCACCGCTTTTTGTTTGTATGACGGGCATATCAATGCTCTGTGGTGAAAGTCCACTGGGAGGTAGTTACCGACTAACCCGAAAGCGACTTGCAAGTTTCACATCGTGAGGTGTGGGAGAGAAGAAGCAATAGCGAAATCGTAGCCT
>JAXJYO010000045.1:0-38798 GCA_036306945.1 Ruminococcus sp. | reverse complement strand
TAGATCACTCTTAGCCTTACTTATAACATCTTCGGTAATTTCATTTTTTACAAGAGATGGCCATTTTTCACTTACCGTATTATAAATAGATTCATTTTCCAGTAATTTGCTGTTGTTGTATAAAGCACAAGCTACAAAATATCCACATAAGTTGTGCTGTCGGAATCACCTATATAACTCCAGCCTGTATTTTTTGTCTTTCTGTAAATGCGATAGCTGTCTGCTCCGCTGAGCTTTCCCCACTTGACTTGAACTCCGCCGTTAATATTTGTCAGCGAGGAAATAGTCGGAGTTGTGATAAACATATTGCTTGCGCCTGTTTTATCATAACCGCTTACGAAGTTGCCCTTTGAATCAAGGCATCTTACGGTGTAAGTATATGTTGTGCCTGTTTTTAGCTTATCGTGGGTATAGCTTGTTGAAGTTGTGTTACCCAAGCCTTTCCAAGTGTTGTTGCTGTCGAGGTAAAATACTCTGTACTTTGACGCTCCCGAACACTTTGACCAACTGATTTTTGCACCTGTTGCAGTGTTTTCAATTTTAGAAATTTGGGGAGCTTTTACATATGTAATGGATTTACCGTTGTTGTAATAGCTTACAAGCTTTCCGTCCGAATTAAGACATCTTACTGTATAGGTGTAGTTAGTGCCTGATGAAGCAGTTTTATCTACATAAGTTGTGCTGTCGGAATCACCGATATAACTCCAACCTGAATTATTTGTTTTTCTGTAAATCCTGTATTGTCCGACATTTGCACCTGAACTCCAACGAACCAAAACTCCGTCATTTGTGTTGATCAATGAGGTTATTTCGGGAGCCTTAAAGTAGGTATTTTCCCAACCGTCGCTGTTATATCCGCTGATAAAATCCGAACCTTCGGTGTTCAGCGCTCTTACTGTGTAGATATAAGACGTGCCGTCAACGAGATTTTCATGCACAAAGTTTGTTGATGCTGTCGTGCACAGTTTTTTCCACTTGCCGTCGCTCAAAATATACAGCCTGTATTTTGACGCTTCCGCATATTCAGTCCAGCTGACTTTGACTCCGTTCTCAACAGGCACAAAGTTTGTTATCATCGGATAATCGTCAATCTGAACATCGGCTTGCGCCATTGAATAATTTTCTGACAATTCAGCTGCAAAACCTTTTACCTCGCCTAATTGCGAGAGCAACAAAATCAACGAAATTGAAACAAAAACTGATAATAATTTTTTCATTCGCTTTTACCCCCTAATTTTAAAAAAGCTATTTTACGACATTCATCGTAAAAATTTGTAATAAATTAAAGCGTTTTTGTTATTTTTATACTTATTATAACACCTTGCTCACACAAAGTAAATAATACAACAAATTTTTGTGTACTTTCACTTAACCCAAATCAGTTGAGTGCCTCGACACGCAATTAGCCGTCGTGACGACGGTTGCCCGAGAATCACCAACTATTTCCCTATAAGCAAAAAACTGCAAGAAATTAACCCTCCTTGCAGTTTTTTGTCTTTATATTAAATCTTTTCTAAAATTTCGTTCACTATGTTTTCGGCGACTTTGTCTTTTGACATAATATCAAGTTCTTTTGTCCCATCGGGTGTTATAATCGTCACTATATTTGTGTCCGTTCCGAAACCTGCACCTGCTTTTTTCAGGTTGTTTGCAACGATCATATCAAGGTGCTTTTTTTCAAGCTTTTTCTTTGAGTTTTCAATCATATTCTCTGTTTCCATTGAAAATCCGCACAAAAACTGCTTTGATTTTCTTTCACCGAGAGTTTTCAGAATGTCATCTGTGCGCTCGAGGTCAATTGACATCTCAGTATCACTCTTTTTGACCTTTTCATCAGAAGGATTTTTCGGACGGTAATCTGCAACTGCCGCTGCTTTTATAACTATATCCTGCTCGTCAAAATTATCAATCACAGCTTCGTACATATCTCTTGCCGACACAACGTTTATCACCTTTACAAACATCGGAGGTTCAAGATTTGTTTTGCCTGAAACAAGGGTAACATCTGCACCACGCAGCATACAGTTTTTAGCGAGGGCATAGCCCATTTTGCCTGTAGAATGGTTGCTGATGAACCTTACAGGGTCTATCTTTTCCATAGTCGGGCCTGCTGTAATCAAAACTTTTTTGCCGAGCATATCTTTTTTGCAGGCACATTCTCTCAGAATATACTGCATAAGTACATTTTCCGAAGGCATTTTTCCCACGCCCTCGTCACCGCAGGCGAGATATCCTGTATCGGCTGAAATAACTTCATAACCGAATCGTGCAAGCTTATCCATATTGTCCTGTACGATCGGATTCTTATACATACGGGTGTTCATTGCAGGTGCAATTATTTTTTTGCAGTCGCAAGCCATGACCGTTGTTGTAAGCATATCATCGGCAATTCCGTTTGCAAGCTTTCCGATTACGTTTGCAGACGCAGGTGCAATCAGCACAACATCTGCCTTTTTGGCAAGCGACACATGTTCTACGCTGTACTGAAAATTCCTGTCAAATGTGTCGATCAGGCATTTGTTACCCGTAAGCGTTTCAAATGTTATAGGATTTATAAAATTTGTGGCATTCTCAGTCATAAGAACTGTGACATCGGCATTCAGCTTTTTGAGCATACTTGCAAGGTTTGCAATCTTGTATGCCGCAATGCTTCCTGTTACTCCGAGCACAACATTTTTTCCTGAAAGCATATCAATGCCTCCTGTTACTTAGTATTTTTATCGTAGATTATTTTCAGACCTTTGAGCAAAAGGTCATCGTCAACAATTATATCTCTTTTGCAAAGAGGAACTACAACCTTAGCAAGTCCGCCTGTAGCCAAAATCGTGGTTTTGTAACCGAGTTCCTCCTCCATTCTTTCGATAAAACCGTCTATCATACAAGCCGCACCGACTACCAAACCGCTTGTCATACAATCAATGGTATTCTTACCGATTACTTTTTCAGGTGTTTCAAGGCTTACTTTGCTGAGCTGAGCAGTCATTGATGCCAATGCCTCCATTGAAACACGCACACCCGGTGCTATGATTCCGCCTGAATAATCGCCGTTTTTATCAACGACTGACATAGTAGTTGCCGTTCCCATATCAATTATAATCAGCGGTGCACCGTATTCCCTGATGCCTGCAACTGCGTCAACTATCAAGTCACTGCCCACACTTTTCGGGTTATCCATTTTGATGTTAAGACCTGTCTTTATGCCGGGGCCGACAAGATACGGCTTTACTCCGATAATTTTGGTCACTGCACTTACAAGAGTGCCTGCTACCGGAGGGACAACAGAAGAAATGATTGCACCTTCTATCTCCTTCGTATCAATTGAATGAAGGTCAAGCACAGTTTTGAAAGCCATGGCGTATTCCAGGTCGGTTTTTGATTTATCTGTTGAAAGTCGCTCTATAAAATATATTTTTTCGTCATCAATACATCCGATCACAATGTTGGTATTTCCCATATCAATACCGAGAATCATCAGTTATTCCTCCCAAAATTATAAGTGTGCGAAGAAAAGTCTGCAATAATTAACCGTTCTTCACACACCATATTATACCAAATCTTCTATCCTGCCGTGTTTCTCATAGCGTGTTGCACGGGTTACATGATTTTCGTCATCTACAAACAATACCTTAGGCGGATTCTCGCTGAGTTCCTGAGGTGTCATTGATGCATATGCCATTATGATGATTTTATCACCTACGGACACCATTCGTGCCGCCGCACCGTTAAGACAGATCATTCCGCTGTCACGCTTTCCGCAGATGACATATGTTTCAAATCTCGAACCGTTGTTGATGTCTACTATCTGAACTTTTTCATATTCAAGAAGTCCTGCCTGCTCCATAAGTGCTTCGTCAATTGTGATACTTCCGATATAATCGAGTTCAGCCTGAACAACAGTTGCACGGTGTATCTTACATTTCAATGCCTGAATCTGCATTACGCATTCCTTCCTTTCCCAATATACTCTTAAATCTCTGCTATAAAGTTATCAATAAGGCGTGTCTTTCCGATATATACCGCCATTGCGACAAGTATCGTTCCTTTCAGCTCATCTGTTTTTTCAATCGTATCCATACTTACGGCATCAACATAGTCGATTTTAGCCAAAGGCTCTTTTGAGATATTCTCCTTCATTGCCGCTGTTAGCTTTTGAGCATCCCTTTCGCCGTCTTTGACCATCTGTTCGCCAAGACGTATAGTCTGACTTAGGATAAGAGCCGCACGACGTTCGTCTGCGTTTAGATATGTGTTTCTTGAACTTTTTGCAAGTCCGTCCTCTTCTCTGATGATCGGACAACCCACAATTTCAATATCCATATTCAAATCTTTTACCATACGGCGGATAACAGCCAACTGCTGTGCGTCTTTCTGACCAAAGAAAGCTTTGTCGGGTGTCACGATATTGAACAGCTTGCAGACAACCGTGCACACTCCACGAAAATGAATAGGTCTTGACTTTCCGCAAAGTTCCTTAGTCAGCCCGTTCATATCCACAAAAGAACAGAAACCGCTGTCGTACATTTCCTCAACATCGGGGTGGAAAATCAAATCAACTCCGATTGAGTCGCAAAGCTTTGCATCAGCCTGCAAATCTCTGGGATAGCTGTCCAGATCCTCATTTACACCGAACTGCATCGGATTTACAAATATGCTTGCCACGACCTTGTCACACTGCTCTTTTGCCTTTTTCATCAGGCTTGCGTGACCTTCGTGAAGATAGCCCATAGTGGGCACGAATCCGATTGTATATCCCTGTTTTTTCCAATCTTTTATCTGAGTTCTTACTTCTTTTATAGTTGTTGATATCTGCATCAGAATTCTCCCGTTTCTTACTTAATAAAGTTTTTCCAAAATTTCGTCGTCTATTTTATATTCGTGTTCTTCCGAAGGAAATGTTCCGTTCTTCACTTCTTCGCAATATTGCTTGAATGCTGATGTCATAACTTCGCCTACGTTTGCAAAACGCTTTACAAATTTTGGTGTAAAGTCTGAGAACATACCGAGCATATCCTGATATACGAGCACCTGTCCGTCACACACATTTCCTGCTCCGATGCCGATTGTCGGTATTGAAATCTCTTTTGTTATAATTTCGGCAAGCTTTGCTGGAACACATTCAAGTACCACTGCAAATGCACCTGCCTGTTCTACGGCTTTTGCGTCAGCAATCAGCTTTTTAGCAGTTTCTTCGCTTTTGCCCTGAACTCTGAATCCTCCGAAAGCATTGATGGATTGAGGTGTAAGTCCCAAATGCGCCACAACAGGTATGCCTGCCGCTGTAATCGCTTCAATCTGCGGACAAACTTCTTTTCCGCCCTCTAATTTAACCGCATCGGCTCTGCCTTCCTTCATCAGACGTCCTGCATTTACAACAGCGTCATAAACGCTTGTCTGATACGACATAAACGGCATATCAATTACGACAAGAGCATTTTTTGCGCCTCTTGCAACTGCCGCACCGTGGTGAATCATATCCTCCATTGTAACGGATATTGTGTCCTCATATCCTAAAATCACATTTCCGAGTGAATCTCCGACTAATATCGAATTGACACCTGCTTCATCAATCAGCTTTGCCGTGGAATAGTCATATGCGGTAAGCATTGTAAGCTTTTCGCCCTTTTGCTTTGCTTCACGAAATGTTACAACTGTATTTTTCATTTTCAATCCCTTTCTTTTTCCAGAAGCGTACATATGTCGTGGTAATCTCTGTCAGGATTCTTCCTTTCAGCCACGTTTACCAAACGTCGTGACAACAAACGGTAGATGTGTTTATTATCTCCGTCCAGAGCCTCAAGATGCTTTTCAATCGTCTGAACATCTGCCCTCTCCACCGGTCCTGTCAATGCATTTACAACACCGTTAGAAGCGATATTGCCTGCATTGCCGATAAACAACGGTTTAAGTGCATTGACCGAAAATTCTTTGCTCAAGCCACACTCCTGCAACAACTCAGCGGCGATATCATAAAGCCCCGCCACAAGATTGCTTGCATACACCGACGCTGAATGATACTTCACTTTGTTTTCCTGAGAAATCCGTTCAACCTCGTTTCCCATACTGCGAAGCAACTCAGCCAACTCGTCAACATTTTCTCCTTCAATTGTAAAATACGCTTTGGATAAGTCCTTATAGCCCGTCAGTTTATCGCTCACGGCACAAATAGGATGGACAGAGCAACCTCTTGCTCCTCGCTTGCCGATATCGAAAAAAACTTTGGAGGACAGCGCACCACTGCAGTGCACAAGACATTTTCCCTCTATGTCTGATTGAATCAATTTTGAATAAACCTCACGAATACTCCCGTCAGGGACCGTAAGAAACAGAGTATCACTGTCTTTTATAAGTTCATCTGTATTTTCGTAATACTTTGTTTTTGTGAATTTTGCCGCTTCTTTTGAAGAGTCTGAATTGCGACTATAATAGCCTGTTACGCACACATCGTGCTGTGTAAAGTATTTTCCCAACGAAAAACCTACCTTACCGGCTCCTATAAATCCGATTCTCAATCACACCACCTGCCTTTACTTTCGCTATGCTCAGTGCATATGCGTTGTATAGGTGACACTCTCTTTCTTCTCCGAAGATTTAATATCAGTACAGTTTCTTCCGAATACCATCCAAAAGATATTATAAACTTCTGCAGTGAAAATTTCAATAGTATAAGGGAGATTATCAAAAGCAATCTCCCTTATGTCCGAAAAGATATTTTATTTTAACGCATCTTTCATAGACTTTACATACTCGCCTATGTATTTCGGGGCGTCCTTGCCGTATTTTTCAAGCAATTTGATAATAGCAGAACCGACAATAGCACCGTCGGAGATGTCAGCCATTTTCTTAGCCTGCTCGGGTGTGGAAATTCCGAAACCTATTGCACATGGAATATCGGTATTCTGACGAACGACCTCGATTATAGCCTTCAAGTCTGTCTTAATTTCACTTCTTGCACCTGTTACTCCGAGGCTTGAAACGATGTACAAAAAGCCTTCGGCTTCTTTTGCAATCATTGCAATTCGGTTTTCCGATGTAGGAGCGATGAGCGAAATTATATCAACGCCGTACTTACGGCAAATCGGCAGAAAATCGTCTTTCTCTTCAAACGGAAGGTCGGGCAGGATAATTCCGTCAATTCCGATATCACTGCAAGTTGAAATAAACTCCTCTGCACCGTAGGAAAATACTACGTTTGCATAAGTCATAAACACCATAGGAACTTTTACGTCACGTCTGAGCTCTTTTACAAAATCAAAGATCATATCGGTGTTCACTCCGCCCTCAAGCGCACGGAGATTTGCGCCCTGAATTACAGGGCCTTCGGCTGTAGGGTCGGAGAACGGGATACCGAGTTCAATCAAATCCGCACCGTTTTCAACAGCCGCACGCACCGCATTTGCTGTAGTTTCCAAATCAGGGTCACCGCAGGTGATAAAGGCGATGAACGCCTTTCCGTTTTCAAAAGCTGATTTAATTTTACTCATAAATATCCTCTCCTCTGTAACGGGCAATTGCGGCACAGTCCTTGTCGCCTCTGCCCGAAATTGTGATTACGATTATCTTATCTTTATCCATTGCAGGCGCAAGCTTAATTGCCTGAGCAACTGCGTGAGCCGACTCAATGGCAGGAATGATTCCCTCAATTTTTGCAAGATATTCAAAAGCGCAGACCGCTTCTTCGTCTGTAACCGGCACATATTCTGCCCTGCCGATGTCGTGCAGGTATGCGTGTTCAGGGCCTACACCCGGATAGTCAAGACCGGCTGAAATCGAGTATACAGGTGCGATCTGACCGTACTTATCCTGACAGAAATATGACTTCATTCCGTGGAAAATTCCGATTCTGCCCGTATTGACGGTAGCCGCTGTTTCAAAGGTATCAATGCCTCTGCCTGCCGCCTCACAGCCGATAAGCTTTACATTTTCATCTTCTATAAAATGATAGAAACTGCCGATAGCATTTGAACCTCCCCCTACACAGGCGATTACTGCGTCGGGAAGTTTGCCCTCCTTTTCGAGAATCTGCTGTTTGGTTTCTTTTGAGATAACAGCCTGAAAATCTCTTACTATTGTGGGGAACGGATGAGGGCCCATAACCGAACCAAGACAATAATGTGTGTCTGCTATACGAGAAGTCCACTCTCTCATAGCTTCCGAAACTGCGTCTTTGAGAGTTGCTGTGCCTGTCTTTACGGGAACAACCTTAGCACCGAGCAAACGCATACGATAAACATTGAGAGCCTGACGGATAGTATCTTCTTCGCCCATAAACACTACACATTCCATATCAAGCAAAGCGGCGGCAGTTGCTGTGGCAACACCGTGCTGACCTGCGCCTGTTTCTGCGATAAGTCTTGTTTTGCCCATTTTCTTTGCAAGCAAAGCCTGACCGAGCACATTATTTATCTTGTGTGAACCTGTGTGGTTGAGATCCTCACGTTTGAGATATATCTTTGCACCGCCCAGATCTTTTGTCATTCTTTCGGCATAATAAAGTCTTGAGGGTCTGCCTGCATATTCGTTTAAAAGTTCGGTGAGTTCTCTGTTGAACTCAGGATCATTTTTGAAGTGATTATACGCTTCTTCAAGCTCTATAACTGCGTTCATCAGTGTTTCGGGAATATACTGTCCGCCGTGAACACCGAAACGTCCGTTTGGATTTGTCATTCTGAATCGTCCTTTCTCACTATGGCTACAAATTTTGTCATTTTGCTTCTGTCTTTTACTCCGTCAGTTTCGAGTCCCGAACTGACATCTACTGCATATGGTTTTAGTTTTTTTATTGCGTTTTGAATGTTGTTCAGACCGAGCCCTCCTGCAAGGAAATACGGTCTGCTGATATTTTTCAACAAATTCCAATCAAATGCCGTGCCTGTTCCTCCGTTACCCGAATCGAGCAAAACAAAATCAGCCGAACTGTTCTGCGCTTTTGCAATATCCTGTTCGCAGTCTATCCGAAATGCTTTGATTATCGGCTTGTCGGTCAGTTTTCTCAAACTGCTGAGATAGCTTTCGCTTTCCGTGCCGTGCAACTGGGCGATATCAATTATCTCTTTATTCAGAAGTTCGGCAACCGATTCAGCACTTTCGTTCACAAACACTCCTACGGCTTTAATATCTGAGTGGAGTTGATTTTTCAATTCTTTTGCTTTTTCGGGGGTCACATATCTGCGACTTTTCGGCGCAAACACAAAGCCGATATATTCAGGCTTGAGCTCGTTTGCAACCTCTATGTCACAAAGTCTTGTAAGACCGCAAAGTTTGATTTTTGTCATATTAAACCTCTGAGTTCAGCGAGTTTTGCTTTTTTGTCGGAGGATTTCATCAGCGTTTCACCGATAAGAACTGCATCAGCTCCGATTTCACAGAGCTTTTTAACATCTTCGGCACTGCTCACACCGCTTTCTGACACAAAAAGCACATCAGACGGAATCAAACTGCGAAGTCTGCTGCTGTTTTCGGTATCTACGGTAAAATCCTTGAGGTTTCGATTGTTCACTCCGATAATGCGTGCCTTTGCATCAAGTGCTGTCTGCACTTCAGATTCGTCGTGAGCCTCTGTTAAAGCCGACAATCCGAGTTCGTCACAAATTGCGATATATTCTTTGATTTGTGCTTTGCTGAGTATAGAACAGATCAAAAGAACCGCCGAAGCACCGAGCAGTTTTGCCTCGTAAATCATATATTCGTCAACCGTAAAATCCTTGCGTAAACAGGGGATTGAAACGGAATTTGCAATTTCTTTGAGATATTCGTCACTGCCGAGAAACCATTTTGGCTCGGTCAGCACCGAAATGCAGTCTGCACCTGCCTTTTCATAATCTTTCGCAATATTTATATACGGAAAATCAGGTGCGATAAGCCCTTTTGAAGGGGAAGCTTTTTTACATTCGCAGATAAATGAAATTCCTGATTTTTTCAGTGCATTTTCAAACTCAAAATTGCCTTTGGGAAGCGACAGGGCAATTCGTCTGATTTCTTCGGGAGATATTTTCTTTTTTGCAAGCTCTGTGCGCTCTTTAGCATAGTCGGCAAGCTGATTTAAAATAGTCATATTATTCCTCCGCACTGTTGCTTATTTCAATCAGTTTGTTGAGAGTTTCCAACGCTTTGCCCGAATCAATGAGTTCCTCAGCAAGGGTAATTCCGTCTTTCATAGTTTCAGCTTTTCCGCCGATATAAAGCGCCGCACCTGCGTTCATCAAAACTGCATTGCGCTTGTGACCTTTTTCGCCGTTTAAGATATCAAGTGTAATCTTTGCGTTTTCTTTGGGAGTTCCGCCTGTTAAGTCGGCTTTTGTGCAACGCTCAAATCCGAAATTCTCGGGTGCTATTGTATAAGTTTTGAACCAGCCGTCCTTGAACTCACAAACGGTAGTAGGTGCGCTCATTGAAATCTCATCGAGTTTATCCTGACCGTAAACTACCATACCTCTCTTTACACCGAGGCTGATGAGAACCTGAGCCAACGGTTCAACGAGGTATTCGTCATACACACCGAGCAACTGCAACTTTGGACTTGCAGGGTTTGTAAGCGGGCCGAGGATATTAAAAACTGTGCGGAATCCGAGTTCTTTTCTGATAGCACCCACATATTTCATTGAGGTATGATACTTCTGGGCAAACAGGAAGCACATTCCGACTTTATTCAGAAGTTCAACGCACTTTTCGGGACTCTGCTCAATGTTTACTCCCAAAGCCTCAAGGCAGTCTGCCGTTCCGCACTGAGAGGAAGCGGCACGGTTGCCGTGTTTTGCAACTTTCATACCGCCTGCGGCACATACAAGAGCTGTGGTTGTGGAGATATTAAAGCTGTGAGCATTGTCACCGCCTGTGCCAACGATTTCAAACAAATCCATATCGGTTTCAACTTTTGTTGCGTGCGCTCTCATTGCGGCGGCGCATCCTGCAATTTCATCTGTAGTTTCGGCTCTTGCACTTTTTGTTGAAAGCGAAGCGAGAAATGCGGCATTCTGTGTTGCAGAAGTTTCACCACTCATAATTTCGTTCATCACCGTGTAGGCTTCATCGTAAGTTAAATCCTGCTTATTTACGATTTTTACAATTGCTTCTTTGATCATAACTATATCTCCTTTATAAAGCTTCTGAGCATTTGTTTTCCGTTTGGTGTCATTATTGATTCGGGGTGAAACTGCACTCCGTAGATCGGATATTCTCTGTGCTGTACAGCCATAACTTCTCCGTCAGCAGTGAGTGCAGTTACTTTTAATTCTTCGGGAATCGTATCTGCATCTGCCGCAAGGGAATGATAACGTGCGACCAATGCCTTTTCGGGACAATCTCTGAAAAGCAAACAGTCTTTATCAAACTTTACTTCTGATTGTTTTCCGTGCATCAACTGTTTTGCATAGGTGACAGTAGCTCCGAATGCCTTGCAGATCGCCTGATGTCCCAGACAAACTCCGAGGATCGGAACATCTTTGCCGAGTTCTTTTGTAACATCTATAATTACCCCTGCGTTTTCGGGTCTGCCCGGACCGGGTGAAAGAATTATGCGGTCTGGGCTAAGATTTTTAATTTGCTCCACCGTCATTTCATCGTTGCGGATAACTTTTATATCAGGTTCGATCTCGCCGATGAACTGATAGAGGTTATATGAAAAGCTGTCGTAGTTATCTATCAGTAAAATCATAATTCTGCCTCCTCTGCAAGTCTGAGTGCATTTACAACTGCCTGCGCCTTGTTGATACATTCCTGATATTCCTTTTCGGGGGAAGAATCGGCAACTATTCCTGCTCCGCTTCTGACAAACACCTTGCCGTTCTTTTTATATGCGATTCTGATAGCTATGCAGGTGTCCATATTGCCTGTAAAGTCGATGTAGCCGATTGCACCTCCGTAGATACCACGCTTGTTGTTTTCAAGTTCTCCGATAAGCTGACAAGCTCTGATTTTTGGAGCACCTGAAAGCGTACCGGCAGGAAGTACAGCTTCAACAGCATCAAGGGCGTCAAATTCATCCCTAATCTCACTGCGTACAGTTGAACCGATGTGCATAACGTGGGAATATCTTACAACGGAATGTAATTTCTCAACTTCAACACTTCCGAATTTGCTTATTTTTCCGAGATCGTTTCTGCCCAAGTCCACAAGCATATTATGCTCTGCAAGTTCTTTTTCGTCTGCGAGAAGTTCTGATTCCAAAGCTTTGTCCTCGGCTTCGTTCTTTCCCCTCGGTCGTGTTCCTGCAAGAGGAAATGTATGAAGAACTCCGTTTTCAAGTTTCACGAGAGTTTCGGGAGATGCACCTGCAACTTCAACATCGGTGCCTGAAAAATAGAACATATACGGTGAAGGATTTATCGTCCTCAGCACACGGTAGGTATTCAAAAGACTGCCCTCAAAAGGTGCTTCAAGTCTGTTTGAGAGAACGATCTGGAAAATGTCACCCTCGTGAATATAATGCTTTGCCTTTTCGACCATATCGCAGTAGGTTTCTTTGTCAAACAACGGCGTTACTTCGCCTTTGAGATGACTCCCGGGTTCTTTTTTCTGCTCGCCTTTGCTGAGCAATTCATAAAGCTGTCTGAGTTCCATAACAGCTTTGTTGTAGCCTGTTTCAACATCTTCAAGCGACATATTAGCAATGAGTATTATCTTCTGACGGAAGTTATCAAAAGCGATGACCTTGTCAAAGAGCATCAGGTCAACATCTTTGAATTCTTCGGTGTCCTGTGCTTTGTTTCTGACTGTAGGCTCGCTGTAACCGAGATAATCGTATGAAAAATATCCAACCAGACCGCCTGTAAATGACGGCAGATAATCAAATCGTGGACTTTTGTAATCTGCAAGTATCTGGCGAAGAAAATCGGAAGGGTTGTCGGTTTTGAATTTGACATTGCCTGCCTTCATCTCGCCATCCATACAGGTAATTTCAAGTTTCGGGTCAAAGCCTAAGAAAGTATAACGACCCCACTTTTCTTTTTCGGCAACCGACTCGAGCATATAGCAGTGAGTGGATACATTTTTGAGTATCTTTAAAGCCTGAATCGGTGTGCAGATATCGGAAAGAATTTCACAACTGACAGGCAGAACCCTGTATTTTCCCTCGTCTGCAATTTTTCTGACTTCATCAACGCTTGGTGAAAATTTCATAAAGCAAAACTCCTTTGACCTATGCTGTCAAAGGAGTCCTTAAAAACAAAAACGCCCTTGACAGAAATATACTATCTGTCAAGGACGAATAAATACAATTATCCGCGGTGCCACCTTGAATTCACGGCAAAAGTGCCGTGCACTTGTCAGGATACCAACATATCCCCGGCAACTGACGTATGCCCACACGTTGCAGAATACTTTGCGCACAAACGCATTTGACTGCACCCTCAGCGGTCCATTTGACAAATTGTTTCTTACCCGACTCTCAGCACCACGGGTTCTCTGTGAAGGCATCATTGCCGTTATCTCCGCTTCAACGGTTTAGTTTATTAAATTAACTGAATTATATCACCAGCATATGCAGATGTCAAGAGAAATGATATAATTTTTTCAATTTATCAGTGTTACCGTAATATCAAATGCAACTTACGAAAGCATAAATGCAACTTGGGAAGATTTGTTGAATTCACAAATTTATTATGATAATGTATATGCGTAAGGTAAAGTCGACAATCCCTTAACGCTTGAAAGGAGAATTGCATTGAAGATAAAATTGGAAGTCAGCGCAGAAAGTCTGAACGATATATCGCAGAAGCTTATTGATATGGGATTTGAGCTAAGTGATGACGCTGATTATATTCTCGTTGAACGAAATCGATACAGCAGTTATATAAGCTGTAAAAATCAGGATATTTCATACCACATTCCGACAGACGAGGTACTGTATATTGAGAGTATGGGGCACGATATCACCCTGCACACAAAGGATAAAATCTACAAATGCAGTGAGCCCCTTGCTCAGCTTGAAAAGTTCCTCAATCCGAATGAATTTGTCAGGATAAGCAAATCTGTCATAATTGCGGTGAACAAGGTCAAAGGTATCCGTGTCGCATTGTCACAAAAATTCATCGTAACGCTTTGCAATGGCGACAAGGTTGACGTTACAAGAAGCTACTACTATATTTTTAAAAATCATTTCGGAATTTAAGGAGGATAACTATGGTAGCAGTAAGTATTTTTTTCATTGCATTAACTGTGATTCTCGGAGTTATTGCAGTTTTTGTATATATGCTGGTATACAACCACAGAATTAAAAAACAGCTCAGCGGAGAAAAACAATATAAGCACAGAAACATAAATCCGCAGAGTATTATAATTATTGTACTGTGCGCAATGCTTGTTGTGATATCTGTTTCTTCGATTATCAACATCAGAACTTATAATACAAGCTGTAATGATGAACTTTACAAATGCAGTTCCGTTTTCTATACGGCAGAGGAATTTGAGGATTCAAGTCTGTCAATATATAAGTCAGCCTACGAAAAAGGCAAACTCATCGGATATGATAAATCAGAAGAGAATGACGGAGATTTTCACTATACGCTCTTTAAAAAGGATGAAACATATGATACTCTGCAACCCGATTTTCTGATATTCATCGAGTACAGAGGCAAGGAGAAATTCACCGAAAGTTTAGTCAAGGATTCAATGGATTCATATCAAGTCGCAACGGAAAGTATGATTGCCTATGACGAACCCACCGAATACTATTTCGCCTGCGGAAATATCGAAGATACGGTTGATTACACGTTCTCTCTCGGACTTTACAAGGATAAAAATGTCAGAGATAAGGATTTTGATAACGTAAACCTCGTTAATGCAGACAAACTTCTGGAAATTTCAATGTAATAATATCCGCACGAAAGGTTGCTAAATTTATTATCGTTGATATCACTAAAATAAGTTTCATAAAATTTAAACAGTACAGCTATGTTCATTTTCTTTTATTTGAAAAGAAAACGAACCAAAAGAAAGCAAATTCAAGAGGGAAGGAATTTCGATTTTCCTTCCCTCTTAAAAATCTCCCATCCAAACGACCAAAGGGTATCCCTTTGGAATCCCGTTTAAAAGAAACATTTAATTGCTTATATTAGGTTTGCTTTAACTTAATGTTGTTTCTCTATTTTTATTTCCGATAGTTTTCTTTCAAACTTGTCCTTGCGGATATCCTTAGGAATTGCTGTGGGATATTCGCCGTCAAAGCAGGCACTGCAAAACTCAGTATTGCCTGTGAGAGATTTCAACTCAGAAACTGGCAGATAACCCAAGGTATCCGCACCGATTATTTCTGCAATTTCATCTACGGGATGGTGACAGGCAATGAGATTATCTCTTGAATCAATATCTGTGCCGTAATAGCAAGGGTGTAAGAACGGAGGTGCCGAAATTCTCATATGAATTTCCTTTGCTCCTGCATCACGCAGAAGCTTTACTATTCTGCCGCTTGTCGTACCTCTTACGATCGAGTCATCAATAAGGACAACTCTCTTTCCTTTTACGCTCTCCTCAACGGCACTGAGCTTGATTCTCACCTGATCAACTCTTGCGTTCTGTCCGGGAGAAATAAATGTTCGTCCGATATACTTATTCTTGATAAGTCCTATGCCGTACGGAATACCCGACTCCTCGCTGTAGCCGAGTGCCGCATCAAGTCCCGAATCGGGAACACCGACGACCACATCAGCCTCTACGGGGTGGGTTTTGGCAAGGATTCTTCCTGCACGGACTCTTGCGCCGTGAACCGACACTTTATCGATCACGGAGTCAGGTCTTGCAAAATATATATACTCAAAAATGCACATCTTTTTTCTGCGGCTGTTGCAATGCTCTCTGCGTGAAACCACGCCGTTTTTGCTGAACACAAGAATTTCACCCGGTTCAACATCACGGATAAATTCCGCACCCACTGCCGTAAGCGCACAGCTTTCGGACGCTACAACGTACATTCCGTCGGGTGTTTTTCCGTAACAAAGAGGGCGAAAACCATAAGGATCTCTTGCACAAATAAGCTTTTGCGGTGACATAAGCACAAGTGAATATGCTCCGTCAAGTGTGTACATAGCAGAGCTAAGAGCCGCCTCAATTGACGATGATTTCAGTCTTTCCCGTACAACAATATATGCAATTGTTTCGGTGTCGCTTGTAGTGTGGAAAATCGCTCCCGAAAGCTCAAGCCTATCTCTCAGTTCTGCGGCATTGCTCAGGTTTCCGTTGTGGGCAATTGCCATTCTGCCCTTTTGATGGTTCACTTCAATCGGCTGGCAGTTCTTGCGGTTTGTTCCGCCTGTTGTTCCGTAACGAACGTGACCTACAGCCATTGTGCCCTTTGGCAGACCTGACATATTATCAGCAGTAAACACCTCGCTGACAAGTCCCATATCTTTTCTTGAGGAAAACACACCGTCGTCATTTACAACAATTCCACAGCTTTCCTGACCACGGTGCTGAAGTGCATACAATCCGTAATACACCATACTTGCAACATCGGTCTGTTCTGTGCCTATGACACCGAACACACCACATTCTTCGTGAACACTCATACGTTGCCTCCTTCTGAATGTTTACAGGCTTCTTCTACAAATCCTCTGAACAGCGGATGAGGTCTGTTCGGACGGCTCTTGAACTCAGGGTGATACTGCACTCCCACATAGAAAGGTCTGTCTGAAAGCTCAACCGTTTCAACAAGTCTGCCGTCAGGAGATGTTCCGCTAAGCACAAGACCTTTGCCTTCGAGAATTTCACGGTACTCGTTATTGAACTCATAACGATGGCGGTGTCTTTCGTTTATCAACTGACTTCCATAGCAACGCTCCATTGTTGAACCTGCTTTGATTTTGCACGGATATGAACCAAGACGAAGTGTACCGCCCATATCAATGTCACCACTCTGACCGGGCATAAAGTCAATAACTTTGTTTTTGCACATTTCATCAAACTCGCCTGAATGTGCGTCAGCAATTCCCGCAACATTTCTGGCATACTCTATAACCGCAATCTGCATACCCAAACAGATTCCGAAATACGGGAGATTATTTTCTCTTGCATACTTTGCAGAGAGAATCATTCCTTCTATACCACGATTTCCGAAACCACCGGGGATTATAATTGCGTCGAGGTCGGAAAGTTTTTCTTTATAATTTTGCTCGTTAAGTCCCTCTGAATCGATCCATTGGATATTTACATTTGAATTGCAATAATATCCTGCGTGGCGCAGAGCCTCTGCAACCGAGAGATAAGCGTCGTGCAAGGCAACATACTTGCCCACAAGTCCGATATTCACGCTGTGGTCAATCTGCTTGATGTTCTCAACCATTTTTGTCCACTCCGAAAGATCGCCCTTTGGTGCGTCAATGCCGAGTTCACGGCATACAACAGACGAGAAGTTTGCCTTTTCAAGCATAAGCGGAGCTTCATAGAGATTAGGAAGAGTGATATTTTCAATTACGCAATCGGGTTTTACATTACAGAACAAGGAAATTTTCTTGAAAATAGAGTCCTCCAACGGTTCATCACAACGCAGAACAATAATATCGGGATTTATGCCCATACCCTGCAATTCCTTTACGGAATGTTGTGTAGGCTTTGACTTATGCTCGTCCGAACCACGCAAAAACGGTACAAGCGTTACATGAATAAACAAACTGTTTTCACGTCCGACTTCGAGGGATATCTGACGAACAGCCTCAATAAACGGCTGAGATTCGATATCACCGATAGTACCGCCTATTTCGGTGATGACAACATCGGCATTCGTCTTTTTGCCGACGCTATAAACAAACTCTTTGATCTCGTTTGTGATGTGGGGAATTACCTGAACGGTAGAGCCGAGGTATTCACCACGTCTTTCTTTATTGAGCACGTTCCAGTAAACCTTACCTGTTGTGAGATTGGAATATTTGTTGAGGTCCTCGTCGATAAATCGTTCATAGTGACCGAGGTCAAGGTCGGTTTCTGCTCCGTCCTCGGTGACAAACACTTCACCGTGCTGATAAGGGCTCATAGTGCCGGGGTCAACATTTATATAGGGGTCAAGCTTTTGCGCCGCAACCTTCAAACCTCTCGCCTTGAGAAGTCTGCCCAGTGATGCGGCTGTGATTCCTTTGCCAAGACCGGAAACAACTCCGCCGGTCACAAAAACGTATTTAGTCATCTTTTTTCTCCTTGTTCTGTCTGTTTTATTCGATAATTTTATTTTTAAACACAACCACGCAAAGCCTGTATGCATATAGTATGCACACAGGGCTCTGCGTTTTTTCATTATAATTCAGTAAAAGAAGTTATCTTATTCAACATCCTGTAAAGCATCGTAGCCTTCTTCGCCTGTACGAACCTTTACAACGTTCTCAACATCATATACGAAAATCTTACCGTCACCGATATGACCTGTATAGAGAACTCTCTTAGCTGTTTCGATTACCTTATCTACAGGAACTGCACATACAACGATTTCAACCTGTACCTTTGGAAGCAATGAAGCTTCTACTGCAACTCCACGATAGAACTCAGGCTTACCTTTCTGAACACCGCAACCGAGAACGTGAGATACTGTCATACCTGTAATACCAATGCCTACCATTGCATTCTTGAGAGCCTCAATTCGTGACTCCTTGCAGACAATTTCAACCTTTGTGATCTTCACGCCGTTAGCATCTGCCTTCTTCTCAAATGTAGGAACTGTCTTAACCTCAACAGCCTCAGCAACAGGTGTGTCGCCTGTAACCATAACCGGAGCATCTTCCTCATCGATATATTCAGGAAGCATTGCAAAACCTGCATATGCACTTGGAAGACCATGTTCTGTAGCGTCAAGACCTTCGATTTCTTCTTCACGAGTAGCACGAAGACCAACAGTCTTCTTGATAACGAAGAACACAATTGTCATTGCAACTGCTGTCCAAGCTGCAACACTTAAAACACCGAGAAGCTGTAAGCCTAAGAGTTCAAAGCCACCGCCGTAGAACAAACCTGTGATTGTTTCGCCTGAAGCATTTGCAATTGAATATCCGGGAGCTGAGCTTGTTGCGAAAAGACCTACTGCAAGAGTACCCCAAATACCGTTCAAAGCGTGAACTGCAACTGCACCAACAGGGTCATCAATGTGGAGCTTGTGGTCGAGGAGCCATACACCGAATACTACAAGTAAACCGGCAACTGAACCAATGATTGCTGCGCCGAGTGCGTCTGTAACGTCACAACCTGCTGTGATACCTACAAGACCTGCGAGTGATGCGT
Organism: Ruminococcus sp.; assembly: GCA_036306945.1. Taxonomy (GTDB): domain Bacteria; phylum Bacillota; class Clostridia; order Oscillospirales; family Acutalibacteraceae; genus Ruminococcoides. The sequence continues at coordinate 19,610 of JAXJYO010000045.1, read as the reverse complement.
TAAGACACATTGAAACGTCAGGCTTGCCGTACTTGATCCATGTAAATACCATACAAACAACTGTTGCAAGTGCAGGAGCAATAGTAGTTGTAAGGAAGATAGAACCTAACTGTTCAATAGATGTTGCGGCTGCACCGTTAAAGCCGTACCAGCCGAACCAAAGGATAAATACACCGAGTGCACCGAATGTAATGCTGTGACCCGGAAAAGCATTAACCTTAGTAACCTTGCCATTCTTATCCTTGTTGAACTTACCAATACGAGGTCCGAGAATCTTAGCACCGATGAGAGCTGAGATACCGCCAACCATATGGATAGCACATGAACCTGCGAAATCGTGGAAACCAAGCTGTGAAAGCCAGCCGCCGCCCCAGATCCAGTGAGCTTCGATCGGATAGATAAGAGCTGAAATTACACCTGAATAGATGCAATATGAGAGGAACTTTGTACGCTCTGCCATTGCACCTGAAACGATTGTTGCTGTTGTAGCACAGAATACAAGGTTAAATACGAAACTTGAGAAATCGAAGTCTGCGTAACTTGTAAAGAGGTCAAAGCCCGGATTACCGATGAAACCTAAAAGGTCCTCACCCATAAGTAAGCTGAAACCGATAAGTATGAACACTACGGTACCGATACAGAAGTCCATAAGGTTCTTCATAATAATGTTACCTGTGTTCTTCGCTCTGGTGAAACCTGCTTCTACCATTGCAAAGCCTGCCTGCATCCAGAACACCAATGCTGCGCCTATGAGAAACCACACGCCGAATACTTCAGCAGAAGTAGCTTCCGAGACTAATTCTCTGATTGCTTCATCCATAAAAAACCATCCCTTTAAATAAATTTATTTTCGATTTCAGGTTATCAGGGATATCATCTTTTACTCAAACTCAGAGAAATGTTTTTGTAAAAGATGAATTCCTGTATATCCCGAACTGAAATATCTGTTATTACTTAACACCGAAAAGAAGATCACCGTATGTCGGGAACGGCCAATACTTCTTAGCTGTTACTGTTTCTGCTTCGTCACAAGCCAAGCGGAGTTCATCCATCTTAACAAGAACGTTGTCACGAATTGCATTTGCCTCTTCACCGATCTCACTCAATGAATCAAGGTTTTGTACAGCCTGCTCAAGTTCGGCAGTCTTTACTGCAATTGTGTCGGTAAGTTCTGAAAGCTTCTTTACAAGATTGCTTTCATAGCTGCAAGCAAGGCTTGCATTTACGGCTTTCTTAGCCTGCAATGTATTTGCAAGGTCAAGTGCATAGCTTTCAACCGCAGGTGCGATTTCAGTTTGAGCCATATCAATCATTGTATTTGCTTCAATTACAACTGTCTTGCAGTAGTTTTCAAGAGTAATCTCATAACGTGAGTTAAGCTCTGATTCAACGAATACACCCTGTGATGTGAGCATCTTCACGTTCTTCTCATCGAGGAGGTGAGGAATACAATCAGGTGTTGTGCGATAATTGAGAAGACCTCTCTTTTCTGTAGCTTCTGTGATCCACTCATCATCATAACCGTTACCGTTGAATATAATATTCTTATGGTCTTTGATTGTCTTGCGGATCATACTCTGAAGAGCAGTTTCAAAATCATCTGCAGCTTCAAGTCTGTCTGCATAAATCTTAAGACTTTCAGCAACTGCACTGTTGAGCATAATGTTTGCACAAGCGATGCTGTTTGATGAACCGAGCATACGGAACTCAAATTTGTTTCCTGTAAATGCAAAAGGTGATGTACGGTTACGGTCTGTTGTGTCACGGTTGAACTTAGGAAGAACATCAACTCCGAGTTTCATCTGTGTCTTTTCAGCACCGCTGTAAGGTGTGTCGTTTTCAATAGCCTCAAGAACTGCGTTGAGCTCGTCGCCGAGGAAGATTGAAACTACTGCAGGAGGTGCTTCGTTTGCACCAAGACGGTGGTCATTGCCTGCTGTTGCAACAGAAATACGGAGAAGATCCTGATAATCGTCAACAGCCTTGATAACTGCACAAAGGAAAAGTAAGAATTGTGCGTTTTCATAAGGTGTTTCACCCGGTGAAAGGAGGTTTACGCCTGAATCTGTTGCAATTGACCAGTTGTTGTGCTTACCTGAACCGTTAACGCCTGCAAATGGCTTTTCGTGGAGCAAGCATACAAGACCATGCTTAGCTGCAACCTTTTGCATAATTTCCATTGTAAGCTGATTGTGGTCGGTTGCTATGTTTGTTGTTGTATAGATAGGTGCAAGCTCGTGCTGTGCAGGAGCAACCTCGTTATGTTCTGTCTTTGCAAGAATACCAAGCTTCCAGAGTTCATTGTTGAGCTCTTCCATATAAGCCGCAACACGAGGTTTGATTACACCGAAGTAATGGTCATCCATTTCCTGACCCTTAGGAGCCTTTGCACCAAAGAGTGTGCGTCCTGTGAAGCGAAGGTCACGTCTTTTATCGTACATTTCCTTATCTACAAGGAAGTATTCCTGCTCAGGACCAACCGAAGTACGAACACATTTTACTGTGTTGTTGCCGAATAATCTTAAAATACGAAGTGCTTGTTTGTTGAGCGCCTCCATTGAACGGAGAAGCGGAGTCTTTTTATCAAGTGCCTGACCTCCGTAAGAACAGAAAGCTGTAGGAATACATAAAGTCTTACCTTTAATAAATGCATATGATGTAGGGTCCCACGCTGTGTAACCTCTTGCTTCAAAGGTTGCTCTCAGTCCGCCTGAAGGGAATGAAGATGCATCAGGTTCACCCTTGATAAGTTCTTTGCCCGAAAACTCCATAATCACACCGCCGTCAGGTGAAGGTGAAATAAAGCTGTCGTGCTTTTCAGCAGTGACACCTGTCAATGGCTGGAACCAGTGAGTGTAGTGAGTTGCACCGTTTTCAACAGCCCAATCCTTCATTGCAATTGCAACTGCATTGGCAACACTGATATCAAGTTGTGCGCCCTCATCAATTGTCTTTTTGAGTGACTGATAAACTTTTGATGACAGTTTGCTTTTCATAACTCTGTCGTCAAATACCAGACAGCCAAAATACTCAGATACAGTTCCCATAATAAAAACTCCTTTACTGAAAAAGATTTGAAAAATGAAAAAAGACAAAGGGGTTCGAGTGGTAACACTCAAAGACGCCTTTGCCTCTATGCCTCGCATTATACACCCATAATTTTCTGTTGTCAAGGGGTATTTTGCAATTTTTTCTAAAAGAAATTGCAAAACGTTTCAAATATATGAAATTATGCTTGACAATATGAAGGAATGGGTGTATAATACTTGCAAATGAGCAAAGGCGTTCATTCTGTTGGGGCATACTATGTCCTGATGGATTGAACGCCTAATTTATTTTATATGAAAGGAAATGAACCGATATGAATTTAGAAGGTCAAGTGAGAATCCCCTCCGGATGTGCAATCGCCGCTGTTATTTCCAAAGACGGAAACAGAATGTCAGGCGAAATGATTACAAACGCTATGAAACCTATGCACGACCGTTCAAACGGTCTCGGAGGCGGTTTTGCAGGCTACGGCATCTATCCTGAATATAAGGATTTCTATGCATTCCATCTTTTTTACAATGACCGTGCCTCAAGAAAGAACTGCGAGCAATTTTTAAAAGAGAGATTTGAGATTGTAAAATCTGAGCTTATTCCTACAAGAAAGATTCCGGCTATTACAGATGAGCCTATTATATGGAGATATTTCGTTTCTCCTCTCAAGTCAGTCCTCGCATCATTACAGCTTGACGAAAAAGAATTTGTTGCAAGAACAGTTATGAAAATCAATACCGAAATGCCCGGTTCTTATGTATTTTCAAGCGGTAAGAATATGGGTGCTTTCAAAGCTGTAGGCTTCCCTGAAGATGTCGGAGTGTTCTACAAGCTTGAAGAATATGAGGGTTATTCTTGGACAGCACACGGACGTTACCCTACAAATACCCCGGGCTGGTGGGGCGGTGCTCATCCGTTTACACTCCTCGATTATTCAATCGTTCACAACGGTGAAATTTCATCATACGACGCAAACCGTCGTTTTATTGAAATGTTTGGCTATAAATGTACTCTTCAGACTGATACTGAGGTTATTACATATATTATGGACTATCTTATCCGTGTTCAGGGACTCACACTTGAAGAGGCGGCAAGCGTTGTTGCGGCGCCGTTCTGGAGCACGATTGCGGCAAAAGATGAAGAGGAACGCAAAAAACTTACATTCCTCCGTACAGCATTCTCAGGTATGCTTATCACAGGTCCTTTCTCAATTGTTTTCGGCTTTGACGGCGGACTTATGGCTCTCAACGACCGACTCAAGCTCCGTTCAATGGTAGTCGGAGAAAAGGACGACAAGGTGTTCATAGCCAGTGAAGAAGCCGCTATACGCGTAATGGAACCGAATGCTGAAAATATTTATGCTCCCGCAGGCGGAGAACCTGTAATAGTAAAAGTAAAGGACGGTGCATTCTGATGAGTATTGAATTTATATATCCCGAGTTTGAGGTTGTCAGAAACGATAACCGATGCATCGGGTGCAGAGTATGCGAACGACAATGTGCAAACGAAGTACACCGCTTTGATGCTGAAAGAGGAATTTTGTTGAGTGATGAATCAAAGTGCGTTAACTGTCAGCGTTGCGTATCACTGTGCCCGACAAGAGCGTTGAAAATTGTAAAGAGCGACTGTGCTTTCAGAGAAAATGCCAACTGGCAGAACGACACTATCAAAGAAGTTTACAAGCAGGCAAACAGCGGCGGTGTACTTCTTTCTTCAATGGGTAACCCAAAGCCGTTGCCCGTATACTGGGATAAAATTCTTATCAATGCATCTCAGGTAACAAACCCTCCTATCGACCCGCTCAGAGAGCCTATGGAAACCCGTGTTTTCCTCGGCAAAAAGCCTGACAAGGTCAGCCGTGACGAAAACGGTAATTTAAAATGCGATTTATCACCTCAGCTTGAACTTTCATTACCGATTATGTTCTCAGCTATGAGTTACGGTTCTATCAGCTACAATGCTCACGAATCACTTGCAAGAGCCGCAACAGAACTCGGTATTCTCTATAACACAGGTGAAGGCGGTCTGCACGAAGATTTCTACTGCTACGGCGAAAACACCATTGTTCAGGTTGCATCGGGACGTTTCGGTGTTCACAAGGATTACCTTGAAGCCGGTGCCGCTGTTGAAATCAAAATGGGTCAGGGCGCAAAGCCGGGTATCGGCGGACACCTTCCGGGTGCTAAAATCGTCGGCGATGTTTCCCGTACGAGAATGATTCCGGAAGGTTCAGATGCTATCTCCCCTGCACCTCACCACGATATCTATTCTATCGAAGATTTACGTCAGCTTGTTTTCTCGCTGAAAGAAGCTACTGAGTATAAAAAGCCTGTAATCGTAAAGGTTGCGGCTGTTCATAACATTGCCGCAATTGCAAGCGGTATCGCACGAAGCGGTGCAGATATCATTGCAATCGACGGTTTCCGTGGCGGTACAGGTGCCGCACCTACAAGAATTCGTGACAACGTTGGTATCCCGATCGAACTTGCACTTGCTTCTGTTGACCAAAGACTTCGTGACGAGGGCATCAGAAACAATGTTTCTCTCGTTGTAGGCGGCAGTATCCGCTGTGCATCAGACGTTGTAAAAGCTATTGCTCTCGGTGCAGATGCCTGCTATGTGGCTACAGCGGCTCTTCTGGCACTCGGCTGTCATCTTTGCCGTACCTGTCAAACCGGTAAGTGCAACTGGGGTATCGCTACTCAGCGTCCCGAACTCGTAAAAAGACTTAACCCGAACATCGGAAGCGAACGTCTTGTAAACCTTATAACCGCATGGAAGCACGAAATCAAAGAGCTTATGGGCGGTATGGGCATCAACTCAATTGAATCACTTCGAGGCAACCGTCTTATGCTTCGTGGTATCGGATTGACTGAGAAAGAACTTGAAATACTCGGTATTTCTCATGCAGGAGAGTGATAATAATATGAAACGTGTGTATGTAAACGAAGAATGGTGTCTTGGTTGCCATTTGTGTGAATATAACTGTGCTTTTGCAAATTCAGGTGAAACCGATATGGTAAAAGCACTCAAAGGTAAGCCGATTTTCCCGAGAATCAGAGTAGAAGGTACGGAAAGCGTAAACTTTGCACTTTCATGCCGTCATTGTACTGACCCGATTTGCATTAAAAGCTGTATCTCAGGTGCACTTTCAAGAAAAGGCGATGCGGTGTGCATTGACTACAACAAGTGTGTCGGCTGTCTTACCTGTATTCTTGTCTGCCCTTACGGTGCTTTGGCACAGGGCGAACAGGGTGCAGTTCAGAAATGCGAATTATGTCTTGAAAACTCCTGCGGAGAACCTGCTTGTGTAAAGGGTTGTCCGAACAGAGCTATTGTATACGAAGAGAGGTGAGGATAAATGAAACAGTATGTTATTATCGGAAACGGTGTGGCTGCCACAGGTTGTATCGAAGGTATCCGCAGTGTTGACAGTGAAAGCAAGATTGTTGTAGTTTCGGAAGAAAAGCACGCCGTTTACTGCCGTCCTCTAATCTCCTATTATCTTGAGGGTAAGACAGACCTTGAAAGAATGAAATACCGCAGTGACGACTATTACGAGAAAATGGGTTGTGAAGTTCTTTACGGCAAAAAGGCGGTTAAAATCAACAACGACGAAAAGACAGTTGTCCTCGATGACGACACTGTTCTTCCTTATACTTCTGTCTGTGTTGCATCAGGTTCAGCTCCGTTTGTTCCTCCGTTTGCAGGACTTGACAGCGTTGAGAAGAAGTTCTCATTTATGACAATTGATGATACTCTCGCACTTGAAGAAGCTGTAAACAAGGACTCAAAGGTTCTTATAATCGGCGCAGGTCTTATCGGTCTGAAGTGTGCGGAAGGTCTGAAAGAAAGAGTTGCAGACATTACCGTATGTGACCTTGCAGACCGTGTGCTGTCGAGTATTCTCGACAACGAATGTGCTTCGATGATGCAGAAGCATCTCGAGGATAACGGAATCAGCTTTATGCTCGGCGACAGTGCAGAGCGTTTTGAGAAAAATACCGCATTTATGAAAAGCGGTAAAACCGTAGATTTTGATGTTCTCGTACTTGCCGTAGGTGTTCGTGCAAACACAGCACTTGTAAGTGACATCGGCGGTAAAGTAAACCGAGGCATTATAATCAACAATCGTATGGAAACAACTATTTCTGACATATACGCATCAGGTGACTGCACCGAGGGCGAAGATATCTCCTTTGGAGGTAAGAGAGTGCTTGCTATTCTCCCTAACGCTTATATGCAGGGACACTGTGCAGGCGTGAATATGGCTGGCGGAGACGAAGTATTCGACAATGCCATTCCGATGAACTCAATCGGTTTCTTCGGCTTGCACGCAATGACGGCAGGCAGTTACTACGGTGAATCAGAGGGCGGAGAAATGTATGAAGAAAAGACGGAAAACACTCTGAAAAGAATGTTTACCCGTGACGGACTTCTCACAGGATACATTCTGATCGGAAAAACAGACAGAGCAGGTATCTACACCTCGCTTATCCGTGAAAAAACACCGCTTGACTCCATTAATTTTGATTTATTAAAGAAAGTTACAACCTTTGCGGCATTTTCAGAGGAAAGTCGTAAAGCTAAGTTCGGAGGTGTAGTATAAGCTATGGATATAAACGTAACAAACCTTGATTATAAAGACGTAAACGACTTATTAAGAGAAGCCAAGGGCGATTGCAAAATCACAGGCTGTTGTGGTCAGAGATTCATCGCCGCAGGTATGTCAGACCGCACCATTGAAATCAACGGTGTTCCCGGAAATGCTCTCGGAGCATATCTCAACGGTGCTTCAATCACGGTAAATGCCAATGCTCAGGACGCTGTAGGCGATACTATGAATGAAGGACAAATCGTTATTCACGGCAATATCGGTGATGCCGCAGGCTATGCGATGCGTGGCGGTAAGATTCTTGTTAAGGGCAACGCAGGATATCGTGCAGGAATCCATATGAAGGCTTACAAAGAGAAGGTGCCTGTTATGGTAATCGGCGGAGTTGCAGGAAGCTTTTTGGGCGAATATCAAGCAGGCGGAATTATTATCGTTCTCGGTCTTGATGCAAACGACAAGCGCATTGTCGGCAACTATCCATGCACAGGTATGCACGGCGGAAAGATGTTCCTCCGTGGCGACTGCACTGACTTAAAGTTCCCGCAACAGGTTACTGCAAGAATTGCAACTGATGAGGAACTCTCAGAAATCAGCAATCACATTTCTGAATATTGCGAACAATTCGGATACGACACCAAAGAAGTGTTGGATTCAGAATTTACAATAATCACCCCTGACAGCAAAAATCCTTACAAGCAAATGTACGTTGCAAACTAAGTTCAAATAAATCTATCTATCCTCTCTAAATTATATAAGCAACGTAACATTTCATTGAGTTTTGGCAAACAGGTTGATGCTTTTCAATCTGTTTGCCCAAGCGTTTTCCGCAAAGAAAAATCACCCTATGCCAATCTGTTCAGCATAGGGTGATTTTTGTTAACTTTCATTAACGATTTACAACCAATAATTATTACCACAACAAGCCGTTAAAAGCCATTAAACACCCTGTAAAAGGATATATAAATAATTGACTTTACTCTGCTTTGACATTATAATTATTATATAATATTTTGGTTTATTTTGCTTTTTTATCCAAAAATAAAAAAGCAATCATTCCTGACTGCTAATCAAAGATTGCTTTTTTATTTTTCGCCGATTAATAAAGACCGAATAACCAAATTAAAATATCTCTTAACATTTTTGGCTCCTCCTTAACTATTTTTAATCTCCACTTACAAAATAGCAGAAATAAAATGTGAAGTTAATACACCTTGGAGTGAAATACCCCATTTTGAGGAGCGAAATAATACGCAGGTGATTTTATGTATGTAGCATTATGTGACGACGATAGTTTTATAATCGACAAACTAAGGAAACTGCTTTTAGAATACGCAAGACAGAATAAGGTTGCCATGTGGGTCGATTCGTATTCAGACGGTCGTTCACTTTTGGATTCTCCGAGAAACTACGACTTTATCATTCTCGACTACGAAATGGGCGAAATAAACGGATTGCAAACTGCACAAACACTTCGTCAACGCAATTCAATCTCCACCATTGTGTTTTTGACAAGTTATCCGCAATTTATGGTCGATGCTTTTGAAGTGAATACTTTCAGATTTCTGCTTAAACCCGTTGACAAGGAAAAGCTTTTTAAAGCACTTGATGATTATGTGCGGGTTGCACGCTCAAATTATCCGATTACTTTAGTCCTTAACAAAGAACTTGTAAAAATCCAGAGCGACGCAATCTGTTACATTGAAGCTGACGGCAAATACAGTAATATTCATATGATCAATACTGTTATGCACTGTTCAAAAACTCTTGCCGGTGTTACACAGCTTTTGCCGGAATATTGTTTTGTAAAAACTCATCGTTCCTATGTCGTCAATATGCATTACATAAAATCATACACTACAGACACCGTTTATCTTACAAATAATGAAGTGGCTTATATGAGCAAAACTTACTATAAACCGTTTCAGTCAGCATTTATGAATTTTTTAGATAAATACTATGTGAGGCTGTAATTATGAACTTTTATGCAATTGCCGAATACATAATTGGGCTCTTCTCAATTTATACCTTTATAAGAACATTCTTTGAAATAAAAAGTTCAAGGTTGTTTTTAACTTTGAGTATAATAACCTTAGTGGTTTCGGCTTTATCTTTTGTTTTTATTGACAGTTATTTTCATTCAGGAATTTCGACTCCGATTTTATTTTTAGGATTGACTTTTCTTCCCTGCACAATCAAAGGAGTCAAAAAATATTACCTGTTTTTCACCTCAATTATTTTTTCAGGGTTGATATTCTTCATTTCGTCCATATACCCGTTGATTATGTCAATGATTCATATGACGCTTAACTATGACACTGACAGTTTTCTGTCATTTATGTCAAACGTACTGGCAATGGCTGTATTTGGAGTTTTGATAACTTTGCTCAGACGCAAAACCGAAACATTTATACTGTCGGTTTCAAAAATTACAATTGTTCTGATCACGGCTTTTCTGTATATTGGAGGCTTGCTTAATCTGTTGGGCACATTCATTGATTCTTCTGAGGATTACAGGATAACTGTTCTCAAATTCACTATCCTCTTGGTTTCATTAATTTTTATAATTTCAATACCCGTGCTGTCCTACAATCAGATAAAAAAGAGTCAGTATATGTACGAAAACAAGCTTTATGAGCAACAACTCAACGCTCAGCTTGACTACTATCAGAGCATCGCAAAATCAGGTTATGAACTGCGGAAATTCCGTCACGATTACAACAATCTTTCGTTGGGAATAAAAAGTCTGATAAAAAGCAACAGAGTAAGCGATACTTTATTGCTTGTTGAAAAGTACGACAACGAGATAATAAATTCATTCAGTATTCTATACAACACAGGTTGCGACATTGCAGACGCTATTCTGACCGACAAGCAACAGAAAGCGAATGAAAACATAAAAATCACCTTTGAGGGAAGCCTGAAAAACCTCACCACAGACAACCTTGATATCTGTATTCTGCTCAACAACACTATTGATATAGCCGTAATTTTGTCCGAGAACTGCGACAGTTCTTCAAAACAGCAAATTACCGTAAAATCAACATTTATCCGCCAGTTCTTATTCTATGAAATTACTGCTCCGATAAGCGGTAACATCAAGAAAGAAAAAACCGAAGCAACCGAACGCACTCCGGCATTTTATACGCTTCAGAGTCTGGTCAAGAAAAACGACGGCATAATAGAAACGTCATGTACTGACGATAAATTTAAAATCAACATAAAATACGCTTGCTGAACAAAAACGTAAAGGGGCTGTCTTACTACAGAAATGATATAGTAAGACAGCCCCTTTTTACAAAAAGGTTTGCTTTATTTAATTTTCGTTGCTGTTAATTTCAGGTGTCGAGGGGATAAGTCGGTGTAATCTATACAACGGTTGCCCGACCGAAACGTAAATTTAAAATCAGAGCATTCCCCATGTAAAACTTTCAAATTTACATTTTCAATTTTAATTTCCCCTACAAAATTCTTACAAAAAACGTTATTTAGGGGAAATGTAGCAGTTACTAACATATCAAGTTTATGGTTGGGCAACCGACGTTTCTGCTACACCCGACCTATCTGCCCAAAGATAAAAAAACAACCTTTCTTCCCAAAATAAAATATGTTATAATTATGTCGGACACTGTAAGTAAACGGAGGTATGTTTATGCAAATGGTACTAATTACGGCGTTGGGTGTGGGCAGTGCTACAATTATCGGCTCACTGATTGGATTTATTTTCCGAAAAATCTCTCACAAATTCAGTGACATTGTGCTTGCTTTTGCCGCCGGAGTTATGCTTGCCGCATCTGTTCTCGGGCTCATTCTTCCGTCGCTTGAGTACGGCGGAAAGTATGGTCTGCTTATCACAATTGCGGGAATCTTTGCAGGTGCACTGTGCCTTAATCTCATCGACAAAATCGTTCCTCACCTTCACAAGCTTACAGGCACAGACATCGAAGTTCACAAAGGCAATGCAAACATCAACAAAGTTCTGCTGTTTGTCACTGCGATTGCTATACATAATCTTCCCGAGGGAATCGCCGCAGGTGTAGGTTTCGGCACAGGAAACTCTGCTGATGCTCTGCTCATTGCCGGAGGTATCGCTTTGCAGAATATTCCCGAAGGTATGGTCATCATCGGTCCGATGCTTGCATCCGGAATACCGCCCAAACGAACATTTTTGTTTGCCTCAGCAACGGGTGTTATTGAAGTTGTCGGCACACTTCTCGGATACTTTTTTGTCAGCATTTCATCTGCTGTTCTGCCGTTTGCACTTGCATTTGCGGGCGGTACAATGCTGTATGTCATCAGCGACGAAATGATTCCCGAAACCCATTCTCACGGCTGTGAACGAGGTGCAACCTACTCCCTGCTTATCGGCTTCTGCGTAATGCTAATATCAGATGTTCTCTTAGGATAATTTTATCTCTGGGCAGATAGGTCGGGCGTAGCAGAAACGTCAGTTGCCCAACTGTTAACTTGATATATTGATTACTGCTACATTTCTCGACCATAATGTTGATATGAAACTTTTTTCGTATCCAACTATAAACTTGATATATCGGTAACAACACTGCTACATTGCCCTTAAATAACGTTTGTGTTATGCACCATATAAATCTAACTGTCGAGAAACCGTTGTATTGATTACACCGATTTATAAACAGTGAGTGCCTCACCGTCATCACGACGGTGAGGCACTCGCTTTATTATCCTACTTTTGTTGTAGTATATGTATCGTCTTTGAGCGCACTGCTCTTTTCTTTTACCTTTGAAACAGAATCTGCACTCCAGATAAATTCAGTATCTGTGTCCTCAAAACAGAATTCGCCGTCTTTCATATATACATTCTTGAAAATGTATGTGTCATATGTCTTTTCTTCCGACTTATCTCTGTAAACAACAATGATTTTATTCTGATATCTTGTATCCTCTGACTTTGCCTCGCTGAAGTAAACTTCCTTGATTTCGGCAGATACCGGACTGTATGATAATCCTGCAAGATGCTCAACTGCCTTTGTCTTGATAGTTTCAAGATTTTCCTTTGCCCTTTCAAGGGTCATAGCTTCGTTAGCCTCTACTGTATAAGTTTTGCTCATTTCAGTAAAGAATATATCTGTGTCGATAAGGTGATTTCCCTCAAATGAACTTGAGTAGTAATCAATTTGAATTTCCATTTCATCACCGTCATCAAGATAATATCCGTAAGTATTGCTGAGGTAAATATCGTGCTCTGTACCGTCTGAATCAGTAATTGTCATCGTATTTGATTCAGCGTCCTTTTCAAAGGTGTATCCGCCTTCTTCAAAGCTGAACTCGTCGATCATAAATGTGATGTAACCATCTGAAATACCTGAAGTTTTCACGAGATTGTTATCATCAATGTACTTGAACAGATCAACCTTTACAGGTTCTCTTACTTTGAGTGCGTCTTTTGAAAGCTCGTCCGAAACCTTGAATTCAACAGTTTTGTCAGACTTATCAAAGCTTACGCCTACAACCTTTTCCATTTTCTCAACACGCTTTTTGCCTTCTTCTGACTTATCCCATGCAAGTGTTACAACAACAGTGTCACCTGACTTGAGATTTTCAAAAGTTGCTGATGAATTAAGGTCGTTGCCCGTTGACTTATCCTCTGTAGCTTCTGCACCTTTTACGGCAACATCAACATCGCAATACTGTAAAATTGATGACACGCTTGATGCGCTTGATGTAAGGTCTGACCAACTATAGTCACCGCTGAGAATATCGCTAAGCACATCTTCCGAGGACTTGCCTTCTCCGATATATTCATCATAGATTGCTTCACTGTCGATCTGAACCGTTCCCGAAATATAGCTTTCATAGAGTGATGCATCATCAAAATCAACCTTGATGTACTTTGACGGATCTATACGGTTCATTGAAGGAAGAACAACCGCAAATAAAACTATAAGCGCAATTACAACTACGCCTGCACCGATTGATGAGAAAAGAATAATTTTCTTTGTCTTTGATGACATCGGCTTTTTAGGTGCCTTAGGCTGTACAGGTGTAAAGTTTACAGGCTGAACAGGTGTTGTATTCATCTGCTGTGGCTGTGATTCCGGCTGAACAGATGTTGTATCCATCTGCTGTGGCTGTGATTCCGGCTGAACGGGTGCAGTATACATCGGCTGTGCGGGTGCCGGATTTTCAGGCTGAACAGTAGTTGTATTCTGTGGCTGATTTTCAGCTCTGTTCGCAACTGCTGTTCCGCATTTCATACAGAACTTGTCCCCATCATTCAGCTTATTACCGCATTTTTCGCAAAACATAAAACCTCTCCTTTTGTATTATATGTTTTTATAAAATCAGGCTTTTAAAAGCCAAAATTTTATAATTTCAAGCAATATTATACTCTTAATTGCATTTTATGTCAAATTAAGGGTTTTGTATATTTTGACGAAGGCTGTCGAAACAAAAAACACCGCAGACTGTCAATCAGTCTGCGGTGTTTAAGCTTACACATCTATATTTTATATGAGGAAAAACTCAGGCTGTCTGCAAAGCTCTTGCTTTGTCAAATTTAACGTTGCGGAAGTAAAGAGCAACGTCAATTCCGATTTCTACAAAATTGAGAACGTAGAAGAAGAAACTGAGGTAGAAGATAAATCCGTCGCTTCCCAACATTGTAATCTGAATGATTTTGCGAGTTATACCAAACGCATATCCCAAAAGCAGAAACACTTCAAAAAATAAGCTTTTGCCTTGCGCAGTATGTGAAACGAGTGATTTTCTGATTGAGATAGGCCATGAAAGACCAAAGCAGAAAATTGTAAACGCTTCCAATAACTCCATAATCATATTAAAATCCATTATAAATCTCTCCAGTTTTCCTTAGTGTCATGATTTTCTCTTGACTTTTCTTAACTGTTAATACTATAATACATTTATAGCTATATGTAAAATGTATAGTTTGTATTTTGTTTATATCAATTTGATATGGTAGGTGTTACTATGTTTATCAGCTATGACCACTACAGAATTTTCTATTTTGTTGCAAAATACGGCAGTTTCACTCGAGCCGCAGAAGCACTTTTCTGCAACCAACCAAATTTGACAAGAACCATACGCAATCTTGAAACCTCGCTTGGCTGTACACTTTTTGAACGTTCAAACAAGGGCGTGAAGCTGACGGCTGACGGAGAAAAGCTGTATGAACATATATCAATCGCATTTGAACATATTCAGGCAGGAGAAGAAGAAATCTCGCTGAAAAAAAGTCTGCACAAGGGAATTATTTCTATCGGAGCAAGTGAAATTGCGCTTAGGTGCTTTTTACTGCCTATACTCAATCAGTACAGACAGAAGTACTCCGGCATACGAATCAAAATTTCAAATGTATCAACTCCGCAGGCTTTGTCAATGCTGAAAAGCGGACTTGTTGACCTTGCTTTTGTAACCACCCCTATGGAAACCGACTCCGACCTCAAGCAAAACAAGCTAAAGTCATTTCAGGAAATTGCAATCTGCGGTGAAGCCTTCCGTCATCTTTCAGAACGTGAGGAGGAAATGACAATGAACGAACTTTCGCTTTATCCCATCATCTCACTCGGCCCGAAAACCTCGACATTTGAATTCTATTTCAGACAGTTTATAAAACACGGCTGTCACTTTTCCTCTGACCTCGAAGTTGCGACAGCCGACCAGATTATGCCCCTTGTGCAACACAACCTCGGCATAGGCTTTGTGCCCGAAGACTTTTTGCAGAATCAATCCGAAAACGACGGCATATACCGAATTTCGCTCAAAGATGAAATTCCGTACCGAAGTATCAGCCTTGTTAAAAAGCGAGGTCAATCCCTGAGCCTTCCCGCAAAAGAACTTGAACGTATGGTCGTTGACTACCTTGACACATAATTTAAAACTCACTGACGCAAAAGCAGGCAGTTCAAATCGAACTGCCTGCGCTTTTGCTATATAAATTAAATTGTTACGATGCGTTAAAACAGAATAATCAGGAACTGAGATACGAGCACTACCGCAATCAGGGCAATAGGATAAGTTGCAGCGTAAGCAGCAGCAACGTCCTCTGTACCTGCAACACTGATAAGAGTACCAAGTGCCGGTGTACTTGTCATACCGCCTGTAATTGAACCGAGGTTGTTGAGAAGGCTTAACTTGAGAACATACTTCGCAAAGAGATAGCCCAAAATCATCGGAACGATTGTCATAACGATACCGTAAATGAAGTAAACAAGTTTGAATTTTTCAACGAATTCAGCACCGCCTGCAACACCTGCACCAATCAAGAACAGCATAAGACCGAACTCACGGAACACCTTGAGTGCACGTTCAGAAGGCATAATGTTGATTTTTCCGATTCTGCTGAAGTGACCGAATATCAAAGAAACAAGCAAGCAACCGCCTGTTGTTGTAAGTGAGAATGTACCAATTGCAATCTTACCTACAAAAGTACCGATAACAGCCGCAATCATAAACGGAGCAAAACCGAATTCATCAATATCAATAAGCTTGCCGTTGTAAATCTTCTTTTTGCTTCCGACAGAAATCTGAGTAAGTTTTCTTCTTTCCTCTTCCATATTTGCTTTTTCGAGCTTAGGCATAAGCTGAACGAAGAGTACAACACCGATAACACCGAAGAGATAAGCAATGCCGTGACCTACAGTTACCGCATCTTCATACTGAGGAAGAACTGTTTCCTTAGCGGCTGAGAATGCAGGAGTTGAAGTGAGTGAACCTGAAAGAAGACCTACTACCATTGCTGTAAGCTCGTTGTAATCTGCTTCGCCTGTTGCTCTGCCGAAAAAGATACAGCCTACAGCTGAAAGTCCGCCTGCAATGATTACTACCAAACCTAAAAGCACATATGACTTGAAGTTCTTCTTCATATTGCTGAAGAACTTTGGTCCTGCAATAAAACCAACCGATGTTACAAACAAAATAAGACCCAGATTTTCAACTATCTTGAGAGCTGAGCCTGTGTATCCTTCAGTCTGAACTGCAAGCGGTTCATAGAAGAAACAACCAAAAAGAATAGCTACGATAAATACACCTGCTGTGCCGAGACATACGCCCTTGATTGTGATACGACCAAGCGCATAACCTACAGCCGCAATAGCAAGAACACAGAACATCAAAAATGTGACGCCTGTAATTGATATTGTGCCATTAAACAAATCCATACTTAAATTTACCCCTTTTATAAAAATAAAATTACTTACACTAAACATCGTTTGAAACGCAGAAAAGATTTCTGTTTTTTAAATGATGTTTAATATTTAAAAGCCGACCCAAATCAGTGTCCGCAGTACGCAGAAACTCCGTCCCCTACAAATTCACGCCAAAACGCTTTCCGTAGGGAACGGATCTCCGTGCGTCTTTGAATCTTAACCGAATTCAAGACAGCTATTTAACCAAAATTACTTTCTGCGATAGTCAGGCAACAACTTTGGAGAAACAACCTCTGTTTCAATACCTGCATCGGCAATTTCTTTCTCAAAGTTTGTTACATGCTCAAGTGAAAGGCTTCCAACCTCAGTTGTCTTAGCCTTTGCTGCAGCACTCTTACCTGCACTTCTGCCGAATACGATGATATCGAGAAGTGAGTTACCCATAAGACGGTTCTTACCGTGGATACCTCCGACAGCCTCACCTGCAACAAAGAGATTCTCAACGTTTGTTGTCATACAGTCAGGAGTGATGTCAAGACCACCGTTCTGATAGTGAAGTGTTGGATAGATGAGGATAGGCTCCTTGCGGATATCAATGCCGTACTTTTCAAACATACGCATCATAGCAGGGATTCTCTTTTCGATTGTACCCTCACCGCCGATTTTCTCGATCATAGGAGTGTCGAGCCATACGCCGTAGCCGTTGCCTGTGTCAACACCGTTTTCTCTTGTTGTACACTCACGGATAACTGAAGCCGCAGTTACGTCACGAGTTTCAAGCGGATGCATAAATACTTCACCGTTCTTGTTAACAAGCTTAGCACCGAGTGAACGAACCTTTTCAGTTACGAGAGCACCGAAGATCTGCTCAGGGAATGCCGCACCTGTTGGGTGATACTGAAGTGTATCAGCATAGAGAAGCTTAGCACCTGCACGGTAGCCGAGTACAAGACCGTCGGCTGTAGCACCGTAGTGGTTTGATGTAGGGAAGCCCTGATAGTGCATACGGCCTGCACCGCCTGTTGCGATAACAACAGTCTTAGCCTTTGCAACGAGGAGTTCCTTTGTTTCCATATTAAGAAGAACTGCACCGGCAGCCTTGCCGTTTTCGTCCAAAATAAGCTCGATTGCAGATGTGAAGTCAACTACAGGAATGTTGCGGTTGAAAACTTCATCACGAAGAGTTCTCATAATCTCTGCACCTGAGTAGTCCTTTGCAGCGTGCATACGCTTACGGGAAGTACCGCCGCCGTGAGTTGTAATCATTGTGCCGTCAGCTTCCTTATCAAACTCAACACCTAAGTTGCTGAGCCACTGGATAGCCTCAGGAGCATCACATACAAGCTTTGAAAGAAGCTCTCTCTTTGCAGCAAAATGACCGCCGCCGAAAGCGTCTACAAAGTGAATTGCAGGTGAATCGTTTGGCTTGTCGGCAGCCTGAATACCACCTTCAGCCATCATTGTGTTAGCGTCACCGATACGGAGCTTTGTAACGATCATTACATTTGCGCCTGCTTCGTGAGCCTCGATTGCAGCTGATGAACCTGCACCGCCGCCGCCGATGATGAGAACATCAACATCGTAGTCAGGATTTGTAAGGTCAACGCTGTCTGCTGTGATACGGCTGTGAGCGTGAAGCATTTCAGCAAGCTCTGTCGGAACTTTTTCGCCCTTGTTAGGACCTACCTTGAGAACATCAAACTGATCCTGCTTATAGTCAGGATGATATGCTGCAAGAAGCTCTTCCTTCTGTGTTGCAGTCATACGCTCAGGCTCAAGTGCAATATTCTTTTCTCTTGCAGCCTCTACGGCAGCAATTGAACTCTGAAATTTTTCTGCGTACATATTCGTTCCTCCTTACTTCTCGATCTCACGGGTATTATAGAGCTCTTTCATCTCTTCAATAGGCTTCTGCATAAGTGCCTCGATAAGCTCTGTAAATGTTCCGTCCTTGATTTCCTGTACACGCTCATCAAGGTGTCCGCAACCGGGTGCGAGATACTTACCGTTGATTCTGCGAGCGAGCATTGCAACCTGAGGATGTGAAATTCCTGCAGGGCAACGTGAAGAACATACGCCGCACATTACGCAGTCAAATGACTCTTCTGCGCACTTTTCAAAATCGCCACGCTGTGCATAAGCGATGTACTGCATAACATTAAGACCCTGTGTACAGCTCTTTGTGCAGGCATTACATCCGATACAAGCGTAGATTTCAGGATAAAGCTGCATCATAACAGCTTCTGTAGGCTTGATTTTTTCCATATCGTATACCTGCTTTACAAGCGGGAAGAAAGGAAGTGTTGCGATGTACATATTATCCTCAACCTTTGTCTGACAAGCAAGACAAGCCTTGAGCTCACGATCTCCCTTTATACGATAGATTGTTGCACACGCACCACAGAATCCGTTACGGCATCCACAGCCTCTTACGAGCTGGTAGCCTGCGTATTCCATAGCACTCATAATTGTTAAATTGTCCGGAACTTCATACTTCTTTCCGAACAGAAAGATATTTACCATATTGTCCATGATACTACTCTCCTTTAATACTCATCCGGTAATTCATCCAGCTCATCAAAGCGGAATACAGGACCGTCCTTGCAGATATATTTTGAACCTACGTTGCATCTTCCGCATTTGCCGATTCCGCATTTCATACGCATTTCAAGTGTTGTATAAATCTGTGTTTTCTCAAATCCGAGAGAATAAAGTCCGTCAAGTGTGAACTTGATCATAATAGGAGGTCCGCAGAGGATTGCTGTCTTGTCTGTGTCGAAGCCAAGCTCCTTAACATAGTTAGGAACAAAGCCAAC
>JAXJYO010000044.1:0-9875 GCA_036306945.1 Ruminococcus sp. | reverse complement strand
TTGTGTCCGATCTCTTTCTCTAATTCTTCCATTTTCTCTTGTAATCTCTCAAAACTTTTCATTTTTACCACCCACTTATGTTATACCATAGGTAGGCTTTTATTTTTATTACAATTTTATTTCAAAATTAGATTCACGTGAAGGCTCGTATTTCTGCCGAATATTTGTTATGTGTATAAAAACCGAAGATAAATAACTTTTATTGCGTGATTGTTGTTGTCTGATATATTAACAGGACGTCCGGATTTCTCCGAACGTCCTGATTTTATTATTATAATATTGTTTTTGGGAGATGCTTTTTTTCTGACAGCAACCTTTCTTTTTTGAGAAGCAGTGTTGCGGTATGCAACTTTGCGTCTTTTTCCTCTGTTTCCGAAAAGAATCGCCCTTGCGGAGTAACTCACCGCATAAATTATAAAAACAAATACACATAAATTTAACATATCAACCTTCCTCCTTATACTTTAATTATAAAGAAAAAGGTGTCCCATAAACCGTACTATGTCTTTTACCTTTGGGCAGATAGGTTTTTTATAGATGAAACGTTTCGTGCCCAACCGTTAAGTTGATATGTTGGTAACTGCTACATTTCCTTTAAATAACGTTTTTGTAAGAGTTTTGTAGGGGACGGCTTCCAGACGTCCCTTAAACGTTCCCAATATATCAATTCTAACGGTCGGGAAACCGTTGTATAGATTACACCGATTTATATCCTCGAATTGCGTGTCGAGGCACTCGACCGATTTGTGACCGTCGTCACGACGGCGAGGCACTCGACCCCAACCGTTGGGTTGATATCTTGGGAACTGCTACATTTCCTGATGTCCGAAAAACGCAATCAATATAATAATCTTTTAAATTTCGCTATCTTCCGTCAATTCTTTTTTCTTGGATTGAATCCATTTACGGGTTAAATTTGTGTTGTTTTTATCAAATCTTCTGAAGAAAATCATAATAGGGTATTCTATTAAAAGCATTATAGCGGCAAACAGAATTATATCAAGGGTATTGTCGAATCCGCCTGTAAAGTATGTAAGCAAAAGTATTATTGTTGTCAGCACGAGTGGAAATACAAAATACAGCCAACGGATTTTATCATTAAAATCACAGCTCTTCTCCTGCTGTTTTATAAAATCTTCAATTGACAGAGTGCCCTTACCTCGTTTTATGTGCCTTGCATTCTTCTTTTCATATATTTTCTGCATTGTGCGGGGAAAATCAGCATTGATTTCTTCGTTGAGCATATTTCTGAAATGAACCTTATGTTTATTGTTTTCCCTTATTTTTTTGAAGTTGAATGCGTAATATATAATCAAATATGCAGAACTGCTGAGTAATGTTATCCATACAGGACAATCTATTGGTTTTATGAAAACACAGGTGCTTATGCATACAACTATTATTGCAGAAAACGTAATCGTTTTGAGGGCGTTTACGGAAACTTTCTTGATTCGGAACATAATTTTGCGTAAAATTATGTCTACTGTAAAGCCAAAGACAAGACCAATAAGTAATGCTAAAAAATGATGGGAAGTACCTGTTGTTAAGGCATTCCAAAAATCGGTAACCTGTCCCTGTGAGTAATCTATTAAAATGCATAATACATCTGCTAATGAAACAATCAACATGAAAATTGCTATTGATTTCAGCGACTCGAATATAGATTTGAGCAAATTTTTTGCACCGAAGTCTGAACAGAAAATTTTACAGAACTTCTCAACATTGCTTCCTACGATCTTTTTTACGGGCTTTCCTGATTCCTGAGCACTAAGAAACATATCAAGCAGTTCATTCATATGTTCTTCACGGGTGTATTCGTCAATAAAAAGTGTGCCCACATAGGTGTCTATCTGATCAAATACCACACGGTATTCTCCGTGTAACTTATCAGTATATAACATATAACTGTCTTTCATAATATTAATCTACCTCTTTATAAAGAATTTTGTCTGCTGATGCAGTGATTTTTTTATAGTTGTCCTTAAATTCACGAAGATTTTCTTTTCCTGCATCTGTAATTGAATAATACTTTCTTATCGGCCCGAAAGGGGACTTTTCTTTTCTGCACGAAACAAGACTTTTCTTTTCAAGCCTTGTAAGTACGGGATAAAGCGTTCCTTCAAGCAGATTTTCAAAGCCGTTTTTTTCAAGCTCTGCAATAATTTCATAGCCGTAGGTTTCGCCCTGCGAAATGATTGAAAGAACACAGCCTTCAAGAATTCCTCTAAGCAATTGCGAATCTGACAAAGTGATACCTCCTTTTCAGAAAAAGCTACTTTGCAATGCTAAGTAGTGCAGGAATAATATATCATAGCTACTTTGCGTTGTCAAGTAGCTGAACAGAAAATTTTGCATTTTTACTTAACTGTTGCAATTTTAAAGGGTTTATGATATAGTTAAACTAATTATGGAGTATTGCGCAAAGCGCAGATGGAAAGCACATTTTACAGGTGGAATTATGGATTACAAGTTAATAGCACTCGACATTGACGGGACGTTAACAAATTCAAAAAAAGAAGTTACGCCCCGAACAAGACATGCCCTGCTTGAAGCACAAAATCAGGGCAAAAAAATTATTCTTGCGTCAGGCAGACACCCTGTTGGAATTTATCCTCTTGCAAAGGATTTGATGCTTGACCGCTACGGCGGATACATTATGGCATTCAACGGCGGAAAAATTATCAACTGCACCACAGGCGAAATAGTTGTAAGCAAGCTTTTTCCTAAGGAGTATCTTGCAGATATCGTAGGTGTTCTCAAGGAGTCGAACATCACAATCAACACCTATGACAACAAAAAGATATATTCTGACAGCAAGGTCAATGACTATACCTATGTGGAGAAGGATATCCTCAAAACAGATATGGTCGTTGTGGACGATTTCATTTCGGCAATCAAGTTTGATATCAACAAGATTCTTCTTGCAGGCGAGCCGGATGAAATTGACCGATACAAGGAAATTCTTTCCAACAGATACGACGGACTTCTCGATATCTACAAAAGTGCACCGTATTTTCTGGAGATTATGCCGTTTGGTGTAACAAAGGGCTCAATGCTTCCGCTTCTTTTGCAGAAACTTGATCTGAAAAGAGAAGAGCTTGCGGCTTTCGGTGACAATTACAATGATATGACGATGATAGGCTATGCAGGCTTCGGTGTTGCTATGGGCAACGGTGAACCAGATGTCAAAAAAATTGCTGACTACGTTTGTGAGTCAAATGATGATGAAGGTATTTCAAAGACCTTTGCCAAGTTCATTTTAAGAAGAATTTGAATTCAACACATTCCACAAAAATGATGTGGAATGTGTTTTTTTGTGAATAATATCTAAATACAAGGTGAAATATTTGGAACTCACTTAAAGAATATTATTCTAAAAAAGAAAAATGTCTTATTAACTATATTTTATAATTATATTGTACAAATATCTGTCATTAGGAGGAAAATCTATGGCAAAATTCAAAAAAATTCTTGCTTTGATTTTAACGATTTGCATTGTATGCACTGTCGGAATCGTTTCAGTAAGTGCAGCTACTCAAGAAAACGACAGCGATGCAGTCGGATCAAGCAGCGGAATTACGGTGCATTATTACTGCGAAGAGGGTACACCGTCAATTTACTATTGGAACAGCCTTCCGCAGAACATTTCCACAGACTATCCGGGTAAGACAATGATATCTGAGGGTAACAATTACTACAAATACACATTCAGTAATGTTACAAAGATCAATATGTTGTTTATTACAAACGGTGTTCAGTCAAAGGAACTCACAAGAAATACCGGTGAGTGGTGGTACAAGAACAACAGATGGTTTGACCACGATCCGGGCGAAGTTGATGATTGGGAAAGATCTGATCTCCGTGAGGATTCAATCTATTTCGTTATCACAACACGTTTCTATGATGGCGACACAGGCAACAACGTTCACTGCTGGGATGACTCAAAGGCTAACAACCCTGACTCAGACCCTGCATGGCGTGGTGACTTCCAGGGACTTATCGACAAGCTTGACTACATCAAGGCTCTCGGTTTCTCTGCAATTTGGATCACACCTGTAGTTACAAACGCTTCAGGCTACGACTATCACGGATACCATGCTCTTGACTTTGGTTCAGTTGATGTTCGTTATGAAAGCGATGGCGCAACATATCAGGATCTTATCGACGCTGTACACGATAAGGGTATGAAAATCATTCAGGACGTTGTATGGAACCACTCAAGTAACTTTGGTGAAGAGGAACTTTGTAAGATGTTTGATAAGGTTTATGACGACCTTTCAGACCTCGAAACTGCTGATTGTATGCAGGTTGTAAGCGGTTCGGAACTTAACACTGCTTATCCTTCATATGACAATCTGAATGCTGATGCTCAGTTCCAGGCAAGACTTGATATTATGAAAGATCTCAAGAACAACGGTCACGATACTGCTGAAACATATCACAGAGAGCGTAACATGGGTTACGGTACATCTCTTGAACAGCAGGGTTCAATGGCAGGCGACTGCGTTGATATCAACACAGAAAACCCTGTAGTTGCAAACTACATCACAGATACATACCTTGAGTATGCAAATCAGGGTGTTGACGGTTTCCGTCTTGATACAGAAAAGCACGTTAACAGATGGACACTCAACAGTGCATACTTCCCTAAGTTCACAAATATTGAAGATTTCTATATCTTCGGTGAAGTTTGTGCAAGATGGAGTCAGTTTATCAACGAAGGCGGTGCTTCTGACTCACCGTTCTTCTATACATGGGCTGAAACAGAAAGTGAATGGAAGAACAACTGGGGAACTTCATTCTCAGACTGGAGTACAAACAATTCAAACTCTATCACACACTTCAATACTCATATGTTCAAGAGCACAGATCAACTTGAATCAAGCAGCAATGCATTCCTCGACGGTATTACATATCACACACCTGATTACAGCAAGTCAAACGGTACAGGCGTAATCGACTTTACAATGCATTGGAACTTCTATACAGCTAACGGTGCATGGAGAACAGCTCTTGAAGAAGATGCTTACTTCAACGATTCAACATGGAACGTAACATACGTTGACTCACACGACTACTCACCTAATGACTGTCAGACAGTTCGTTACAATGCGGGTACACAGGCTTGGGCTGAGAATATGGATCTTATGTTTGCTTTCCGTGGTATTCCATGTCTTTACTACGGTTCTGAGGTTGAGTTTATGAAGGGCGCAGTTATCGATGTAGGTCCTGGTGCACCTCTCTCAACAACAGGTCGTGCATACTTCGGTGATTATCTTGAGGGTACTGTAAATGCTACAGACTTTGGTGAATACACAGCAACAGGTACAGTTGCCAATACACTCAACAACTCACTTGCTGTTCACGTTCGTAAGCTCAATATGATCAGAAGAGCAGTTCCTGCTCTCCAGAAGGGTCAGTACACAACTTCAAGCAACTACGTTTCAAACGGCAATATGGCATTTGTGCGTCGTTACACAGATTCAGCTGAAGGTGTTGACAGCCTTGCTTGCGTAGCAATTTCAGGTGGCGCAACATTCAAGAACATTCCTAACGGCAAGTATATCGACGCTGTTACAGGTGATGTTCAGAACGTTACAAACGGCACACTCACAGTTCCGTCAATCGGTACTGCAAATATGAGAGTTTATGTATGCTGTGCATCAGGCTTCACAGGCATTGACGGTGCAATCGGACCTACAGGTACATACCTCAAATAATATCGTTTAACTTTGGGCAAACGTCTTGAGTTGGATTCCAACTTTTATTGCCCGACAGTAAACTCAGTTTAATAACTAAAAAGGCTGGCTTCTTACGAGGTCAGCCTTTTTTAGCTTTGGGTAGATAGGTTGTTTCCAGATGAAACGTTTCGTGCCCAACCGTTAGGGTCGAGTGCCTCGACACGCAATTCGGGAAGATAAGTTGATTTTACGGACAACTAAAATTCCCGACTTTAATGTAAGCAATGTAGCAGTGAATGATATATCAAGTGAATGGTTGGGCAACGGACGTTGGAACTACGTCCGACCTATCTGCCCAAAGTTAAAAAATCGAGTGCCTCGCCGACGTGACGTCGGTCACATTTCGGGGAGATGAGTCGGTGTAGTCTATATAACGGTTTCCCGACCGAAACGTAAATTTAAAATCAGAGCATTTCTCCTGTAAAACTTTCAATTTTACATTTTCAATTTTCAATTTTAATTTCCCCAGAGGTAGGGACATGGCGTGCCATGTCCGCAAAAACGCAATCAACATATCAACTTAACGGTTGGGCACGAAACGTTTCATTTAAAAACAACCTGTCTGCCCAAAGGTAAAATAGGCAGATTGAGTTATGTGTATATTGATTTTATGGTCGAATAATGGTAAAATTAATCAAAGTGATTTTAATGTTTCTAAAGAATTAAAATAAACTTCATTAGTATTATAATAAATTGGTATGTACAATCAAAACTAACTTTACAAGCGGTTTTGCAAAATCGACTTGATTTCGGAGGCGGCATTTTTGAAATTAGGACTTGACATAGGTTCAACCACAATAAAATGCGTTGTGCTTGACAACGAAAACAAATTAATATACAGCACTTACGAACGCCACTACTCGCAGATTACAGAGAAGATTGCAGAAATTCTGACAAAGGTTCGCAGTAATGTGGAAGGTGTTGAGAATGCTGACGTGGCAATGTCAGGTTCTGCCGGAATGGGCGTTGCACAGTCATGCGGTATAGACTTTGTACAGGAGGTTTATGCTACAAGAGTTGCCGCTAATACATTTATCCCCGGTACAGACGTAGTAATTGAACTTGGCGGTGAAGACGCAAAGATTCTCTTCCTGTCAAACGGACTTGAAGTCAGAATGAACGGTACCTGTGCAGGCGGTACAGGTGCATTCATCGACCAGATGGCAACATTGCTCAATGTTAAGCTTGAAGATATGGATGAGCTTGCAAAGCAGTATGAAAAAACATATACTATCGCATCACGTTGCGGTGTTTTCGCAAAGACAGATATTCAGCCTCTTCTCAATCAGGGGGCAAGAAAAAGCGATATTGCCCAGAGTATTTTTCAGGCTGTTGTAAACCAGACAATTGCAGGTCTTGCGCAGGGCAGAGAGATTGAAGGTCAGGTAGTTTACCTCGGCGGTCCTCTTACATTTATGAGCGAGCTGAGAAACTGTTTTGACAAAACTCTCGGAACAGAGGGTATCTGTCCTGAAAATTCTCTTTATTATGTAGCCTGCGGTGCAGCTCTCTGCGCTTCAAAGCCGATTGAATTCGATAGGGTTATCGAAGAGGTAAAGAATTACAGAGGTTCGGGAAACTTTGCGTTCAATAAACCGCTTTTCGAGAGCAAGGAAGATTACGAAAAGTTTACCGCACGTCACGCAAAGGCTGACGTAAAGCAGAAGGAACTCAAGGGTTACAAGGGCAAGGCTTACATAGGTATGGACGCAGGCTCAACTACCGTAAAGGGTGTTGTTCTCAACGAGGAAGGCGAACTGTTATATTCAAAATATTTACCTTCAAAGGGCAACCCTGTTGATATTATTAAGGAGTTCCTTGAAGAAGTTTATGCAATCAATCCCGACCTGAACGTTGCTTCGTCAGCGGTTACAGGTTACGGTGAAGATATTATAAAGAACGCTTTTGACGTTGATTACGGCATTGTTGAAACAATTGCCCACTTCACAGCGGCTAAATATTTTATGCCTGATGTTGAGTTTATCATCGATATCGGCGGACAGGATATCAAGTGCTTTAAGATACATAACGGTGCTATTGACAACATATTCCTTAATGAGGCTTGCTCTTCAGGTTGCGGAAGCTTCCTGCAGACATTTGCAAATGCCCTTGGCTATGAAATTGAGGAATTTGCAAAGCTCGGTCTTTTTGCACAACGTCCCGTGGATTTAGGCTCACGCTGTACTGTATTTATGAATTCAAGCGTTAAGCAGGCTCAGAAGGACGGCGCAACAATTGAGGATATCTCGGCAGGTCTTTCACTGAGCGTAGTAAAGAACGCATTATATAAGGTTATCCGTGCTTCAAGTCCTGAGGAACTCGGAAGAAAGGTCGTAGTACAGGGCGGTACTTTCCTTAATGACGCTGTGCTCCGTGCCTTTGAAATGGAAATGGGCGTTGAAGTAGTTCGCCCTAATATTGCAGGTCTTATGGGCGCATACGGTGCGGCTCTCTATGCAAAGAAGAAGTCAAAGGGCAAGACTGACAGCAGACTTGCAAATGCTGACGCACTCAATAACTTCGTTCACGATATAAAGGTTGCAAACTGCGGACTCTGTAACAACAACTGCCGTCTTACAGTCAATTCGTTCGGCGGCGGAAGAAAGTTCATTGCAGGCAACAGATGTGAACGTCCTATAACAAAAAAAGCTCCGTCAAATGACCTCAATATGTATGAATATAAGCTTCAGCTTCTTGACTCATATAAGCCTGTTGAGGGGCTCAGAGGTAAGCTCGGAATTCCGATGGGACTCAATATGTTTGAGCTTTATCCGTTCTGGTACAGATTCTTTACCGAACTCAAGTTTGAAGTGCACAAGTCTCCTTATTCTACAAGAAAGATTTATCAGTGCGGTCAGCAGACAATCCCGAGTGATACAGTCTGCTTCCCTGCAAAGCTTATGCACGGTCACGTTCAGACTCTTATCAACGAGGGTGCAGAGACAATCTTCTACCCTTGTCTGTCATATAACTTTGACGAGCACCTCGGTGACAATCATTACAATTGTCCTGTGGTTGCGTACTATCCTGAGGTTATCAAGAATAATATGAAGGATATCCGTCAGGTTCGTTTTATAAAGGAATACTTTGGAATTCACAGACCTAAGGACTTCCCTCAGAAAGCATTTGAAAGACTTTCATTCCACTTTCCTGACCTTACACTCAATGAGGTAAGAGCAGCGGCTAAAAAGGCGTATGAGGAACAGGAAATCTATAAGAAGAAGGTTCTCGACAAGGGCAACGAGATTATTGCAAAGGCTGAAAAGCTCGGCAAGAAGATTTTTGTGCTTGCAGGCAGACCTTACCACATAGACCCTGAAATCAATCACGGTATTGATAAGCTTATTTCAGGCTTTGACGTTGCAATCGTGAGTGAGGACGTAGTTTCACCGAGAGTTGAGAAGTTCACTACACACGTTCTCAACCAGTGGACATATCATTCACGTCTTTACGCAGCGGCTAAATATGTGACAACACGCAAGGATATGGAGCTTGTACAGCTTGTATCATTCGGATGCGGTGTTGATGCAATTACAACCGATGAGGTAAGAGAAATTCTTGAGAAGGAAAACAAGATTTACACTCAGATTAAGATTGACGAAATTACAAATCTCGGTGCGGTTAAAATCAGAATCCGCAGTCTGCTTGCGGCTATTGATAACGATTGATAAAATATCGGACGACCGATGGTCGTCCCTACATAAAACTCGATATATAACGGAGGAATTGTATAGTGGCTGAATTGAAATACGATAAAAAAACAGGTCGTCTGCTATTTACAAAGCAGATGAAAAAGGAATATACAATTCTTATGCCGAATATGGCTCCTATTCATTTCAATATTTTGCAGAACGTGTTCACTCACTACGGCTACAAGTCGGAGTTGCTTGACACAACAGGTCCTGAGATTGCACAGACAGGTCTTAAATATGTACATAACGATACCTGTTATCCTGCTCTTCTTGTAATCGGTCAGTTTATTCACGCTCTTCAAAGCGGAAAGTATGACGTACACAAGACTGCACTTATGATCACTCAGACAGGCGGTGGTTGTCGTGCGTCAAACTATATCTTCTTGCTGAGAAAAGCTCTTGTAAAAGCAGGTTTCGAGTTTGTTCCCGTTATTTCGCTTTC
>JAXJYO010000043.1:0-8335 GCA_036306945.1 Ruminococcus sp. | reverse complement strand
TTCAGAGGAAACAACATAGTTCTCATCAATCGTGATGAAACATCGTTTGACAACAGCGCAAATCTTGTTTTTCACGAGAAAGTCGGAGAGCTTCTCGACAAAATCAAAGTTAACACAAATTAAAGTCAATGAGGACTGCTTTTAAAGCAGTCCCATTTTATTTTGCTTTGCAGTGAACTGCTTTGGAATTAATTGGAACTTAACGTTGTTTATTTGAAAAAAATGTTTTTTAGTTTAAAATGTTGGATAAAAAAGAAATTTGTTGTATAATTAAATATTATTATATCTGACAGGGATGATGTTTTGAAAGCGTCACGCTTTTTATTAAGTTTATTTCTGATAATTACTGCGATTTGCATTTGCGGATGTGAAAATACAGACAAGTACAGCACGGAATTTTTCTCGATGGATACGGTGATGACAATTACAGCATACGGAGAAAATTCTGAATCTGCCGTAAAGCTTGCACAATCTGAGATAGAAGATCTTAATTATCTGTTCTCAATCGAGGACGAAAACAGCGAAATATACAGGCTTAACCGTGACAAAACCCTTGAAGTGTCGCCTGATACACAGGAAATCATCGAAAGAGCCTGCGAAATTTCAAAGCTGACCGACGGAGATTTTGACATAACCGTGTCACCTCTTGTCAGAGAATGGGGATTTTATACCGACCTTGAAAAGAAAGTGCCTTCGCAGGAAGCAATTGACAACGCGCTTGCAAATGTGGATTACAATAATATTCAGACAGGCAAAACGATAACTCTCGGAGAAGAAACCGAAATCGACCTCGGCGGAATTGCAAAAGGCTATGCATCTCACAGCGCAATGCAGATTCTCAAAGAAAACGGCGTTGAGTCTGCGATTCTTTCTCTCGGAGGAAACGTGAGAGCAGTGGGAACAAAGCCCGACGGCTCACTCTGGACTGTTGCAATAGCAGACCCCGACGATGCTTCTCAGCAGATAGGCTGTGTTTCGGTAAAGGACAGCGCAGTTGTGACCTCGGGAGGTTATCAGCGATATTTTGAAGATAACGGACAAATATACCATCATATAATAGATACGAAAACAGGATATCCCGCAGACAGCGGACTAAAATCCGTTACGATTGTAAGCGACGACGACACCCTTGCAGATGCACTTTCGACCGCACTTTATGTAAAAGGTCTTGAAAAGGCAACTGAATTTTACAGGGAAAACCCAAATTTTGAAGCTGTGTTTGTCACAGACAACGGAGAAATTTACGTTACGTCAGGACTTGCAGACAGTTTTACATCAGACAGGAATTTTGAGGTGATCGACATTTGAAGAACCGCACTTGGATAATCATATTTGCGATAGTGATATCGCTGTGTGCAGTCCTGTATTTTCTGATGTCAAACGGATTTTCTTCAACATCAACTGTCGGAATTTATCAGAACGGAGAACTTGTTGAGAAAATCGACCTTAATTCGGTCACAACAGAAAGAGAGATAACCCTCACGGGTGACAGCGGGGAAAACACGATTCTTGTGTCACACGGAAAGATAAAAATGCTTTCGGCAGAATGTCCCGACAAGGTTTGCGTGGAACACGGTGAGCTTCAACAGGGAGGAACGCCAATAGTCTGTCTGCCGAACAAGATAGTTATAAAGTGGGAAAACAGCGACCAAAGCTATGACGCTAAAACAGGGGTGTAGAATGAAAACTCACAAATTGATTTATACAGCTCTGCTCACGGCGATGTCGCTTGTTACCTTTGTTATAGAAGCGTCAATTCCGCCCTTAACGCCGATTTACGGCATAAAGTTGGGGCTTTCAAATATATTTACGCTGTT
This sequence comes from Ruminococcus sp., assembly GCA_036306945.1. Lineage (GTDB taxonomy): Bacteria > Bacillota > Clostridia > Oscillospirales > Acutalibacteraceae > Ruminococcoides. The sequence continues at coordinate 6,518 of JAXJYO010000043.1, read as the reverse complement.
TGCACTCTATGCAATCGGCAAAAAAGAAGCTTTTGCACTTCTCGTTATCCGAATAACGCTCGGAAACATAATGACAGGTCAGCTTATGGCATTTGCCTACAGCCTTGCAGGCGGTTTGCTGTCATTTGCAGTAATGCTGTTGCTGACAAAATTTATTACGACGAAACAGCTTTGGGTGACAAGTGCGATAAGCGCAGTGTTTCACAACATCGGACAGATCGCAGTTGCAGTGCTCATCACGCAGACACTGCAAATAGCGTATTATCTGTCGATACTCATAATTTCAGGCGTTATAACCGGTATATTCACAGGTCTTTGTGCACAGCTTGTGTTGCAAAGACTGTTGAAGAAATAAATTGCATGGGCACAAAATACCGTGCCCGTAAAGCATACACAAACTCAGGAGGAAATGGTAATGAAACTCAGTGGAGTAAAAGTTCCGCACAAAAAGAACACAGCGGACTGTGCTCCGACAAGAATTCCTGTTCCGCAGACGGTAACGATCCCTATGTCAATGCACATAGGAAAAAATGCCGTGCCGACGGTAAAAGTCGGAGAACAGGTGAAGGTCGGACAGCTCATAGCAAATGCAGACGGATTTATTTCGTCACCGATACATTCAAGTGTTTCGGGTACAGTTAAAAAGCTTGACCAGCTCACAATGTCAAACGGTTCAAAGTCAACTGCCGTTGTAATTGAAACAGACGGACTTCAGGAGAAGTTTGAGGGCATAGCACCTCCAAAGGTAACAGACTTTGACAGCTTTGTTGAAGCAGTGAAGCAAAGCGGTGTTGTAGGTTTGGGCGGTGCAGGTTTTCCGACTTTCGTAAAGCTTGCAGTTAAGGATCTTTCAAAGGTTGAAGCTGTTGTTATCAATGCGGCTGAATGTGAGCCTTACATCACATCGGACACAAGAACGATGCTTGATAAGGCTGACTACATATCAAAAGGTATAGATGCTTTGCAGAAATACCTCGGTGCAAAGAGAATTATCATCGGCATTGAGAATAACAAAAAGCCGTGCATTGAAAAAATGCAGAAAATGGCATCTGAAAAGACAGGTGTAGAAGTAAAAGTTCTACCGTCTGTTTATCCGCAGGGCGGTGAAAAGGTGCTTGTCTACAACACAACAAAGCGCATTATTCCAAAGGGCAAGTTACCGCTTGACGTCGGTGTAATAGTAATCAACTGCACAACACTTGCATGTATTGCAGAGTACCTTGAAACAGGTATGCCGCTTGTTGAAAAGTGCATCACGGTTGACGGTTCGGCTGTAAAAGAGCCTAAGAACGTAATTGCACCTATCGGCACACCTGTAGAAAAGTTGTTTGAATTCTGCGGAGGATTCAAGTCAGAGCCTGAAAAGGTTCTCTACGGCGGACCTATGATGGGAATTTCAATTCCGTCACTTGAGCTTCCTGTTCTCAAAATGACAAACGCAGTGATCGCAATGGATAAAAAGGAAGCAAGACTTCCCAAAACAACAGCCTGCATAAACTGCGGAGCGTGTGTAAACCATTGTCCGCTGAAGCTTGACCCGAGAGCCATTGCAAAGGCTTATAAGCTCAATCTCGGAGAAGAGCTTGAAGCACTGTGTGCGGATCTGTGTATGGAGTGTGGCTGTTGTGCATATGTATGTCCTGCAAACAGACACATCGTTCAGACAAACAAGCTTGCAAAGGCAAAGCTCAGGACATATCTTGCAGAAAAGAAAGCAGCGGAAGAAAAGGAGGGCAAATAATGAAGCTTATAGCCTCAGTTTCACCGCATATAAGCGGAAAGAAAACGACTCAAAATATAATGCTTGATGTGCTCATCGCCCTTGCACCTGCGGCAGTTGCATCTGTTCTGATTTTCGGAGCAAGAGCATTGCTCGTTATCGGTGTATGCGTTGCGGTGTGTGTCGCATCTGAATGGATATTTGAAAAAATCTGTAAAAAAGAAAACACTGTTCCCGATCTGTCGGCAGTAGTAACAGGTGTTTTGCTTGCCTTCAACCTGCCTGTATCAATTCCGTTGTGGCAGGCGGCAATCGGAAGTGTTTTTGCAATCGTAGTTGTAAAACAGCTCTTCGGCGGTATCGGACAGAACTTTGCAAACCCTGCAATCACCGCAAGAATCTTTATGATGACTGCGTTCTCAGGCACAATGACAACATGGTCATTCCCCGATGCAACATCAAGTGCAACTCCTCTTGCGCTTCTTTCAAAGGGACTCACAGGCGACCTTCCCGATTACCTTGATATGTTCCTCGGTGTGCGTGGCGGATGTCTTGGCGAAACCTGTATTCTTGCATTGCTTGCAGGCGGAATTTACCTCATTGTAAGAAAGGTAATAACATGGCACACTCCTGTTGCTTTTATCGGCACGGTTTTGGTTATGTCGATTCTTTTGGATAAAGAACCACTTTATCAGCTTATGTCAGGCGGTCTTGTTATCGGTGCATTCTTTATGGCTACAGACTATGCAACAACTCCTGCAACAAAGTGGGGCAAGATAATTTTCGGTATCGGTTGCGGTCTTATCACAATACTCATCAGATTCTGGGGAACATCTCCGGAAGGTGTGTCGTTCTCAATTCTTCTTATGAACATCTTCACACCGTACATCTCAAAGCTCACACGCTCAAAGCCCCTTGTCGGAGGTGATAAGTCATGAAAGGTGCAGGAAAAGATATCATCAAACCAATCGTAGTGCTCACCTGTATATGCCTTGTCGTAACGGCATTGCTTGCGTATGTAAATACTGTGACTTCACCTATCATCACAGAGGCTGAGCAGAAGGCGGCTGAAGAAGCAAGAACAGAAGTTCTTTCGGAAGCCGACTCATTTGTAAAGGTTGAAATAAATGACCTTCCTGAAACTGTTCAGGAGGTTTACCGTGCTGAAAACGGTGCAGGTTATGTGTTTATGCTCGAAACCGACAAGGGTTACAGCTCTGATATGAAGCTTATCTGCGGAATCAAGGCTGACGGAAGCATTGAAGCCTGCAAAACTCTTTCACATAACGAAACAAGCGGTCTTGGCTCAAAAACGGCAGAGGACCCCTACAGAAGTCAGTATGTCGGAAAAACCTCTGACACACTCTCGGAAGTTGACGCAATCTCAGGCGCAACGATTTCATCAAATGCTTATATGTCTGCAATAGAGGAAGCGTTTGAAGCATTTGAAATGGCAAAGGAGGCGGAATAATTGAGTAAACTGCAAAACTTTTTGAAAGGTATAATCAAAGAAAATCCTGTACTTGTGCTTGTACTCGGTACTTGTCCGACACTTGCCGTATCAACAAGCGTATCAAGTGCACTCGGTATGGGTGCGGCGGCAACAATTGTTCTGCTCTGCTCAAATATCGTAATTTCGGCATTAAGAAATGTTATCCCCGACAAGGTTCGTATTCCCTGCTACATAGTTCTTATTGCAGGATTTGTAACGATGGTTCAGATGCTTGTAAAGGCATTTGCTCCTGCACTTGACGAGTCACTCGGAATTTATCTTCCGCTTATTGTTGTAAACTGTATCATTCTGGGCAGGGCGGAAATGTATGCGAGCAAAAATAAAGTAATCGACTCTGCAATAGATGCCCTCGGTATGGGTGTAGGCTTTACTTTTGCACTTTTGCTTATGGCTTCAATCAGAGAAGTTCTCGGCAACGGAACATGGATGGGTATTGAGATTCCGTGGCTTGCAGATAACAAAATCGCAATTATGACAATGGCTCCGGGCGGATTCCTTGTTTTTGGTGTTCTTATAGCGATTGTGAATAAGGTTACAGGCGGTAAGCACAGCAAGAAAAACTTTGGCTGTGCAGGCTGTCCGTCAGCCGATATCTGCCACAAAAACGAATGCGGTGAAAAGGAGGAAAACAGTAAATGACACATTTTCTTATAATCCTGCTTTCGGCTGTTTTTATTAACAACTATGTGCTTTCAAAGTTTTTGGGAATCTGTCCGTTTTTGGGTGTTTCCAAAAAGCTGAATCAGGCTGTCGGAATGAGCCTTGCGGTAATTTTCGTAATGCTTATGGCTACTGCGGTTACATGGCCGATACAGACATATCTGCTTACTCCGAATGACCTCGGATATCTCCAGACGATCGTATTTATTCTTGTAATTGCGGCTCTCGTTCAGCTTGTTGAGATTATTCTCAAAAGATACATTCCGTCACTTCACAAATCTCTCGGCGTGTATCTTCCTCTCATCACAACAAACTGTGCCGTGCTCGGTGTAACAATTTTGAATATCGACTCAGGCTATACATTCGCCGAATCAATGGTAAATTCACTCGGTAGCGGTCTTGGATTTTTTCTTGCAATGGTAATGTTCTCGGGTGTACGCTCAAAGCTTGAGGGTGCCGACATTCCAAAGGCTTTTCAGGGCTTGCCGATTACCCTTGTGGCGGCTTCAATAACATCACTGTCTTTCCTCGGATTCTCAGGCGTTATTGAAAATCTTTTTGCGTAACGGAGGTGCGATATAATGGAAGCAATTCTTACTGCGGTAATTCCTGTTGTAATAATCGGTGTGATCTGCGCAGCGGTTCTCGTTATCGCCTCAAAGGTTATGGCGGTCAAGGAGGACGAAAGATTTCCTGTTGTCCGTGAATGTCTGCCGGGTGCAAACTGCGGTGCTTGCGGATATGCAGGCTGTGACGGTTATGCAAAGGCTCTCATCGAAAAAGACGGTGTTGCAACAAACCTCTGTGTTCCGGGCGGTGACTCGGTTTCAAGAAAACTCAGCGATATTCTCGGGGTTGAGTTTGAGGACGTTGTTGAAAAAGTTGCAGTTATCCACTGCGGAGGCGACTGCAATTATACGGAAGATAATGTTGAATATCACGGTATTGAAAGCTGTGCGGCGGCAAAGCTGATTTTCGGCGGAAAGGGCAAATGTTCCTATGGCTGTCTGGGACTGGGTGATTGTCAGAATGTTTGTCCGAATGAAGCTATCTGCATAGAAAACGGCATTGCTCACATCAATACAAAACTTTGTACAGGTTGCGGAATGTGTACCCGTACCTGTCCTAATCATCTCATCTCGCTGGTGGACGATGTTGAAAGAGTTGTCGTGACCTGTAGCAACAAGGATAAGGGCGCACTTACCCGAAAAGCTTGCAAAAACGGCTGTATAGGCTGTAAAAAGTGCGAAAAAGTATGTCCTAACAATGCGATTAAGGTAATTGATAATGTGGCTGTGATTGACTACTCAAAGTGCAACGACTGCGAGGATTTCGGTGTCTGTGCAAGAGAATGTACGGTGGGTTGTATTATGATTGCAGATTTAAGCGGTTATCACAGAGTTAAATAAAACAACAGGCTGACTCAGTTGAGTTAGCCTGTTGTTTTAACTTTGGGCAGATAGGTCGGACATAGTTTCAACGTCGATTGCCCAAACGTTGAGTCGATATATTTGTAACTGCTACATTTCTTTTAAATAACGTTTTTTGTAAGAATTTTGTAGGGGAAGTTAAAATTGAAAATTGAAAATGTAAATTTGAAAGTTTTACAGGGGAAATGCTCTGATTTTAAATTTACGTTTCGGTCGGGAAACCGTTATATAGACTACACCGCTTTATCTCCTAGAATTGTGATTGTCATCACAATGGCGAATATTTGACAAAATGATAAAATAATGGTATTATTTAACTAAAAATATCTTTTACAGATAATAATTTTACAATATTAGTCAGGAGGAATACTTATGAAAAAGGTTGTTTCAATTTCATTGGCTGTTATTTTATTATTTAGTGTGTTGAGTTCGTTCAGCGTGTTTGCGGAAGAAACTTATCCGCCTGTTGCTACGGGTCGTTATTACACCGATATGATGTTAAAGGAATACTCTTTTGAAACAGCAGGAGAAAATCCCGAGCCTATTTCATTAAGTGATTCATACATAATTCAGGTTCAGAGAGAAAGTCGCATTATTGATTTGAATGATGAGGCTCTTGAAGAACAGATAAAAGAAGATTATTCTGCGTTTATCAATAACGATGTTTCTGCCGATAAATTAGGTGTACAGTATTTCGGAACACTAAGCGACGGAAGTATGCTTGTGCATATGACAGGTCCGTTTTCGTATTCTACTGTGCTTAACTATATTGTAATAGGAAAGTATGTTTATATGACAAGCTCATCGGGAAATGATATAAAATTATACAAAAACGGTACATTTACAACAATTATTGATGCATACCAGAATGGCGATTTGTCAGATGAATTGCTTGATGAAACAGCAGAAATTCTTTGCTTTGCAAAATTTGTGAACCCAAACGGAGAACCTGAAACAGAAGTGACAACTGTTCCCGAAACAACTGAAGCTGATGTTGAAACAACAGTTGAGATAACTGTCGCTGAGCCAGAAACTACAACAGATTCTACAGATATTATTGAAACTGCCACAGAAAGCATAACAACGGCTGAGCCTGCGGAGCAGACTTCTGCTGTCAGCAAAACAGACAGCGCATCAACTGCTGATTCCGTAGTGAGCAGTACACAGGATTCAAACGGAAGTGTTAAAACAGGTT
>JAXJYO010000042.1:0-140293 GCA_036306945.1 Ruminococcus sp. | reverse complement strand
TTCAATGTTGATTTTAATAAGCTTGTAAACTGTATTCTCGTCGGTATCATAACAGGTATTGTCGGTGCAAGATTATATTTCTGCTTTTTTGAATGGGATTATTACAGTAAAAATCCGATAGAGATCCTCTACATAAACAACGGAGGATTGGCAATTTACGGCGGAATCATCGGAGCATTGCTCGGAGGTCTGATCGTAGCCAAAATTCAGAAAATGAAATGTCTGCCCATACTTGATATCACAATGATGGGTTTTCTTCTCGGACAGGGCATAGGCAGATGGGGCAACTTTACAAATCAGGAAGCCTACGGCTCAGTAACCGACTTGCCATGGAGAATGGTAAGTGAGGGCACAAATAACCTTCCTGTTCATCCGTGTTTTCTCTATGAATCATTGTGGTGTTTGCTCGGATTTGTGGTTTTACACTTCTACGGAAAATACAGACAGAAATATTCAGGACAGATATTCTTTATGTATCTTGTGTGGTACGGCTTTGAAAGAATGATAGTCGAAGGACTCAGAAGCGACAGCCTTTATCTTCCGTTTCAGCTTTTCGGAATGGACATCAAAGTATCACAGTTGATTTCACTTGCAATATTTATCACAGGAATAATTTTATTAATTATAAACAGAAACAAGGAGGATTCTTTCTATGCAGATTATAGACGGAAAAAAGGTATCGGCAGAGGTAAAAGAAACAGTCAGACAGCAGACGCTTGAGTTAAAGGGAACTCACGGCATAACACCGGGTCTTGCGGTGGTAATTGTAGGCGACGACCCTGCCTCTCGTGTTTATGTCAACAACAAGAAAAAAGCTTGTGAGGCAGTAGGATTCAAGTCAGAGGAGTACGCACTTCCTGCTGAAACAACACAGGAACAGCTTTTGGACCTTGTAAAGACACTTAACGAGAAAAAGGACATCAACGGTATTCTCGTTCAGTTGCCCCTTCCAAAACACCTTGACGATAAGGCTGTAATTGAAGCAATCAACCCTGAAAAGGACGTAGACGCATTCCACGCAGTGAACGTAGGAAAAATTATGCTCGGTGAGTATGATTTCCTCCCATGCACACCTGCAGGTGTAATGGAGATGCTCCGTTCTTACAATATAGATGTATGCGGTAAAAATTGCGTAGTAATCGGCAGAAGTAATATCGTAGGTAAGCCTATGGGTATGTTGCTCCTTCACGAAAACGGAACAGTAACGATCTGCCACAGCAGAACAAAGAATCTTGCCGAGGTTTGCTCACAGGCAGATATTCTTGTTGCGGCAGTAGGTATTCCTAAGTTTGTAAAGCCCGAAATGGTAAAAGAGGGTGCAGTAGTAATTGATGTAGGTATGGATAGAGATGAAAACGGCAAGCTTTGCGGTGACGTAGATTTTGAAGCTGTAAAGGATAAATGCTCATACATAACACCTGTACCGGGCGGTGTAGGACCTATGACGATCGCTACACTTATGAAAAATACCCTCAAAGCGTGTAAGATTCAGAATAACCTCTGATTTCAAGCCAAAACTCCTGATTTAACAGTTTGTAGGGGACGGCTTCCCAGACGTCCCGAAAAATTACAGAACAACCTGTAAATTTTTACAACAAACCGTTGACAACACAATTTCTTTGTGTTATAGTATATAAGCCGCATATTGTGGGTTATAAGTGATTTGCTCCACCCATAGATAGCGAGCCCAATGTAAAGGATGGTACGAAAATGTACGCAGTTATTCAGACAGGCGGTAAGCAGTACAAGGTAACAACAGACGAAGTTATCTTCATCGAAAAGCTTAACGCTGAAGCTCAGGAAACAGTAACATTCGACGTTGTAGCTGTTGGCACAGACGACGGTCTCAAGGTTGGCACACCATTTGTTGAAGGTGCAAAGGTTACTGCTGAAGTATTAAAGAACGGTAAAGGCAAAAAAATCAGAGTTGCTACTTACAAGCCTAAGAAGGGCGAGAAGAGAACAATGGGTCACAGACAGCCTTACACACAGGTTAAGATCACATCAATCGAAGCCTAAGTATGACTACGGTAACATTTTATAAATCGGGCAATCTGCTTTACGGCTTCAAAATCACAGGACATTCGGGCTATTCCGAAGAGGGCAGTGACATTGTATGTGCAGCAATCAGCTCACCTGCAATAATGGCTGTAAACACAATTACCGAGATAATGCATCTTGATGCAGAAGTTACCGAAGATGACGGATTTTTAATGTTGAATCTGTCACAGAAAGAAGCTGAAAAATCCGCAGATATTCTTGACGGACTCAAGCTTCATTTAACAGCTCTTTCGGAGCAGTACACAAAGTATATTAAAGTTAAAATTTCGGAGGTGTAAGGTAATGCTTAAAATAAACATTCAGTTATTTGCTCATAAAAAAGGTATGGGTTCTACAAAGAACGGCCGTGACAGTGAATCAAAGCGTCTTGGCGTTAAGCGTGCAGACGGACAGAAGGTTCTCGCAGGCAACATCCTTGTAAAGCAGAGAGGCACACATATTCACCCGGGTGAAAATGTAGGCAGAGGTTCTGACGACACATTATTCGCAAAGATCGACGGTGTTGTTAGATTCGAGCGTGTTGGCAAAGACAGAAAGCGTGCAAGCGTTTATCCTGTTGAGCAGTAAGCATAACTCATTTTAGGGTGGATTTTAATTAATCCACCCTTTTTGTTTAGAAATATTCTTTTTGCAAATACTAATAATGCGTACCATCAAATATCAAATTGTAAGGACGACAATCGGTCGTCTGTAAAAACATAAATTATTTCGGAGAAAAATATGTTTGTAGATACAGCCAAAATTAAAATAAAAGCAGGTGACGGCGGCGACGGAGCCGTATCTTTTCACCGTGAAAAATATGTAGCCGCAGGCGGACCTGACGGTGGTGACGGCGGACGAGGCGGAAACGTAGTTTTCGTAGCTGATTCAAACCTTTCAACGCTTGCAGACTTCAGATACAAAAGAAAATACTTTGCCTCAAAGGGCGAAAACGGCAGAGGCGGAAGATGCCGAGGAAGAAACGCAGAAGATTTAATAATCAGAGTTCCTGTGGGCACACTTGTAAAAGAGGAGAGCACAGGCAGAATTTTAGCCGATGTGTCAACAAAAGAGCCTTATATAGTCGCAAGAGGCGGTAAAGGCGGCTGGGGAAATCCTCACTTTGCAACACCTGTTCGTCAGGTCCCGAGATTTGCAAAGCCCGGTTTGCCCGGTGAAGAGTTTGACGTAGTGCTCGAACTCAAACTCCTTGCCGATGTAGGTCTTGTAGGTTTCCCGAATGTCGGAAAAAGCACACTTGTGTCAGTAGTTTCACAGGCTAAACCTGAAATTGCAAACTACCATTTCACAACAATCACCCCTGTCCTCGGCGTAGTTTCAATGGGAGAGGGTTCATCATTTGTAATGGCAGATATCCCCGGTCTTATCGAAGGTGCGTGGCAGGGTACAGGACTCGGACATCAGTTTCTGCGTCACGTTGAACGTTGCAGAATGTTGGTTCATATGGTAGATGTGTCGGGCAGTGAGGGCAGAGATCCGATTGAAGATTTTGAAACGATCAATGCCGAACTTGAGAAGTTCAATCCCGAGCTTGCACAGCGACCAATGGTAGTGGCAGGCAACAAATGCGATATGGCTACCGACGAGCAGATAGAAAACTTCAAAAAATATGTCAATGATAAGGGTTACGAATTCTTCCCGATTATGGCGGCTATTCGTTATGATGTTGACCCGTTGCTCAAAAAGATTCAGGAAATGCTCTCAAAGCTTCCTCCGATCACACATTACGAAGCAGAACCTGCCCCAATCGTAAATGTAGAGGACTTTGATGATCACTCAGTAACGATCAGAAACGTCAACGGTATCTTCAATGTGGAAGCAGATTGGCTCTTACAGGTAATGAAGGGTATCAATTTTGACGATTATGAAAGCCTCAACTACTTCCAAAAAGTTCTCATCAATGGTGGTGTTATTGATGCACTTCGCAAAAAGGGTTGTGAAGACGGAGATACAGTATCAATTTACGATGTAGAATTTGACTTTATGGATTAAAACGGAGAACTTTTATGGAAAACATAGCGGTATCACACAATAAAACAGACGAAATTTCTCCTTTGACCCTTGCGTTTGTAGGGGACGGTGTATATGACTTGCTTGTGCGTGAATATTTGGTGTGCAAAGCAAATCGACCTGTGGGAGAACTCAATAAAATCAAGGTGTCCCTTGTAAATTGCAAAAGTCAGGCAGATTTTGCAAAACAGATAATGCCACACCTCACAGAGAAAGAAACTGCAATTTACAAACGTGGCAGAAACGCCGCACCAAAATGCACCCCAAAAAACGGCAGTGTAGCTGATTACCACAGCGCAACAGGACTTGAATGTCTGTTCGGATATCTTCATCTGAACGGAGAAACAAACAGAATAAATGAATTGTTCACGATGATATTACATAATGCTTTTGAAATGGAAAGTGATTAAATGAAAAAGCCGACCTTCTCAACAGTACGCACAACAGTAATTGATTATCTGTTAATGGCTTGCGGAGCGATGATTTTTGCGTTTTCGGTTGCAACCTTTACCTCGCCTAATAACATAGCGCCGGGAGGAATGACAGGTATAGCGACAATGCTGAATTTTTTATTCGGCTTGCCGATAGGAACGCTGATTTTCATAATGAATATCCCGTTGTTTATCTGGGGTGCAATTGAGAATGGGCTCAGATTTCTTACAAAAACAATTTTCACGACTGCATTTTTGTCCGTATCAATTGATATTTTTAAAGCAGTAATGCCCGCTTATGAGGGCGATGTTATTCTTGCCGCAATTTTCGGCGGTATACTCAACGGAATAGGCATCGGTCTTATATTTTACCGTGGAGGTTCAACAGGCGGAGCCGATATAGTTGCACTTATCATTAACAAGAAAAAGCCTCACATTTCAACAGGTACAATAATACTCACGGTTGATCTTTCAATCCTTGTGATGGCATATTTTGTCTATAACAGCCTTGAAAGTATGCTCTATGCGGCTGTAACAATATTTGTAGGCTCAAAGGTGATTGATACTATGTCTTACGGCACTTCACGGGGAAACGGAAAGCTTATGTTCATCATAACAAATCATTATGATGAGGTAAGCCAGAGTATAATGAATGACCTCGAAAGAGGAGTAACTCTGCTTGACGGTGAGGGCGCATACAGCGGAGAAAATAAGCGAGTAATAATGTGTGCAGTACGTCCACATCAGGTCTATAAGATTCAGAATGCAGTAAAAAATGTTGACCAAAACGCCTTTATAATCGTTACCACAGCAGGAACGATAAAAGGTCAGGGTTTTGCAAAGAAAGATTAATACAATTCAAATTAAAAGGCTGTTTCGCAATGAAACAGCCTTTACTAATGCCATGATAATTTATTTTGCTTCCCAATTTTCGCTGTCAGAAAGCTTTTCACAGGACTCGCAAGCCATTTTGTAGTTCGTTTCGCCGTCTGCAGTCCATACGATCAGATTGTACATTATAAGTCGTTTTTCGACATCGAAGTAACCGGTGATGTTATCACTGCCGTCAGTACGCTTAACTTCCTGTAAACCTGCGAAGTATTCATCATAAAAAGCATTTACCTCATCTTCGGACTGCTTTGTTGTAAACTGAATAACCTTGTTGCCGAGCAGATCGGTTGATGTTACAAGATAGCTTGTATTCTCAATCGTTTTGAGTTTTGCAGTGTAATCATCGTTGTATTGATACGGAAGCTCGTAGCCGTCGGAAGGGACAGTGGTATTCTTAGCGTCTTTGCCAGATGAACAGGCAACAGCGCAGAAAGTCATTGCTACAGTAAGTGCGGCGCAAGTCACTTTAGAAATTATATTTTTAAAATTCATAATAAAAATCTCCTTGATACATCATATGTAACTATAATAATGTACTTTTATCTTAAAGTCAATGCAATTTTTGTGTTATTTACAATAAATCAGATAATTACTTGGCTATTTTTGTTTAAAGTAAATATTTATAGAGTCTAAAATTATAAAAATAACAAGCAAAAATTAATTAAAAAAGCAGAAAAGAAGTTTGTATAAACAAATCAATAAATATGATTATAAAATTAAAGGTCAAAAATAGTCAAATTCCTCTTGACATTTCAAAAAAATGGTATAAAATATAATTAGCACTCAAACACAGAGAGTGCTAAAACTAAAATGACAAATTTTTACAGGAGGCTGTATTATGAGTATCAAACCATTACTTGACAGAGTAGTATTAAAAGTTGAAGAAGCTGAGGAAAAGACAAAGAGCGGAATTATTCTTTCATCTGCTGCACAGGAAAAACCTCAGTTTGCAAGAGTAGTTGCAGTTGGTCCTGGCGGAATAGTAGACGGCAACGAAGTTGAAATGTATGTAAAAGTAGGCGATAAGGTAATCGCAAGCAAGTACGCAGGAACAGAAGTAAAGATCGACGGAGAAGAATACACAATCGTACGTCAGTCAGACATTCTCGCAACTGTAGAATAATTGAAATTTTAACGGAGGTAATTAATTATGGCTAAGCAGATCGCATACGGTGAAGACGCAAGAAAAGCACTTATGAAGGGCATTGACCAGCTCGCAGACACAGTAAAAATCACACTCGGACCTAAGGGCAGAAACGTAGTTCTCGATAAAAAGTACGGTGCACCATTAATCACAAACGACGGCGTAACAATCGCAAAGGAAATCGAACTTGACGATCCTTTTGAAAATATGGGTGCACAGCTTGTAAAGGAAGTTTCAATCAAGACAAACGACGTTGCAGGTGACGGTACAACAACAGCAACACTTCTTGCACAGGCACTCATCAGAGAAGGTATGAAGAACGTAACAGCAGGTGCAAACCCAATGGTACTCAAGAAGGGTATTGCAGAAGCTATCGACGTTGCTGTAAAGGCAGTAATCGACAACAGCCAGCAGGTATCAGGCACAGAAGATATCGCAAGAGTTGCAACAGTATCATCACAGGATGAATTCATCGGTAACCTCATTGCAGAAGCAATGGACAAGGTAACAACAGACGGTGTTATCACAGTTGAAGAGTCAAAGACAGCAGAAACATACAGCGAAGTTGTAGAAGGTATGATGTTTGACAGAGGTTACATCGCACCATATATGGTAACAGATTCAGACAAAATGGTAGCTGAACTCGACAATCCGCTTATCCTCATCACAGATAAGAAGATTTCAACTACACAGGAAATTCTTCCGCTTCTCGAGCAGGTAGTACAGTCAGGCAGAAAGCTTCTCATCATTGCAGAAGATGTAGAAGGCGAAGCACTCACAACACTCGTACTCAACAAGCTTCGTGGTACATTCACTTGCGTAGCAGTAAAAGCACCGGGCTTTGGTGACAGAAGAAAAGAAATGCTTCAGGATATCGCAACACTCACAGGCGGTACAGTAATTACATCAGACCTTGGTCTTGAGCTCAAGGATACAACAATGGATCAGCTTGGCACAGCACGTCAGGTAAAGGTTGAAAAAGAAAATACAATCATCGTTGACGGCGCAGGCGACAAGGACGCAATTAAGGGCAGAGTTGCACAGATCAGACAGCAGATTGAAGTTACAACATCAGACTTTGACCGTGAAAAGCTTCAGGAACGTCTTGCAAAGCTCGCAGGCGGTGTTGCAGTAATCAAGGTTGGCGCAGCTACAGAAATCGAAATGAAGGAGAAGAAGCTCCGCATTGAAGATGCTCTTGCAGCAACAAAGGCGGCAGTTGAAGAAGGTATCGTTGCAGGCGGCGGTATTGCTTGTATGAACGCTATCCCTGCTGTAGCAGAGTTTGTAGATTCACTCGAAGGTGACGAAAAGACAGGTGCTAAGATCGTTCTCAAGTCACTTGAAGAGCCACTCCGTCAGATTGCAGCAAATGCAGGTCTTGAAGGCAGTGTAATCGCAGAGAACGTTAAGAAGGCTAACAAGGTTGGTTACGGTTTCAACGCACTCACAGAAGAGTACACCGATATGGTATCAGCAGGTATCGTAGACCCAACAAAGGTAACACGTTCAGCACTCCAGAACGCATCATCAGTAGCAGCTATGGTACTCACAACAGAGTCACTCGTAGCAGATATCAAAGAGCCTGCTGTTCCTGTAGCTCCGGCAGCACCTGATATGGGCGGAATGTATTAATTTTTAAATTATATAGAATTTTCAGCAAGGGTAAAGCGTTGTGCAATACCCTTGCTTTTTCTTTGTCTGTATATTATAATAGTAATAATTGAACTATAGTAATCAAAGATTTAGCAGGTGAATTTATGAAAATAAAAGAAGATTTTTTACTCAGAAAAGTTGCAGATTCATATGTAGTAGTACCTGTCAACCAGATGACGCTTGACTTCAACGGGATAATCAATCTCAATGAAACAGGAGCGTTTCTTTTCGGACTTTTGCAGAACGGAGCAGAGAAGGAAGAGCTAATCTCTAAACTTCTCGATGAATATGAGGTAACTTCTGAAAAAGCTTCTCACGATGTAGATGTATTTATAAACAAAGTAAAGGAAGCTGATATTCTTGAATAAAGAAGTATCAATGGACGATATCATTGACATATTAATAGAAAAGCTTGAAAGCGGAGGAACGGTGACGTTCACGCCAAGAGGCACAAGTATGCTTCCAATGCTCAGAGATGGAGAAGATGTAGTTGTTCTGTCAAAACCCAAGGGCAGACTTCACCTGTTTGATGTACCGCTATACAAACGCATTAACGGTGCATATGTACTGCACAGAATAATAGATTATGACCCTGACGGAAGTTATGTGCTTTGCGGAGATAATCAATTTGAACGTGAGCATGGGATAAAAGACGAAAACATAATTGCGGTTGTAACGGCATTTTATCGCAAGGGAAAAACATATCGAGCTGATTCAATAAGATACAGATTATATGTCAATTTTTGGTATTACACAAGATTTTTCAGGCATGCATATGCTTTTGGCAAGAACAGGACATCACGACTGTTGGGAAGAGGAATAAAGAAGAAAAATGAAGAAAACTCTGTCACAGAACGAAAAGAAAATATATGAGTATTTGATCAAAGTTTTGGCTTCGGCAGTCAATGATACTAAAGCACCAATGCCATACGAGGGAATCAATTGGGGAAATTTGTATTTATGTGCTAAGTTGTGCGGTGTAACTGCAATGCTTGCAAATGTTATTTTAAAACTCCCCGAAGAAGCACTCCCTGATGAAACTGTTTTGAACAAACTTCGAAAAGAAGTCGGAATGCAGATACTGATCGACAGCAACATAACCTACGAAACCGAAAAACTTCTCAAAACTTTTGATAAATACAAAATAAAAAATCTGCCGCTAAAAGGATATTTTATGAAAAAGGAGTATCCAAGACCCGATTTCCGATCGGTAAGTGATGTGGACATTCTGTTTGACGTAAATCAGATAGACGCTGTGAAAGAGGCATTTGCAAGCATCGGTTACGAATTTTTGCATAATGATGACAATCAGTACCACTTTCAAAAAAAGCCTTATATGTATATTGAAATGCACGCAACGCTTGTTCATGAGTGGGAACATTATTATCCTTATCTTGTTGACCAGCTTGACAGAGCAAAAAAGCGTGAAAAATATGAATTTTCATACGAAATGTCCATAGAAGATTATTATCTTTATATGCTTGTGCATAATTCCAATCACCTCCGTATATGCGGAATGGGAATCAGAATGATGCTTGATACTTATGTGTTTCACAAAAAACATAGAGATGAATTTGATTATGACTATCTCAATGAAAGACTAAAAGTATTTAAACTTGAAAAATTTGAGGAAAAAGTCAGAACACTTGCTTACAAGTGGTTTTCATCAGCGGAGCCTGAAATGAAGTTCGATGATTTTGAAAATTATGTGCTTTTAAGTGCAACCTTGGGCAGAGTAGAAGCAGGTGTTGTGATAGGTTCTCACAAGAACATAATACGAGCAGAAAACGAAGGCAGAAAGGCATCAAAGCTGTCATATTTTATGAAGTCGGTATGCCCGAACAAAACAAAAATGAAGGTTAACTACCCGTATCTTGAAAAATATCCGTTTTTATTGCCGTACACATGGATATGTATGTGGTGCAGAAGATTTTTTATTGAAAAAAACGTGAGCATAAAAAGAGGCGTTAAAAACAGACTTTCATATACTGATGAAGATGTGAATTATATCAAAGATGTTTTACAAGAAGTAGGTTTTGAAGATTTTAACTGATTTCTGCAAATTTAAAAAAGCTAATCTCAAGCATAAAACTGAGATTAGCTTTTTATTTTTTGATCAATCAAATATGTTCAATGATATAAATTTATTTTTCAGAAATTTCTGCAACTTTACTTTGCTTTTTGAATTTACCGAAAAATGCTTTGACCGTTTCAAGTCTGAAATTATATAGCTGACTCAGCCCGAAAGCACAAACAGGAATCAGCAGTATAATGTAGGTCATTATGTATTGAGATTTACCCTCAAATAACAGGTGATATCCGAATCCTCCGAGCATAACGAGGGGAAGAAGAATCGTTTCAATATTTGCCTTTTTCTTTACTATAAGAGCAACAAGACCGATTGCGAACAGTACATATACAAACTGCATATAGATGTTGAAATAGGATTCAAGAAGCTTGCCTGTCAATCCGTCATATACCGCATTTGTAAGATCGTTTTGCGAGTGTTGTTTTACCTTGCTCACCCAAATACTTTCAAACGTGGATTCGTTCCACTGGCTGATAATCTTTTTGCTGAAGAATTCAGCAGTATATCCAAGGTCACTGCCCATAGTATCAAGTCTTGTTTCAAGGTCGGCTTTAGCCTGAGCATTTGCGGCTTCAGAATCGAGATTATTGATTTTGTATGTATTAAGAGCGATTCCGTTGTACCAACCGGGAGCCATATAAGACTCGTTAAGTCCCATATCAAGGTAAAGAATTTGAGAAACACCGTCGTTTAGCTCGACACCTGCTCTCATTTCATAGCTTTTAATTACAAGATTGCTTGCACCTACAGTTGCAATACAGAGAGCAAGAGCGAAAGCAATGCTCTGCCATTTCTTCTTGATTATGGTGTGCACAAGAAGTAGAATACCGAAAGCAACGAGATAAATCATATTGTTGTACTTTGCAAGTGTGGCAAGCACAAGAAGAATTGCACAGGGGATAAGCACTTTGTAGCTTTCCGTCTGAAAATATTTGATAAGATACAGGCTTGCCCATATCGCACAGCACATACCAATGATATTGCCGTATGCAAAAGTGCTGAACAGGATCGGCTGAAAACAGCCTGCAAGCAAAATTATAGCAAAAAATTCTATTGAACGACGTTTAAAAACAAGTTTGGTAATTTTAGCAATGCCGAGATAGGCGAGAGATACACAGAGTACATTAATTATCTGAACAGGCATTGAACTTGCAGTACCGAACATTCTGTAAATAATCTCGCAGATAAAAACAAATCCAAGCTGGAACGGATAATAGTTGTAGTATGAGTATCCGTTATAGTAATCTTTGTTGTAAAAGTCATAGCCGTTGTGCAGAGAAGTATAATCCCCCTGAGCCGCTTCAGTGGCAGTTTCAAAAATATTGTAACTGTCAGCCGCAGGAACACAATTGACCGAACAAACCCAAATCAGACCGAGAATTAATGAAAAAGCAAAAATTCCTATTTCCATATATTTCATATTGATTTTGGAGAAGAAGTTAAATGAATTTCTTGTACAGAAAATAAACAGTCCCAATACGGCAAAAAGGATGATATTCAGCAGTATATTGTCTGTCTGATAAAGTATAACTTCGGCTGAATATTTTTCAGGGTCAATAACGCTTGTCTGAAAAATACTCACAATTGCAATGAATCCAAAAGCCAGAAAAGCAAACAGACAAATCAGATTTGCAACAACGTATTCAAATTTACTTTGCTTTACTATTACTTCAACTGTTTTAGTGTTTTTAAAATTTTTCTTTTGATTACGTTTCTTTTTCATAGCATTATCTTTTAGTTAAATTCCTTTTTTACCGATCTGTCAAACAACCTTGAAAGAGCTTCTTTCATATCAACATTGTTGAAAAGCACATCATAAACAGCTTCAACAATAGGAAGATCCACGTTGTGTTCCTCGCCAAGCTTGTACAATGCTTTTGATGTCATAACACCCTCAGCAAGCTTTTCAAATTTATTTCCCTTTGCAAAGCTTTCGCCGTACATTCTGTTGTGACTCCATTTAGAGAAGAGAGTAGCTTCGTAATCACCGAGGTGACAAAGACCGTAAGCGCTCATAGCATTACCGCCGAGAGCTTCAATAAGTCTTGATATTTCACGAGTACCTCTTGCCATAAGCGCACCCTTGAGAGAAGTGTAGCCAAGACCGTCAAGCATACCTGCAGCAATACCCACAACATTCTTAGCAGCAGCACCGATCTCACTTCCGATAAGATCAGTACCGAGATAAAATCTGATAAGTTCGCTTGTAAATTCATTGACAAGCTTTTCTTTTACCTGCTGATTCTTACTGTCGATAACCATACAGTTTGGAATACCTCTGACATAATCCTGAGGATGTCCCGGTCCAACCCAAACTGCAATAGGTGTTTTGCTTTCATCAACAAATTCAGAAACGATTTCGCTCAGACGTTTACCGGTGGAAGCTTCAACACCCTTCATACACAAAACAATAGTTTTGTTATCAAGATTATATTTTGAAATATCAGCAAAATAGGAGCGAAGATACTGAGAAGAAATGGAAATCACAATAACTTCAGCTCTGTTTACAGCTTTCTCAAGGTCTGATGAAACTTCGATTGACTCAGGAAAAGTGAGGTAGTCGTTTTTGTGAGTCTTTTCAAGTTGAATAAATTCAGGTGCGTCAGCAAGACCGCATGACAGCACATCATGTCCGATTTTATCAAGATACCAGGCAATGCAGCTGCCCCAGCGGCCACAGCCCAAAACAGATATTTTCATATGTAAAACTCCTGTACAAAAATAAAAATCCCGCCCGACCGTATGATTTAAATAATAACCTGCCTACGAAAAAGCAGGTGGGTGCCCGCCTTTAAGCTTCAGGCTCCCTTCTTCCGAATACGGGAGGTCTGCACACCGCTTAAAGAGCTAAGCTCCCGATTTAAGAGTTGTAGGGTTATTTTAAAATCATTCGCGCATCGGGCAGGAAAAAAGCGTCCGATATATTATTATGTGTGTAAATTTTAAAAATTACTCGTTGTCATCAAAAAACTCAGCGTTGTAATTTTCTTCAAAAATAGCAGCAATTCTGTCAAGCTTGTCATCGTCTTCAATTTCAGCAAGCTCTTCTTCGCCGTCAACTTCCTGAACCTCAAAAATATAATATTCTCCGGGGTCATTCACAGCATCGGCAGGATTTGCATAATAAGGATAAAGAACATAGAACTTACCCTCGTCATTTTCAATAACATCTAAGATTTCAAATTCAATTTCTTCACCGTCATCACTAATCAGAGTAACAAGATCGGGAGTGTATTCCTCAGGCATATAAAAACCTCCTAACATTTAATTATTAATTCTCTTTACGTTAATATAATTTTACATTTTTTTAAGCATTTAGTCAAGTGATTTGAGAATTTAGTAATAATATAAAAAATAATATACTTTTAATCAAAAAAGTTTAAAAAAAGTGTTGACAATTAACAAAAGGTGTGGTATAGTGTATTCAAGATAAAAAATAAATCTTATTTAATTAACTAACAACTTCCTTTCTATGTGCTTGATTACTCCATAAAATTACCTAAAAACCGACGGCTGCATACCGTCGGTTTTTACGTTATGCCGTAAATTATTAATCTTTTGAAATATTTATTGAAAACAAAAGCAAAAAGATATATAATAACGAGGTAAACTAAGATATAATGCGCTTTTTGCGTTTAAATTATATTATTTTGACAGAGGAGCTGTGGCATGAAACCATTTGAAAAGCTTCCGTCGCAGTTTCAGTGCGATGAAGTAAAAGAATATTATGATATTCTCTGCAAAAAAACGAAAAGCTTGTTTTTTAAAAGAGCAATGGATTTGTTTTTTGCAATAATTCTTCTCATATTTCTTATTATACCCATATTAATTATTTCTATAGCAGTAAAGGTAAGCTCAAAAGGACCTGTGTTTTACAGACAGGTCAGAGTGACAACCTACGGGAAGCGTTTTAAAATTCTTAAATTCCGCACAATGGTCGAAAATGCTGATAAAATGGGCTCACTTGTAACCACAGACAGCGACAGCAGGGTAACAAAGGTAGGAAGATTTCTGAGAAAATATCGTCTTGATGAACTTCCTCAGATTTTCAATGTCCTGTCCGGAAGTATGTCAGTAGTAGGTACAAGACCGGAAGTTGAAAGATACGTTGAAAAATACGAGCCTGAATATTATGCAACTCTTCTTATGCCTGCCGGAATAACTTCGCTTGCATCAATAATGTACAAAGACGAGGAAAAGCTTCTCAGCAGTGAGGAAGATGTTGACAAGGTATATATTGAGAAGATTTTGCCTGAAAAAATGAAATATAATCTGAAATACACTAAAAATTTCGGTTTCCGTTCCGACATAAAGCTTATGTTCAAAACAGTCAAAGAGGTGTTGGGCGGATAAACAAGAGGTAACGTGATGATTGCTTTTAAGGAAAAATTAAAAGATTCGTCTTTATTCAGAAAAATTTATATCGCAGATTTATTTTTTTGCAACATAGCTTTTCTCCAGATACCTGCATATGTTTTACTTGTATTTTTATTCATATGGGGTATAAGGCTTGTTGCGTATAACCAAAAAAAGAATAATACATTTTTCAAATTAAGATTCGGCTTGTGGGTGGGAGCATTTCTCATCTGCTCGTTTTTATCTATCTTAATCAATTTCTCTGTAACCATACTCTACAGCCTTGTAATGTTTTTGCACGTTCTGATATGCTTTTTTATATTTTACGGAATGCATACGGAACCTGATTTCAATTTCAAGGATGAACTTTATGTAGTGGCACGTTTTATCGTTTATGTAACAACAGTAGCCAATATTATAGGAATATTCTGTCTTATGTTCGGTATATCATTTGAATGGTATTGGATAAAGTTCACGATATATGAAAACAGATTTACAGGTGTTTATGTCAACCCGAATTTGCTCGGCTTTGCGTCAGTGGTGTCACTTGTGTGCTGTCATATGCTTTATAAGGAAAAGCTTCTCAGTGCAGTTGACCATCAGGGGGTCAGCAAAATATGGATAGTAGCCTGTGTTGCAACGAATCTGTTTTCGCTGATACTTTGTGATTCAAATGCCTCTCTTGTGTTGGCACTTGGTTACGCAATAGTATATGTTGTGTATATATTTTTTGCAGATAAAACGGGAATATCGCTGTCAAAAATCTTGCTCAAGATAGTCTGTCTTATCCTCGTGGGAGCATTTCTTGTGAGCTCAGCGTTGATGTTCAGAGAAATCTGTCAGGCAGGATTTTCAGTCGTAGTGTCAAAGACGAGTTCCGTAATAGAATTACTCACAAAGAACGAGGAAATCACCTCGGAAATTGTTGAACCGCAGGCAGAAACAGAAAAAGAAGCAGACTCCAAAGTAACTTTCGGACACGAAAATAAGAATATTGACAGCGGAAGATTCAAGCTGTGGGAGGAATCTCTTGACCTTTTCAAAATTTCTCCTATCATAGGAATTTCAAACGGAAATATAGTTTTCTACAGTGAGGAATATCTCAACGGAACGTTAAACTATTCTTATCACAAAAGCGATTTGCACAATGGATTTCTTACGATTCTCGTGTCTACAGGAATGATTGGCTTTATCTTGTTTGGAATCTTCGGATTCAGATTTGCAAAACATTCAGCACAGCATCTTTTCCTGCAAAAGAAAACTTTCCGCAACGATGTTTATCCATGCTTGTTTGCTTTTTTGTTTGCATATCTTTTTTATGCATTGTTTGAAAAAGCGTTATTGTATGATATATCGTTTATTGTAATGTGGTTTTGGCTTATGATGGGTTATATGAGCTGTTATATTGCTAAATTTGAACCTATGCTTGAAACACAATATCTGTTCCATAAAAAACGTCTTACAAGAACACTTCTGTGATGCTTGTATAATTACGAAAAATGATGTATAATAACCGTAGGTGTATCTTTTTTATGCCTGCGGTATTATTTTTTAAAAAGGATGATAAAATTTGAAATACGGTTTTGTAAAAACAGCAGCGATAACTCCCAAAATCAGAGTAGCAGACTGTGATTATAATGCAAATCAGATAATAGCATCAGCAAAGGAAGCGTCATCAAACGGAGCATCAATTGCGGTTTTCCCCGAACTTTGCGTGACAGGCTATACCTGCTCGGATTTGTTTTTACAATCGACCCTGTTAAAGTCAGCCGAAAAGGCAGTAGAAAAGATAATAAATGAAACAAAAGAGCTTGATATAATCGTAATAGTAGGAGCACCTGTTCCTGTCAGACAGGCTTTATATAATTGTGCAATCGTGATCAATAAAGGCGATATTCTGGGAATTGTTCCGAAAGTAAATATACCAAATTACAGTGAATTCTATGAAGTTCGCCACTTCACAAGTGGAGATACCATTTCAGAAGATATAGTGTATGCAGGTTGTGAATATGCTTTTGTTGACAAAAATCAGATTTTTCAGTGTAATCAGATGATAGATTTTTCTTTTGGCATTGAAATCTGTGAAGATTTATGGGTAGCAGAATCTCCGTCAATCAATCTGACAAAGAACGGCGCATCAATCATCTGCAATCTCTCATCATCAGACGATCTGATCGGTAAGGCTCAGTACAGACGTGATCTTGTAAAAATGCAGAGCGCAAAGCTTAGCTGTGCGTATGTTTACTGTGATTCAGGCTTTGGAGAAAGCACAACTGATATGGTGTTCTCAGGACAGAATATAATCGCAGAAAACGGTACGATCGTAAACGAAAGTTGTCGTTTTAACAACGGCATCACCTATGCAGACATAGACGTTGAGCGTCTTATGGGTGAGCGCAGAAAATTAAACACTTATAATTTCAGCAAAGAAACAAATGATACGGTTCGTTCGTATTTTGATATGGAAATCCGTGATACAAAGCTTTCACGCACATTTCCGCAGACACCGTTTGTGCCTACGGATAAAAGTGACCTTGAAAACAGATGTGAAGAGATTCTCACCATTCAGGCAACAGGACTTGCAACACGTCTTGAGCATACAGGCATCAAAAACGCAGTTTTGGGACTTTCCGGTGGACTTGACAGCACCCTTGCGCTCATAGTCTGTGTACACGCATTTGATATGCTCGGAATCGACAGAAAGAACATTCACACAGCTACAATGCCATGTTTCGGCACAACAAAGCGCACAAAATCAAATGCCGAAAAGCTTGCAGAAGCCTATGGTGTGTCATTTGAAGAAATCAACATCACAAATGCAGTGCGTCAGCACTTTGCAGACATCGGACACGATGAAAGCATAACAAATATAACTTACGAAAACTCACAGGCTCGTGAACGCACACAAGTACTGATGGATTTGTCAAACAAATACAATGCGCTTGTAATCGGAACAGGTGACTTGTCAGAACTTGCACTTGGTTGGGCAACCTATAACGGCGACCATATGAGTATGTACGGAGTTAACGCATCAATTCCGAAAACTCTCGTGCGCTATCTCACAGCATATGAAGCACAAAAGTCAAACGGTGAGCTCAGAACCGTACTTCTTGATGTGCTCGATACACCTGTAAGTCCCGAACTTTTACCGCCTGACAAAGACGGTAAAATCGCTCAGAAAACGGAAGATGTTGTTGGCCCGTATGAGCTTCACGACTTTTTCCTGTATTATCTGGTACGTTTTGGATTTACACCGAGTAAAATATACTATATGGCAAAACGTTCTTTCAAAGATAAGTACAGCAACGAGGTAATCAAAAAATGGCTGACCGTATTCATAAAGCGATTCTTTACTCAGCAGTTTAAGCGTTCCTGTCTGCCTGACGGTCCGAAAGTGGGCTCGGTAACACTTTCACCACGTTCAGACTGGAGAATGCCGAGTGATGCATCTGTCAAAATGTGGCTTCAGGACCTCGAAAATGCCTGATTATTAAATACAGCGGTGATATTTATGAAACTCTTTATAAAGCGTGATATATCGACAGGCGACTCAGGCTTTACCGTGTTTGATGAGCTTGGATATGAAAAATATTATGCTGTTTTTTTGAAATCAAAATCAACCGTAAAAATCAATCTCACGGATACAAAAAATAATATTGTTCTGAAAATCCGAAAACTCCCGATGGTCGGAGCAAATACCTTTGTGTTCAAGGCAGACAAACAACAGCTTTCTTTGGTAGTTGTCTGTTCATCAAAAGGGATTTTCTGCAATTATTACGGCAAAAATTGGCATATACAGGGCGAAATTGCCTCAAAACACTACAGCATAATAGATGTAGACAATTCTGTAATTGCTTCACAGAAAAATTGCGGAGAGTCAGTTGAAATTACAATACCCGATAAATCGAACGAACTCAACTGTATTGCAACTTCAATATGCTTGTCACTTATCAACACAGTTGACAAGTTTGCGGTACAGGCAGTATAATATATTCAATTTTAAAATAAGTACAGGGGGAAGAATTATGGATAAACTGTTACAGTTGTTAAGCGCAAATTCAAGTTTTACAACAGCAGAAATAGCGACAATGCTCGGTGAGCCTGAGGATTATATCAAGGCTCAGATAAAGGAATATGAAAACAAGGGCATCATCAAAGGCTATCAGGCAGTTGTCAATTGGGAAGAGGTTGACAGCTATGTAGAAGCACTTATCGAGCTTAAAGTAACTCCTAAGAAGGAAACAGGCTTTGATGAAATGGCAGAACACTGCATGGCGTTTGAAGAAGTGGAATCAGTTTATCTTATGGCAGGAGCATATGATTTTGCACTCATCGTAAGAGGCGAAACAATGCAGGATATTGCAATGTTTGTAGCCAAAAAGCTTTCCACAATAGACGGCGTGCTTTCAACAGGCACACATTTTATAATGCGCAGATACAAGGATAGGGGAATGAACTTAACCGACCTTGATGACCGCAAGGACGGGAGGAGCTTAATCCTGTGATAGATTACGAAAAATATCTTAATGACAGTATAAAATCGATCAAACCCTCAGGCATACGAAAGTTTTTCGATATAGCAAACGAAATGGACGATGTAATTTCGCTCAGTATCGGTGAACCTGATTTTCAGACACCGTGGCATATTCGTGAAGAGGGCATAAAGAGCCTTGAAAAGGGCAAAACTTGGTATTCACCAAACAAAGGTTTTGCAGAGCTCAGAAAAGAAATTTCCAAGTATTACAATCGAAGATTTAACGTTTACTACGAACCCAAAAAGCAGACACTTGTAACCGTGGGCGGAAGTGAAGCGATTGATCTTGCGTTCAGAACACTTGTTCAGCCGGGTGATGAAGTAATCATTCCCGAGCCGTCATTTGTATGCTATGAGCCTCTTGCAGTAATGGCAGGCGGAAAGCCTGTGATAATCAACACCAAAAATGAAGATAACTTCCGACTTAAAGCATCAGACCTTGAAAAAGCAATAACCGAAAAGTCAAAACTTCTTGTGCTTCCTTTCCCGAATAACCCGACAGGTGCAATTATGGAAAAAGAGGATCTTGAAGAAATTGCAGAAGTTATCAGAAAGCACGATTTGTTTATACTCTCAGACGAAATTTATTCCGAGCTTACATACGGCAAAAAGCAACACGTTTCGATAGCTTCAATTGAAGATATGTACGAAAGAACGATCGTTATTAACGGTTTTTCAAAGTCATACGCAATGACAGGCTGGCGACTCGGCTATGCACTCGGTCCTGAACCGATTATTTCACAGATGACAAAGCTTCATCAGTACGGCATAATGTCTGCACCTACAACAGCGCAGTATGCCGCAATTGAAGCGCTCAGAAACGGTGACAAAGATGTGTGCAAAATGCGTGATGAGTACGATATGCGACGCAGACTTGTGGTAGACAGCTTCAATGAAATGGGACTTACTTGTTTTGAACCTCTCGGAGCATTCTATGTGTTCCCGTGCATCAAGAGCACAGGTCTGAACTCAGAGGATTTCTGTACACGTCTTATTATGGATAAGCACGTTGCAGTAGTACCCGGAACAGCATTCGGAGAATCAGGTGAAGGTTTTGTGCGTGTATCATATTCGTACTCACTCAAACATCTCAAAATTGCGCTTGAACGCATCAGAGAGTTTTTAAAGGAGTTAAACAATGGAAGTTAAGGTACTCGCTCCTGCAAAAATAAATCTCACACTTGACGTGCTCAGAAAGCGACCAGACGGCTATCACGATATTTCAACTATAATGCAGGCTGTTGATTTGTACGATACGATTACATTGTCGGACAATGACAGCGAAAAAGTAACGCTCTCCTGCAATTATGAAGGTGTTCCTTGTGATGACCGCAATATCTGTGCAAAGGCTGCATACCGTTTTTTTGAATACTGCAAAATGGATGTCAAGGGAGTTCATATTGATATTGACAAAAAAATTCCTACTCAGGCAGGTCTTGCAGGAGGAAGCAGTGACGGAGCGGCAACGATTCTCGGACTCAATAAACTTTTCAAAACCATGCTCAAGCCTGCCGAAATGCACGATATAGCCGAAAAAGTCGGCGCAGATGTGCCATTCTGCCTTGAGGGTGGAACGAAGCTTGCTACAGGAATCGGAACAACACTCAAAAAAGTTCCGTCATTTAATTGCGCACAGCTTGTTATCTGCAAACCCGACACAGTCAGTGTATCAACAGCAGATGCCTATCAGAAAGTTGATGCTTTGAATCCGCACCCTGCTTATACAGATGAAATGATAAAGGCACTCTACAGCAGAGATATGTTTCAGATATCAACAACGCTATTCAATGACTTTGAACTTGCTCTGCAAATACCCGAAGTGAATCAAATCAAAAGCATAATGCTCAAATGCAAAGCAAACGGAGCAGGAATGAGTGGCTCAGGCTCTGCAGTTTTTGCAATATTCACATCTGCACGCAAAGCGCAAAAATGCTATGAAACATTGAAAGAAGCGTATAAAGAAACATTTTTATGTAAGCCTGTAAAAGACGGCTGTAAAATTGATTGATTAAAATTTGAAAAACCTGTCCATACTCGGTATAAAAGAGAGGACAGGTTATTTTTATGAAATTATTAATTAAATCAGCTTGTGTAGCATTTGTACTTACAGTAATTTATTCAATGATTCCGTTTCAGGCGGAGTGCGCCGATATTTCAGAAGAAGTATTCAGACTTCACATTCTTGCAAATTCAGATTCCGAGGAAGATCAGAATTTAAAGCTTAAAGTCAGGGATGAAGTGCTCAAATATACCGAAAGTCTTTTTGAAAAGGCGCAGTCAAAGGAAGAAGCAGAAAATATAATTTCTGACAATCTTCAAAGTATAAGCAATACAGCCTACCGAGAAGTGCTCAACAACGGCTGTGACTATACCGTAAAAGCAGAGATTACGAATATGTATTTTACGACACGATATTATGAGAATTACACTCTTCCGTCAGGAATGTACGATGCTCTCAGAATAACCATAGGAGAGGGCAAGGGTCACAATTGGTGGTGCGTTATGTACCCTTCCATTTGCATTTCAACCGAAGAAGTGCAGGATGAAAAAGCCAAAGAAGTTTTTGACGAACAACAGTATGACATCGTAAAGAATGAACAGTTTCAGTATAAATTCAAAATCGTAGAGATATTTGAAAAAATCTGCGAATGTTTCAGCTAAGTCCTTTTAATGACCCATCAAATATGTTATATTGTATATATTGAATTAATCATCGGAGGTAAGTTATGCTCCAGTTTATTTTAGGAAAAAGTGGAACAGGAAAAACTACTTTAATATATGAAAAAATCAAAGAGCTCACAGACGCGGGAAACGATAAAATTCTTATGCTTGTGCCTGACCAAAGCTCCTTTGAAACAGAAAAAGCCTTCCTTGACATTTTAGGTGCAAAAAAGTCCAAAAACGTCAAGGTTTTCGGCTTTTCAAGAATATGCAGATATGTTTTCGAGCAAACCTCAAATCTGCCCCAAAACGTGATAGATAATGGCACAAGAGCCGTAATAATGAGCATTGCGCTTGAACAGCTCACAGAAAAATTAAAGCTTTTGAAGTCAAAAAACACCAAAAGTCTTACTGAAGTAATGCTTCAAACGCTTGCTGACTGCAAAAAAAATAACATATCTACCGATATGCTCTACAAAGCGTCGGAACAGGTTTCAGACGAAACATTAAAAACCAAACTTTATGAAACAGCACTCGTTCTTGATACCTTTGATGCACTTGTTTCACAGAGTTACATTGATCCGCTTGATGACCTCACAAGGTTATTTAATATTCTTTCAGAGAATAATATTTTTAAGGATTATAACATTTTTATCGACTCGTTCAGCGGATTTACCTCTCAACAGCTAAAAGTTTTGAAACTTCTCATACCTGACAGCAGCTGCACCTGTGTAGCACTCACTCTTGATCCTCTGACAGACGGTCGTGAAGAGGTTTTTGCAACCTCACAGGCTACATATAAAATCCTCAAAAACCTCGCAAAGCAGGAATTTGTAGATATCAAATCCCCGATAAAGCTTACAGAGTGCAAGCGTTTTGCGGAAGCTGAACTTAATACACTTGAAAGTTGTATTTTCAGAAATGATTTTACCCCTGAAAACGGAAATCCTAAAAACATAATTCTGTATTCGGCAGATGATACATACTCAGAGTGTGAATTTGTTGCAAGACAGATAAAAAAGCTTGTTATTGAAGAAAACTATCTCTACTCAGATATTTCCGTGATATGTCACGATACCGAGCCGTACAACGGGATTTTAAATACAGTCTTTGATAAATATGAAATTCCGTATTTTATGGATACTCATAAGGATATTGAGGTAAAGCCGGTAATCAGATTTGTGAATTCATTGTTCAGAATAGTTCTCGAGAATTTTGAACGTGACGATGTGATTTCATTGCTGAAAACAGGCTTGACACAGAACACATCAGATGAAGTAAGCTTGTTTGAAAATTATCTGTACGTTTGGAACATAAATAATTCCGATTTCAAAACAGAATTCACTCAGAACCCCAAAGGATTTTCTCAGAATTTCAGCGAAAGAGATACCCAAACTCTGCAAATCGTTGAAAAGGTAAGAAAATCAATAGTTCAGCCTGTTTTGCATTTTAAGGAAGCTGTAAAAGACAAGACAGGACGTGAAATCACGGCAGAATTGTACAATCTTTTCTGTGAAATGAATGTTCAGAAGTCCCTGACAGATATGTATGACATTCTTGAAAACGGGGAAGAGAAGGGGCTTGGAGCCGAACAGATAAGAATCTGGAATATGCTTATGGAAGTCCTTGACAAAACAGTTGCAGTAACGGGAGATATGAAACTTTCTCCAAAACGATATTATGAACTTTTGTCAATTCAGATGTCGGCAATTGAACTTTCACAAATTCCTCAGACGCTTGACAGTGTAACAGTCACAACAGCGCAAAGAGTGCGATTGTCAAAGCAAAAAGTATCATTTCTTATCGGTTGTGTTGACGGAGTATTTCCGTCAGTGCCTCATTGCTCAGGTGTATTTTCAGCATTTGAACTGAAAATCCTGTCACTCAATGAAATAAAGCTTACAGATGATTTTTCTGACCTTGCAGACCTCGAAACTTTTATGGCTTATTGCTGTATGACCTCGCCTTCAAAAAAGCTGTATATGACATACTACGCTTCTGACTTGCTCGGAACACCCTACGACCCGTCGATTATTTTTGAAGAAACAAGAAAAGCATTTCCTGATGTTGTAATGCTTGATAAGGCTGATTTTAATTCCAAAAAAGACTCAATGTATGCCGTTTTACCTGCATTTGAGGAGTATGCAAAGTCACTCTCGGAAAACAACGCAGAACTTGGCGGTTTAGGTGATTATTTCAAATCAGATGAGCGTTATTGTGCAAAATCGCAGGCTGTTCAAAGGTCGCTTGATAAAACACCGTTTAAAATAGAAAACCCCGAAAATGCAAACAATCTGTTCGGAGAAAATCTCAGAATTTCTGCATCTCAGATAGAAAAATTCAACCTTTGCAGATTTTCGTATTTTTGCAATTACGGACTCAATATCAGGGAACGCAGAAAAGCCGAGATCAATCCGATGGAATACGGAACACTTGTGCATTACATTCTCGAAAAATTCTTTGTAAAGTACGATAAAACTGCGTATTCTCAAATGACAGACGAAGAGATAAAAAGCTTTGTAGACGAAAGCCTTCAAAGTTATATCGAAGAATATTTGGGTGGCAGTGATACAAAGACAAAATCGTTTCTGTATAAGCTGAATATACTTTCAGAAAATGTTTTTATTCTTTTAAAGCATATTATCAAGGAGCTTACGCAGAGTGATTTCAGTGTTTCAGACTGCGAACTCAAAATCGGCAACGATATCCCGTCCTACACGGTAAAACTTCCCACAGGACAGAACATCGCCGTGTGCGGAAGTGTAGACCGTGTAGATATAATGGAAAAAGACGGTACAAAATACCTGCGTGTAATCGACTACAAAACAGGCTCAAAGCAGTTTAAATTATCGGATATTCTCTATGGGCTCAATCTGCAGATGTTGTTGTACCTTCATTCAATAAATCAGACCGGTACACAAAAGTACGGCGAGATCACACCTGCGGGAATCCTCTATATGCCTTCAACGGTGCCGGTGATATCAGCAGAAACAACGATCACCGAAGAAAAAATCGAAACAGAACTTGATAAATCTCTAAAGATGAACGGATTGCTTCTTGATGACGTAAAGATCATAAAGGGTATGGATAAAACCGAATCGGGAAAGTATATCCCTGTAAAAATCAAGCTTGATACAGCTGTTTCCGAAAGAAGCATAGCTTCACTTGAAGAATTCGGAAAAATATTCAAAAAGCTTGATATGACAGTTGCACAAATGGGCAAAGATCTCTACAGCGGAAAGATTCAGGCTTCACCTGCCAAAGGAGCACATGATGCCTGTGAATACTGTCCGTATGACAGTGTGTGTGCATACCGAATGAGTGAACCTATAAATACCTTTGACGTTAAGAATGAAGATGTATATAAAGAAATTGAAAAAGAACTGAAAGGTGGTGCGTGCTAATGGGCAGAGAGTGGACAAAACAGCAGAAAAATTCAATTTACGCAACGGATGGTTCAGTTCTTGTATCGGCGGCGGCAGGCTCGGGAAAGACCGCAGTTCTGGTAGAAAGAGTTATCAATCTCATCACGAGAGAGGAAAATCCAATAGATGTAGACAGGCTTTTGATAGTAACCTTCACACGAGCGGCCGCAGCGGAGATGCGACAACGAATTTCAGTTGCACTCAATTCACTTCTTGAAAATGATCCCTACAATCCTCACCTTCTCAGACAAAAACAGCTTCTTTACAATGCAAGTATATCAACTATCGACAGCTTTTGCGGTGATGTTGTGCGAGAGTATTTCCATACTCTCAAGGTGTCACGGGATTTCAGAATAGCTGACGAGGGTGAACTCGATATTCTCAGAAATACCGCACTTGATAAGTCTTTTGAAACTTTTTATCAGAGTGAAAGCAAGGAATTTTATCAGCTTCTTGATGCATTTTCAAGCAAAGCAGGCGATATAAAACTCAGAGAAACAGTTCTTAAAATTTACACATTTCTCTCAACTCAGCCGTTTCCTGATGTGTGGCTTGACGATATGATAGAAAACTACGGAGAATCTTCCGTTTCAAAGTCAATATGGGGAAAAATTATAATAGATTATTCTCAGACGGCAGTTTCTCACGCAATAAATCTCACGGAAAATTCTCTCAAACTTGTTGAAGAGGAAGAAAAACTTAAAAACGCCTTTGCCGAAAGACTGGAAACTGACCTTGTATTCCTGACGCAGATGCAGAAGTATCTTCTCTCGGATTCATGGAATGATATGGCAAGCCACATCAATTCATTTTCGGCAGGCAGACTTACAGCACCGAGAGGTTACAAAGAGGATCCTATAAAAATAGCGGTATCTGAAAATCGTGATGAAGTCAAAGATACGATAAAGTCCCTGCAAAAGTATTTCAGCCGTACCGAAGAAGAGGCAAGAGAGGAAATGACCGATCTGCAAGGTCTTGTCAAAACCTTGTTCAGCCTTGTAAGGGAATATATAAAAGAATTTGATCTGCTCAAAGCCAAAAAGAATATCTTGTCATTCTCTGATATAGAACTTCTCACGGTAAAACTTTTTGCACAGCCCGATGAAAACGGCTATAAAAAAACACCGCAGGCATATGAAATATCATCAAGATACGACGCAGTAATGGTCGATGAATTTCAGGATGTCAACGATGTTCAGGATTTAATTTTTAAATGTGCAAGCAATGATGAAAGTAATCTGTTTGTAGTAGGTGACGTAAAGCAGAGTATCTACGGTTTCAGACAGGCAAAACCGCAGATATTCATTGACCGCAAGGATTCCTACACACGTTTTTATGAAGCAAATCCCAAGTATCCTGCAACGATAATTCTTGATAAGAATTTTAGAAGCCGAAAAGAAGTCTGTAACACTGTAAATTTTATATTTTCAAGACTTATGACAAAGCAGGCTGCCCAGATGGATTATACCGTTGATGAAAAGCTCAATGTAGGTGCATCTTATCCTGAAAGTAAGGATTGTGATTTTGAAATTTCTTTAATAGAAAAATCGGTATTTGAAGATTACGATTCAGCCGAGATAGAAGCACGCTATATTGCAAACAAAATCCACGAGATGATGTTGTCGGGTTTCACGGTAAAAGACGGTGACGCTCAGCGAAGAGCCACCTACGGTGACTTTGCGATTATAATGAGAAGCCCAAAATCAAGCGCAAAAACCTATGTCAACACACTCATAGAATGTGGAATCCCTGCCTTCAGTGAAAATAAAGAAAATTCCTTTGATGCAAAAGAAATCAAGGTTATGCTCAATCTACTGCGAGTAATTGACAATCCTACGCTTGATATTCCGCTGTTGTCGGTAATGTGCAGTCCGCTTTACGGTTTTACACCCGATGAACTCGCACAAATAAGGTCTGACGACAGATATTCAAATCTCTACACAGCAACATCGAAATACTCAGAAAATAACCCAAAAGCAAGAGATTTTCTCAATGAGCTTAATGCGCTGAGAACTTACTCATATACTTGTTCGGTAGATGATTTGATAGGTAAAGTTTACGAAACTACGGCACTCGGAGCAATAACCTCCGCAGTTAAAGGCGGAACAGCACCGATGCGAAGTCTTAATCTGCTCAGAGTTTATGCAAGAAGCTTTGAATCAAACGGCTACAAAACGTTATCTGACTTTATTTCATACATAGACAGGCTCATAGAAAACGGAACAGAACTTCCCGGAGTAACCTCAGATACAGACAGCTTGAACGGTGTAAGGGTTCTCAGTATTCACGCATCAAAAGGTCTTGAATATCCGGTCTGTTTCATAGCCGACACTGCAAGGCAGTTTAACAAAACCGACCTGCGTTCTGATGTGCTTATTGACAGCAATGCAGGGCTCGGAATCAAGAAAAAGGTTGATATTTGCAGATTCAATACGCTTCCAAGACTTGCGGTAGAAATCGAAATTTCACAGAATGAAATTGCCGAAGAACTCAGAGTGCTTTATGTAGCACTCACACGAGCAAAAGAAAAACTCATAGTTGTCGCATCAAAGAAAAATACAGAAAAATATCTGTCAGGCATCTACTCAAAAATCGTATTTGACAGCATAATTGAGCCGTATTCCGTAGTGCGTTGCAAAAGTATCTGCGATTGGATAATGCTCACTGCATTTGTTCATCCGTCGCTTAAAGACCTCAGAAGAAGGTTCAATCCATCAGCAGGTCTTATTCCGTATGAAGAGGACACACTCGAGTGGAAGTTTGATATTATAGATGATGAAAGCAGGATTTTTGGCAACAAAAAGGCTGATAATATTTCGTCGGAAGAACTCATAAGTGATCTCAGCTCACTCAAAGCAGATACGTTTGATTACGCAGAACTTCTCAGAAAGAACACTTCATTCAGATACAAAAATTCCGATATTATGAATCTGCCGCAAAAGGTGAGTGCATCTCAGATAGCGCACGACAGCAATAACGATTATTTCGAGAAAATCCTCTCAAAGCCGACTTTCCTTGATACCGAGATATCAACAGCAGTGGAGAGAGGTACAGCGCATCATAAATTCCTGCAATACTGTAATTTTGAGTCAGCAAGGGAAAGTATTGATAATGAAATTGCAAGGCTTGCAGATGCAGGATTTCTTACGGAAGTACAGGCTGAATTAATTGACAGACTCAAGCTTAAAAACCTGATAAATTCTGATCTTGTAACAAGAATAATCAGCTCAGATTATGTATTACGAGAAGAACGTTTTACAGCAAAAGTAAAGCCGTCACTTGTTTTTGATGAGTACCAAAACATCGAAAGTGAGGCAGAAATCATAGTACAGGGTGCAGTTGACCTTGCATTTGCGGAGAACGGTAAACTTGTTATTGTAGACTATAAAACAGACAGAGTCAGAGAGCCTGAAAAGCTTGCAACATTGTACAAAAAACAGCTTGATTTGTACCGAGAAGCAATGAAACAGGCAAATGAAATGG
Source organism: Ruminococcus sp. (assembly GCA_036306945.1). Lineage (GTDB taxonomy): Bacteria > Bacillota > Clostridia > Oscillospirales > Acutalibacteraceae > Ruminococcoides. The sequence continues at coordinate 111,552 of JAXJYO010000042.1, read as the reverse complement.
AAGTCAGTGAATGTATAATCTGCTCACTTCATCTCGGAGAATATATATCCATATAAACAAAGGCGTTTCACAATCGTGAAACGCCTCGTTCATTATTATGTAAAAATTAAAATTCCCAGTTGTGCCATACGTTCTGGATATCATCGTTATCTTCAAACATATCAAGCATCTTCTGCATCTTTGTAGCAGTTTCTTCGTCATCAAGCTTTGTATAAGTGCTCGGAACCATTTCAAGTTCAGCAGATGCAAATGTGTAACCAAGCTTGTCAAGATCATCTCTTACTGCACCGAAATCTTCCGGCTCAGTGTAGATTGTAAAGATATCGTCATCAGCTTCAAAGTCAGAAGCACCACATTCAAGAGCATCGCTCATAACAGTGTCCTCGTCCTTTTCAAGCTCTTCACGCTCAATAACAAGAACGCCCTTCTTTGAGAACATAAAGCTTACACAGCCCTGTGTGCCCATATTGCCGCCGAACTTGTCAAAGTAATGTCTTACTTCGCCTGCTGTTCTGTTGCGGTTATCAGTAAGAGCCTCAACAATAACAGCAACACCGCTTGGACCGTAGCCTTCGTATGTAACAGCCTCATAGTTTGTAGAATCGTTGTCGCTTGCAGCTTTTTTGATAATACGCTCAATATTATCGTTAGGTACGTTAGCAGCCTTAGCCTTGGCAATGATATCCTTCAGCTTTGAGTTAACACTCGGATCTGCACTGCCGCCCTCTTTGATAGCAACAATAAGTTCTCTGCCGATTTTAGTAAAAACCTTTGCTCTTGCGGCGTCATTTTTACCTTTTTTCTGTTTAATTGTACTCCATTTGTTATGTCCTGACATAAAATTCATTCCTTCTCAATAAAGTAAATTTATCCTTATAAGTATATCATAACAAAATATACTCTGTAAACACAAAAAGTTATTACAGTTTTGTAATAACTCCATTGTCAAAAAACTATAATAGTGTTATAATACAACTATATATGTAATTAACAGTTTTAGAAGAAGTTTTGAAAGGAAGTAATCAGAAATGATAAAGTCAATGACAGGTTTCGGAAGATGCGAAGCCGAAATCAACGGTCGAGAGATAACCGTTGAAATCAAAAGCGTGAATCATAGATATTTTGAGTTTTCCTGTCGTGCACCGAGAGGCTACAATTTTCTTGATGACAAACTTAAAAGCTATGTAAATTCACGAGTATCCCGTGGCAAGATAGATATGTTTGTAACTATCGGAGCATCAGACGAAACTCCGTCGGAAGTTACCGTAAATCATCAGCTTGTATCAGGATATCTCAATGCAATGAAAGAAATCAGCGAAACTTACGATATAAGCAACGACGTAACTGTAGTTTCACTCTCTCGTTTCCCTGAGGTGTTCACAGTTCATAAGGCGGCTGAGGACGAAGAGCAGATAACAGAAGATGTACTTTCAGTTGCAAAAACAGCACTCGACTCTTTTGTTTCAATGAGAGAAACAGAGGGCGAAAAGATGAAAGCCGATATTTTGAGCAGAGCAAAGACAATTCTCACAATTGTTGAAGAAATTGAAGAGCGTTCACCTCAGACTGTAAAAGAATACGAGGCAAGACTTCTTGAAAAAATCAAGCAGACGCTTGAAAATTACGATGTCAACGTTGACGAACAGCGAGTTCTTACGGAAGTTGCCGTATTTGCAGATAAAATAGCAGTTGCAGAGGAAACCGTAAGGCTCAGAAGTCATTTTGACCAGCTTGAAAAGTTCCTTGAATATTCAGAACCTGTCGGAAGAAAGATAGACTTCATTATTCAGGAAATGAACAGAGAAGCAAACACAATCGGTTCAAAGGTGCAGGATGCAGTTCTTGCACATAAAGTAGTTGACATAAAGAGCGAGATTGAAAAAATCCGTGAGCAGGTACAGAACATAGAATAAGGTGATACGATGAAGCTGATAAACATAGGATTCGGAAATCTTGTAAGTTCCGACAAGCTTGTTGCGGTAGTAGCACCTGACTCAGCACCGGTCAAAAGAATAGTACAGGAAGCCAAAGCAGAGGGTATGTTGATAGATGCAACCTGCGGAAGAAAGTGCAAGGCTGTTATGATTACGGAAGACAACCATGTAATACTTTCGGCAATCTCCTGTGAAGCTATACAGAACAGATGTGAGGAAAGTGAGGAGCATAAAGATGGGCAGTAAAAAGCGTGGAACACTCGTGTTGTACACAGGCTCTTCGGGGGTAGGCAAAGGCACAATAATGCAAGAACTTCTCAAGCGTGACAAAAACATTCGCTTGTCTGTGTCAAACACAACAAGAGCACCTCGTGAGGGTGAAATTGACGGAGTGCATTATAATTTTGTCACAAGAGAGCAGTTTGAAAAGCTGATTTCCGAAGACGGTTATCTTGAGTATGCCGAGTATTGCAACAATTATTACGGCACACCAAAGAAACAGGTCGAAGATATGCTTGAGCAGGGCTATGATGTGTTTCTTGAAATAGAAGTTCAGGGAGGACTCCAGATAATGGAGAAATATCCTGATGTACTTAGTATTTTCATTCTTCCGCCGTCAGTTGAAGTCCTTGAAAAAAGACTGAGAAACCGTGGCACGGAAGATGAAGAAACAATAACCAAACGCCTTGCAGAGGCAAAAAATGAAATTGCAGTTAAAGATAAATACAGGTACAACGTAGTAAACGGCGAGCTTGAAAAAGCTGTTGAAGAGGTGCTTGAAATACTTCATAAAGAAACTGCAAAAAAATAATTTAGTTATATCGCTTCGCAGGAAGCAAAAAATAAAGAGTATATTAATTAGAAGGAGAATCAATTATGCACAGAGTAGACGTTGATGAATTATTTGCAGGTAAGCAGAGCAAGTATGCACTTGTAGTAGGTGTATCAAAGAGAGCAAGAGAGATCACACAGATGAACGAGGAAGAAGAAATCGTAACAGAAGAAAAGCCTGTACTCGTAGCAATCGAAGAAATCAGAAATCACGAAATCAATCTCTTAGAGCCTGACGAAGATGAGCTCTGATTTAGTTGCAAGGGTAGCAGTAGAAAATACTGTGTTTTCCTTTGACAAGGCATTTGATTATGCAATTCCCACGTCGCTTTCAACAGCCTGCAAAGCGGGTGTCAGAGTTCTTGTACCGTTTGGCAGGGGCAACAGGAAGCGGCAGGGAATAGTAATGGAAATGCTGACTTCTGAAACAGATAATCTAAAAAGCATCATTTCAGTGCTTGACGATGAACCTGTTATGTCAGAAGAAATGCTCAAAACTGCTGAGTTTATGAAGGAACATTACTTTTGCACTCTCTATGATGCAGTCAAAACGATGCTTCCAGCCGGAATAAACTACAGACTCACAACAGTTTACGGAGCAAAAGAATTATCAGACGATGTTCATATCGAAGATGCTGAAAAGCAGAGAATTTATGATTATCTCTTTTCAAGACGCAAGGCAGTAAAGTCAGAAACGATTCTTGAAAACTTCGGTCTGGAAAATATAAAACTTCTCGATGAAATGGTGTCAGAAGGATTTCTCTATAAATCCGATGAAGCATTCCGCAGAATTTCCGATGCTGTAATGAAAATGGCGGCAGTAAATCCGACCGTTGATTTGTCGGCAATAAAGCTCACGCCAAAGCAGAAGAGCATAGTTGAACTTCTTGAAATGACAGGCGGAACTTCGGTTAAGGAGATATGTTACTTCACGGGAGTCACATCGTCTGTAATTGATACCCTTCACAAAAAGGGCGTCATATACTTTTATGATGAAGAAGTTTTCAGAATAGAAAACCGAAGCATAGACAGAACTCTGTCAGAAATAGTGCTGTCGGAAGAACAGCAAAAAGCCTGCGATTCACTCTATGCAGAGTATCTTGATACAAAGCCTCATACAAGCCTGCTCTACGGAGTAACAGGCTCGGGAAAAACGAGTGTGTTCATCAAGCTTATTGAGAGGGTAATAGATGATGACAGAGGAATAATAGTAATGGTTCCCGAAATATCACTTACACCCCAGTTTGTAGCGCAGTTTTCACAGCGCTTCGGTGACAGGATTGCTGTTTTTCACAGTGCGTTGTCGCTTGGCGAAAGGCTCGATGAGTACAAACGTGTAAAGAAAGGACTTGCAAAAATTGTTATCGGAACTCGAAGTGCAGTTTTTGCGCCTTTTGATAACTTGGGACTTATTATAATGGACGAAGAGCAGGAATACAGCTACAAGTCCGAAAGTTCCCCACGATACCACGCAAGAGAAATTGCAAAATTCAGATGTGCACAGAATAACGCACTTCTGATTTTAAGCTCGGCAACACCGAGTGTGGAAACCTATTATTACGCAAAAAACGGCAGATATTCGCTCAATACACTTACCGCCAGATACGGTTCGGCAACATTGCCGAATGTAGTAACTGCCGATATGAATATTGAGGTACAAAACGGCAATACAACAGGATTTTCAGATGTACTTCTTGAAAATCTTGCATATAACCTTGAGCACAAAAAGCAGTCAATATTGCTTTTGAACAGACGTGGTCACAACACTTTTGTAACTTGCAGAACCTGCGGTGATCCCGTGACCTGTCCAAACTGCTCAATTTCGCTGACCTATCACAGTGCCAACAACAGATTGATGTGTCACTATTGCGGATATTCCGTGCCATACACTGATGAATGTCCCACCTGTCACAGCAAATCGCTCAGATTCGGCGGAACAGGAACACAAAAAGCAGAAAGTGACATAGCAGAGCTTTTTCCCGAAGCAAGAATATTGAGAATGGACGCCGACGCAACCTCGTCCAAATCGTCCTATGAAAAGATGATTTCTGCATTTGCAAGGGGAGATTACGATATTCTCGTGGGTACACAGATGGTTGCAAAGGGGCTCAATTTCCCTAATGTAACACTTGTTGGAGTGCTCAATACCGATCAGATGCTTTATGCAGATGATTACAGAAGTTATGAAAGGTCGTTTTCACTTCTGACCCAGGTAGTCGGCAGAAGCGGAAGAGGCGAGTCAAAGGGAATGGCTGTGATTCAGTCATACACCCCTGATAACCTTATAATTTCAATGGCGGCAAAGCAGGACTACGATATGTTCTACAATACAGAAATCAATGTCCGAAAAGCAATGCTTTATCCGCCTTTTGCAGACATATGTCTTGTAGGCTTTGTGGGAGAAAATCAGGCTGTAACCCTCAGAGGAGCAAATGAGTTTTTAAAATCCTTCATTTCGCTTGCTCAAAAGGAGTATCCTAAACTTCCGCTGAGAATACTCGGACCGTCACCTGCACTTGTGGTAAAAGTAAGCAACAAATTCAGATACAAACTGATAATCAAATGTAAGAATAACCGTGAATTTCGCAAGCTGTTGGCAACACTCCTTGCAGAATTCGGAAACAATAAAGAATTTTCAAGCGTAACTGCTTATGCAGATATGAATGCGCTGATTTGTTAAATAAGGAAGGATATAAATGGCAATCAGACAGATAGTAAAAGAGGGCGATGACGTCCTTGCAAAGAAGTGCAGAACAGTAGAAAAGTTTGACGCACGACTTGCAACTCTCATTGATGATATGATAGAAACACTCCACCTTTCAAATGGTGTAGGTCTTGCCGCACCACAGGTAGGAATTCTCAGAAGAGTTGTTGTGATTGATGTAGGTGAAGGGGTAATAGAGCTCGTTAATCCCAAAATCATAGCTTACAGCGGTGAGCAGGAAACACTCGAAGGTTGTCTTTCTTGTCCGGGCGAGTGGGGCTACACACGCAGACCTGATTATGTAAAGGTAAAGGCTCAGGACAGAAACGGCAATGAGTACACTATTGAAGGAAGAGAGCTTCTTGCAAAGGCGTTTTGTCACGAACTCGACCACCTTGATGGTATAATCTTCAAGCAGAAAGCAATCAGAATGTTGACTCCGGAAGAAATCAGAAAAATGGATATCTGATTACAGAGGACAAATTTCTGATTTCCGTAAAAAATAATTATTTGAGGAACAATATGAAAATAATATATATGGGTACGCCTGATTTTGCAGTGCCTGCATTAAAAGCGCTTGCAAATTCAGAGCATACGGTATGTGCCGTATTCACTCAATCTGATAAGCCGAGAGGCAGAAAAATGATAATGACACCTCCCGATGTCAAGGTGTGTGCACAGGAACTTGATATTCCGGTGTATCAGCCACAGTCAATGAAGAGTGAAGAAGCACTTGAAATTATCAATAATTACGATCCCGATGTAATCGTCGTTGCGGCTTACGGACAGATCATTCCGAAAACTGTTTTAGATGCACCGAAATACGGCTGTGTTAATATTCACGGTTCATTGCTCCCGAAATACAGAGGAGCTTCGCCTATTCAGCAGTCAGTCTTAAATGGTGATAAAATTACAGGTGTAACAACAATGCTAATGGATGTCGGAATTGATACAGGAGATATTCTTCTCACAAAAGAAACAGAAATCGGTGAGAATGAAACCTCAGGAGAACTTTTCGACAGACTTGCAGACCTTGGAGGAGAACTCATTCTTGAAACTCTCAAAGCGCTTGAAGAGGGAACTGTAACACCTGTTAAGCAGGATGAAAGTCTTTCATCTCACACATCAAAGATTGACAAGTCACTTTGCCCGATTGACTTTACAAAGTCAGCAGATGAAGTTCATAACAAAGTCAGAGGGCTCAATCCTTGGCCTGTAGCAACGACAAAAATCTGCGGAAAAAACGTTAAAGTTTACTCAACGAAGCTTTGTGAAAAAAGCGGCAAATGCGGACACGTTATCAGCACAAAACCTCTTATCGTAGCTTGTGGTGAAGGTTCGGTGGAAATCTGTGAGATTCAGCCTGAGGGCAAAAAGAGAATGTCAACAGAAGCGTTTCTTGCCGGACATAAGATTGAAATCGGTGATGTAATCGGTCAGGAGGAATAATATGCCTTATTTTTACGGTTTTGATTGGACTTATCTTGTGTTTATACTTCCATGCGTAATAATCACTCTTATTTGTCAGGTCAATGTAAAATCAACATTCTCAAAATATTCAAATGTCAGAAATTCACGAAATATGACAGGTGCACAGGCGGCGGAGTATGTTCTCAGACAGAACGGTGTATCAGGTGTCAGAATCGAGCATGTAGCAGGAAATCTGTCAGACCATTTTGACCCGAGAACGAATGTGATCAGACTTTCTGATTCTGTTTACAACAGCACATCTGTAGCGGCTGTCGGTGTAGCTTGTCACGAAGCAGGTCATGCTGTTCAGCACGCAGAGGGCTATCTTCCTAACAAAATAAGAGGTTTTATTTTACCTTTTGCTCAGATTGGCTCAAAAATCAGTTGGTTTCTTATTCTTTTGGGATTGTTGTTTTCAGCCAAAGTAGGATTTGTGTTTCTGTATATTGGAATAATCTTGTTCTCACTTTCAGTTCTTTTTACGATTGCAACACTTCCCGTTGAATTCAATGCATCAAAAAGATCATTAGAGTGTATTAAAAACGGAGAACTTCTCTACGGAGATGAGTACAAAGGCGCAAAGCGCACACTTCAGGCTGCGGCAATGACATACGTTGCAGCGGCACTTACAGCTATAATGCAGCTGTTAAGATTAGTTTTAATAGCAAAAAGAAGAAATAACTAAATATAACGGAGAAAATTATGTCAAGCCCAAGAAATATAGCCTTTAATGTATTGCTGAAAATTGAACAGGATAATGCTTATTCCAATATTGCACTCAACAATGCAATAAGGGAGAATCGGCTCAATGGGCTTGACAGCTCCTTTGTGTCAGCGCTTGTCTACGGAGTGCTCGAGCGTCAGATAACACTTGATTATATAATCAGACAGTATTCTAAAATTCCTTTAAGGAAAATTGAAACAAAAACAAAAATAATACTCAGACTCGGAATCTTACAGCTTCTCTTTATGGATAAGGTTCCCGAAAGTGCGGCTGTAAATGAAAGCGTAAACCTTGCAAAAAAACATAAACTTCAGAAATCATCAGGTTTTATCAACGGAATTTTAAGAAGCATAACAAGAGCAGAAGTAAAATACAACCTGCCTGATGAAAATGACAAGGTGAGATATTACGCAATAAAATACTCAGCTCCGCAGGAGCTTACAAAACTGTGGCTTGATTCATACGGAGAAGAAAACACGGTAAAGTTACTCGAAGCTTTAAATGGCAGACCAAAGATATGTGCAAGAGTAAATACCCTTAAAACAAACAAAAAAGCACTTATCGACGAACTTGCAAAACAAAACGTATCAGCACAAGAGATACCGTTTCTTGAAAATGCAATTACACTTGAAAACACAGGCTCTATTGAGCGTTTATCATCATATAAAAAAGGATTGTTCCACATTCAGGACGCATCATCACAGCTTTGCGTAGATTTTCTTTCGCCGAAACCCAGAGAAATAATGCTTGATGTATGCTCTGCACCCGGAGGAAAATCCTTCACATCAGCGCAGTATATGTCAGACAGGGGAAAGATATTTTCCTGTGATTTGTACGACCATAAGCTGAAATTGATCAAAGACAATGCACATCGGCTCGGAATCAACTCAATCGTCACACTCAAGCGTGATGGAGCATCGTCCGAAGTTCCTCTTCCGATTGCAGACAAAATCCTTTGCGATGTGCCTTGCAGCGGGCTTGGAATTCTTTCCAGAAAGCCTGAAATCAGATATAAAGATAACCTCATTACAGAGGACTTGCCCGAACTTCAGTATAAGATATTATGTAAAAGTGCAGAATATCTTGCAAACGGCGGCAGACTTGTATATTCAACCTGTACTCTCAATCCCGAAGAGAACAACAAAAACGCAAAGCGTTTTCTTGATGAACACCCTGATTTTTACGGAGTGAAGCTCAAATTGCCCCAATCTATCACAAGGGGATATGAAGAAAACGACTACGAACTCACTTTAATGCCGCACACATCAGGAACAGACGGCTTTTATATAGCTGTATTCGGAAAGAAGGTTTAATCAGTGACAGACATAAAATCAATGACGCTTTCCGAACTTGAAAATTTCATTACAGAAAACGGATATCAAAAATTCCGTGCAAAGCAGATACAGTCATGGCTTGCAAAAAGTGTGACAAGTTTTGATGAAATGAAGAACATTCCGACAAATTTAAAGGACTTTCTCAAAACAAGTAGTTACATTTCTGTTGCAAATATTGAAAAAAAACTTGTTTCAAGGTATGATAAAACAGTGAAGTACCTTTTTTCGTTCAATGACGGAGAATGTGTCGAGTCTGTAGTAATGAGCTACAAGCACGGATATTCAATATGTATTTCTACTCAGGTAGGCTGTAAAATGGGCTGTACTTTCTGTGCAACGGGCAAAAGCGGATTTTCCCGAAGCCTTGCACCGTCCGAGATGCTTGCTCAAATCGAGTCGGCTCAAAAAGATTTAGGAATAAGAATCTCAAATATAGTTCTTATGGGAATGGGCGAGCCCCTCGATAACTTTGATAATGTAGTCAGATTTTTACAGCTTGTATCATCAGATGACGGACTTAACATCGGAATGAGGCACATAACGCTTTCAACCTGCGGAATAGTTCCAAAGATTTATGACCTTGCAGAACTTCACCTTGGAATAACCTTGTCGGTATCGCTTCATGCACCGAATGATGAAATTCGTCAGAAAACGATGCCGATAGCAAAGAAATATTCCATGGAAGAATTATTGCAAGCCTGCAGAGATTATTTCAAAACCACAGGCAGACGAGTATCATTTGAATATTCAATGATAAGCGGGGTAAATGACAGCGATGAAAATGCAAGAGAGCTTGCACAAAAGCTTGCAGGAATGAGCTGTCATGTAAATCTTATTCCGGTAAATACCGTTGAAGGAACAGGGTACATTAAAAGTAACATAAAAAGGCAACAGTCTTTTATAGAAATACTTGCCGAAAAGAACATTACGGCAACAGTAAGACGGACCCTCGGAAGTGATATCAATGCTTCCTGCGGTCAGCTTAAAAGAAAACATCAAGATGAAGGAGGTAAATAACTTGGAAGTATTCAGCAAAAGCGATATTGGACTTGTACGCAGTGAAAATCAGGATGACTGTCGCTTCGGAGTTATTTCTCCCAGTTGTGTATGGGCAGTAGTATGTGACGGTATGGGAGGTGCAAACGGAGGAAACATCGCAAGTGCAACTGCGGTGGATTACATCAGCACTAAAATCACCGATTTATACAAAGACGATATGACCAAAGAGCAGATTGGGGAGCTTATGGCAGAGATAGTAGTCAATGCCAATATGAAAGTATATGAAATGTCAGTCAATGACCCGGAGCTTACGGGAATGGGAACCACCTGTGAATTTGTTTTTGTAAAGGACACAACCGTGCACGTTGTTCATGTCGGAGACAGCCGTACATACGCCATCAGAGGCGGAAAGATAAAGCAGCTCACGGAGGATCATTCTGTAGTGCAGGAAATGGTTCGCAGAGGTGAGATTACATATGAACAGGCTCAGAATCACCCCAACAAGAACTTCATCACAAGAGCACTCGGCATCAAGCCGTCAGTGCGACTTGACTATATCGAAGCAAATTTCATTTACGGTGATGTACTTCTCATATGTACAGACGGTCTTTCAAATTGCGTAACAACAGGAGATATGGTTAAGATCTGCCACGAAAACCGTGGAGAGGGACTTATCACAAAGCTTGTTGACCGTGCAAAAGAAGGCGGCGGCAGTGATAACATAACAGCAACTGTTATTTATTAATTAATAGGAGTGACCCTTTTGGATAAATATATAGGCAAAAGACTTGACGGTCGATACGAGATTCACGAGTTGATAGGCGTCGGCGGAATGGCAAATGTTTATCGCTGTACAGATACCATCGACGACCGTGAAGTAGCTATAAAGATTTTGAAGGATGAGTATCTCAATAATGACGAATTCATCCGCAGATTCAAGAATGAGTCAAAAGCAATTGCAATGCTTTCACACACAAATATCGTAAAAGTTTATGATGTAAGTTTCGGCGATATGATCCAGTACATTGTAATGGAATATATCGACGGAATCACGCTCAAAGAGTATATTGATCAGCAGGGTATTATTGAGTGGAAAGACGCATTGCATCTCACAACACAGATACTAAAAGCATTACAGCACGCCCACGAGTGCGGAATCGTGCACCGTGACATCAAACCTCAGAATATAATGCTTTTGCAGGACGGCACAATTAAAGTAACTGACTTTGGTATTGCGAGATTCTCAGACAAGGCAACACGCACAATGACAGAGCAGGCAATCGGTTCGGTTCACTATATTGCGCCTGAACAGGCAAGAGGTGACGTAACAGACGGCAAAACAGACATTTACTCAGTCGGTGTTATGCTTTATGAAATGCTCACGGGAACACTTCCGTTTGACGGAGACAGTGCCGTAACAGTAGCACTTATGCAGCTTCAGTCAACACCAAAAAGACCGCGCGAAGTGAATCCCGGAATTCCTACAGGACTTGAGCAGATTACAATGAAGGCTATGCAGAAACAGCCGACAGACCGTTACACATCAGCGGCTGAAATGCTCAGTGATATTGAAAGATTCAGATTAAATCCGTCAATAGTATTTGATTACGGTTCATCATTTGTTGATAATCAGCCTACAAAGTTTGTAGGTTCGCTCAAGGACGCAAAAAATGCTGAAACCAAGGTAGTTCAAAGACCTTCTTCAATTCCTGCATCAAAGCAGGAGGAAGAAGATGACGATGATGATTATGTAAAACAGCATAAGCCTGCATATTACGCAATCAAGGGAATTCTTATATCAGCAGTGCTCGTATGCATCGTGTTCTTTGTAATTGCAATGGTGAAGGGTTGTAATTCAACACAGGCAAAGGACGTAACCGTTCCGAATTATGTGGGAAAAACACTTGTAGAAGTAAAGGAAGACAATCCTAACAATTTCGTATTTGAAGTTAACAGCAAATATGATGAGTCACAGGAAATCGGCGTAATTTTAGAGCAGGAACCTGCGGCTGATTCGATGCTTGTAAAGACAGGTTCAACGATTACACTCACTGTTAACGGCACCGATACAGACGTTTCAGTTCCTTTTGTGACAAACTACGGTGAAAAAGAAGCTATACAATCACTCAAGGATAAGAACCTGATGCCTGAGGTGATTTATGTTGAGAATACAAAAACACCTAAGGGATATACGATCGACACATTCCCAAAAGCAGGAGTAAAAACTACAATCGGTTCAACAGTATATATATACGTTGCAAACGGCGAAAGAACCGAACAGGTTGAGCTTCCAGCAGTTAAGGGTAAGACAGTTTCTGATGCAAAAACAGAACTTGAGGCTCTCGGTCTTACAGTTGAAACACTGTACGATGATACAAGCAAGCTTGAAAAAGATACAGTAATCAGTATGACCCCGTTGCAGTACGGCAAGGTTGATAAGGGCACTGTAGTAACGCTCATAGCAAGTTCAGGAAAAGGCAACAAGAAAACAGTCAATATTTATGTAGACCTCCCTGAAAACACTGATTCATCAGTAGATATGACGGTAATTATAGACGGTGTAGTGGATACACAGTATTCAAAGACACTTGTTCCTAAGTACAACAAGACCTGCACGCTTGAGATAACAGGTTCGGGCACATCAACAGTAGTCGTACAGCTTGACGGTGCAGTATACAGAGAGTACAGCATTGATTTCAGTACAGCATCTGTAACAACAACCGCAACCTATGATTATGTCGGAGAAACAACCGTGCCGGTTCAGCCTGAAACAGAACCGGAAACTTATCCGAATTATGAATATCCGACAGATGCAGATTATCCGGAAAACGGAGAAATAACAAACGGTTATTATTAAGAAGTATGAAAACATTAAATGGAATTTTAATGAAATCAATAGGCGGATTTTACTATGTCCGCACAGATGACGGTGAATATGAATGTAAAGCAAGGGGAAGTTTCCGCAAAAGCGGAGATTCCCCTGTGGCAGGCGACAAAGTCGTAATTAATATTCCGGAGGAAGGATTTGCTTCAATCGAAGAAATCATTCCTCGAAAAAACAAGCTCAAACGCCCTGCTCTTGCAAACATTGATATTCTTGTAATCGTCTGTTCAACAGTAGATCCCGAGCCTAATTTCACCGTCATAGACAAAATGACAGCCGCAGCGGTAAATAACAATATGGAACCTGTGATAGTGGTTTCAAAGAATGATTTAAAAAACGGCGATAAGCTGGCTGATATCTACAGAAATGCAGAAATTTCAGTCTATCAGTGTTCACCCGATGCAGAGGAAGAAGCCAAAAAACTCAGAGAACACCTCAGAGGAAAGGTTTCAGCTTTCACAGGAAACAGCGGTGTAGGAAAGTCAACATTACTCAATCTTCTGTTTCCTGACCTCGAGTTGCAGACGGGTCAGATAAGCAAAAAGCTCGGACGAGGCAGACACACAACAAGAGTAGTCGAGCTTTTTGAACTTGACGGTTGTTATGTTGCAGATACTCCGGGATTTTCAACAGTAGATCTGCAAAGATACGAAATGATAGACAAAACTCAGCTGCAATATTGCTTTCCTGAGTTTGATAAGTATCTTGGTGAGTGTCAGTTCACTTCCTGTGCCCATATTTGTGAAAAAGGTTGCAGAATTTTGCAGGCTGTGCAGGACGGAGAAATTGAAGAATCACGTCATCGCAGTTATGTAACTATGTATAACGAGGTCAAGGATATAAAGTCCTGGCAATTAAAATAAGATTAAGGAGTAAAAATGCGCTGTGTTATAATTGCAGGTTCACCTGAAACGAGTACAGATTTTATCAAGAAACTTGTAAAAAGCAATGATTATGTAATCTGTGCAGACAAGGGATATTTATTTGCAAAAAATGCAGGCATAACTCCTGACCTTGTTGTCGGAGATTTTGACTCATATAATGAACAAATATCGGATAATTGCGAAATAATTACGCTCAATCCGCATAAAGATGATACTGACACAGTTCATTCAATAGACGTAGCTTTTGAAAAAGGTTATCGTGATTTTGTTATAACAGGCGCACTCGGAGGTCGAACAGACCATTCAATCGCAAATATTTCTGCTCTTGAGTATATTTACTCAAAAGGCGGCAGAGGAGTGCTTGTTTCCGAAAAAGAAAGAGTAGAATTTCTTTCGATAGGCAATTATATCTATAAAGGCTGTAAAGGAAAAACTTTTTCTGTTTTTCCTTTTGGTTGTGACAAAGTATGTGTTTCCGAACAAGGAGCAGAATATCCTCTTGACAGATATTATATCAAAAGTTCTATCCCTCTCGGCATATCAAATGTTTTCACTTCTGACGAAAGCAGAATAGATATTTATGACGGAAATGCAATACTTATAATTAATTTGTCAGAAGATTAAATTCAGACAAAATTTTATCAAGAAAAATACATCTTGTGGTTAATGTAAAAGCTTATAACTTTATATGGGGGTATAGCTCAGCTGGGAGAGTGTTTGACTGGCAGTCAAAAGGTCACGGGTTCGAGCCCCGTTATCTCCACCAATAAATTATATTAATGCAACTTGCGTTAAATACAGTTTTTTCTATAACAAAACTGTAACTATAATGACACGCATAAATCTTGAAAAGAATAATAATTTTGTGTTATAATTCTTCTCAGACAAAAAACAAGTGATCAAGTAATGAATATATAAAATTTGGAGTTGAAAGATAGTATGTCATTGTGTATGGGTTGTATGCAGGAAATAGGCAACAATAAAGTATGTCCTTCCTGTGGTTTTGACAATTCTGAAAAACAGCATGCGCCGTTCTTGCCATACGGAACAGTGTTGTTAAACAGATATATAGTAGGTTCGGGTATCGACACAAACGGAGAAAGCACACGTTACATCAGCTTTGACAGACAGACAGGCGATGTTGTTATCGTATGCGAATTCCTGCCTATGGGACTTTTCTCAAGAGAAGAAGGCTCAAAGGAAATCAAAATTAACTATGAAAATCGTCTTGCTTATAATAAGCTCAAAGATGAATTTATAAATTATTATCGTATTCTCTCAGAACTCAGAGATTTGTCTGCACTTATGAAGGTGCACAACATCTTTGAAGAGAACAATACGGTTTATGTAATTGAAGAAAATGAGGATTTGATTCCGTTTGAAGAATACGTTGAAAGAAGCAACGGAAGTCTTGAATGGGATATTGCAAGACCTCTCTTTATGCCTGTAATATCAGCACTTGAAGCACTTCACAAGCGTGGTGTAGGTCATTATGCGATTGCGCCAAAGAATATGTATATCACAGCTTCTGGCAAAATCAAGATTTCAGGCTTTGCAACAGAAAACGAGCGTAAGCGTGGAACAGCACTCAAGTCACAGCTTTTCTCAGGTGCAGCAGCACCCGAGCAGTACGATGACAATTTCCCGCTTGATGATATAACAGATATCTATGGATTCTGTTCAACACTTTTCTTTGCACTTACAGGGCATCTTCCAAAGAGTGCACCGGAGCGTAGAAAAGACAGCCGACTTCTTATGAGCACAACAACAGTAAAAAGGCTTCCGCCGCACGTTGTTTCGGCTCTTGCAAACGGTTTGCAGGTTGAGCGTGAAAACAGAATCACAGACTTTGATGAATTGCGTTCACAGCTTTCGGTAGCACATACAGCAAAAGCTATTCAGGAAGAAATTTCAAGAACAGCGAGTATGAATCTTTCAAAAGCTGAAAGAGGCAGAAAAACACGCAACGGAATGTCCGGGACATCAATAGCGATAATAGCTGCGGCAATCACAGTTGTCGTGCTTGGCATAGCAGGTGTGTTCTGGCTTATGCAGAATCCGCTTCAGGGAATGTTTGGCGGAGATACAGCCGAAACTGTTGCTTCAACACAGAGCACAGAATGGACGGGTGCTACAATTCCGAACTATGTAGGAAAAACTTACGAAGAAGCGGTTCAGCTTGCACAAGGAGATGCATCAATCACAATTTATAAGAATTACACTGATGAATACAGCGATGAATACGCTGAAGGTGTAATTATGGAGCAAAATCCTCCTGCGGGTTCAAAGGTGCTTCAGGAAGACGGAATTCTGATCAGTGTTACACTGAGTAAGGGCTCACAGATGAGAGAACTTCCTAAAATTGAAGGCGTTGATGTTGACAAAGCGGCTTCCGATTTAGCGGCTCAGGGATTTCTTGCAACTGCTGAATATGAATACAGTGATACTGTAGCTGAAGATGTAGTAATCGGTTATAAAAACCACGAAACAGGCGATACACTCGAATACGGTACAAATGTTACTATCATTGTAAGCAAGGGCAAAGAAGTTACAGAAACACAGGCACAATAAAATAATATCAAAATTTATACTGTCTTAAAACGGTTTATACTGTTTTAAGACAGTTTTTGTTTTACAGGAAATTGTTCGAATTAAAAACAACGTAATAATGCATTTTGTGTGGCAAAAATCAACCAAGATTTACGCTATTTTCGCATATCTAAAAAATGGTACAAATATTATAATATATTTGAATAGTACAAGATATTTTGTACATAAATACAGAAAGGGTGTTCTTTATGACGAATTCAAGATACAGAATCCGATTTATGTCAATACTATTGGCTTTGATGATTTTTGTATCAATGTTGCCGATGGGAATGTTAAATGTTTCGGCAGCAGAGGGGATATCAATTAATTATGATTTTGCAAATGATACGGCAGGTTTTGCCGAGGGCGTAATAACTCTTAATATTTCAGATGCAAACGATTACGGAAAGTATGATTTATATTGGGCAGATGACGAAAATGCTTTAAGCGGTTATTACAGCATTACAAGCCTTGATGCTCAGTCTGAAACCACAACTTACACTTTCCTCGAGAATATTGCTATTCCGCCTGATGCTACAAAGCTGATAGCAGTTAGAGAAGATTCAGAAAACACGGATAAATCTGTATCACTTGCAGATGCAGTGTATGCAATTCCGAGCAATAAAGTTAATAAAAATACTTCAGATGAAAAAACTCTTTCATTCGTTGCTTTGTCTGATACACAGCTCGATTATCAGTCATCGGTGTACTACACATACGCAGAACAGCATTTTGCTCAGGCGCTTGAAAATGCCGCTGATCGCAACGTAGATTTTGTCACAATGGCAGGTGACTGTATCAATAACTATGATGCAGGAACTTCAAAAGAGTGGCAGATGCATCAGAAGATAATCGCAGAGTCCTCTTTCACAAATCCTATCTACGAAACAAACGGCAACCACAGTATGAAAAGCGATATTGAATACGGTCTTGAAGCATATTCAACAGCAACAGGACTTGGCGTAGATACAGAGGCTGTAGGAGATAAACCATATTATGAAATCACAGTTAAAAACGGCGATCATTTCATTTTTGTAGCTCTCGAAGGTTCTTCATCAGTGCCTTTAGTAGATGAATTTTCTACAGAACAGCTTGACTGGCTCCAGAGCACAATTGAAAAGTACTACAACGACGGAAACCATATCTACATTTTTGAACACGCATTTTTCCATGGTTGGGGCCCCGGTGATGACAAAACCGAGCATTACTATTCAGGCGGTCTTAGAATAACAGATGAATTTCCGGGAAATAAACGCTTCAAAGATATTTTAGGTATGTATCCTGAGGTATTCTGCTACACAGGACATTCACATCTGGACTTTGAATACAACTGGAACTATGACAACGAAGATGGTCAGACCTGTAATTTATTCCATATTCCTGCTACAGCGTGTACAACTCACATTGTTGACGGAGAAATTGACTATACAATGAATGAGAAAGATTCACAGTGTTATATTGTAGAATCATATGATGATCAGGTAATTTCCTATGGACTTAACGTTGTAGATAATCTGATTTATCCTGCATATACCTATATCGTTGATACAACAGATTATAACCACGAACCTGTTACTCAGCCTACAACCGAAGCAACAGAGCCAACAACAGAATCTTCTGTATTGATAGATGTACAGGTTGAAAATGCAACATCATATCTTTACAATGACTCAGCGGCAGTTTATTTCTATAATAACGATTCAGGTAATTATTACGAGGTAGATCCGCAGACAGGTATTGCACAGATTCCTGAAAATGCAACAAATCTTACACTCTACAGATGTAAAGAAACTTGGAACAGCGGAGCAGAGTCCAAGAATGACGGAATTACTTCTTATTGGAATAAATTCGGTCCTGTAACAAGAGAAATCGGACAGTTGATTTTCTATGTAGGCGGTTCATCAAAATACAATTGGAAGGACGGAGAAATCGTATATCCGACCACCGAGCCGTCAACAGATGCAACTGAGCCTTCGGAAACAACACCAACCGAATCTTCAGGCGAAAGCACATTGTATTGGGCGATCCCTGCAGGATATGCAGAGTCAGGCTATACCTTCAAAATGAACATAAAATGTTCTGACGGCACATATCCACATTCAGCAAGAGTGTTTACCGACACAGGAGAGATGTATAACGGAATGAAGCTGTACTCATACACTTTCTCTGAGGCGTACACAAAGGAATATGATGAACTTACAATTCAGAAAATACAGATGCAGTGTGCGGCATCATCTTCTTCAAGCGCAACATTATATTTCCAGTATGAATTGACGGATAAGGTATATACGATTTCAGAGCTTAATAATAAGATTTTCGTGACTTCGGACGAAACACCTGAAGGCAAATTGACCGCAGATTCTTCAAATTGGATAACTGCAGGTTCAGAGGAGGAAACAACTGCTTCAACCGAACCTACAGAACAGCCGACAGATGTAGTAAGCATTAAGATCATCGACAGCACATCAACAGGATATCTCTATAAAGACGGTGCAGCATTATTCCTCTTTGATACTGAAACAAAGCAGTATTACAAAGCCGAAGACGGAGTGATTACCGTACCTAAAGATGCAGTTTCCTTTATTCTTTACAGATGTAACGGAGCATGGGGAAAAGGTGAGAAAACAGATGAAAACACCACCTATTGGAACAAATGGGTATTAGCTGATCGTAGTGAAAACTTTGATATACTCAATATTGCAGGAGATGAAGCATCTTCGTGGCTTTCAAGTGAATCTTATCAGCCTGAAACAGATGTAAAATATTATCTCGTAGGATATTTCGACGGGGTAGACTATGACGAAAAAACTTATCAGTTCGATGAAAACGGACAGGTAAATATGACATTCAAAGATGACAGCTACGTTTATGTAATTTCCTCATCCAATACATCATATTGGACAAACGGCTGGCTCGGAACTGATATAACCTCTGCCGTAATGTACAGAGCAACCTCGCTTTCAAAACCTGACAAGCTCTTTGTGCCTTCAGGAAAGGCAACGTTTACAATGGTTGTAAACGATGACGGAACAATAACACTTTCATATGAATTTGCTCCGATAGAGTTTGACAAATCCGAAGTTGTAACAATTTATGACGATGTTATCGTAGGCGACGTAAATCTTGACGGCAAAGTAGATGTAATGGATGCAAGCCTTGTTCAGAAATACGCAGTAGGTCTTGAAGAACTTAGCGACAAGCAGTTATATGCGGCTGATGTTTTCAAAACAGGCAGAATTTCAATCCTTAATGCAACTGAGATACAGAAGTACAGCGTAAAGCTTATTACGGCTTTTCAGGCTGACGATGATTACGTTGCAGACGTATCTACACTTGAAAAACTCGTAAATGTATCAGCAACTGTTCTTAGCACAGATTACAGATATGCATCATATGTTGCATACGCAAATCTCAAATCAAAGTATTTTGAATACAGAGATGCCGACATAACCGCTATGTCAGAGGAGGATTACGCTCAAGCCTATAGCGATTACCTTGCAGTTTACAATAACTTCCTGACAATGAAAGAGAACAACAACGTAGTCACAGTTTATTTCTGCAACGACGCATCATGGAAATCTGTCAAGGCTTATATAAGCAATAGTGAAACAGGCAAGGATATCAACAGCCTTGAAACAGCTCAGACAATTTCCAAAATCAAAATTTTGAATTGCGGTGCAAAGATATATTGTGTAACTGTAAATCAGAGTAAATGGGATAAGCTTGTATTCACAGACGGAGAAGGCAACAGTACAGTTGAACTTGATATTCCGGATAAAAACAGTATCGGATATTATCTGACAGATTCCACAACAGATGAAAACGGTTCTGTTATTCCGAACAAATTCAGATATAATTATGATCATAATATATCTTTAAAATAATTAAAATCTATGATATAATTAAATAAACAAAGCTTTATGGCAGATATGACGCAGTTGTATCTGTCATAAGCTGTTGTATAATTGTTTTAAAGTGAGTTATGGGTGCAGTATGAAATATCATTATGAAGTAGTAAAATACGATGAAAATCTTCCCGGTAAAATTCTTATGCAGCATAAGCCGGGCTACAGATGCAATACTTTTTTGCATTGGCATAAAGAATTGGAATTTGTATATATGATTGACGGTGAGCTTGATGCAAAAATCGGCGGAAAAGAAGTGCGTATAAACAGCGGAGATTTTTATTTTTGCAACAGTGAAGAAATTCATATCACCTCAGCTCCTGATGAAAAAAAGATGGTAAAATATGTCGTAGTACTGCTTTCTTATGATTATCTGCGTTCATTTCATAAAGCTATTGACCGTTATCAGTTCAAAATCGCAGAAGCTCACAAAGCAGTGATAGCAGATTTGCTCAGACGTATAGTAAGCATCAAGGAAAGCGACGAGCAGTATATGGACATATCATTGAACATAATGTTGCTTGAACTGTACCGTTATCTTCTTGAGAACTGCACAGCGGAAAAAGAGAGTATGCTTCCGACGAATGTGCCCGAAAACTTCATCTATGCAAAACAGGCAATAGAATATGTGGAAAAGAACTATAAAAACGATATCTCTATGAAAAGCGTGGCTGATATTGTGGGGCTTTCGCCTACATATTTTTCAAAATATTTCAAAAATGTAGCAGATGTAAGCTTTATAAGATATCTCAATTTAGTTCGTCTGGAACACGCACTTAATGATATGTTTTACGATAATCAGAATGTCACCAATGCGGCAATGAACAACGGATTTGCCAATGTCAAATCATTTATTGAACTGTGCAAAAAAATCTACGGTTACACTCCCACAGAATACAGAAAGCGTATTTTGTCCAACGAGTAATAAAACAGATACAAAACGAGTGCCTCGCACGCAGTTCGTGCAGACAGCGTCATCTTTTAAAATTGTTCTGTGCCCGAGTATAATCGAGCAATTTCCTATACAGCTAAAAAACGAGTGCCTCGCACACAGTTCGAGCAGATAGCATCATCATTTGAAATTGTTCTGTTTCCTATACAGCAAAAAACCTCTGTGAGATTTACACAGAGGTTTTTAAGTTGGATATATTTTTGATGTTTCTCTCTGAATATTGAATAAGATTAAACAGCGAGGACGCACCTTTTTCAAAATAACTTGAAATCACATCAGGCGACAGAGTGAGCGATAAATCGTTATTTTCAATCAGAGTGTCGATAATTTCAAGGTCAATGAGCATCGAAGCAGAAGTCAGATTTTTATACCTGTTTCTGTCAACAGAAAACATCGTCTGCGAGTTGTGTTCTTCGGAGCAATAAATAGTTCGGAAAATCAGATATTCCGAGCACATCAGATAATTGCTGACAGCATTTGTAAGCTTTTTGTTGCCTATCTGAGCAAGCAAATCAAAGATCACGGTTGTGGTGTTCATCAAAAGTTTTTTGTTTATCTGATTGATCATATTTCCCTTGAGATGCCTTATCTCATCACTTTCGGGGATTTCATCAGCAGAAACCGAAGCGAGTCTGCGCTGAACAGTTCTGCCCAGCAGATAATCGCACGAAACTTCAAAATACTCAGCCGCCTTCACAAGAAAGTCAAGACCGCACTCTCTGATTCCTTTTTCGTAATGGGAGAGAAGAGCCTGAGAAATGCCCAAATCAGTTGCCACCTGTTTCTGACTCAGACCCCTTTCTTTTCGTAAAAATGTAATGATTCTCGGAAAATCGCTGTTCAATGCTTGACACCTCAAATTCAATAATAGTATAATATTCTTTAAGAATAAACATAAATTGGATATAATACAATAAGTATATTATATTTATAACCATTTGTAAATAATAAAACGGAGAAAATTATGAAATCATATGTAATTCACTTCATACGCCACGGAGCTATCGACGAAACGCTTTCGGGCAAGTACATAGGAACAACGGACGTGCCATTGTCTGATAAAGGCAAAATGGCTTTGAAAAAGCTTGATTACGAATGTAAATATCCGGGAACACAGGTTGTGTTTTCAAGCCCACTCAAGCGTTGTACAGAAACTTGTAAAATTCTTTATCCTGAAATGAATCCGCTTGTAATTGCAAACTTATCCGAATGTAATTTCGGAGAATGGGAAGGAAAAACAGCCGAAGAGCTCAAAGATAATCCCGATTTTGAAAAGTGGCTTGCCGGAGATACTTCCGTAAAACCTCCGAGAGGCGAGAGCAACGCAGATTTCACACGCAGAATATGCAAAATGTTTGAAAGCATAGTTGAAGGTCTTATAAAAACAGGTACAAGCGAAAGTGTAATCGTAACACACGGAGGTGTAATAATGACACTTCTTGCGGTGTACGGACTTCCACAGGCAAAGCCGTTTGAATGGGTAATGGACAACGGATACGGCTATTCACTCAGAGTAACACCGATGCTCTGGCAGAGGGATAAAGTTTGTGAAGTATTTGCAACAATTCCGGCTGAAAAAGAACAAGATTAATTGCGTTGAATTGTAGCGTAGTTTACAATCTTTTGTAAATCATTGTGTAATAATGTAGTATATATAAATATCAAAGGAGTAATAAAAATGGCAGATTATAAAATTACTTTACTTAAAGGCGATGGAATCGGACCTGAAATCGTAAATCAGGCAGTAAAGGTTCTCGACAAAGCAAGCGAGAAATTCGGTTTCTCAGTAGAATATGATGAAGCACTCCTCGGCGGTTGTGCAATTGATGCAACAGGTGTTCCGCTTCCTGAAGAAACAGTAGCAAAATGTAAGGCATCAGACAGCGTAATTTTAGGCGCAGTAGGCGGTCCTAAGTGGGATTCACTCCCGGGTAACAATCGTCCTGAAGCCGGACTTTTAGGTATCAGAGGCGCACTCGGACTTTTTGCAAACCTTCGTCCGTCAGTAATTTTCGGACCTCTCAAGAGCGCATCACCAATCAAAGATGAGATTATCGGCGGAAACCTCGATATTATGATCGTTCGTGAACTCACAGGCGGTATTTATTTTGGTGAAAGAGGCAGAAAAGAAGTTGACGGCAATCCTGCTGCATGGGATACAGAGATGTATTCAGTACCCGAGGTTGAGAGAATTGCAAGAGTAGCATTTGACCTTGCAATGAAGAGAAATAAGAAGCTTACAAGCGTTGATAAGGCAAACGTTCTCGAGTCATCAAGACTTTGGAGAGAAACAGTGATCAGAGTTTCAAAGGATTATCCGGAGGTAGAACTCAATCATATGTATGTAGACAACTGTGCAATGCAGCTTGTAAGAAATCCACGTCAGTTTGACGTAATCGTAACATCAAATATCTTTGGTGACATTCTCTCAGACGAAGCATCAATGATTGCAGGTTCAATCGGAATGCTCGCATCTGCAAGTCTTTCAGACGGAAAACTCGGACTTTATGAGCCTATCCACGGTTCAGCACCGGACATTGCAGGTCTTGGCATAGCAAATCCTCTTGCAACAATTCTTTCAGTGGCAATGATGCTCCGCTACTCACTTGACCAGAGCGAAGCAGCAGATGCAATTGAAGCAGCAGTGGCAAAGGTACTTGAAACACACCGTACTCCTGATATTTATGAAGAAGGCTTTACAAAGGTTGGCTGTGAAGAAATGGGCGACCTCGTGTGCAAGGCTCTTTAATCAGGTGATATAGATGCAATTTTATGATATGCATTCACACATTCTGCCCGACTTTGATGACGGTGCACAGTCAGTAGAAGAAAGCTTGACTTTAATAGATTGTCTTAAAAAGCAGAATGTAAAAAACATCTGTCTGACACCTCATTTCTATACCAATGAGATGAGTGCAGAGGATTTCATCGAAAAGCGTAAAGCGGCTTATGAAGCATTTTTACCATATATACCTGACGATGTAAATATAGTTCTCGGAACAGAAATTTTTGTAACAAAATTTTTGTTTAGCAACGATGATTTGTCAGAACTTACATACGGTAAGTCAAAATATATTCTCACAGAATTCAGTTACGGTTCATCTTTTTCTGAGAAAACATTGCAGAATTTCGTAATGCTCAAAGAAAATCACGGACTTACACCGGTTTTACCTCATGTCGAGCGTTATGAAACACTTATCAATGATATGGATGCGCTTAATGATTTAAGAAGCATCGGTGTAGTGATACAAACAAATGCGTGCACCTACACACAGAAAATGTCATTTTTTAAACGCAGAAAGTTATTTAAGCTTATCAGCGAGGGGATGATAGATATACTCGGAAGTGATGCACATTCAATGACTCACAACACACCTGAGGCGTATTCTCAGGCTGTAGAGATCATAACCGAAAAATGCGGAAGAGAAGCCGTAAAACGAATGATGAACAATGCCGAAGAAATATTCAACAGCGCAATATGACGCAGTTTAACTCAAGGCTCCCCTTTTTAGGGGAGCTGTCGTTTTTGTAAGTAAAATATTTCAGAAAATCAGATAAAAAACAGATTTCTCATTTATTCTATAAAAGGAGGGGAGTATATGAACAGAATTCTTCTTGTTGAAGATGATCCGAATATTCGTGATATGATTGTAAAGTTTTTTAAAAAGAAAAGCAACGGAACAATTTTAGTGGAAACCGCATCAGACGGAGCAAAAGGCATTGAAAAAGCCTATGAAAATCCATATGACCTTCTTCTTCTTGATGTAATGCTTCCGGAGGCAGACGGTTTTGAAGTGTGCAGAGAGGTTCGCAGATACAGTGATGTTCCGATAATGTTCATTACAGCAAGAGTAACTCAAGAGGATATGCTCACAGGTTATGCAATCGGTTGTGATGATTACATAGTAAAGCCGTTCCCGTTGCCAATACTTTTTGAAAAAGTGAAAGCACTGATAAAGCGTTCCAAAGGACTGGTGCGCTCAGAGGTGCTTTCGGCAGGTGCAATTACTCTTAATCCTAATAACGGAATCGTAACATCCGATGAAGAAGAAGTGGTGCTTAAAGCTAAGGAGTATGGGATTCTCAGAATACTTCTTGAAAATAAAAACAGCATAGTTTCAAGACAAACCCTTCTCAATAAAATATGGGGATATGACACTCTTGTAGACGAGCGTGTACTCGATACCCATATAAAAAATCTCCGAAAAAAGCTCAAAGACAACGCAAAACTGATAAAAACGATCAGATTGCGAGGTTACAGAATTGAGGAATAATAATGAGAAAAAAGCTTGTACGAAAGAAAATTAAAATGTTCACCGCTATAATATCAGTCTTTCTGCTGATAAGTATAGTAGTTTCAGGAATTTATATCTACATAACCTATCAGACACAAAAGGATTTACTCTATAAATCTGCTCAGGACAGATATAATGAATTTACTGTTATATCGAGTGAGTCGGTAAATTATTCATATGATCAGTGGAGTTTTTATTACTTCTATAATCAGAACAGGGCAGAGGACAGTGAATTTGTCATAACAAAAGATGGTGAATCGATAAGCAATAAAAATTATTGTGCACTTGACTTTGTTAATGACCAACAACAAGAAGTTTACGGCTACATATATTTTGATGATTTCAAAGATTTGTTAACTGACGAACAGTACAAGGAAATCACTTCTTATCTTGAAAGCACTGATGCTGAAAAGGATAAAGAATTCTATCAGATTGTATGCAGTGAATATTATGCTTTTGATGACTTTGCTTATAATGCTGAAAAAGTGACAAATGAAGTTGATGAAGCAACTGACGATGATACTGTTATAATTTACAGCAGTAATAATTTCCCTATTTATCCCAAAACACTGAAACTTGTTCTTACAGAGGATGGAAATGCGTGGAATGTACAGGACAAAACCGTGAAAACCTATGAACTGAAAACCTCACAGCCTGAATATTACTCTCTTTTTAAAGAGGGCGATATGAGTCGTAATGTAATCAATACAGATTTTATACTCGGAAATTATGCAGAGTGTAGTGTGATAGATGAACTTATACAACATCTCGGAGTTCAGTGGAGACCGAATCAGACAGAGAACTTGTTCCGGATAGATGCATTCAATTATATTTATTATGAATATGAAATATGTTATTTTTTACCAAATGATGTCGTCTACAGCGATGGAACATATATGGGAGATTCAGTGAAGGTTGAATATCAGTATGCCGAGAAATTCAATGTCCTTGATCATTGTATTGACAGTATAGGAGTTATGTTTATTTATACACTCATATTGTTTCTGCTTGCAGGCACAATAGTTGCCGTGATGTCGTGGCGAACGGTCAAAAAGCAAATTGTGCTTGAGGAAAGGCGCAGAGATATGATAAACTCTATGGCTCACGACTTAAAAACACCGTTGTTTATAATAAGCGGATATGCAGAAAATCTTATAGAATGTGTAAAAGACGCAGATGAGAGGGCATATGCAAAAGCAATAGTAGAACAGACAAATTCTATGAATGAAATGGTCTATACGATGCTCGATATTTCAAGGATCAATTCTGAAAATTTCACACACAACACAGAAATATTCAGTCTTGCGGACCTCGTATCTGATATTCTTCTGCATTATAATAACTTTTACACGGAATTTATAATCGGCTATGCCTGCAACAGCAGTGCCGAAATTTCAGCAGATAAAAAACTTATTGAGTGCGTCATACGCAATTTTATCGAAAATTCTCTGAAATACACCGATGATAAAAATTCAATTAATATTGTACTTGACGAACATAAATTTTCAATAAGTAACAGCATAAGCAGTGATAGCAGTATTGATGTAAAACACATATGGGAACCTGATAAGCGAAAGAAAAATGAGGAGAAAACAGGCAACGGGCTTGGACTGTCACTTGCGAAGTCAGTGCTCGAAATACATAAATTCAAGTATAAGGCAGAAATAAGTAACAGCACCATAACCTTCAGCTTTGAATTTTGACGCAAATAAAAAGCGAGTACCTCACACGCAATTCAAAAATATAAAGAGTTTCCTGTTAAGAAAAAATCCCTTTCACAAAAAAGTGAAAGGGATTTTTAGATTGGAGCTGAAGATGGGACTTGAACCCACGACCTACTGATTACGAATCAGTTGCGCTACCAACTGCGCTACTCCAGCAAAGCCATTGCATATTATTATACTACAAAAATCAAAAAAATTCAATACTAATTACTAAAAAGCGGTACATAATAATTAATATACAAAAATTTAAAATATTTTTGGTGAACAATTATAACATTAGTGGAAACTGCTATAAAAAAGTATTATAATTATGTCAAAAGCGATTTGATATAATTTTATGGAAGTGATATAATGCCAAAGAGAAAATGCAGTTCAGTCTACAGATCGTTTGGTGAGAATCTTACTAAATACAGAAAACTGTGCGGATTCACACAGCAACAGGTCGCAGATATATTAAGCCTTAATCGTACAACTTACACAAAGTACGAAACAGGTGTGTCAGAGCCGAGTTTTGAGATTCTCAAAAAAATCGTTTCAATTTTCGGCATAGATGCGAATGCTTTGTTGGGCGATGAAACTTTTGAAAAGAATGTTGCCGATTTTGAGATGTGTATGTACAATCTCAGCAGAGAAGAACAGGAATTTCTCGGAACTTTCAGAATGTTTTCAAGAGAAGAAAAAGATGCAGTTCTTGAAAAGGTTAAGGAAATTCGTGAAGAAAAAAATAATAATTTTGAATAAAAGCACTTTACATTTTTAATGTTGTGTGCTACAATATAGCAGTTGACCCATATCACGGAATAGGGGATAAGCCGCAAAACGGAATTTCACAGCCCTATCCTGAGATATAGCCAAAAGGCTTCGGGCTTCAAATTTAAGAAAAGGTGGAAAAACAAATGTTAAAAGAAGAAAAGCAGGCTATAATGGCTGAGTACGCAACTCACGAAGGCGACACAGGTTCACCAGAGGTTCAGATTGCACTTCTCACAAAGAGAATCAACGACCTCACAGAGCACCTCAAGGTTCACAAGAAGGATCACCACAGCAGAAGAGGTCTTCTCAAGATGGTTGGTCAGAGAAGAAGCCTTCTCGCATACCTCACAAAGGTAGACATTGAAAGATATCGTTCTATCATCGCAAGACTCGGTATCCGTAAGTAATTACAAAACAAAAGGGCAAGCGAAAGCTTGCCCTAAATTCAGTTTATCAGCGGAATTTTATACTGCTGTTTTTTAGCGGTAAAACGATTGAACAAGGCAGAATTTGTTTAATGGTTTTATTGCTAAATCGGCGTAAAATTCCGCACAATATAGATGCAGAAGCAAAAGCTTCGGAAAGGATTTTACAATGAACAAGTTAATGACTTTTGACAAGTACAGAGTATTTGAAACAGAGTTTGCAGGCAGAACTTTAAAAGTTGAAACAGGCAAAATGACACAGCTTGCAAACGGTGCATGTCTTGTGCACTACGGCGACACAACAGTGCATGTAGCAGTAACAGCATCACCAAAGCCAAGAGAAGGCGTAGATTTCTTCCCGCTTTCAGTTGATTACGAAGAGAAGATGTACGCAATCGGTAAGATCCCCGGTTCATATCTCAAGAGAGAGGGCAGACCGTCAGAAAAGGCAATTCTCACAAGCCGTGTAATCGACCGTCCGATTCGTCCTCTTTTCGACAAGAGTATGCGTAACGACGTATCAATCGTATGTACAGTAATGAGCGTTGATCCTGATTGTCAGCCGGAAATCGTTGCTATGATCGGTGCATCAATCGCAATTTCAATTTCAGACGTTCCGTGGAACGGACCAATCTCAGGCTGTTCAGTAGGTATGATCGACGGTGAATTCATCATCAACCCTACCGAAGAGCAGAGAAAAGTATCAAAAATGGCTACAACAGTAGCTTCAACAAGCACAAGAATTGCAATGATCGAAGCAGGTGCAGATTGTGTATCTGACGAAGATATGTACAATGCAATTATGACAGGTCACGAAGCTAACCAGTCAATCATCAAGTTCATCGAAGAAATCAAGGCAGAAATCGGCAAGCCAAAGTTTGAGTTTGTAAGCCTTGAGCCTGACCATGATATGTTTGAAGCAATCAAAGCATTTGCTGAAGAAGATGTTAAGGTTGCACTCGATACAGATGATAAGACAGTTCGTGACGAAAGACTCAAGCCAATTTATGAAGCAGTTCACGCTAAGTTTGACGAGATTTATCCTGAGAGCGAAGCACTCATTGATGAGTGTCTTTACAAGACTCAGAAGTTTATTGTTCGTCGTTGGTTACTTGACGAGCAGAAGCGTGTTGACGGCAGAGGAATGGATGATATCCGTCCACTCGCATCAGAAGTAAATGTAATTCCGAGAGTACACGGTTCAGGTATGTTCACAAGAGGCCAGACACAGGTTCTCACAATTGCAACACTCGGACCTGTATCAGACAAGCAGCTTCTCGACGGTATTGACGGCGAAACAGAGAAGAGATATATCCACCACTACAACTTCCCAAGTTACTCTGTAGGCGAAACAAAGCCAAGCAGAGGTCCGGGCAGACGTGAAATTGGTCACGGTGCACTTGCAGAAAGAGCACTTGTTCCTGTAATTCCGCCTGTAGAAGAGTTCCCATATGCACTCAGACTCGTATCAGAAGTTCTTTCATCAAACGGTTCAACATCACAGGGTTCAATCTGTGGTTCAACACTCGCACTTATGGACGCAGGTGTACCGATCAAAGCTCCTGTAGCAGGTATTTCTTGCGGTCTTATCACAGAAGGCGACCGTTGGATGACAATGGTAGATATTCAGGGTCTTGAAGATTTCTTCGGCGATATGGACTTCAAGGTAGCCGGTACACATACAGGCATCACAGCAATTCAGATGGACCTCAAAATCAGCGGTCTTACACCTGAAATGGTTAAGGAAGCACTTGAAAAGACACACAAGGCTCGTGTGCATATCCTTGATGAAGTAATGCTCAAAGCAATTGCTGAGCCAAGAGAACAGCTTTCACAGTATGCTCCTAAGATGTTCACAACAACAATTCCTGCTGACAAAATCAGCGAGGTTATCGGTAAGAGCGGTAAGGTTATCAAGGAGATTCAGGCTGAATGTGACGTTAAGGTTGATATCGAAGAAGACGGCGAATTCGGACAGGTATTCGTATCAGGTCTTGATGCAGATAAGTGTAACCGTGCTATCGAAATTATCAACACAATTGCAGTTGATCCTGAGCCGGGTGCAATGTATCTCGGTAAGGTAACACGCATAATGGACTTTGGCGCATTTGTAGAAATCGCCCCTGGCAAGGAAGGTCTTGTACACGTTTCACAGCTTGATGTTAAGCGTACAGAGAATGTAACAGACGTTGTAAACGTAGGCGATATCATTCGTGTTAAGGTAATGGAAATCGACGATAAGGGCAGACTTAACCTTTCACGTCGTCAGGTTCTCATTGATGTTGACGGTTTAACACCTGAAAACGACCTTGAGGCAGAAAAAGCAGCACGTCCACGCAGACCACACGGTGATCGCAGAGGCGGATTTAACAGAAACAGAAAGTAAAACTTTTAATTTTGGGCAGATAGATTGTTGTATATCAACTGTTAAATCGCAATATAGATGACTGCCGCATTTCATTGATTTTACTTCATGAATATGTGTTAGCACATACCTTGAATTTAACAAAATAAACAATAATGGCTAATCTCGAAATCTGAGATTAGCCATTTTATTTAGTGTTTTAGGTCACTAAAAGGTCTGATTGCTTTTGCAATCAGACCTTTAATAAATTTATATCAAAATTAAATTTCAACTATCCAGCCTTCGGGAGCTTCAATTTTACCCATCTGAATACCGGTAAGAGTTTCATAAAGCTTCTTAGTGATAGGACCCATTTCGTCCATACCGCTTGGGAAGCAAATTTCCTTGCCGTGATCATAAATCTTACCAACAGGGGAGATAACAGCCGCAGTACCGCAAAGACCACATTCAGCAAAGTCCTTAACCTCATCAAAAAGAACTTCTCTTTCTTCAACTTCAAGACCGAGATAATGCTCAGCAACATACATCAATGAACGACGTGTGATTGAAGGTAGGATACTGTTTGATTTAGGAGTAACAACCTTGTTGTCCTTAGTGATAAAGAGGAAGTTTGCACCGCCTGTTTCTTCAACCTTAGTGCGTGTAGCGGCATCAAGGTACATATTCTCGTCAAAGCCCTCTTCGTGAGCAGTAACAATAGCGTGAAGGCTCATTGCATAGTTAAGACCTGCCTTGATGTGACCTGTACCGTGAGGTGCAGCTCTGTCAAAATCAGACACCTTGATTGTAATAGGCTTTGCACCGCCCTTAAAGTACGGGCCAACAGGAGTAGCGAAAATTCTGAACTGATATTCGCTTGAAGGTTTAACACCGATAACAGGACCTGAACCGAACATATACGGACGAAGGTAAAGAGTAGCACCTGTGCCGTAAGGAGGAACGAAATCAGAATTAGCCTTAACGACCTTGCAGACAGCCTCGATAAATTTATCCTTAGGGAATACAGGCATCTCAAGACGCTTGCAGCTGTCTTCCATTCTCTGAGCGTTGAGGTCAGGTCTGAACACAACGATTCTGCCGTCGCAGGTTGTGTAGGCTTTCATACCCTCAAAACAAGTCTGGGCATACTGCAAAACACCTGCACACTCGTTCAATGTGACATTAGCGTCAGTAGTCATAACACCGTCGTCCCATTTTCCGTCTTTGTAGTTTGATACAAATCTTTCGCCTGTAGTAATATAACCAAAGCCGAGATTTGACCAGTCAATGTTTTGCTTTTCCATTTACATTACATCCTTTCGTATATACAAAACCTATAAAAGGTACAAACATATTTTAGCACTTTAAAGTAGGTTTTGTCAATGTTATGAAGGCATATTTCCTTAATTATGCAGAATTTTGAATTAATATGGTATGTCAACTTGAATTATTCTAAAATAGAAATAAAATACACTCCAATGCATTTATAATAAATTCAACAGATAAAGGAGGCAATCTATATGAACTTGAAAGTAGCTTTGTTGCAGATGTTACCTGCAAATACAATGGAAGGCAATTTGAAAAAAGGCATTGAATATTGCAGACAAGCCAAACAAATGGGTGCAGACATAGCATTGTTTCCTGAAATCTGGAACACAGGTTATACTATATCAGAAAATATAGACGAACTCAAATCAAGCGCAGTATCAGTTGACAGTGATTTTGTGAATTCATTCTGCAAACTTGCAAAAGAGCTTGATATGGCAATCGGAATAACTTTTCTTGAAAAGTATGAGCCGTTGCCGAGAAATTCAATATGCTTAATAGATAGGTTCGGAAATAAAACATTTACATACGCAAAAGTTCACACCTGTGATTTTGGTGACGAATGTAGATTGTCTGCAGGTGACGATTTTTATGTTACTGACCTTAACACAGCCAAAGGAAACGTCAAAGTAGGTTCAATGATTTGCTATGACAGAGAATTTCCCGAGAGCGCAAGAATTCTTATGCTGAAGGGTGCAGAAATTATCCTTGTTCCAAATGCCTGCCCGATGGAGATAAATCGTCTTTCACAGCTTCGTGCAAGAGCATATGAAAATATGGTTGGCATAGCAACTTGTAATTATCCTGCGGGAAAACCTGATTGCAATGGTCATTCATCTGCATTTGACGGAATAGCTTACAGACCTAACGAAGGCGGTTCAAGGGATATGCTTGTGATAGAAGAAGGTGAACGAGAGGGAATATATATGGCTGATTTTCCGATTGATGAAATCAGAGAATATCGAAGCAGAGAAGTCCATGGCAACGCTTATCGTCATCCTGACAAATATAAGTTGCTTATTTCAGAAGAAATAAACGAACCGTTTATAAGGGCAAACTACAGAAAATAATTAATGATATCAACAAAAACAAGATGATAATTGAGCTGAATACGGAAAGACTATTATATCAGAAGTTTCTCAGTATGAATGAATATATATCTGTGTTCAATTTGCAGAAATAACGAGGTGCATTATGGCAGAAGTAGTAAAAATAGTTCTTACAGGAGGACCCTGCGGAGGAAAAACAACAGCATTAAAATACATTTCCGAAGAACTCCAAAAGCAGGGAATAGAAGTAATAACAATTGAAGAAATGGCTACAAAGCTGATATTAAGCGGAAAAACGCCTCAGAATATGGGTAGTTACGAATTTCATAAGCTGTTGTTTGAGCTCGAACTCAAAGAAGAACGTGAAAAGACCTCAGAAGCAGAAAAAAAGCCTTGTGAAAAGGTAGTAATGCTCTTTGATAGAGGTTTACTTGATAACCGAGCATTTGTTACGCAGGCTGAGTTTGACCGATATTCGGCTTTAAACGGCGTAAACGAAGATGTAATAAGAAACTCCTATGATGCAGTTTTCCACCTTGTAACAGCCGCAAACGGGGCAGAGGAGTACTATAATCTTGATAACGAAGCAAGAAGTGAAACTCCGGAGAAAGCAAGAAAAATTGATATTGAAACAATGGCAGTATGGGCAGGCACACCTCACCTGAGAATAATAGATAATTCAACTCCATTTAAAGAAAAACTTGAACGACTTCGCAAAGAAGTTTTCGCATTTTTAGGAATTCCTCAGCCACTTGAGATAGAGAGAAAATTTTTGATAGAATATCCTGATATCAAATATCTGAATAACATAAAAACCTGTCGCAAAATACCGATAACACAGGCGTATCTCTCAACACCACAGGAAGGCAATTTCAGAATCAGAAAAAGAGGAAAAGGAAGCAAGGCTGTATATATCAAAACAGTGAAAATAAAAATATCAGATATAAAACGAATAGAGATTGAAAATTATATTTCCGAAAAAGAATATAGCGAATATCTCAGTCATACAGAATATATAACTGGAATAATTTCAAAAGACAGATATTGCATAGTGGATAATTCAACATATTATGAACTCGATGTATATCCTTTCTGGAATGACAAAGCAACAATTGAAATAGAGCTTTTGTCAGAAAATCAGGATTACAAATTGCCTGACTTTATAAAATTGATAAGAGAAGTAACATATGAAAGTGAATATAGAAATATTGCGTTAGCACAAAAATACAGAAATCCAAGCAATTTGTAACAGATACAGCGGCAGAAAAAATAATTTATCGACATTTTAAAAGAAATTTTCAAAAAGGTATTGACAAATCCCACCTAAATGGATATAATATAAAGGCTGACTAAACAGTAACAAACGTCAGATATGCGCCAATAGCTCAGCTGGATAGAGCAACTGCCTTCTAAGCAGTAGGTCAGGGGTTCGAGTCCCTTTTGGCGCGCCATATGGTGGGATTAGCGTAGTTGGTTAACGCGCCAGTTTGTGGCACTGGAGACCGACGGTTCGAATCCGTCATTCCACCCCATTTGACTCATTAGCTCAGTTGGCAGAGCACTTGACTTTTAATCAAGGTGTCCGGAGTTCGAATCTCCGATGGGTCACCATAGAGCCGCTAAAGACAAACCTTTGGCGGCTTTATTCATACAAAATTTAAATACAATGGGCTGTCGCCAAGCGGTAAGGCAACGGACTTTGACTCCGTCACCCGTGGGTTCGAATCCCGCCAGCCCAGCCAGAACACCGTTTTATAAACGGTGTTTTTTCTTTCTTTAGGAACTTTTATGTGGTGTGCAAAAATGTGTGAGTTACTCATTTTATGCACTTGAAAAGCTTAACATATTATAGTATAATTACGTTAAATATAGTAGAATGGTGAAATATTGTGAAGTCAATCAAAAAAATTCCTGTACTAATTTTATCAATAACACTGATCGCATTTTCAGGAGTAACTGTATCTGCCTCAACAGGAGATGAAGCGGTTATATCTGCACAGGACGATAAATACACTCCCTTATACACAACATCGCCCGATAGTTCGCTAAAGGACTATACTTCAAGTGATTTAAGCACCGCAGATTATCGTTTGTTTTACACACAAACGACGTTTCTCGCTCTTATAGCAAGTTACTTGATACTTTTTAAGGTTAAGGGCATAAAACGCGATGAAAGCCGCCATCGTAGGTGATATTATGAATAAAACAATTCAAAGAAAAATATGTTTTGCTTGTGCAATGTCAATTGTATTACTTTCAGGTTGTACGAGCAATGATGTCAATGTAAAAAGCATTGAATTGAACGATTTCATTGAAAGCGTGAATACTAAAAATGAAAATGCATTAAAGCAGACTGCAACATATGATGAAGCTGATTATCTCATTGACCTTGATTGTGAGGAATTTACAGATGAAGAGATAAATCAACTCAAAACGCAAAATTACAATAACGTAACAAAAGATGAAGCCAAAGCCGATGTAGATATGTTGATGAAGGTGTTAAGAAACTCGTATGCCGGTTATACCTACTTTGGCGGTGATGAGGCGTTTGAAAAAGCAAAGAACGAAATGTATGACGGAATTGATGCATATTCTAAAAATAAGATAAATCCGCAGGCTTTTTCTGAAATTATAAGAGAACCGTTGTCATTTGTGCTTGATTCTCATTTTGGTGTAGGTGGTGAGCAGTGTTTTGACGAAGCTCTTACATATTATGAGTCATCAAAAATGGAATTCAGAGAATCGGACAAAGGTTATGTTACGGTGATTGATGAGGAAAATTGGTTTTTGCCGGAAGAATATGAGAAGTATTTGAAAGTTACTATTGCTGAAAGCGGAGAACTTGTCTACGGAATGTTTGCGGTAGCAACCACTGAAGGAAAAGAGGCTTTGCCGACAAATGTTGAATTCCAGAATATAAACTCTGACAAAAAGTCTATAGAACTGAATTGGATCTATAGCGAGGTTGGGGGAGATCAGGCAGAAAAATCAGAATTCAGCGTAGAGAATTCGGTTGCAATATCATCACTTTCCGATATGGCTCCGTCAGAAGAAACCTACAATGATTTCAATGAATTTCTGAACAATTCTAAAAAACATACAGAGTACGACTATTCAGTTCTTGATTTACGAGATAACGGAGGTGGCTCGGCTGAGATTGATTTATTGTGGTTATATGGCTACACAGGCGAATACGTTGACATAAATAAAACTCAGTATTTTTTTAATAGCAAAATGTACATCCCATTTTATGAAGACTATCTCGCTGCCGTTGAGGACACAAACAGTCCATTCATATATTTTGACATAGCAAGCAACAACTCTGACCTCAAGTTAAAGCTGAATAATTATTATGATACAAGTAGTTATTCAGGAATAAATAAGTTAAATGGCGTGTTTGACAATAAAATAGACAAAATGATTACCAATCCGAATACTCTTTTCGTATTGCAGAGTAATAGAAATTATTCTTCTGGAGAATTATTTATGTTGATGCTTGATAACGTAGAAAATGCTGTTTCTGTTGGGACAAACACGAATGGGTGTATTCACGGAGGAAATACATTTGATATATATCTTCCGAACAGTGGAGTTTTAGTACGCTATTCAAGAGCAATTTTTACAGGTTTTGAAAAAGATTTTGAAGTTTACGGACTTGAACCGGATATTTACATTGGTGATGACGATGCACAGGACGCAGTTCTCAGATGTATAGATTATTATACCAAGCAAGATGAAACTGTAACAAACACC
Source organism: Ruminococcus sp. (assembly GCA_036306945.1). Lineage (GTDB taxonomy): Bacteria > Bacillota > Clostridia > Oscillospirales > Acutalibacteraceae > Ruminococcoides. The sequence goes on along the minus strand of JAXJYO010000042.1, from coordinate 74,673 downwards.
TGATTATTATAACGCAAAAAGACAGTTGCAATTTATTAGTTTGCAACTGTCTTTTTTAGGTTGTTTAGATATGAAATGTTTTATTTCAAACCTATGTTTAATTTTCAGATTCCGTAACATTTCTCATTTCAGCATCTTTAAGTTTCTTTCTTTTAATAACTTTAAGACGGCTGAATTCCTCTCTGTCTTTTTCGTCGAGAGCGTCTGTAATAAACTTTACAGTTTCCTCAAATCTCGGAATCATAATATTTTTAAGAGCGTTTGCACGTTTTTGAGTTTTCTTGATAGAATCAGCAAGTCTGTAAACGCTGTTTTCGATTTCAGCAAGCTCAACAGTGAGATGCTTAACCTCAGAAAACTTGTTATGAACTTTATCAATAGCAGAGTTTGTAGTTCTCATACCATAGTGAAGGAAGTTATGTTGCTTACGTCCTTCAATGGTGAGAATAGGAATTTCAACGCCCATAACACTTCTTGAGTCAAGACTGAGAGTATCTTCAATCGGAATAGAATTTGAGATATCCTCACAGAAACCGTTTGTTATGTTGGCTGTCTGCAGAGCTATATAGGCTTCATCATAAGCGTCATCAATTTTCTGCTGAATAGCATTAGCGTGATCAATAAGCGTCATCATTTCTCTGATGAGAATATTACGCTTTTTATCAAGCAGTTCATAACCGTTTTTAGCAAGTGCAAGCGACTTTTTGTTGTTCATCAGGTTACCTTTGGTAGGTACTGCCTGTACAGCCATACATCTGCACTCCTTTCAAAAGGATTAACCTTTGTAGAATTTATCAAGAATAGCATCGTCAACACGATCAAGTTCTGCTCTCGGAAGAGTTGAAAGAAGTTCCCAACCGAGATCAAGACTCTGTTCGATACTTCTGTTTTCGTTAAATCCCTGATTAACAAATTTAGCCTCAAAGAGTTTACCGAATTCCATATACTTCTTGTCAACAGGGGAGAGTTCCTCTTCACCGATAACAGAAGCAAGAGAACGAGCATCAATAACCTTTGCATAAGAAGCAAATAACTGGTTAGCAAGTGACTGATGATCTGCTCTTGTAAAGCCTTCACCGATACCGTCCTTCATAAGACGTGAAAGTGAAGGAAGAACGCTTACAGGAGGATAAAGACCCTGTCCCTGAAGAGAACGGTCAAGAACGATCTGTCCCTCAGTGATGTAACCTGTAAGGTCAGGAATAGGATGAGTGATATCATCGTTAGGCATAGTAAGAATCGGAATCTGAGTAACAGAACCTGAGTGACCCTTGATCATACCTGCACGTTCGTAAAGAGAAGCAAGGTCAGAATAAAGATAACCCGGATAGCCCTTACGACCCGGAATTTCGCCTTTTGATGAAGAGAACTCACGGAGAGCTTCGGCATAAGAAGTCATATCAGTCATAATAACAAGAATATGCATATCGAGCTCAAAAGCAAGATACTCAGCAATAGTGAGCGCACATCTTGGAGTAAGAGTTCTTTCGATAATAGGGTCATTAGAAAGGTTAAGAAGCATAACAACACGAGAAAGAACACCGCTTTCTTCAAAGCTTCTTCTGAAATATTCAGCAACGTCCTTCTGAACGCCCATAGCCGCAAATACAACGCCAAAGTTAGAACTGTCTGCACCGCTGATCTTAGCCTGACGAACGATCTGTACAGCGAGGTCATTGTGAGTCATACCTGTACCTGAGAAGATAGGAAGCTTCTGACCTCTGATAAGAGTCATAAGTGTATCAATAGTTGAGATACCTGTGTTGATGTAGTTCTTAGGATAAACACGAGAAACAGGGTTGATAGGAGTGCCGTTGATATTTTCACGTTTAACAGGGAAGATATCACCAAGACCGTCAATAGGTCTGCCTGCACCGTCAAGAACTCTGCCTATAATTTCAGGCGAGAGAGGCATCTCCATCGGATGACCTGTGAGTGTAGTTTTAGTATTTTTAAGGCTGATTCTTCTTGTTCCTTCAAAAACCTGAACAACGATTCTTTCGCCTTCGATCTGAACGACACGTCCTTGGCGAACAGTACCGTTATCAAGACGGATATCAACAATTTCTTCGTTGGAAACGCCTTTAACGCCGTCCATTACGATAAGTGAGCCGTTAATTTCTTTAACGCCTACATAATTCAAAATCATTATGCGTTTCCTCCTTACTTAATAAGTGAAGCAAGCTTTTCGTCGATTTCTTTGATGTAATCATCAAACATTTCAGGCTTGCTGTTTGGAATATCATACTTCATCTTTGTAAGCTTGTCAAAAAGACCGAGTTTTAAAATCTTAGAAAGCGGAATTTCTTTAGCAACGATCTTCTTAGCTTTGTGGTGAAGATGAAGAATAGTTTTCATCATAAGCTTCTGCTTTTCAAGCGGAACAAATGTATCGTCAGCATGGAAAGCATTCTGCTGTAAGAAACCTACACGGATAACTCTTGCAGTTTCAATAACAAGTTTCTGATCATCAGGAAGTACGTCAGAACCGATAAGCTTAACGATTTCCATAAGTGAACTTTCTTCCTGAAGAAGAGCACTGATTCTGTTACGATATTTTACAAAGTCCTCGCCGAGGTTATTTCTAAACCACGGGTCAAGATCATTGAAATATTCACTGTAACTCTGCATCCAGTTAATTGCAGGATAATGTCTTGCATAAGCAAGTGATTTATCAAGAGCCCAGAAGCAACGAGTAAATCTCTTTGTGTTCTGAGTAACAGGCTCAGAAAAGTCAGAACCCTGAGGAGAAACCGCACCGATAAGAGTTACAGAACCTTCACTGCCGCTGAGAACATCAGCTCTTCCGCCTCTTTCATAGAATTCAGCAAGACGTGAAGGCAGATAAGCAGGGAAGCCTTCTTCAGCCGGCATTTCTTCAAGACGACCCGAAATTTCACGAAGAGCCTCAGCCCAACGAGAAGTTGAGTCAGCCATCATAGCAACATGATAACCCATATCTCTGTAGTATTCACCGAGGGTAATACCTGTGTAGATAGAAGCCTCACGAGCCGCAACAGGCATATTTGAAGTGTTAGCAATAAGCACTGTACGGTCAGTCATAGGACGCTGTGACTTAGGGTCGATAAGTTCAGAGAATTCTTCAAGAACCTGACTCATTTCGTTACCACGTTCACCGCAGCCTACATAAATAATGATATCAGCATCGCACCACTTTGCAAGCTGGTGCTGAGTCATTGTCTTACCTGTACCGAAACCGCCCGGAATAGCAGCAGTACCGCCCTTGGCAATAGGGAAGAGAGTATCAATTACACGCTGACCTGTAATAAGCGGAACAGAAGAAGTAAGACGTTCCTTAACAGGTCTTGCAGTTCTGATAGGCCACTTCTGGCAGAGAGTAAGATTATGTTCAACGCCTTCATCGTCCTTGAGTACAGCAACTGTATCAAAGAGTTTGTATTCACCGTCAGGCATAACCTTGGTAATAACACCTGAAAGCTCAGGATGAACCATAAGTCTGTGTTCAATAATCGGAGTTTCAGGGAGTGTAGCGTAAATCTGACCGCCCTCAAGTCTGTCGCCGACCTTGACTTTGATAGTAACATTCCAGAGTTTCTGGTCGTCAAGAGAAGAAACAGAAGCACCTCTGTTGATGAAAGCACCGGACTGTTCCTCAATAGCTTTCAGAGGACGTTCAATACCGTCAAAAATATTATCAATAATACCGGGTCCGAGAAGAACGTTCATCGGAGCACCTGTACCCTCAACAGGGTCACCCGGCTTCAGACCTGTAGTTTCTTCATAAACCTGAATGGTGGTAAATTCATCAGTGATACCGATAATCTCACCAACAAGTCTTTGCTTGCCGACATAAACCATTTCCATCATTTCAAAGCTGTCGGCTTTTTTTACAGTAACAACAGGACCGTTAATTCCGTAAATAACATTGTTATTTTCCATATTTATATATCATCTCTTTCGGTTGGAATTAAAGTATGCTCAGACCTGAGTTTTCAATAAACCATTCTCTCTGTGCATACAGCTTGCTGTCAAGAGTGTTGTCTGCAATAATGTTCATTGCATCACAAAATCCCTTGATTCCGCCAATTTTAACCGTTTTATCAGACACTACCTGAGCATCGCCCTTAAATAATGCCTTGATTTTATCAGCCGAGCTCATATCTCTTTCATTGACATAGAGAACACAGCTTTCACAGCCGAAGAAATCGGCAATTTCCTTTGCACTGTTGATGAGCATTTCGGAATATTTCTGAGTTTTAGTAAATTCAATAAGCTTTTCTGAAGCCTTTTCAAATACGCTTTCAGTCATTTCGGATCTCTTCAAGAAGAGTTTTTTCTGACCGTCCTGAAGCATCTTTGCAATTTTTGAGGTTTGCTCATTTCTTTTGGCTTCAAGCTTATCCTTGATAAGCTTTTCACAGTCATACTTAGCTGTTTTTTCAGCTTCTTTGAGCTTTTCAGCCTTGATCTGTTCAACCTCGTTTTGCATTGCAGTATGCTTTTCATCAGCATATTTCTTTATGGCATTAAGAAAGTTATCAGTTTTCTGGTTTTTATCCATATGCATAACCTCTTTGGCAAATTTATGTGATGTGTATTTTACAGCTTAACACCGATTGCGTCCTGAACGTATTTTGTAATACTGTCCTTTGTTCTTCCGTTACCGTGACGGTCGGGAATTTCAACAATAAGAGGCTGCTTACGGTTAAGCTTTAGTTCATATACAAGGTCGGGGCAGAGAGAAACAAGATGTTCTGTCATCAAAATAACAGCAATGTCCTCTCTGTTCATAGCGTCAGTCAGTGATTTGCGAACCTCGTCCTCTTCGTGGACAACAACGCCTTCAATACCGGCAAAACGCATACCCATTTTTGTATCAACGTTATCACTTATAAGAAAAAATTTCATAGTATCAAACCTTCATAGCTATTTATCAGCCGATAGAAGAAATAATCATAATTGAGATAAGCATACCGTAGAGAGCGATACCTTCACCGAGAGCAACGAAGATGATAGCCTTACCGAAAGCCTTAGGATCTTCGCTTGTAGCACCGATAGCAGCAGGAGCAGCGTTACCAACGGCAATACCACCACCGATACATGAAAGACCTGTAGCAATAGCAGCACCGATATAAGCCATACCGTTGCCGAATGAATCAGTAGCAGCGGCAGCGTCGCCTGAAGCAGCGTTAGCTACGAAAGGACAAACCATACAGATTGCAAATACAGCAGCAAAAGAAGCCATCTGCATAAGAACAGTTTTCTTTCTGCTCTTGCCGTGTTCAAAAGCCTTTACGGCAACAATTACAGAAACGATAAGAAATACAACTGGTAAAGCGAGCATTAATGAATTGAATAACATAACAAATTCCTCCAAAAAATTATTCTTTAATAAGTTTTACAGGCTCATAAGGTCTGCCTTCGCCGGAGTAAAAACGACTGAACATTTCGTAATATTCAAGACGAAGCACCTGAATGGCAACAAGCAGAGCTTCCAAGCACATAACAAGACAGTTTCCGAAAATGACAACAGGCCAGTAACCGACACCGCCTACTGTTTCGGCAAGCACGAATACAACCATCATCATACCTGCATGAACAAGAACGAAAGCACCCACACGCAGGAAACTCATAGTGTTTGTAACGTAGCTTAAAATTACTTCGATAGACTCGAAGAGATTTTCCACAATATATCCGCCCCAGCTTTCAGGTTGCCAGTCGGGTTCACCGTTTACAAGCCTCGAAAGCGGTTCTGCAAAGAAGATGAGAACAAACGGAATAACGATAAGGCAGATGACATAGGGAAGAGTGAGAATATTCATTCCGAGGAAGAGCTGTCCCACAAGACCGAAGACCACAGAACCGTAGAAAACGATTCCTGCAATTCCGCTTGTACTGAACAACGCTCTGCCGTAATCTTTTTGTCTGAACGATGTATAAACATTCAGGAACATTGCAACTATTAACAGGAAAACTCCTATTCCAATAGCAGACATAATGATTAAGTTTGTATTTTCAGCGGCCATAACTTCGATCGGTTTTTCATCAAGACCGAACAAAGCTTTGTACATCGGGTCAAGAAGGTGTTCAAAACCAAACACACTGCCGAAAATAAGACCGAAGATCGCAGATGAAATTCCGCAAGGGAAGAGAATCTTTCCGATTTTCATCTTTTTAAGCTTATACATAAGCAAGCCTACAATCGAAAGACAGATACCCTGACCTACATCGGCAAACATAATGCCGAAAATAATAATGTAGGTGATAGCAATGAAAAGCGAAGGGTCAATCTCGTTGTATTTCGGAACACCATACATTTCTGTGTAGAATTCAAAAGGTCTGGCAAGAAAACAGTTTTTGAGTTTTACAGGCGGTGATTTTTTTATCTGATGTTTTGCATCGGTAAAATCAACGCTTGCACTCTTAACCTTTTTAAGTTTGCGGTTAAGTTCTTTGACTGAATCATTCGGAACCCAACCGACGATAATAAAGCTGTTATTGTATTGAAGAGCTTTTGTTCTGATTACCGCATAAAGATTAAGTTCTTCAAGTTTTGACAGAAATTTGGTGATCTGTTCTGCGTTTTTATCAAGATAATCATCGAGATTCTTCGTAGCTTCCGAAAGCTTTTCTTCAAGCATCGGAATAAGTTCTTTAAGCTTTTGAAGATGAGCTTTTGGAGTGTCGTTCACTCCGATAATGTCGCATCTTTCAAAATAAAGACCTGAAAAAATTCTGTCAACTTCAATTGTTTTGTCTACAGGAGCAAAATAAATGCCCCAATAGTGAGTTTTGTCTTCGGTACAGACAGTAAAATTAATATACGGGTTATTGTTATAACACGCAAGTTTTTCATAACTGTCTTTCGGAAGTCTACCCAATCTTGCGTTAAGGTAATTCAGTTCGAGAACTTTTTCCACTTCAACGTCAAGTCCTAAAAAATGGCTTGTTTCAGTAAGATTTTCCTTTGCCTCAATAAGTTGTTCTGCAATAAATTCTTTTTCATCAACAAGGACATTAATTTCATCGGATACTCTTTTTGAGAAATTTTTCATTTCTTCAAAATCAGGATTAAAATCACTCACATCAATAAGCGGGAACTCTCGTTTTGTAAGACCTATTGAAGCCTTGAGATTTGAGAGAGGGTCGGCATAGATATTTTTGCTTTGCAAGTGAGAAAATTCCCTGATATCGCTGTAAAACGAGTTGACGTCATCAGGATGAAAAACACCCGACTCGCCAAGAATATTTACAACATTTTCAATGTCATCCATAAGTCCGATAATGTTGATGGATTGCATTGATGAAATAGCCAAATTTATATCACCTCTTTTTCATTCATAAAGAAAATTGTTTGGCAATCAAAAAATCAGCAAAGACTGTATTTTTTTACTGTCAAGTTTATATCTTATTCCCTCAATCAGACTTACTACGTTCATAAGTTCGGTTTCGGCAACAAACATATAAGAAATAAGAATAACAGACGGATTATTTGAAAAATGCATATTTTTCTTAGCAAGTCTGTATTTTACTCTCGGACTGATGTCACTGGCATAGACATAACCGATTTTATCAATCAGTTTTCCGTTGTGAGTGCTCTGCATAATAGAGAACACTTCACCGGAAGATTCAGCTCTGCACATCATATCCACATATTTAGGATTTATACTGCAATATTCAAGCAGCAGATTATCCTTGATGGCATCAGGAGAAAGATTAAAATATTTTTTCAGACGAAGAATTCTTGAAAAAACATTGTAGTCGTTAATTGTAAATAAGAACGATTTAAGTTCCTGTCTTTCCTGACCTTTAGTAGTTTTAATAATTATATCGAGCAAATTTTTAAAAACATACTCATAAAGCTTGTTTTCAATGTCAGAAATAGGAAGTCTGCCTTTTTCGTCAGGCTGATGTTCATTCAGAATATTATAGAAAGGTGAATCCGAAAGAACACTGAGAAATTCATCATAATTCTTCGCATTGGCAAGCTTGTTGATATCAATTTCAGTATGCTTTGAAAAATAAGCAGGAAACTGATAAATAAATTTTTCGGTTGAATTTGAGTTTAACAGAACAAGGAATCTTATAATCTGTTCAACCTCAATATTTTCGATGACATATCTTGAAAAACCTGAGCTGATACCGGAATCGTATCTGCACAGAGAGTCAAATTCATAGAAAAGATTCTGTCTGAGCAAAGCTTCAAGACGACCTCTGTGAATTTCACGTTCATTAATGTCACGAAGTGCAGCCGAATAGTGTGTATTAGATTTCAGGTATGACATAACCTCGGTAACATTCTGACAGGCAAGAAGATTAGAGTAATCCTTTTCGGTAAGACGTTTACCGAATTTTGATCTTGCTTTTGTAAGAACAGCATAAGAAGTAGCTGGCATAACCGAACACACCTCCTGTCAAAGAATAAAGTTAATAATTATTCGAGAACACGCTCAACAATGGTGTCAACCCATTTGTCACAGTTAAGCTCGTAGTCAGATTGAAGTTTAATTTCAGCTGACTTGTGTTTGTTCTGAATTTCTTCCCATTGCTTTTCGGCAATTTTTTCTTCATTCAAATCGTTGTGCTTAATGATCTCAAGTGCCTCATTCATATGTTTGTCATAGATTTTCTGAGACTCTTCCTCAATAATCTTATTGAGTTCTTCTTTTTCTTTGAGAGTTTCAAGCTCAATTGCTTTAGCTTCATTATCAGCGTCAACAATTTTTTTAATCATATTTTCCAAAAAACAACACCTCCAAAAATGTAGAGAATAGAAAATAAATTAGTTTTTAAGCGCCTGAAGCGGAGCAGGAATTCTGCCGCCACGGTTGATAAATACCTCAGGTGAACCGCTTCTTAAAGGCATTACAGGGCCTCTGCCCAAAAGACCGCCAAAGTTAAGTTCATCGCCTGCTTTCTTACCGATAGCAGGAATAAGTCTTACAGCAGTAGTTTTGGTGTTTACCATACCGATAGCCGCTTCGTCAGCGATAATAGCTGAGATAATTTCAGGAGTTACATCACCCGGAACCACGATCATATCAAGACCGACAGAGCATACAGCAGTCATAGCTTCAAGCTTTGTAATGTCAAGATAGCCCTTTTCAGCCGCACTGATCATACCGGCATCTTCAGTAACAGGGATAAAAGCACCGCTTAATCCGCCAACGTGTGAAGAAGCCATAACTCCGCCTTTTTTAACAGCGTCGTTGAGAAGAGCAAGAGCAGCAGTAGTGCCGTGACAACCGCAAACCTCAAGACCCATTTCCTCAAGAATATAAGCAACACTGTCACCGACAGCAGGAGTTGGAGCGAGGGAGAGGTCAACAATTCCGAACGGAACGCAAAGTCTTTTGCTTGCTTCCTTGGCAACAAGCTGACCCATTCTTGTGATTTTGAATGCAGTTTTCTTGACCATATCGGCAATCTCGGTAATATCCTTGCCGGCACCGCCTTTTGCAAGAGCCGCTCTGACAACACCCGGACCTGAAACACCTACGTTAATAACAGTGTCAGCCTCACCAACGCCGTGGAAAGCACCTGCCATAAATGGGTTATCCTCAGGAGCGTTGCAGAATACAACAAGCTTTGCGGCACCGATGCAGTTTCTGTCAGCAGTGATCTCAGCAGTTTGTTTTACGATTTTGCCCATCATTTTGACAGCATCCATATTGATACCGGCTTTTGTAGAACCGATGTTTACAGATGAACAAACAAAATCAGTTTCAGCAAGAGCCTGCGGAATACTCTCGATAAGAGCATAATCACCGCTTGAAAAACCTTTCTGAACAAGTGCAGAATAACCGCCGATGAAGTTAACACCGAGTTCTTTTGCCGCTTTATCAAGAGTGTGTGCAAATTTTACAACATTTTTACTCTGACAGGGAGCCGCAACCATACCGATAGGAGTAACTGAAATTCTCTTGTTGATAATCGGAATACCATACTCACTCTGAATATCTTCACCTGTCTTAACAAGGTCTTTAGCTGAACGACAGATTTTGTCGTAAACCTTGGTGCAGGCTTTGTCGATATCCTCATCAATACAGTCGAGAAGCGAAATACCCATTGTAATAGTTCTTACATCAAGGTTTTCGTTGTCGATCATATTTATGGTTTCAAGAATGTCTTTAGTTTCTAACATATCAAATAATTATCCTTTCAAACTGCTTAATCAGATCTTGTGCATACTGTTGAAGATATCTTCGTGCATAAGGTGGATTTTAGTTCCTGTAGCATCTCCAACCTTTTCAAGGCTCTCTCTGAGCTGTTCAAAGCCGATATTTGACTTGTCGATATCAACAAGCATAACCATCGCAAACATATCCTGAAGTACACTCTGGGTAACTTCAACGATGTTTACGTCAGCTTTTGCACATGCATCAGAAACTTTTGCGAGAATCCCCACACAGTCTTTACCGATAACAGTTATTATAGCTTTCATAAATTACCTCCTGTTATGCAGGATGAAAAGTTGTTTCTTGCAAAACACCCTGCTAATAATTAAAAATGTATAATACTTAATACTTGTTCATTATAAACTTATTTTATTGTAAAGTAAAGTCTAAACTTGCATAAATTTGGTTGTTATGCTATTATTTTTTTAGGAGGTATCATATCTATGAAAATCTGTGATATGCACACACATTCTGATAATTCTTTTGACGCAATAAACACAGTGGAAGAAATGTGTCAAAGTGCGATAAAAAAGGGCTTATATGCAATTGCAATAACTGACCATTGCGAAGCTCCTATGATAAAAGAAGGAAAAAATTGTAAGTTCGGATATTTCGACGAACTCATACCTTCCTCGGTGGCAGACGTAATGCAGGCAAGGAAAAAATTCGGCAATGAAATAAAGATACTCTGCGGTATAGAGCTTGGAGAACCAATGCATGACAAAGAGTGTACAAAAAGAGCACTTGCATACGGTGACTTTGATTTCACCATAGCCTCGGTACATAATCTCAGAGGAATGGAAGACTTCTATTATCTTGATTATAATGATGGCAATATTGATGAGATTTTGAAATTATACTTTGCCGAACTTGCAGAAACCGCAACTTTTGCGTATTTTGATACTCTTGCACATCTGACGTATCCGTTAAGATATATCCTGACTAAAACAGGAAAGATTCCCGATTTGTCACCATACTATTCGCAAATTGATGAAGTGTTCAAAATTCTGATAAAGAATAATAAAGCACTCGAAATCAACGTATCGGGACTTTTCAAGGAATTAAAAACAACACTTCCCGATGAAACATTGATACGAAGATATAAAGAACTCGGCGGAAAGTATATTACCATAGGAACCGACTCTCACAGTGCAGAATTTGTCGGAAAAGGCATAAAAGAGGGAATGGCAATCGCCAAAAAATGTGGCTTTGACCAATACACAATTTATGAAAAGCATCAGCAAATGATGATTGATATCATATAAAGCAACGAGGCTTCCGTTATCAGGAAGCCTCGTTGCTTTATATTACAGTATATTATAATGTATTAGCGATGTTCTTTATGTATTCTCTGAGTTGATCTTTAGTTTCAGGATGAGCAAGTCCGACTTCTATCTGAGCCTGTAAAACACCGAATTTGTTGCCCATATCGTAACGTTTGCCTTCAAATTCAACAGCAGTCATACCCTTTGAAATTGCAATTTCACGCATTGCATCGGTGAGCTGAATTTCACCGCCTGCACCGGGCTTTGTGCGTTCAAGAATATCAAAAATTTCAGCAGGGAGAACACATCTGTCAAGAATTGAGTAAAGAGAAAGAACTTCCTCTTTAGTCTGAGGTTTTTCCTTCATATCAGTGCATTTGAATACATTGTCGTGAAGATTTTCAACCTTGAGTGAGCCGTACTTGTGAATATCTTTTTCGTCAACAAGCTTAACACCGACAACGCCTTCGCCGTATTCACCGTAACAGTCAATAAGCTGTTTGATTGCAGGAGTTTTACTCACGATAACGCCGTCACCGTAGAGAACAGCAAAAGGCTCATTGCCTACGAAAGACTTAGCCTTTAATACAGCATGACCAAGACCCTTCATTTCTTTCTGTCTGATAAAAGTAATATTAGCAAGACTTGAAATTTTCCTTACAGTTTCAAGAAATTCAGTTTTTCCGCTTTTTTCAAGAAGTGCTTCGAGTTCAGGAGATGCATCAAAGTGATCCTCGATAATTCCCTTGCCTCTGTTTGTAATGATAAGAATATCAGTAATGCCTGCTGCTACAGCTTCTTCAATAATATATTGAATAGTAGGCTTATCAACGATAGGAAACATTTCCTTAGGCATACTTTTAGTTGCAGGTAAAACTCTTGTACCAAAACCTGCTGCAGGAATAACCGCTTTAGTAATTTTCATAATATAAACCTCCGAGTTTAAATTGTGTGATTACAAAAATATAGGAATGTAAGTGATAATAACATAGGCAACTGCAAAACATACAGCGAGCACAAGGTTAACACCGCCGCTGAGTTCAAGTTCTTTGTTGATGTTTGCGCCTTCCATATCCTTGAACTTATTTTTCACAGATCTGATTTTTTTACAGCAGTGCTTGTAATAAGTGCGATTTGCAACGGCACCGCAGATAATCATAATAATTCCTCTTACAAGAGAAAGAAGATAAGGTGAGTAAAAAAGAATAAGTTCGTCTGTTGTCAGATATGAAGAAAGGGAAAGGCTGTAAATTGAAGCAGAGTCCCCTTGCATATTAAGTATTTCGCTTAAAAGAGTCTGATAATCAGGAGAAATCTGAATAAATGTTGAACCAACAGTGAGTCCGATAATCAGCAAAGATATTATAATACCGATGCCTACCATTTTTCTGTAAAGGAAATAAATTCCTGAGAACAGAAAAGCTGAGAAATTAAACCTTGAATTACCGAATTTTTTAATTCTGTTAAAAATCAAAATATAGTAAGGCGTATTTTTGCCGACAAACTTTGACATTTCACCTGCGGTAACATCATCAGCAATAGGCTCTTCGCTGTCAATTCCCGCCATAGGGTCAAAGGGGACACCCATACCGCTCTGACCGCCGAAGCCGAAAGGAGGCATATTTTGATTAAAAGGCTGACCGTAAGGTTGACCGGTTGGATTCTGATTATTCTGAGCTGAGTTGTTATTTCTGTCACGTTCGTTAAGCGGATAACCGCATTTGTTGCAATAAAAAGTAGCTTTAGGATTTTCAGATTTGCATTTTGGGCAGATAATCACATCGTCAGTGCCTTCTGCATTATTATCTGCTGAATCATTATACAAATCTTCAAATGAAAAGTCCTCGCAATGTTTGTCCTCGTAATGACAGTGGCCGGTATTTTCATAACATTCTCTGTGATGAGGGGCACCGCATTCAGGGCATACAACTACATCATCACCCGGCTTAAACTGTTCATTGCAGACAGGACATTTATATTTATTAAATTCCATATTGTCCTCCATATAGTCTTTTACATAGTAAATTATAACAAAGTAATTAAAAAAAAGCAATATAATTTATGATTATATATTTTTAAAGGATTAATTCATAAAAAAGCCAACATAATGAAATATAAAATTTTTTATTGCATTTTTTGCAACAGGTAGTATAATGAAAGGTAATAAAGAAAGGTGTGACGATATGAAAATCGGAATTTATGGATACGGAAACCTCGGAAAAGGCGTAGAACTTGCAATCAGACAGAACAAGGATATGGAACTTTTCGGAGTGTTCACAAGAAGAAATCCTGATACATTAAAGTTAATGACAGAAGGAGCAAAGGCTTATTCAGCCAACGATATTGAAAAATATAAAGATGACATAGATGTTCTTATCATCTGCGGAGGAAGTGCAACAGACCTTCCTGAAATGACACCTGCACTTGCAAAGAACTTCAATGTTATCGACAGCTTTGATACGCACGCTGATATTCCTACACATTTTGCAAAGGTGGACGAGTCTGCAAAGGCAAACAATAAAACAGCGGTAATATCAGTAGGTTGGGATCCGGGTATGTTCTCACTCAACAGACTTTATGCAAACTGCATCCTTCCTGACGGCAACGACTACACATTCTGGGGCAAGGGTGTAAGTCAGGGCCATTCAGATGCTATCCGCAGAATCGAAGGTGTTCTTGATGCAAGACAGTACACCTGTCCGGTAGACTCAGCACTTGAAGCCGTAAGAAGCGGAAGCAATCCTGAGCTTACAACAAGAGAAAAGCACACAAGACTCTGCTATGTTGTAGCAGAAGAAGGTGCAGATCTTGCAAGAATTGAAAATGAAATCAAGACAATGCCAAAGTATTTCTCAGATTACGATACAACAGTTAACTTCATTTCACAGGAAGAACTTGACAAGAATCACAAGGGAATTCCTCACGGCGGTTTTGTAATCAGAACAGGACAGACAGGCTTAAACGGCGAGAATAAGCACGTTATCGAATATAGCCTCAAGCTTGATTCAAACCCTGAATTTACAGCAAGTGTGCTTGTAGCATATGCAAGAGCAGTATACAGACTCAACAGCAGAGGTGAATACGGTTGCAAAACAGTATTTGACATTACACCGGCTGACCTTTCACCGATCTCAAAAGAAGATATGCTTGCACATCTCCTTTAATTTAATAAACATTTCAACACGGGTGAACGCAGTTTGCCCGTGCTTTTTGTTTATTTATACAACAATACAAAATTTAGAAATAAAAAGTTTACATTCAGGGCAAAATTTGTTATAATAATTAATTGTGAAAATAGACATTAATTCAGAAAGGTATGAGCATATGGTACAGTTTGAGGAATTGCTCCTGAGTTTGCAGGCTTTGAAGCCCGACATAGATGATTTGTCCGATGCACTCGGAATGAAAGGAATGCTTTCGGAAATCCAGCAGCTTGAGCTCAAAGCAACGGAACCGGGTTTCTGGGACGATGTAGAAAAATCTCAGAAAGTATTGCAGAGAACAGGCGCACTCAAAGGCAAAGTAGAGGCATATGAAGGACTTGTAGCAAAATACGAGGACACACAGGCACTCATTGAACTTGCAAACGAGGAAGAGGACTTGAGTCTTTTTGAAGAAGCGGAAAGCGAAGTTAACGCCGTAAAGGAAGGTCTTGAAAAGCAAAGACTTCAAACACTTCTCACAGGCGAATATGACAAGAACAACGCCATTCTCACATTCCATGCAGGTTCAGGCGGAACAGAGGCGCAGGATTGGGCTGAAATGCTCTACAGAATGTACACACGCTGGGCAGAAGCTCACGGCTTTAAAGTCAAGGAAGTTGACTATCTTGACGGTGATGAAGCCGGTCTTAAAAGTGCAGTACTTCTTATCGAAGGAGAGAACGCATACGGTTATCTGAAAAGTGAAGCAGGCGTACACCGTCTTGTCAGAGTATCTCCGTTTGACTCACAGGGCAGACGTCACACAAGCTTCTCGTCACTTGAAGTAATGCCGGAAATGGACGATAATATCGAAGTTAATATCGCACCTGAAGATATCAAAATGGACGTTTACCGTGCAAGCGGTGCAGGCGGACAGAAGGTAAACAAAACTTCATCAGCCGTACGTCTTACACATATTCCGACAGGTATCGTAGTAGCCAGTCAGGTTGAGCGTAGCCAGTATCAGAACCGTGACGTAGCTATGAAAATGCTTATATCAAAGCTCGTTGAAATCAAAGAGCGTGAGCACCTCGAAAAAATCGAGGATATCAAGGGTGTTCAGAAAGAAATTACATGGGGCTCACAGATACGAAGCTATGTATTTATGCCGTACACAATGGTAAAAGACCACCGCACAAGCTTTGAAACAGGTAACATTCAGGCTGTAATGGACGGCGATATTGACGGATTTATCAATGCATATCTCAAGTGCGCAAGCCTTGGAACACTTCAAAAATAATCAGGGGATGATATAAATGAAATATTTTGTAATGCTTTGTGACGGAATGGCAGATGAGCCTGTAGAACAGCTTGGCAATGCCACACCAATGGAAAAAGCAGTAAAACCATGTATGGACAGTCTTGCTTCAAAGGGTGAAGTAGGAATGGTAAAAACTGTTGCAGAGGGATTGAAACCCGGCAGTGACGTAGCAAACCTTTCGGTACTCGGATATGAGCCTGCTGTGTATTACAGCGGACGTTCACCGCTTGAAGCAGCAAGTATCGGTATTGATTTAAAGGACACAGACGTAACATTGAGATGTAACCTTGTAACACTTTCTGATGAAGAGAATTACGAGGACAGAACAATGGTAGATTACTGTGCAGATGATATCTCAACAGAAGAAGCAAAGATTCTCATTGATTACATTCAGGAGAATCTCGGTGACGATACATTCACATTCTATTCAGGTGTATCATATCGTCATTGCCTTGTATGGAACAACGGCAATCCACAACCAGGTGAACTCACACCACCTCACGACATTTCAAATCGTGTAATCACAGAGTATATTCCAAAGGGCAAGGATACAGAAAAACTCTATGAACTTATGAAAAAGAGTTATGAGCTTTTAAAGGATCATCCTGTAAATAAAGATAGAATTGCAAGAGGCAAGCGTCCTGCAAACTCAATCTGGCTTTGGGGTGAAGGCACAAAGCCACAGCTTGACAGTTTTATGAGCAAGTTCGGTAAAAAGGGCAGTATGATTTCAGCAGTTGACCTTCTCAAAGGAATTGCTATTTGTGCAGATATGAACAGTGTAGATGTAGAAGGCGCAACAGGCTACCTTGATACAAATTTCGACGGCAAGTGCAAAGCCGCAATTGATGAGTTTAAGAACGGTGCAGATTTTGTTTATGTGCACGTTGAAGCACCTGATGAATGTGGTCACCGTGGCGAGATTGAAAACAAGGTGAAGGCAATTGAACTTATCGACAAGCATATCCTTGCACCTGTAACTGAATTCCTCAGAACATATGATGATTTTGCAGTTTTGGTATGTCCTGACCACCCGACACCGCTTTCAATTCGCACACACAGTTCAAATCCTGTTCCGTATCTTATCTACGACAGTAAGAATGAGATCGAAAACGGTGTAAAGAGCTTTACTGAAAAAGAAGCAAAGGCTACAGGCAATTACATAGAAAAAGGCTTTACAATGATGGATTATTTCCTTTCAAAGTAATTATTCAGCCTACACAATTCATTAAAAAATACAAATCCTTACATTTATAATGAAGTCATCATATAAATGTAAGGATGTTTTTTATGTATGTATTTCTAATAATTTTGTTGGTTATGGGTGCCTTAGCTGTAATAATCATAATATTGTCGCTATTGCTCAGATATTTCATAGAATTTGTAATTAATAAACTGAAAGCTTTAAAACCTAAGATTGTGTTTTATCGCAGTAAAAAAAATAAGGACAGAAATTCTGCCCTTAAATAATTATCAGATTTTCTCCAAAGCCTCTTCAATGGCATTTGCAAGCTGATCGGGACAAGAAGTACCTCTGCCTCTGCAATCAATACCTCTCATTCTGTTCATAGCATCTTCAGCATCCATACCCTTGATAAGCTGACAAATTCCCGATGTATTTCCGGCGCAACCGCCGATAATTTCGCAATCAGTAATGACGCCGTTTTCATCAAGCTCAATATTCATCTGTCTTGAGCACACGCCCTGAGGAAAATATGTGTGTGTCATTTCAATCATCCTTTCTGTAGTCAAATATATGTTATCACAGAATTATAAAAAAATCTATATAATTCTTATTTTTTATTTTGAAATTTAAAAACTTATGTTATACTATAAAGAAGTAAAAGGATGTAGATAAGATGTCAATAAAAATAAATCTCGGAGTATGGAATTCAGTGTTTGCAGTACCTTCAAAAATCGTAGACGAAGGGCTCAAATTCTCCGATGGAGTAAAATTAAAAGTATTGCTCTATGTGCTGAGAAATTCAGACAAAGAACTTGATGAAAATGCAGTTTCTTCCGCAACAGGTGTTAATGTAACAGATATTCCGGAAACACTTGATTATTGGGTAAGTATGGGAATTCTTCAGAAATCAGACGGAGAATATTCGCCTGTCAGTGAAAGTACCGAAGAGCCTGTTATAGAAATAAAAGCGGATTATAATTCGATAAAAGAAGTAAAACAGGAACATATTTCTGAAAAAGAAACAAAAACCGTAACCGTAGAAGACATAGCTGACGATGTAAACGCATCAAAACAACATTTCACCGTAACAAGACCGCAAAAGCCCGATTATGTTTTCACGTCACAGCGACTTGCGGTAGATGAAGAACTCAAGTTTCTTGTAGGAGAAGCACAGCTTGCACTCGGGAAAGTTCTTTCTAATTCAGACATATCAACTTTGCTTATGCTCAAAGATACCTGCGGACTTCCTCTTGATGTAATTCTTATGCTTATTCAGTATTGCATAAGCATAGACAAAGCAAATATGCGAACTATTGAAAAAATCGGCATAGGCTGGGCAGATGAAGGAATCTATTCTGTAGAAGCGGCTGATAACAAAATCAATCAGATAAAGCAGACAAGCAAGAATTTTTCAATAGTATCGTCGGCATTCGGACTGAAAAACGTCGGTTCGCCAACTAAAAAACAGCTTGAATTCGGTGATAAATGGGTGGGTGAATGGAAGTTTTCACCCGAAATGCTCAGAGAAGCATATGAAAGATGTGTAGATTCAAAAGGTGATACAAATTTCAGATATATTGACGGAATCCTGAAACGCTGGAATTCAAACAATATAAAAAACAGGGAAGACCTTGCAAAGTTTGAAAAGACACCTGATAAGAAATCGACACGAAAAACCTCATATGATATAGATGAGCTTGAAAAGATAGACACACTTGACAATTTTTAATGTAAGGGATGTTAAAAATGGGATACAGTAGCAGTGTACACAAGGCAGCGGCAGATAAGCTGTTTGAAAGACGACTCAAAGCCGAAAAAAACGCAGACAGACGCAGAATTCAGATATATGAAAAGCTTCCGAGAACTCAGGAACTTGAAAAGCAGATATCTCTCAGCGGAATAAAAGCCGCAAGAGCTGTTGTTTCAGGCGAAGATGTGGCTACTCAGATGAAAAAACTGCGTGATAAAAACCTTGCAATGCAGCAGGAACTCAGGGATATACTCACATCAAACGGTTATCCCGAAGATGTATTTGAGCCGCACTATACCTGTAAAATCTGTAACGACAGAGGATATTACGATGAAAACGGAAAAACTCTTGTCTGCAATTGTTTAAAGCAGGCGTTGATATCCTGTGCCTGTGAAGAGCTCAACAGAACAGCGCCGTTATCTCTGTCAACCTTTGATACTTTCAGCCTTGATTATTATGATAAGAATACAGATTCATCAATCGGCATATCACCATATGACCAGATGAGCAGAATTCTCAGATATTGCAGAAATTACGCACAGAATTTCAAAATGAATTCCGAAAGCATATTTATGAAGGGCGCAACAGGTCTTGGAAAAACCCACCTTTCACTTGCAATTGCAAATGAAGTCATCAACAAAGGCTATGGCGTAATCTATGTTTCAGCACCAACTCTAATGCAAAAGCTTGAAAAGCAGTTCTTTTCAAAGTCAGACGAAAATGACGCAACAATAAATATGCTCCTTGAGTGTGATCTGTTGATTGTTGATGACCTCGGAACGGAATTTCACGCACAATTTTCTGTTTCTCAGATGTATAATATTTTCAATTCAAGAATGTTATCAAACAAGCCGATAATAATCAACACCAACCTTACAATGCGTGAACTTGAAAAAATCTATACAGAAAGATTTGTTTCAAGAATCAGCGGAAATGCACAAAAACTCGATTTTCTGGGAAAAGATATACGAATCAGAAAAAAATAGAAAAATTTTTTAAAAAAGTGTTGACAAATCCGACTTTATGCTTTATAATAACTATCGTTGCTTGTTCGGAAGCGACAGCACATTGAGGAATAGTGTAACGGTAGCACGACAGACTCTGACTCTGTTTGTTGGGGTTCGAATCCCTATTCCTCAGCCATAAGCCCCGAATTTGTTTCGGGGCTCTTTTACTTCGAGGTGTAGCGCAGTTTGGTAGCGCACATCGTTCGGGACGATGGGGTCGCAAGTTCGAATCTTGTCACCTCGACCACAACTTAACGCCGACTCTCAAACTTAGGGGTTCGGCGTTAAATTTTACAATTTGGAGGATTATAATGAAAAAGGTAGTATCACTTGCTACGGCACTCGTATTATGTCTTGCAATCTTTGCTGGTTGCGGAGCAAAAGAAGTAAATTTAAGTGAAGTTATTGAAAAAATCAATTCTGATTATAGTCTTTCACTTCAGACACTCGAAAGCGCAGATGACCTCAATACTTACTACAGCATCGAAACAGCAGATGTAAAGCAGTTTGCGGCTGAAATCGACTCAAACAACGATGCACCTGTTGAAATCGTTCTTGTTGAAGCGGTTGATTCATCAGCAGCAGACAGAATTGAGTCAGCACTCACATCACGTTATAATGCAATCGTAAGCCAGTATTCTTCATACACACCTGAAAAGCTCAGCATGGTTGAAGCTTGCAAGGTAACAAAGGACGGCAATTTTGTTTCAATGATCGTCGCTGACAACGCATCAGAAATGCTCAACATTTACTATGAATATGTAAAATAATTCGGTATCCCGAAATCTTATGGGCGAACATTGTTCGCCCGTTTGTTTTATTTATAGAAATGCAGTATAATATGATATAAAAAATTCAAGGCAGGAATTCTTATGACACAAAGCGAAATTCAGAAGAAATTTTCACATATGAACTCAATGCAGCAGCAGGCTGTATTCACCACAGAAGGCCCACTTCTCATACTTGCAGGAGCAGGTTCAGGTAAGACAACAGTTCTTGTTAACAGAATAGCATACATATTACAGTCTGAGTTATGCAAACCATGGCAGATACTTGCAATCACATTTACCAATAAAGCTGCAGGTGAGCTCAAAGAGCGAATTTGTAATGCAGTTCCTGAGGGTGGAGCAGACATATGGGCGGCAACCTTCCACTCAACCTGTGCAAGAATTCTCAGAAGATACGGTGACAGAATCGGCTACACAAGCCATTTTACTGTTTATGGAACAGATGATCAGAAAAAGCTGATAAAAGATATCCTGAAACAGCTTCATATTGACGAAAAAATATTACCTGCAAAGGCAATTATATCGGAGATATCAAAAGCTAAAGATAAAATGCAGACACCTGAAGAGATGCTCAAAGAAGCAACTTATGACAGCCGAAAAGCGTCCGTAGCAAAGGTGTACGAAGTATATCAGACAAGGCTCAAAACTGCAGATGCAATGGATTTTGACGATATGCTCAGCAATACAGTGCTTCTCTTTGAAAAATGCCCTGAGATTTTGGAGTATTATCAGAATCAGTTTAAGTACATAATGGTCGATGAGTATCAGGACACAAACAAGGTTCAGTATAAATTTGTAAGCCTGCTTGCTCAGAAATACGGAAACATCTGTGTTGTAGGTGATGATGACCAGAGTATTTATAAGTTCAGAGGTGCCACAATTGAGAACATTCTTTCTTTTGAAAACACTTTCAAAGGTGCAAAGATAATCCGACTTGAGCAAAATTACCGCAGTACACAGAATATTTTGAATGCGGCAAATGAAGTTATTTCCAACAATACAATGCGTAAGGGCAAAACGCTGTGGACAGAAAACGGTCAGGGTGATAAAATAGAGGTACATACTTCCGATACAGAGCGTGAAGAAGCAACGTTTATTGCAAAAACAATTCTCGATGGTGTGGCAGACGGCAGAAAGTTTTCTGACTTTGCAGTGCTCTACAGAATGAATGCCCAGTCAAACGCCATAGAGCAGGCACTTTCACGAAGCGGAATACCTCACAGAGTAATCGGCGGACATCGTTTCTATGACCGTGAAGAAATCCGAGATATGGTTGCATATCTTCAGGTTATCAATAATCCTCACGATGACGTAAGACTCAGCAGAATAATTAATGTACCAAAGCGTTCAATCGGTGCAACAACACTTTCTCATGCGGCTGACATTGCATCGGGAATAGGTGAGAGTATATATACCGTAATCAAAGATGCAGACAGCTATCCCCAGCTTCAGCGTGCGGCGTCAAAGCTCAAAGCTTTTGTTCAGCTTATTGACGGATTTATCGAAGCAGAGCAGAGCGGAGATTATTCTCTTGCGGAATTATATAATCTTGTAATTGAGCATACTAATTACGAAACATACCTTAAAAATGAAAAAGAAAATCCTGAAGTAAGAATTGAGAATATCGAAGAATTGTCATCAACAATTATCAAATTCGAGGAAGATTACGGCGAAGAAGCTTCACTTTCGGCTTTCCTCGAAGAAATTTCACTTCAGACAGATATCGATAACTATGATGCAGAAGCAGACACAAGTGTGATGATGACAATGCACAGTGCAAAAGGTCTTGAATTTCCGGTGGTGTTCATAGCAGGAATGGAGGATGGAATCTTCCCGTCAATTGCGTCAGTGATGAATCCCGATGAACTCAATGAGGAGCGCAGACTTGCATATGTAGGCATCACCAGAGCAAAAGAAAAGCTTTACCTTACAAAGACAAAATCAAGAATGTTGTTCGGTTCAACCACCTATAATAAGACATCTCGTTTTGTAAATGAAATCCCCGATGATCTTCTCAATTACACCGGTGAGCAGAAAACCGTGAAATACACTGCGTCTTCATATTCAGCCGGAAATGCGGACAAGGTTTCAGTTGGTTCAACAAAGAAAACATCATACGGTGTAGGAAGTTTTGGCGGATACAAAAAGCCTGCTGTTCAGAGCGGAACAGTCTACAGCGTAGGAGATTGTGTGCTTCACAAGGTATTCGGCAAAGGTATGATTATGAAGGCTGACAAAATGGGCAATGACACAATGCTTGAAATTGCCTTTGATAAGGCCGGAACAAAAACTCTTATGGCTAATTTCAGTAAAATGGAAAAAATATAGAGGGTGATTTTTTGATTAGATCCTTAAAAAAACTGCTTTGTATACTTTTATCCTCAGCAACAGTTGCGTCGTGTTGTGCGTGTACTTCAACAGGCAACTCACAGACAACTACCTCGGGTTCAGAAAACGCAGAGGTTCAGACAACGCAATCATTGTCAACAGATGATGAATCTGCAACTGAACCGGCAACCTACAACTATGTAATGATAAAGCAGAAATCGGATAATATAATATCAAAACTTGATCAGATTATTGCTGATAAAAAATATAAAGGCACAACTTATCTCAAAATCGGAAACGACTTTGAATATATAAATTCAAGCGGTTATGCCGATAAAGCAGCACATACAGATAATTCGATCAATACTTGCTACTATACAGGCTCAATAACAAAGCAGTTAACATCAGCCGCAATAATGCAGTTGTATGAACAGGAAAAGCTGTCACTTGACGATACTATTGAAAAATACTTTCCAAAATATGAATATGCAGAAAAAATCACAGTCAAAAATCTTCTCACAATGACATCAGGTATAAAAAATTATATGAATCGTGACAACGAAACAGATAGTTTTATATATGTTCAGAATGAAATAGATAAGAAAATCAAGCAAGATAATTCTGCAAAAGAAAATAAAGAGATAATACTTAACTGGATATTCAGTCAGGAGCTTATGTTTGAGCCTGACAGTCAGTTCAGATATTCAGACAGTAATTATTACCTTCTCGGTGAAATCATCGAAAAGGCAAGTGGTGTGCCTTATGAAGAGTATGTCACTGAAAATATTCTTAAACCACTCGGAATGACGTCATCAGGCTTTGAGGCTACAGAATTGCTCGCCAAAAATTACGAAGGCAAAGATGACAAAAACTCAACACTGTATAACGGTGTTGCATATTCTTCATTAGGTTTTATTTCAAACGTATCCGATCTTCTCAAATGGGTAGACGGTTTGCTCGACGGAATGGTAGTAAGTTACCCTTCGCTCAGAGAAATGTTCACGGCATATAAAGAAAACTACGGCTACGGTTTCAATGTAAACGGCTACAAGCTTTCACAGACGGGAAGCACGGAGGAATATAACTCTATGCTGGCATTTACAAGAGATAAGTCGGAAATTTACATTTCACTTACAAACTATGCTTATTCCGACCCTGTATATATCTACAGTCTTTTCAAAAAAACTCTTTCAAGATATTACGGGTAATCACAAAAAACAAAAACCTTCATAAAATGTATTGTTACAGTGCATTAAAGCCTGTTAATACTATTATGGAGGTTATTTTTATGCCGGATGCACTTTTTGGAACAGAGCAGACATCTCGCAGCGGAGAAAGAACGACAGAGTCCGATTGCGACTCAGTATGCATAGATGCGGCACGCATTTATGACAGTTGCGGAGCAAAGGATTGTTTAAGCGATATGCCATTGATGTTCTCAAGAGAAGATCAGTGTCTTGTAGAAAATGCCTGTTCAGTGAAAATCAACAGAGCAAATGTAATTACATCAACAGTGGAAGTTGAGCCCGTAGCCTTTCACAGAGGCTTTTACTCAGTAGATATGGTATTTTACTTTGCAGTAAGTTGCGATGTTTATTCAAATGCAGGCGCAATACCTACAACAGTTAACGGACTTGCAATTTACGGAAAACGTGTAGTATTGTACGGCAGTGACGGAAGCGTAAAATCATTTTCGAGTGATTCACCTGTAGTTTGTGATACTCAGGACATCGACTGTATGTGTTCAGACACAAACAGTATGCCAAAAGCAACAGTACAGATTTCAAGTCCGATGGCATTATCTGCAAAGCTGAAAAAATGCGGAAAGTCGTCAACGTGCTATTCAATTCCTGAATGTGTAAGGGATTACTTTGGATGTGACCTTGATTATCCTGACAACAGACAGGTGCTTGTTACATTGGGAATTTTCACAATCACTCAGCTTCAGAGAAATGTACAGATTATGATCCCGTCATATGAATTCTGTGTACCACGCAAGGAATGTACCACAAGAACAGATGACCCATGCGAAGTATTCAGCAAAATAGAATTCCCGACAGAATCCTTCTTTCCGCCGCAGGTAGGGGAATGTGACAAGTGCAAAAAGTCGTTTGAATGTGAATGTAATAACTAAAACAGGGATTGCATCGCACGCATTTCGTACAGACAGCTTAATATTGCGACAATATAAAAAACGGGGCTGAGAAGATCAGTCCCGTTTACATATATATAGATTTTAAAATTTCCATTCTGAAATATCATTTTTCTTTACGATAAAAGCTTTTTCAGAAATTTCTGCAAGCGGAGTATCGCTATAGCTGTCAGAATAGAATTCCTCAATTTTTCCGTTTTCAAAGATTTCATAAAAACGTCTGACTTTTTCTTTACCATGACAGTTTATGCCGCTGTATTTACCGCTTTTGCAGTCAACTTTTGAAGCAATAAGATGTTTTATATTCATTCTTTCACAAATCGGTTTGAGCAGAAATTCAGGAGAGGCGGAAATAATAACATCATCATATTTTTGTTGCATAAGATAAAATTCTTTAATCTTATTCTGATGTTTATCCCAAAACTCCTTTACATCGACATCAATATCGCAGTAATTTAAAAATTTATACATTTTTTCTTTAAACATAGTTTTAGTGCCACGTTTAAAAACATAGAACTTCAGAAAAGCACAAATAAGAGAAGGGGCAAGAAAAATTATTTTTTTATGCTTTTTCAGGGAATAAATATAAAAGTCGGCTGTAGAATCGCCGTCATAGATAGTTTTGTCAAAATCGTAAGCGTTCATAAATTTTCCTTTTCTCGAGTATTTATACTATATTATAATATCAATTTCACAATTTTTCAAGAATTTGCTTTTATATTGCAATTTTCAATATTTTGTAGTATAGTATAAATTGAGAATTTATTATTTAGAATAGGAGTAAGCTTGTGTTTGGATATCTGCAAATTCAAAAAAGTGAATTGCTTGTCCGTGAATTTGAAGCGTACAAGTCTGTTTATTGCGGACTTTGCAAACAAATGGGCAAGGATTATTCATTTCTCACAAGAATGAGCCTCAGCTATGACTGTACATTTTACGCAATGCTTCTTATGTCAGTCAGCAGAAGTTGCGAGGGCTTCAAAGATGGCAGATGCACATTCAACCCTATGAAAAAATGTAAATTTGCAAAGTGTAGCGGTGACAGCTACAGCAAGGCATCGGCTTTTTCGGTTATTTCCGTGTATCATAAGCTGAAAGATGACATTTCAGACAGTAAGTTATTTAAAAAATTGCTGACTTATCTTATGATGCCGTTTTTCTCACATTGGAGGAAGAAAGCAAAAAAAAGATACCCTGAAATTGATGAAATTTCTACAGAAATGATGCAAATGCAAAATGAGGCAGAACTCGATGAGAACTGTTCTCTTGATAAAGCGGCACACCCTACAGCTTTTATGCTGGCAAGCATATTTTCTCTCGAATCTGATGATGAAATGCAAAAGCGAGTATTTTATGAATTCGGATATCATATAGGCAGATGGATATATCTTATGGATGCGGCAGATGATATAGAAAAGGATCGCAAAAACGGAAATTTCAATCCTTTTCTAAAGCTTAGTGAAGAAAAACTCACTAAGGAGTATATATCTTCGATTTTGAATCAGTCACTTGCGAGAGCTTATGATGCCTATAATTTAATTGACATAAAAGATTTCAAGGGAATTCTTGATAATATGATGTTAATGGGATTCCCGACAGTACAGAATAAAGTAACAAGCAAATTAAACGGAGGTAAAAATGAATAATCCTTACGAAGTATTGGGAGTATCTGAAACAGCAACAGACGAAGAAATTAAATCAGCATACAGAAAACTTGCAAAGAAATATCATCCCGACAACTATGCGGACAACCCTCTTGCAGACGTTGCGGAACAGAAAATGAAGGAGATCAACGAAGCATACGATGCAATCAATCAGATGCGTCAGAAGGGCAAGGGAACAGGATCAACAGGTTCTTCGTCATATTCGGCAAATAACTCATCAAGTTCTCAGTTCTATAGCGTAAGAATTTATATCCAACGCAATATGATTTCTCAGGCTGAATCAATTCTTAACGCAACACCGATAGGCAATCGTACAGCTGAGTGGTATTATCTCAAAGGAATGTGCGCTTTCAGAAGAGGTTGGAGCGAGGAAGCTTTCAATAACTTCACCACAGCCTGTAATATGGATCCTAATAATCAGGAATACAGAGCTGCACTCAATAATATGAATAATCAACGTTCCTACAATTATGGCGGTTATAATCAGCCTAATATGCAGAATCAGACAGGTTGCTCCTGTTGTGATGTATGTACAGCAATGATATGCGCTGACTGTCTTTGCGATTGTTGCAGAATAGGTTGTTGATATGAAAAACGGTATAAACAAATCAACCCTGAGAATAGCGCTGTGCGGAATTGTGTCTGCACTTGCACTTGCATTGATGATGGTTACATCATTAGTGCCCATAGGTACTTATGCACTCCCTTGTTTTGCAGGTATTATAATAGCGGCAATAGTAGTTGAATACGGCTATAAATGGGCATTCGGAGTGTTTGCAGTAGTTTCCGTTCTCTCAGTTTTTCTTGCAGGAGATAAGGAAGCGGTGTTGTATTTTATAGCACTTTTCGGATATTATCCTATTATAAAAGGCGCAATAGAGAAGTATCTGAAAAACAGAATTATTCAGTATATTTTGAAGTTTGCATTGTTTAATGCAGCGGCAATAGGTTCATTCTACATAGCAATGTTTTTGTTGTCGGTACCTGCTGAAGAATTTACACTTTTCGGTTTTTATATACCATGGGCATTTTTGATTATAGGTAATGTATTCTTTTTGTTCTATGACTATGCAATAACAGTTTTTATAGCACAGTATGTAGTTCGACTCAGAGGCAAGATATTCGGCAAAAAATAATACTTTAAAATTGCAAAAAAGAAAAATATATGTTATAATATACTATAAGCAATAAAGAATTTGTTAAACAAACAGTTAATAAGAAAAGAAGTTTTGAAAAGGAAACAGGTGATAGTGTGAAACAGAAAATATTTGTCAGAGTTCTTTGTGTTGTTCTTGCAGTAACATTGATAGGCTCGGTATTTCTTGTAGCAGTTTCATCACTAAGTGCAGGTGCTGTTGAAACTGAGTCAAATACAGAACAGACAGAAACACAGGATCCTAATACATTGACAAGTGATTTTGTTGCAACAGTTGGAACAACAATGTTGCAAACTGCAAGTGCTTCACCCACAGCAGGTGCAAGCGGATATGTAAATGATAGCTATGTAAACCTGAGAAGTGGAGCGGGAACAAGCTATTCTGTATTAACTACGATGAGTAAAAATACAAAATTTACATATGTTGACGGAAAACTTTATAATTCCAATTGGTACAAAATCAAGCTTTCAAGCGGTACTACAGGATATATCCACAAGGATTATGCAGGTTTGTCAACTACTTCGTCAAGCAACACAACAACATCATCAAGCGGTTATATAACAGGTGACTTCGTAAATCTCCGTAAAGGTGCAGGAACAAACTACGCAATCGTTACCACTATGAGCAAAAACACTGCTTTTACGCTTGTCAGTACAAAACTGTATAACACCAATTGGTATAATATAAAGCTGTCAAACGGCACTTCAGGTTATGTTCACAAAGATTATGTAAAAATCAATAGCACAACTTCAAGCGGAAATGATACAGCAACTACTACAGGTTATGTAAATTCAGATAATGTAAATTTAAGAAGCGGTGCAGGCACAAGCTACTCAGTAGTAACATGTATGAGTAAAAATACAACATTTACATTTGTCAGTACATCGCTTTATAACTCAAGTTGGTACAAAATCAAACTGTCAAACGGTACAACAGGTTATATTTATTACAGTTACGCTACAAAAAAATCAACTGCAACTGATAATAACGATAACACGAGTACAGGCACAAGCACAGGACTCAAACTTTCCGATTCATCAGAAACAATTTATGTAGGCAATAAATATGCATTGACTGCCTCAGGTGCAAGCAGTATCAAATGGAGCAGTTCAAATACTTCTGTTGCAAAAGTAGACTCAAACGGTGTAGTAACAGCAGTTAAAAGCGGTTCAGCTACTATCAAAGCAACTTCAGGTTCATTGTCTGCTTCCTGTTCTATCACGGTAAAATCAGGTTCATTGGTAAATATTTCAAGCACTTCAATCAATAATATGAGAAGAGGCAAGTCAGTTCTTCTCAAGTCAACAACAAGCGGAGTAAGCTGGAAATCTTCAAACACCTCAATTGCAACCGTAACCAACGGATTAGTCGATACAAAAGCAAACGGTTATGTAACTATCACAGCATACACTTCAAGCGGTGCGGCATCATGCTTGATAAAAGTAATCGGCAGAGATAACATCAGATTTGTTTACGCATCTCCGAACTCTGCTCCTAAGAATTCAACAGTAACTTTCAAGGCAATTACAGATACTGACAGAAATGCTGTACGTTTTGTAGTTTCAAACGGTTCAACTTCTTACACGGTGAATGCTACAAGAAAAGTAAAAGACGGCGATACATATGTTTGGTCAGGAAGCCAAAAACTCACTAAATCAGGTAAGTGGACTGTAAAGGCTTATGCGAGATACAAAACTTCAAGTACATATCTCACCACCTCAGGAAACGGTGAAGGTGAAGTTTTTGTTACTTCATCAACTGACACCACAACAACTGTATGTGCCGAGAGAAGAGCAAGTGATGATGTAATCAATCTTATTGCAAATTATGAAGGTTTCCTCAGCAGTGTAACAGCAGATTCAATTACTTCTGATCCCACACTTGGATATGGCAAGGTAGTTACAACAAACGAACAGTTCTATAACAACCTCACAAAGAATGAAGCGTACGCATATCTTTGTCAGACGGTCAATAAAGGCGGATATACAACAAAGACAAATTCATTCCTTATTGATAACGGAATAAAGTTTAATCAAAAGCAGTTTGACGCTTTGGTGTGCTTTACATACAATGTAGGTGCAAGTGCAATTTACAACGATTCCGACCTGCAGTCGGTTCTCCTGAATACAGGCTCAAGTTCTTCCGTAAGTGCAGGCGCAAGCGGATATGTTAATTCTGACAGCGTAAATCTCAGAAGCGGAGCAGGAACAGGATATTCAATCCTCAGTTGTATGTCGAAGAATACAAAGTTTACATTTGTTGACGGCAAGGTTTATAATTCAAACTGGTATAAAATAAAGCTTTCAAACGGAACTACCGGATATATTTATAAATCTTATGCATCAACTTCTGGCGGTACAAGAGATCTGAACAATGTAAGCAAGCAGAGTTTTATAAATAACTTCCTGCAGTATCATCATGCGGCAGGCTCATGTTATTGGGGACTTCTCTACAGAAGAATAGATGAAGCTGAAGTGTTCTTCTATGGAGATTATACTCGTGACGGACAATATAATAAGAAAGGCTTTGACTTTACCTGTAAGGTGAATTCAAGCTTTGGCATATAAATTTTATTCAAAGAAGGTAAACAAATGAAAAAAATAGGTTTTATCGGCGCAGGAAATATGGCTACTGCAATCATCAAAGGTCTTATGGCGCAGAATAACGGCAAAGCTGATTTTATAAATATATTTGATGTCAGCGAAGAAAAGTGCAATGAAATGCAAAACAACGGTGTTAATGTGTGCAACAGCGGTGAAGATGTAGTCAGCGAAAGCGATATTATAGTTCTTGCAGTAAAGCCACAGAATTATGCAGAGGTGCTTGAGTCACTCAGAAATGTGGTAAATGAAGAAAAAACCTTTGTATCTATAGCGGCAGGAATTTCAATAAGTTATGTACAGAACGGACTCGGATGCAAATGTCCAGTAGTTCGTGTAATGCCGAATACACCTTTACTTCTCAAAAAAGGCGCATCAGCCCTTTGTCCTTCTGACAATATCAGCGATGATGATAAGCAGATAGTATATGATATGTTTGCAGGAAGCGGTGTATGTGAGTACATCACGGAAGAGCATATGAATGAGATAATTTCTGTGAACGGAAGTAGTCCGGCATATATTTATCTTTTTGCAAAGGCAATGGCTGATTACGCACAGAGCAAGGGAATAGACTACGACAAGGCTATGAATCTTGTATGTGCAACACTCGAAGGCTCAGCCGCAATGCTCAGAGAGAGTGGGGACAGTGCAGATGTTCTCATCGAAAAAGTAAGTTCAAAAGGCGGTACTACTATCGAAGCTCTGAACAAACTCAGAGAACACGGCTTTTATGAAGCCATTCAGGATGCTATGGAAGCTTGCACAAACAGGGCAGAAGAGCTTGGCAAATAAGCTTTCATAAAATAAAAACATTCCGCATAAGTTTTAATGGGACAACCGTAAAACGAAAGGAATGTTTTTATGAAAGGTGTAGTATTCTCGTTTAATAAATCCGACTTTGGAAGAAAAAGCATCAGAAGAATAACGGTAAGTGATGTTCGATATTTTATCAGACGATACGGCGTCAGAACATTGTTTGTACTTCTGCTTTTTGCAGGGCTTGCCACAGGTTCTGTTTACGCAGAAAATGCTGATACTTCAATGCTTGAGTCGCTTGATTTTCTTTTTACAACCAATCTTGATGCAAGACTTACGCAGAATTTTGCAGGTACATTCTGTGCTTGTCTTGCGTCAGACTTTATATTTTTGATTTCCGTATATCTGCTCGGATTTGCGCCGTGGGGGATACCGTTTATGCTCTTTGTAATGTTTTTTAAGGGGTTCGGTACCGGTCTTACGGCAGGATATCTGTTTATCAGTGAGTCGCTTGCGGGAATCGGATTTTACCTGCTTATTTTACTCCCCGGAACATTTTTGTTCTGCATTGCCCTCGTACTGTTTTCATCATCTGCTTTCAATTTTTCAAAACGGATGTTTTTAAGTGTTATAAGTAAGGAAATACCGAAACAACCTTTGCGAGCAGGTGCAGTTGTTTTCAGTTCACGTTTTATGTCATCGCTTATAATGACATTTGGTGCGGCAGTGCTTGATACGGTTTTGTGGACATTGTTTGCAGGGAGTTTTGGATTTTAGCAAAAACTCTAATCGGAGGTTCTCAATGGCAACAGAGAAAAGTTCATTTGCTGTCAGTCTGACAAAATTTTTCACAAACTTGTTTCATCATTTTCCAAAATTGCTTCTTACAAATCTGCTTTTTGCAGTTCCAGCAGGAGTGTTTTTTGCAATTTTTTGGATTGTCAATGTTGTAACAGGAATTAATTCTAATTTTATACTTTTTTTAACAGCAATTCCTGTTTTTCCGTTTTATGCAGGTGTAGTTCAGGTAACTTCGCATATGGTAAGAGGAGAAGAAAACATTGCTGTTTTTAGTAATTTCAAAACAGCTGTCAAAGAAAATTTCCTCAGATTTCTTGTTCACGGAATCGTATTTTATTTTGCAATATTTTTCAGTTACTATTCAATACTTATGTATTCAAAATTCGGTAATGTAAATAATATGTATTATGTCTTTCTTGGCGTAAGTATAATAGTAACAATTTTCTTTTTATTTGCATTTTATTACATACCGTCAATGACAGTAACTTTTGATCTTTCAATGAAAAATATTTACAAGAACAGTGCACTAATGACATTTGGTGAGTTTAAGCATAATTTAGTTGCAACATTGGGATTGTTCGCATTGCTTCTTGTCTGTGCAACCGTGCTTATGTGTTGTGTAGTACCTATAGCAGTGCTCATAGCAACAATAGTTCTTGTATTTCTTTTTCTGCCTTCGATTAGTTCATTCATAATCAACTCAGCTGTCTACAAGCCGATGTATAATATGATAGTCGGCAAAGATGAGAAGAGTAAAGAAATAGACAGAAAAATGGAGAACAGAAGAAACGGTCTGTTCATTGACGATATCGAGGAAGAAAAGCCGAATATCGCTCAGGGATTTGAAAACGTAAAAGTAGATGAAAATGATGATGCAGACGAATACATCTATCACAACGGAAGAATGATAAAACGCAGTGTTCTTCTCAAGATGAAGAAAGAAACCGAAAATAAGGAGGCTGATTGATATGGCAGGACGACACAGCGCAAAATCCTCAAATTCTGTAATAAAAATCATCAGCATAATCGCCGTTATAATTATAGTTGTTGTATGCATAGTAATTGCGGTAAACTTTTTTACAAAGAATGAAACTCCTTCAAACGAAACTGTTGCAACAACACAGCAGTCAACAACTGTTGTGACTGAAACAACATCTCAAACGGAACCTGAAACAGAGGTTTCTGCAACCGAACAGGGTGTAACGGCTGATCCGTCCACAGAAGAAACTCAGGTGGTAGTTGTCCCGACACAGAACGGAGAAGATGTAAGCTATTTCAACGCAACATATGTTCCTTATAAGGCAATCGACACAGCTACCGACACGGAGTGTACGCTTAAAGAGGTTTTCGGTTCATCATATGCAGGCGGAGTTATAACATTTAACAGTGACGGAACTTTTTCTGATTCTCTGATGTCATCTTCGATAAGTAAAGGAGCGTATGTTGTTGAAGGCGAAACCATACGAGCAACATATTCAAATGATAAGAATATGTCTATATCGGTAAATGGTTGGGATGGAGATACACCGTCAGAGCTTGTAATAAACTACGGCGGATATGATGTATATTTCGGTCTGTAATCAGGTGATAGAATGAGTAAAAAGAAACAGAATTCAAAAATTCAGAATAAGCCGCAAAAAAAGGCAGTAAAAAAACTGCCTTTGATTATAGGAATTATTTTATGCATAGCACTTGTAGCTGTGATAATAATTGTATCTGTCCAATCCTGTTCTAAAAATGAGGCTAAAAGTGAGCTGTACAATAACTCATGGGTGCCTGTAGCCGCCAATAATGCAAGCGGTGATGAAGTGGAAATGAGTGAAATTTATGATACAAATTACACCTCATATCAGGGGTCGCTGACATTCAGAGAGGACGGAACATTTTCGTTATGGCTCACACCCGGAACACCCGATGATGGAACGCACACAGGAAAATATTCTCTTCTTGATGATGACACTATCTCGGCTGATTTCGATGACGGAACAGAAACGGGATTTGATATAATCCGTAATGATGATGAAAGCATTGAGTATATCGTGGTGTATTACAGCGACTACGATGTTTATTTTACAAAGCAGTGAGGGTTAAGTAAGAATGGGGTTATCCGATAATTCAAGAGCAAATACACTTTCAAAAGAGCGAATATATGTGTTTGACAACATAAAATTTCTTGCAATATTGCTTGTAGTAATAGGACATGCAATAGATTTTCTCGCAAGAGAAAGCGGAAATTGGCTTGAAAAAAGCCTGTTTCTCACCATATATTCAGTTCATATGCCTTTGTTTATATTTATCAGCGGACTTTTTGTAAAGCCAATGGACAAGTCAACAAAGTTCCCGAAACAAAAGGTAGTTTCATTTATTCTTATCGGAATAGTGCTCAGAATAATGATTTCGTTGTTCAGACTGTTGCTCGGAATGAAAATCAGCTATGCCGTAATTGATATGTATGATTCATTTGCATGGTTTATGTGGGCAATGGCTGTATTTACGGCACTTCTTTGGTTGTTCCGAGAGTATAACACAAAAATGATTTTGCTTCTGTCCGTACTTGTAGGCTGTATGGCAGGATACGATAAATTTCTCGGAGATGAATTTGCATTAATGAGAATAGTCGTATTTTTTCCGGTATTCGTAGCAGGTTATATGATTACTCCTGAAACTCTCGTAAAACTGTTTTCAAAAACATGGCTGAAAATAGTTTCAGCATTTATAATTGCCGGATTTATCGCACTGTTTTTTCTGAATCACGATATCTATCCGTATCTGAGATCTATGTTTACAGGAAGAAACGCCTTCACATCACTCGGCGATTATTATAATTACGGTTGTATAGTAAGGCTTGTTTCTTATGTTATTTCAGGTATTTTCGGTTTTGCAGTAATGTGCCTTGTTCCTAACAGAAATTTAGGATTTATATCCAAAACAGGAACCAAGACACTTCAGATTTATTTCTGGCATAAATTTTTCCTGACACTGATTGAGCGCTTCAGTGTGTATGACCGTATCGAATCCGTAACAGGCGGAACGATAGCAACAACATTATATTTGTTGATCGCAGTTGCAATCACATTTATATGTGCTTTGCCGTTGTTTTCATTTCCGACAAAACAGCTTCTGTCATTTGGAAAAACCAAATAAATTATTCACAAGGTGTATTGCATTTGCAGTACGCCTTTTATTGTACGCAAAGTAAAGTTGCATTTATGTGTTAAATAAACTGAGCTGTTCTTCTCTGGTTTCATATGTATGCAGATAAGAGAACACCTCATCAATATCACACATAATAGAGTTTTCTTTACATCTTTTTCTTATCAGAGCCATAAGCTTACCGTTGTTTTTGCTGTTAATGATATATGAATTTCCGTATAACTGCATATATTTTTCTTTAAGTCCCGCAAAATGCCTGTCGAGAGCGGCATAAAAATATTCTCTGTCGCCGTTTCTCAGAGTAACACCTATATCAAAGCAGATAATTCCCTTTACTTTTGCCTCAATGCAGTAATCAAGCAGACCGTTAATATTTTCTTCTGTATCATTTATAAACGGTAAAAATGGAGAAAGCCATACAACTGTAGGAATACCGCAATCTCTGAATATTTTCAAAGCCTCAAAACGATCCTTGGTAGTTGAAACACAGGGCTCAATCATTCTGCAAAGATTTTCATTATAGGTAGTCAAAGTCATCTGAACCACAGCTTTGCTTTTTGAATTTATACTTTTGAGTAAATCCAGATCTCTGAGTACATCGGTTGATTTTGTATGTACAGTAGCACCGAATCCGTATCTGTCAATAATTTCAAGGCATTGTCTTGTAAGTCTAAGTTCTCTTTCAAGTGGCATATACGGGTCAGACATAGCACCTGTTCCGATCATACATTTATTGCGTTTTCTTTTCAGCGCATTTTCAAGCAGAAAAGGAGCATTCTGTTTGACTTCAATATCCTCAAAATCGTGTTGCATATTATAACAAAGGCTTCTTGCGTCGCAGTATATGCAGTTGTGCTGACAACCCCTATAGATATTCATTCCGTTTGAAGCCGAAAGAATTCCTTTTGCGTTTACCTTGTGCATACCGTGACTCCTTAACAATTGTCCTTTGCATCTACGAACCATCTGTTTTCTTCAAGAAACAAAAACTTTTCCTTGCCGAAAATCATACAGGTGTATCTTATTCCTGCACCGCCTGCTTTCAGCGAAGCGGCATATCTTATATCTGTTATTTTGTCTATAGGAAATTTTCTGTCCTCATCCCAATAGATATATTCAGGAAGGAGATTTCCGTCACAATCAAAAGTTGCAGTTACTTTAACATACTTTTTCATTTTACATTCCTTATAAAAGTTATATTTTTCTTGAATTTTCAGCATCTATATTAAGACTATCAGATATTTACTATAAATAGCTTACAGGGTGAATGGTGTGATCGTCTTTAGGGTTGAACGATGAAAGTCCTCTGTCACTGAGCAGAACAGCAGGTCGAACAATATAGTTACCGAACCTTTTCTTCAGCCTGTCAAGAGTTCTGTCGAGCTCTTCGTTTTGCAAAAGTCTTTCTTCGTTGCAGAGTATGCTCATCTGATGCGGTGTATCGTCGTGTACGAAATCCGTTACCGAAACACCAATGCTTCTAAGCGGTTTTTGCATATTGTAGTTTCTCTCAAAAAGATTTACTGCATTTTCTGTAATCACCTTTGTAAGATTAGAAAAATCATCAAGCGTGCATTGACGTGTAAATGTATTGAGTTCATTATCTCTGACACTTATTCCCACAGTTTTAGCCATAAATCCCTGTTCACGCATACGTCTGCACACACTGTCACACAGAACATACATAACCACTTTTACGTCTTCATATGTTTTCATATCCCTCGGAGTAGTAGTTGAGTTGCCGATAGATTTAACTTCTGTGTTTTCGTTCATATGAGCAACGGGGGAGGAGTCATATCCGTTTGCAAAACCGTATATAAGGTCGCCCCATTTCCCGAGATGTTTTCTGAGAAGTCCGATAGGAGAAACAGCAATATCACCTATAGTGTATATTCCTATTTTGTTAAGCTTTTTCTTTGTCGCTCGTCCAACGTAAAGAAGGCTTTCGGTAGGTGAATTCCATATAATATCCTTGTAATTCTCCCTTGTGATACAGGTAATGGCATCGGGCTTTTTGTAGTCACTTCCAAATTTTGAAAAAATTTTATTAAAGCTTACACCGATGCTTACGGTAATTCCGAGTTCTTCCTTAACACGTCTGCTTATCTCAAGAGCGATTTCATATCCGTTTTTATCTATGTTGTTAGTGACATCAAGCCAGGCTTCATCAAGACCGAAAGGTTCTATTTTGTCGGTGTAGTCGCTGTATATACGCCTTGCCATTTTTGAAAATCTTTTATAAAGTTCAAAATGCGGAGAAACAGTAATAAGGTCAGGACATTTTTGCTTAGCCTGCCATATAGGTTCACCTGTTTTCACATTATATTTTTTAGCAATTTCATTTTTTGCAAGAATAATTCCGTGACGATTTTCCGCATCACCGCTAACTGCAACAGGCTTGTCACGAAGATGAGGATTGTGAAGACATTCAACGCTTGCATAAAATCCGTTGCAATCGCTGTGAAGTATTACACGATCTTTTTTATATTTGTTTTTATCAACAACATTTAAAATATCCATAAAACCATCTCGAACGTATGTTTTATTATATTATAGAACGAATGTTCTAATAAGTCAATGGTAATTTCAGAAATTATTGAAAATTATATTTGAAGGATATCAAATAAAGTTGAGAAATAAAGTTTATAATGAATTCGGCTGTAATCCAAAAGAATATGCCAAAAATCCTATACCTGTGCATTTGTTTATAACTTACAGAGCAAAAAGTCGTGATAACATATATGTTGTGGTGATTTTTCTGATTAAAACACCGTATATTGATTACATCTGTGTAATTCTCATTTACAAAAACAAGATGTTGTGTTAAAATCTAAAATGTTAAATTATGTACTTTTATAAATTTATAAACGGAGGTAAAAAATAATGGAAGCTTATAAAAAGGAATTTATTGAATTTATGGTTGATTGTCAGGTTCTCAAGTTTGGAGATTTCGTGACAAAAAGCGGAAGAAAGACACCATTTTTTGTAAACACAGGATTCTA
Organism: Ruminococcus sp.; assembly: GCA_036306945.1. Classification (GTDB taxonomy): domain Bacteria; phylum Bacillota; class Clostridia; order Oscillospirales; family Acutalibacteraceae; genus Ruminococcoides. The sequence continues at coordinate 36,440 of JAXJYO010000042.1, read as the reverse complement.
CAGAACAGGTGCACAGCTCAAAAGACTTGGCGAGTATTATGCAGAAGCAATTAATGAAAAGTTCGGACTTGATTTTGACGTACTTTTCGGACCTGCATACAAAGGTATTCCGCTTTCAGTAGCAGCTACGATCGCAATCAGCGAGAAGTATGACAAGGACATCCGTTATTGTTCAAACAGAAAAGAAGTAAAAGACCACGGCGATAAGGGAATTCTTCTCGGAAGTCCAATCGGCGACGGTGACAAGGTAGTTATCATTGAAGATGTTACAACAGCAGGAACATCAATCGAAGAAACACTTCCTATAATCAAAGCACAGGGCGATGTAAATCCAATCGGTCTTGTAGTGTCAGTTGACCGAATGGAAAGAGGAAAGGGCGAAAAGAGCGCGCTTTCAGAAATCAAAGAGAAGTACGGACTCAAGACAACAGCAATCGTAACAATGGCTGAAGTTGTAGAGCACCTTTATAACAAGGAATACAAAGGCAAGGTTATCATCGACGATAAGCTCAAGGCAGCAATCGACGCTTACTATGAGCAGTACGGAGTAAAATAAAAATCCGAGGTTAGACTATGGCTTCATCAAACGGTAAAGAACACACAGGACACAGACAGCGTCTTAAGAAAAAGTTCATAGAAAACGGATTTGATGTATTTGAGCCTCACGAAGCGCTTGAAATGTGTCTTTTCTATGCAATTCCGAGAAAAGACACAAATCCGCTTGCACACAGACTTCTTGACAGATATCTCACGATATCGGGAGTGTGCGATGCGCCTATAGATGAGCTGATGAATGAATTCGGCTTATCTGAGTCAGCGGCGGTATATTTGAAAATGCTTCCTGAAATTTCAAGACTGTATAACGAGTCGAAAATGTCACATGATTATATCATCAAAGATGAAACGATCGGTGATATGTTTATGAAAAAGTTTATCGGCAGAACAGAAGAAGCAGTTGCGCTTATGCTCGGAGATGCCAAATACAAGATGATATACTTTGACATTATTGCAAAAGGGTCAATCAATTCGAGCAATGTGCCCATAAGAAGAATAGTTGATCTGGCACTCAGACATAACGCCAAAAGTGTGTATATAGCGCACAATCATCCGAGTGGTTCAGCAATGCCGTCTTCCAGAGATATTGACACAACAATAGCTTTGAAAGATACTCTTGACACTGTTGGAGTTAAGCTTAACGACCACTTTATAATTACAACTGATGACTACGTTTCAATCAGAGACAGTATGTGGGCGGGGAAAATATTTGTTCACGATGATTGATTTGTTGACAAATCAAAACATATGTTCTATAATCATAAAACAAACGTTCGATAATAATTAAATAAGAAAGTAGGGGGAAAGAATGAACATTGAAAAGATTACAGAAAATAATATAAATGTAGCGGTAGTGTCTGCTGATGATACAATAATCACAGATGTTGATTCTGCCCTCGACTTGATTATGACTGTAAAATATGAAACAGGCGCAGAAAGAATTGCAGTTGATAAGAACGCTGTTACTGAAGATTTCTTCATTTTAAGCACAAGACTTGCAGGAGAAATTCTTCAGAAGTTCATAAATTATCACGTTAAATTTGCTGTGTTCGGTGATTTCAGCAAATACACAAGTAAACCGCTTAAAGATTTTATTTACGAATCCAACTGCGGAAAAGACATATTCTTTACTGCAACAAAACAGGAAGCTGTAGAACGCTTATTGAATGTGTAAAATTTAGTAAAGTTTATAAATATATCAATTTATCGGTCGGGAAATGAAATTATAAATTACATCAACCTATCTACTCGAACTAAAAAATATGGAATTTAAGATACACTCAAAATACAAACCAACGGGCGATCAGCCACAGACAATTGAAAAGCTTGTTGAAAGCATAAATTCAGGCAACAAGGAGCAGACTCTTTTAGGTGTAACAGGTTCAGGTAAGACATTCACAATGGCAAATGTCATTGAACGTGTACAAAGACCAACGCTTGTACTTGCACATAATAAAACCCTCGCGGCACAGCTTTGCAGTGAGTTCAAAGAGTTTTTTCCTGATAATGCAGTGGAGTATTTTGTTTCCTACTATGATTATTACCAGCCTGAAGCGTATGTAGCGCAGACAGATACTTATATCGAAAAAGACAGCTCCATCAATGACGAAATTGATAAGCTTCGCCACAGCGCAACCCTTGCGCTTTCTGAACGTCGTGATGTAATCATAGTAGCGTCAGTTTCCTGTATCTATAGCCTCGGTGACCCTATTGATTACCGTAATATGGTAATTTCGTTGCGTCCGGGAATGGAAAAAAGTCGTGATGATTTAGTCAAAAAGCTTGTTGAATTGCAGTATGAACGCAATGATGTGAATTTTATCCGTAATAAATTCAGGGTCAGGGGAGATGTGGTTGAGATTTTCCCTGCGGCATCAAATGATTCCATAATAAGAGTTGAATTTTTCGGAGATGAAATTGACAGAATTTCAGAGATAAATCCGCTCACGGGCGAACTCAAAGCAATGCTGAAGCACGCAGCAATCTATCCTGCATCGCATTACATTGTATCTACCGACAAAATGAAAATAGCCCTCGCTGAAATCGAAAGAGAGCTTCAGCAAAGGCTTGAATATTTCAGAGAAAACGGAAAACTTCTTGAAGCACAGCGAATTGAACAGCGCACACGTTATGATATGGAAATGCTTCAGGAAATCGGATTTTGCACAGGTATTGAAAACTACTCAAGAATCCTATCAGGCAGAGCGCCCGGTTCATCACCGTTTACACTGCTTGATTATTTTCCAGACGATTTTCTGCTCTTTGTCGATGAGTCACACGTTACACTCCCTCAGGTAAGAGGAATGTTTGCAGGTGACCATGCAAGAAAAAAGAATCTTGTCGATTACGGTTTCAGACTTCCGTCAGCATATGATAACAGACCCTTGAATTTCGATGAATTTTATGACAGGATAAATCAGGCTGTATTCGTAAGTGCAACACCGGGCGATTTTGAAACTGAAAGATCCGAAGTTATAGCAGAGCAGATCATCAGACCAACGGGACTTTTAGATCCTGAAATCTCTGTAAGACCCACAGATGGACAGCTTGATGACCTTGTATCTGAAATCAATATAAGAACAGCCAAAAAGCAGAGAACTTTAGTTACTACGCTTACCAAGAAAATGGCTGAAGATCTGACGACCTATCTCGAAACAATGGGAATAAAGGTGCGCTATATGCATCATGATATAGATACCGTTGAGCGAATGGAAATCGTCAGAGATTTGCGCCTCGGTGAATTTGATGTTCTTGTGGGAATCAACCTTCTAAGAGAAGGTCTTGATATCCCCGAAGTTTCTCTTGTTGCGGTTCTTGATGCAGACAAAGAGGGCTTCCTCAGAAGTACACGTTCGCTCATTCAGATAACAGGACGTGCTGCACGAAACAGCGAAGGTATGGTAATAATGTATGCTGACAGTGTAACAGAGTCGATGCGTGTTGCAATTACCGAAACCGAAAGACGACGTGAAATTCAGCAGAAATACAATGAAGAACACGGAATCACACCTAAGACAATAGTCAAAAAGGTAAGTGAGATACTTGAAATATCAACTCACAATGACAGTGAGTTCAAAAATACAAAAAAGCTTTCAAAGGCGCAGAAACAACAGTTAATAGAAAGTCTTACAAAGGAAATGAAAGCCGCCGCAAAGCTTCTTGAATTTGAACACGCAGCTTATCTGCGCGACAAAATCAAAAAGTTGCGTGGTGAAAAATAATAAAGGAAGAGTGAAATGGCAAGAAAGAAAACCAATGAATATGATAATACCAGCATCACAACCCTCAAAGGTGCTGACCGTGTCCGCAAAAGACCGGCGGTAATTTTTGGTTCAGACGGCATTGATGGTTGTCAGCATTCGGTATTTGAAATTCTTTCAAACTCCATTGACGAAGCAAGAGAAGGATACGGAAAACAGATATCAGTAACAAGATATTCTGACGGTTCAATTGAGGTTGAAGACCACGGACGAGGAATCCCTGTTGATTACAACGAAAACGAAGAAAAATTCAATTGGGAGCTTGTTTTCTGTGAAATGTACGCAGGCGGTAAATATAATAACAATGAGGGAGAAAGCTATGAATTTTCCCTCGGTATGAACGGCCTCGGTCTTTGCTCAACCCAGTATGCATCTGAATATATGGACGTAGACATCAGACGTGACGGTTATCGCTATACACTTCATTTTGAAAAGGGTGAAAATGTCGGAGGTCTAAAAAAAGAGCCTTACAGTAAAAAAGATACAGGCACAAAAATCCACTGGAAGCCTGATCTTGAAGTATTTACGGATATCGACATTCAGCCTGATTATTTTCTTGATATAATGAAGCGTCAGGCAATCGTAAACGCAGGTGTTGAATTTATATTCAGAAACCAGAACGGAAGATCCTTTGACACAACCTCTTTCAATTATATAAACGGTGTAGTTGACCACGTTTCCGAGATAATCGGAGAGGACGGACTTACATCTGTTCAGCATTGGGAAACAGAATGTAAAACTCGTGACCGTGAAGACAAACCCGAATACAAGTGCAAAATGGATATAGCCGTTGCTTTTTCAAACAAGGTTAATCTTACTGAATATTATCACAACTCAAGTTGGCTTGAGCACGGCGGTGCACCTGATAAGGCAGTAAGAAATGCATTTGTTTATCAGATCGACAGCTATTTGAAGCAGAATAATAAATACAACAAGACAGAAAGCAAGATTAAATATGACGATGTTGAGGACAGCCTTATCTGTGTAATTTCATCTTTCTCAAGTGTTTCCTCATATGAAAACCAGACGAAGAAAGCTGTTACAAATAAAGGTATTCAGGATGCAATGACAGCATTTCTCAGACAGAGCCTTGAAGTTTATTTCATAGAAAATCCTCTTGAAGCTGAAAAAATTGCCGAACAGGTGCTTGTAAACAAGCGAAGCAGAGAGAATGCCGAAAAAACACGTCTTAACATAAAGAAAAAGCTTTCGGGTAATCTTGATATAACAAACAGGGTCGCAAAATTTGTAGACTGTCGAAGCAAAGATGTCACTCAGCGTGAATTGTTCATAGTGGAGGGTGACTCAGCTCTCGGTGCCTGTAAGCAGGCAAGAGATCCTGACTTTCAGGCAATTATGCCTATCCGTGGTAAAATACTTAATTGCCTCAAGGCGGACTATGATAAAATATTCAAAAGTGAAATTATAACAGATTTACTTAAAGTTCTTGGTTGCGGAGTAGAGGTAAAATCAAAAGCCAACAAGAATCTTTCAAGTTTTGATATGGACGCACTTCGTTGGAATAAAGTAATACTTTGTACCGATGCCGATGTCGATGGTTTCCAGATCAGAACCCTTCTTCTTACAATGCTTTACAGACTTACTCCTACTCTCATTGAAGAAGGCAAGGTGTTCATAGCGGAATCACCGCTTTATGAAATCACTTCAAAAAATGATGTTTACTTTGCATATGATGAGATTGAAAAGGATAAGTTCATTGAGCAGATCGGTAACGAAAAGTTTACTATTCAGCGAAGCAAAGGTCTTGGTGAAAACGAACCTGATATGATGAACCTGACTACAATGAACCCTTCGACTCGCAGACTCATAAAAGTAATGCCTGATGATGCACAGCAGACATCTGAAATTTTTGATATTCTGCTTGGTGATAATTTACAGGGCAGAAAAGATTACATTGTAGAACACGGAAATGAATATATAGACAATCTTGACGTAAGCTGACGGGAGGTGGAAAACAATGGCTTCAAAAAAGAAAACTCCGAAAAAATCATCTGCACCAAAAACGCACGGTGTAATTAACGGAGCAGGAGAAGTAGTAGAACAGCCGATAGTTTCCACAATCCGTGAAAACTATATGCCATACGCTATGAGCGTAATTTTGTCACGAGCAATCCCTGAAATTGACGGTTTCAAGCCGTCACACAGAAAATTGCTTTATATGATGTACAAAATGGGACTTCTCACAGGTGCAAGAACAAAGTCTGCAAATATCGTAGGTGCAACGATGAAACTCAACCCTCACGGTGATTCTGCAATTTACGATACAATGGTAAGACTTTCTCGTGGTTATGAAGCACTTCTGCATCCGTATGTTGACTCAAAGGGTAATTTTGGTAAATTTTACAGCCGAGATATGGCATGGGCGGCTTCAAGATATACAGAAGCAAAACTTGCTACTATATGTAATGAACTTTTCAGAGATATAGACAAGGATACGATTGATTTTGTAGATAACTACGATAACACGATGAAAGAGCCGTCACTGTTGCCTGTAGCATTTCCGTCAGTGCTCGTAAATGCAAACACAGGTATTGCGGTAGGTATGGCTTCAAACATCTGTCCGTTTAACCTCAAAGAAATCTGTGAAACTACAGCGGCACTTATCCGTGACCCTGACCATGACATAAAATCGACACTTCCAGCACCTGATTTTACAGGCGGTTGTCAGATAATTTATGACGAAAAGGTTATTAATCAGGTTTATGAAACGGGAAGAGGAAGTGTAAAGCTTCGTGCAAAATACGAATATGACAAGTCAGCAAACTGCATTGACATACTTTCTATTCCGTATTCAACAACAAGTGAAGTTATTATAGAGAAGATTATTGATCTTGTAAAACAGGGCAAACTCAAGGAAATTTCCGATGTCCGAGATGAAACGGGTATCGACGGTCTTAAAATCACAATTGACCTTAAGAGAGGAATAGACCCGGACAAGCTTATGGCTAAGCTGTTCAGATTCACAACACTTGAGGACTCATATGCCTGCAATTTCAATGTGCTTATCGGCGGAGTTCCTATGGTGCTCGGTGTGAAGGCTTTGCTTGAAGAGTGGATAGCATTCAGAATTGAGTGCGTAAAGCGCAGAACATATTTTGACAGAAATAAAAAGGCTGAAAAGCTTCATCTGCTCAAGGGTCTTGAAAAAATTCTTCTTGATATCGACAAAGCAATTAAAATAATTCGTGAAACCGATGAAGAAGTTGAAGTTATCCCGAACCTTATGATAGGCTTCGGAATTGACAAGATTCAGGCTGAATATGTAGCTGAAATCAAACTTCGTCATCTCAACCGTGAATATATTTTAAAACGTACAAAAGATATCGAAGAGCTTGAAAAAGAGATAGCCGAACTTGATGAAATTCTTAAAAGTAAGTCAAGAATCAAAACAATTATTGTAAAAGAGCTCAAGACGATTGCCGACAAATACGGTCAGCCTCGTAAGAGTATGATAATTTATGAAGATACTGCAAAATATGAGGAAGAGGCTGAGGAGATCCCTGATTATCCTGTAACACTTTTCTTTACAAAGGAAGGTTACTTCAAGAAAATCACACCTCAGTCACTCAGAATGAGTGGTGCACATAAACTCAAAGACGGTGACGAGATCATTCAGGAAATTGAATTTTCAAACAACTGTTACCTTTTGTTCTTTACTGATAAATGTCAGGTATATAAAGCAAAAGCTTCTGATTTTGCAGATACAAAGGCAAGTGTGCTTGGTGATTATGTAGCGGCAAAGCTTTCAATGGATGAAGGTGAAAACGCCGTAAAGATGGTAGCTACCAAGGATTACAAGGGTATACTTATCTTTGCATTTGAAAACGGTAAAATCGCAAAAGTACCGCTTGAAGCTTATGCGACAAAAACAAACCGCAAAAAGCTTACAGGTGCATATTCCGATAAATCACCGCTGTCAGGTATGCTGTTCATTGATGAAGACAAAGAAATCCTTCTCAAAGCTTCATCAGGCAGAATGTTGCTTGTGCATACAGGTGCACTTTCACTCAAATCAACACGTTCAACGCAGGGTGTAGCCGTAATGAAACTCAAAAAAGGTCACAGACTTTTTGAAGTTGAGGAGTATGCAGAGGGAACTTTTGCAAAACCTCAGCGTTACAGAACACGTTCGCTTCCTGCACTTGGTGCAATGCCGTCAAATGAAGATGCAGTTGATGAACAGTTGACTTTAATATAAATAATAAATTAAAAATTTGAAAAAATATCTTGAAAAATTTATATTTATATGTTAATATAAATTAGTTAATTAATGCAGTTTAATGTGTATTATAGTATTTTATGAAAGGACGATATAAAAATGGGCGTTTTAGGATATGTTTTCGGTGCATTACTTGCTCTTGTATCAATCGTAATTATTCTTGTAATTATCCTTCAGCAGGGCAACCAGCAGGGTCTTGGTGTAGTTTCAGGCGTAGCTGATTCATACTTATCAAAGAACAAGGCACGTTCAATTGATGCTAAGCTTGCTCGTGCAACAAAGGTAATCGCAGCATTATTCATTATTTTTGTAATCGCACTCAATGTACTTGCATTTTTTGATGTACTGTAAGTAATAATTCATAGTTTACAAGCATAATAATAGACCGTTGGATGTATGTCCGACGGTCTATTTTAATTTATGCGGAGTTGTCAGATATGCCATTATGGGGAGTAGCAGTAATAATTTTATCAACACTTATTGTATTTGCAATAATTCATTATATAGGCAAAAATAAACACCCGATGAAACGGGCGTTTATGTCGCTTTGTTGCGGGGGACTTACATTACTTGCAGTAAATCTCAGTTCGGGAATAACAGGAGTTTATCTACCTGTAAGTTTGTTGTCGATACTCATTTCAATCATCGGAGGAATTCCGGGAGTAACCCTGATGCTCGGTTTAAATCTGTTTTTTTAAGTTACAGAATTCCGTAAAGTTCTTCCAAAGCTTCGCCTACATCTTCCTTGTCCCTTGTCATAAGAGAAAGCATAACTTTGTAAACTGCTGAAGGATTGTCAAAAAAACTTTTCTTCATAAGCATAGCCTGCTCAAAATTCGGTGCATACAAAGTAAAACTCATAAGTTCCATACTTCCGCCTGAAATTTTGCAGATAACATTGAAACCGTTCTCGGTTTTCTCAATATCAACAGAATTTTCCCTCTGCTTTTTCTTTTCAGCAAGAAGCCTTACCGCACAGGCATAAGCTTTTTCTTTTACAGTATATGCGAGTGTTGTGTCAAGCTGATTTGCAATCATTTTTCCGTTTTCAGAAAGCGTGTAAGTCTGAGTGTTGTCAACCATTTCACTTTCAATGAGATTACCGTTGTTAATAAGTTCATCAAACGCAGAACTTACCTCAAAATAATTGACGAGTTCTTCACGCACAATAGCTTCGGTAATAACTTCCTTGCTCATATTTTCTTTAACAGAATTAAAAAGATAGCATATAAGAACTCTTATTTCATTCTTACTTCTTATGCCACCCGGAACGATACCTTCATCAAATGTATCAAAAGCCATATAATCACCTTTATTAATTAATTGAAAATATTCATATTTTGCAAAGCGGAAAATCCGCTTATTTAATTTATTATAGCACATAATAAATTAAAAGTGTATATTTTTCAGCAAATAAATTGACTATTACATTTTAGTATGATAAAATTAGTGCAAGAAAGGAGAAATGCTATGGAACTCGAACAATATATGCCTTTTATATGGATAGGATTTGCTGTAATTATGGCAATATGCGAAGCCTTCACAACTCAGCTTGTATCACTTTGGTTTGTGCTTGGTTCGGTATCCGCCGCAATAGTAAGTATATTTACAAAGTCAATTCCGATTCAATCGGCTGTATTTCTGGTTGTATCTCTTGTAGCTCTTCTTGTAACAAGGCCTCTTGTAAAGAAGTTAAAGCAAAAAAGAGGTAACATAAGTACTAATTCTGACAGACTTATCGGAAAGACCGGTGTGATTCTTAAGGAAATAACTGATATCCATAATGTCGGTCAGGCAAAGGTAGAGGGTGAGATTTGGACAGTAAAATCTGAAACTGCACCTATATTAAAAGATAAAAAAATTAAGGTTCTTGCAATTGAAGGCGTAAAACTTATTGTAGAACCTTTAGAGTAAATTAAGGAGAAAATTTTATGGACGGAATTATAGGATTATTGGTTGCAGGTATAATTATTCTTATAGTTTTGCTTGTAATTGCAAAAAACGTAAAGATTGTGCCTCAGGCAAATGCTTATGTAGTTGAAAGACTTGGTGCATATTATGCAACTTGGGGAACAGGTCTTCATATAAAAATACCTTTTATTGATAAAATTTCAAAGAAGGTATCTATAAAGGAACAAGTGGTTGATTTCCCACCACAGCCGGTTATCACAAGAGATAATGTAACAATGCAGATAGATACCGTAGTTTATTTTGAGATTACCGATCCAAAACTTTATACCTACGGCGTAGAATACCCACTCAGTGCTATCGAAAATCTCACAGCAACCACATTGAGAAATATCATCGGTGACCTTGAACTTGATAATACACTTACTTCTCGTGATACGATCAATGATAAAATCAGAATTATTCTTGATGAAGCAACAGATGCATGGGGAATCAAGGTAAAAAGAGTTGAGCTCAAGAACATTCTTCCTCCTCGTGAAATTCAGGATGCGATGGAAAAGCAGATGAAAGCAGAGCGTGAGCGTCGAGCAAGAATTCTTGATGCAGAAGGTGAAAAGCGCAGTCAGATTCTTGTTGCCGAAGGTATGAAAGAGTCTGCAATTCTCAAAGCTGACGCAGTAAAAGAGCAGAAAATCAGAGAAGCACAGGGTGAAGCTGAAGCAATTCTCACAGTGCAGAAAGCTAATGCAGATGCACTCAGAATGCTCAATGAAGCAGCACCTACAGACAAAATCATTCAGCTCAAATCACTCGAAGCATTTGGTAAAGCGGCTGACGGTAAAGCTACAAAAATTATTATTCCGTCAGATATTCAGGGACTTGCAGGCAATGTGACAGCCATAAGAGAGCTTTGGAAAGACGACGCACCAAAAGCATAAGCATAATACACAGGCGCAGTATAGACTGCGCCTGATTTGTAATGTAAGGGGATGTTAAAATTTGCTTATTCTCAATCTGTTGTGGTATTTTGTAATATTTTCATTTGCGGGTTGGCTTCTCAACGGCGTAAGAACTCTTTTTGCAGAAAGAAGATTCTACAATAAAGGTTTTCTTACATCGCCTTTTTGTCCGTCATACGGATTAGGCGCAGTAGTGTGCTATCTCAGTCTGAATTATTTTACCGAGAACAAATTTATATTATTCTTCGGAAGTTGTATAATACTATCTCTTCTCGTTGTACTCATAGGATTTATCACAGAAAAACTTCTCGGTTTCAAACCTTGGGATTTTTCTGATATAAAGCTCAGCATAGGAAGTTATATAACTTTGCCGTATGCACTTTTTCTCGGCCTGCTTGGTATGATTCTTGTAGGATTATTGATTCCTGTATTGAACACAGTATTGCAGTATATGCCTTTTGTGGTAAGTATTACAGTTGTTCTTTCAATTTGCGGATTGATACTTGCAGACTATGTTTTTTCAATCATTACGATAATTAGACTTCAAAGAAAAATCAAAAGACTCAACGGCGTTTCAAATCTTCTCGGTAAAGATGTGCCGCAGGAGAAAATTGACGAGCTTGAGCAGAATTATAATAAGCTGTTTACTGAAAATATTCTCAGAAGACGACTCATTTCAGCATTTCCCGAACTCAGAAAAACTGCATATGTAAAGCAGATTGCTGAAAAGATTGAAGAGATCAAAGAAGATAATATGAAAGAATACACTCAGGTGTATGAAAATGATGATGACAAGCCATTCGCATCAGGACTTTGTTTTACAAAACTTTTCTGTTTGTTTGTACTCGGGTCATTTATCGGTACGTTAATGGAAACAGTATGGGCACTTTTTGAAGAAGGTCATTTTGAAGTACGAGTAGGAATGGTCTATGGCCCGTTTATTCCTGTGTATGGGGGAGGAGCGTGTTTCCTTACACTTATCCTATATAAGTTGTACAAGCTAAGTGACACAGTTATTTTTATCATCAGTGCTGTAGTAGGAGCAGGTTTTGAATATTTTTGCTCATGGTTTCAGGAAATGGTATTCGGTACAGTTTCGTGGGATTACAGCAACACAGCCTTCAATCTTGACGGAAGAACAAACCTTATGTATGCTCTCATATGGGGATTTTTAGGACTTGTCTGGGTAAGATATTTGTATCCATGGGCATCAAAGCTCATTGAAAAAATACCAAAACGCACAGGCTCGATAATAACAACGTTCTTGCTTGTGTTTATGCTGTTCAACGCATTTATGTCAGTAACGGCAACTGCACGCTGGCAGTTCAGAAAAGAAGGCGTTCCTGCAACGAATGCATTTGAAAATTATCTTGATGAACATTTCAACGATGAAAAAATGAATTTTCTTTTTCCTCATATGGAAGATGTTGAAGAAACAGGTGTCACAAGCGAGGGAATACTCTCTTCTGACGGTTCAGATGAAGAAACATCTGATGTAATAATGACAACACATCCATAAATCAGGTCAACCGAACAGCATATGTTCGGTTGATTTTACATTTATTAAAATAATTGTCGTATTCTATTGAAATTTTTCCGATTTTTTACTATAATATAAAAGTTAAGAAATATATTTTTTTAAGGAGCAGATTATGAAGAAAGTTGCAATCATAATGGGTTCAGACAGCGACTTCCCTGTAGTATCAAAGGCTGTCAAAAAGCTGAAGGAGTTTGGCGTAGAGTACGAAGTTCATGTAATGAGTGCCCACAGAACTCCCGATGCAGCAATTGAGTTTTCTGCAAATGCAAAGAAAAACGGCTTTGGTGTTATTATTGCAGCAGCAGGTATGGCTGCACATCTTGCAGGTGTTCTTGCGGCAAAGACAACACTTCCTGTAATCGGAATTCCATGCAAATCAGCACAGCTTGACGGTATGGATGCACTTCTCGCAACAGTTATGATGCCAACAGGAATTCCTGTAGCAACAGTAGCAGTTGACGGAGCAGCAAATGCAGCAATTCTTGCAGTTGAAATGCTTGCACTTTCTGATGATACGCTCTCAGAAAAGCTTGAAGCAATGAAAGCTGATATGGAAAAAGGTGTTGCCGAAAAAGACAAGGCGATGCAGGCTAAAGTAGCAGAACTTTAATTTGTAAAATATTATAATCAAAATAAACATACAACGGAGGATTACAATGAACAGTTTTTCAGAAAGTTACAAGGCAGCAGGTGTCGACGTAACAGCCGGTTACAAAGCAGTAGAACTTATGAAAAAACATGTAGCACGCACAAAGATTGACGGAGTAGTTTCGGGAATTGGCGGATTCGGCGGACTTTTCGCTCCAAATGTCAAGGATATGGAAGAACCTATACTTGTCAGCGGAACAGATGGTGTAGGCACAAAGATCAAACTTGCATTTCTTCTTGACAAGCACGACACAATCGGTATCGACGCTGTAGCAATGTGTGTAAACGATATCATTTGCTGTGGCGCACAGCCTTTGTTCTTCCTTGATTATATTGCAATCGGTAAGAACGTACCTGAGAAAGTTGCAGAAATTGTATCCGGTATAGCAGAAGGTTGCGTGCAGTCAGGTTGTGCACTTATCGGTGGTGAAACTGCTGAGCATCCGGGTCTTATGCCGCTTGATGAGTATGACGTAGCCGGTTTCAGCGTAGGTATGGTAGATAAGAAGAAGCTTATCGACGGTTCAAAGCTCAAAGCAGGCGATGTACTTGTAGGACTCCGTTCAACAGGTGTTCATTCAAACGGTTTCTCACTTGTTAGAAAAATTTTTGATATCAACGAAGAAACAATCAACGCTACATATCCTGAGCTTGACAAGTCACTCGGTGAAACACTTCTTACACCAACAAGAATTTATGTTAAGCCTATCCTTGCTCTTATGAACGAGGTAGAGGTAAAAGCTGTTTCACACATCACAGGCGGTGGCTTCTATGAGAATATTCCTCGTATGCTTACAGATGGTCTTACAGCAAAAATCAAGAAGGATAACATTCCTGTACTTCCAATCTTCGAGCTTATGCAGAGAGTAGGCAACATTCCTGAGCACGATATGTTCAATACATTTAATATGGGTGTAGGTATGATTGTTGCAGTTTCTAAGGACGAGGCTGACAAGGCAATTGAAGTGCTCAAGGCAAACGGTGAAGATGCAGTAATCCTCGGTGAAGTAATTGAGGGAAATGACGGAGTTGTATTTGAATAATGAAAAATATAGCAGTTCTTGTATCCGGCGGAGGAACAAACCTTCAAGCACTTATTGATGCACAAAGCAGAGGAGAAATTAAGAACGGTCATATTACCTGCGTTATCTCATCAAACCCGAATGCTTTTGCTCTTACTCGTGCGCAAAACAGCAATATACCCACAGAAGTTATCAGACGCAAGGATTATTCTGAATTTGAGGAATATGATAATGCACTTACGGAGCTTCTGAAGAGTAAAAACATTGATGTTGTAGTTCTTGCAGGATTTATGACAATACTCGGAAGTAAGGTTATTTCTGCCTATAATAACAGAATAATTAATATTCATCCGTCACTTATTCCGTCCTTCTGCGGAGAGGGCTTTTACGGACTTAGAGTTCACGAAGAGGCTCTTAAAAAAGGTGTAAAAGTGACAGGCGCAACAGCTCATTTTGTAAATGAAATTTGTGACGGCGGTCCGATCATCATTCAAAAGGCTGTTGAAGTTCAAAACGGTGATACTCCTGAAATTCTTCAGAAAAGAGTAATGGAGCAGGCAGAATGGAAGATACTTCCCAAAGCAGTATCGCTTTTCTGCGAAGATAAAATAAAAGTAGTTGACAATAAAACTGAAATTCTTGATTAAACGGAGGTAAATTATGAAACCCGTATCTCTTTATAACGACATTGCTTCAACATCATACCCGGGCAGAGGTATCGTAATCGGCAAAAGTGCAGACGGCACAAAAGCTGTAATTGCATACTTCATTATGGGCAGAAGCGAAAACAGCAGAAACAGAGTATTTGTTGAAACAGAAGACGGCATCAGAACACAAGCTTTCGATCCGTCAAAGCTTGTTGATCCTTCACTCATCATCTATGCTCCTGTAAGAGTTCTCGGCAACAAGACAATCGTTACAAACGGTGACCAGACAGATACAATTTATGAGCTTATGAATCAGCAGCAGACATTTGAGCAGTCACTCCGCACTCGTGAGTTTGAGCCTGACGATCCAAATTATACACCTCGTATTTCAGGTATCGTAAAATGCAGTGACGGCAAGATGAACTATGCAATGTCAATCCTCAAGAGTGCAGACGGTAATCCTGAATGTTGTCAGAGATACACATTCACATACGATGCACCGATTGCAGGTCTTGGCAGATTTATTCACACATATATGGGTGACGGCAACCCACTCCCAAGCTTTGAAGGTGAGCCTACACTCGTAGAAATCGGTAATGATGACATTGACACATTTGCTGATAAGATCTGGAATGCACTCAATGAAGATAACAAGGTATCACTCTTTGTTCGCTACATTGATATTGCAACAAATACAGCTGAATCAAGAATTATCAATAAGAATAAATAAGGCGAAAGGACGAAATTCAGATGAACGAACTTGCTTTAAAATACGGTTGTAACCCTAATCAGAAGCCTTCAAAAATCTTTATGCAGAACGGCAAGGATATTCCTGTAGAAGTTCTCAACGGAAAACCCGGTTATATTAATTTCCTTGATGCATTTAATTCATGGCAGCTTGTAAAGGAACTCAAAGCAGCAACAGGACTTCCTGCAGCAGCATCTTTCAAGCACGTCAGCCCTGCAGGTGCAGCAGTAGCAACAGAGCTTTCAGACACACTCAAGAAGATTTACTTTGTAGATGACCTTGAACTTTCACCAATTGCATCAGCATATGCAATGGCAAGAGGCGCAGACAGAATGTCATCATACGGTGACTGGGTAGCACTTTCAGATACCTGTGACGTTCAGACAGCACTTCTTCTTCAGAGAGAAGTTTCTGACGGCATCATTGCTCCTGACTACACTCCTGAGGCACTCGAAGTTTTAAAGACAAAGAGAAAAGGCACTTATAACGTAGTCAAGATTGACCCAAATTATGTTCCTGATCCAATTGAGCATAAGGATGTTTTCGGCATTACATTTGAGCAGGGCAGAAATGAGCTTAAAATTGACGAAGCAATGCTTATGCAGAATATTGTAACAGAAAATAAAGAGCTTACAGAAGAAGCAAAGCGTGACCTTCTTATCGCTCTTATTACACTTAAATACACTCAGTCAAATTCAGTTTGTTATGCAAAAGGCGGACAGGCTATCGGTGTAGGTGCAGGACAGCAGTCAAGAATTCACTGCACACGTCTTGCAGGCAACAAGGCTGATATCTGGTGGTTAAGACAGCATCCAAAGGTAATGAATCTTCCTTTTGTTGATAACATCAGACGTCCTGACAGAGATAATACAATTGATGTGTATATTTCCGACGATTATGAAGATGTACTTGCAGACGGCACATGGGAGCAGTTCTTCAAGACAAAACCTGAGCCACTCACAAGAGAAGAAAAGAAAGAATGGCTTGCAAAATTATCAGGTGTAGCACTTGGTTCAGATGCATTCTTCCCATTCGGTGATAATATCGAAAGAGCAAAGCGTTCAGGCGTACAGTATGTAGCACAGCCGGGCGGTTCAATCCGTGACGACAATGTAATTGATACCTGCAACAAGTACAATATGACAATGTCATTCACAGGAATCAGACTTTTCCATCACTAATACGGGGGATAATATGAAAATTTTAATGATTGGTTCAGGCGGAAGAGAACATGCACTTATCAAAAAACTTCTCGAAAGCCCGAAATGCACAAAGCTTTATTGCGCCCCCGGTAACGGTGGTATTTCAAGAGATGCCGAAGTTGTAAACATCGGTGTTATGGACAAAGAGAATATGGTCAAGTTTGCGAAAGATAATGCAATCGACCTTGTTTTTGTAGCTCCGGATGATCCTCTTGCAGCAGGTATGGTAGATGCTTTTGACGAAGCCGGAATCCGTGCTTTTGGTCCAAATGCAAATGCTGCAATTATCGAAGCTTCAAAGGTGTTTTCAAAGAACCTTATGAAGAAGTACGATATTCCGACTGCAAAGTATGAAGTATTTGATAACGCTGACAAGGCTATTGAATATGTAAAATCAGAAAATACTGCTCCTGTCGTAGTCAAAGCTGACGGTCTTGCACTTGGCAAGGGTGTTATAATCGCCCAGACAGTTGATGAAGCAGTTGATGCCATCAAGTCAATTATGGAAGATAAGCAGTTCGGTGACTCAGGCAATAACATTGTTATTGAGGAATTTCTTACAGGCCCTGAGGTTTCAGTTCTTGCATTCACAGACGGCAAGTGCGTAAAGCCAATGGTAAGTTCAAAAGACCATAAGAGAGCGTATGATAACGATGAAGGTTTGAATACAGGCGGTATGGGTACAATCAGCCCTAACCCGTATTATACAGACGAAATTGCAGATGTATGTATGGAAACGATCTTCAAGCCTACGATTGAAGCTATGAATAAAGAGGGCAGACCATTTAAGGGTTGTCTTTACTTTGGTCTTATGCTCACACCAAACGGTCCTAAGGTTATCGAGTATAATGCACGTTTCGGTGATCCTGAAGCGCAGGTTGTACTTCCAAGACTCAAGACTGACCTTGTTGATATCTGCGAAGCAGTTATTGATGAAAAACTTTCTGACCTTGATATTGAATGGTATGACGGTGCAGCAGCTTGTGTAGTAATGGCAAGTGGCGGATATCCTGTATCATACAAAAAAGGTATAGAGATGTTCGGACTTGATGAAAACGGTCAGGTAGACGGTGCAATTGTATATCACGCAGGTACAAAGTATGAGGACGGAAAGTTCTATACAAACGGCGGTCGTGTATTGGGCGTAACAGCAAAGGCTAAAACACTTGATGAAGCACTCGAAAAAGCTTATTCAGCTGTAGATAAAATCAAATTCGACGGTGCACATTTCAGACACGATATCGGTAAAACAAAATAATATATAAATTTAGCCGTACTTCTCAATGAAGTACGGCTTTTGCCTTATAAGAAATTTAGTGTTATATAAAAATTTTAGCTGGCATTTTTGATTTGAAGTCTTAATCTGTCAGAAATCATTGCGATAAATTCGCTGTTTGTTGGCTTACCTCTGTCGTTGTGGATAGTATATCCGAAGTAAGAGTTAAGCACATCAATATCACCTCTGTCCCAAGCAACCTCAATTGCATGGCGTATAGCTCTTTCAACTCTTGAAGAGGTAGTTTCATATTTTTTAGCTACAGAAGGATAAAGTTGTTTTGTTACAGCATTTATAATTTCAGGCTTCTCAACGGACATAATAATGGAATCTCTAAGATAGTGATATCCCTTAATGTGAGCAGGAACACCTATTTCGTGCAGAATTTCAGTAACCTTGAGTTCAATACCGAAGGCGTCAAAGCTTATGGTATTGTTAAGAGCATTATCCTTGTTCTTTTTAACAAGTCCTGAAATATTCTCGCATAACTCAGCAAGATTATAAGGCTTGAGAACAAAGTAGGTGGCACCCGAACTCATAATCTCTCTTTCGAGCACAGGGCTGTGAAAAGAAGAGAAAACAATAAAGAGCGGAGCTTTTAAATTTTGTCTTTTAATGTTGCGCATAACACCTATTGCATCAAGTCTTGTCATAAAAGAATCCATTAAAACGACGTCTGGCTGTTCCTGTCTGATGCGATTGCAAAGTTCGTCGCCGTCTTTGGAACAGAATGCAGCAGAAATGTTAAAGGATTGTAACATTTTCAAATTTTCCTGAGAAAACTCAGCTGCATCTTCAGTAATGATTAGTTTGATATTGTTGTCCATTGTGAAATTCCCCCAAAGATTTTTGTTGTGAAATTATATTACCATAAAATGGGAAACTTGGCAAGAGTTTCCGAATAATTTTTTTAAAAAAAGCGAAAAATATTTTTAGCAAAAAATTTCGACATACAAAAAACCCCGATATATTGGGTTATTCTTCAAAATTCGCCACCATATTTTGTGCAAATACACCGTACCCCTCTTCGGGGTTATTCAGGAACACATGAGTCACCGCACCAACAAGTTTGCCGTTTTGCACAATCGGACTTCCGCTCATTCCCTGAACAATACCACCGCACTTTTCTATCAATTCACTATTTGTAACTTTTATTACAAAATTTTCATTAGAATTCGGAGAAGAATTGCATATTTTGATTATTTCAATATCAAAACTTCGAGTTTTTTCGCCTTCAATCGTCGTAATCAGATAAGCTTTTCCTTTTTTTACTTCACTGCAATCAGCAATTTGTATCTTTTCTTTATTAATTGACAAATTGTCGATTGTTGTTCCGTAAATTCCTATCTCAGAATTTTTTGTCAGATTTCCTATAGTGTTGTCGGTAAAGTATCCGTTCAGACTGCCTGCTTTACCTCGTACGCTCTTTGTGATACCGCTTATATTTGCACTCACAACTTCACCGTATCCGAGAGGAAGCAAAGCAGATGTGTCGGTGTCGCATATTCCGTGACCCAATGCGGCAAAATAATTTTCATCAGGGTCATAATAGGTTATAGTGCCTATTCCGGCACAACTGTCACGAACCCATGCACCCAAAACATACGTTCCTGCTGTATTTTTCTGAGGAGTAATTTCCTTTTCAAATTCTTTGCCGTTTCGTTCAATCGTAAAAGTAATTGTGTTACCGTTAGAATTAAGAGTATTATTTTGCAGATCTTCATTAGTGCTTATAACTTCTCCATTTATCTCGGTGATAATGTCGTTTACCTGCAAACCGCCTTCTTTGGCAGGACAGATATATTTTGAACCGTCATAAAAGCTTTCAAGTTCAATAACAATAACACCACTGTTATAGAACTTTACGCCGAAAGGTTCACCACCGATATAAACATCTTTGTCAACGGTTTCAGAAACGACAGTAACTTGAGAAGCACCGGCTAAAATTACTCCTGATAAGGCAACTGACAGTATTTTTTCAAATTTTTTCAAAAAATCACCTTCTTTCCGTTGCCTTTATTATGATTTGCATTTATAATATAAGTTAAAACGACTTTTTGAATATTAAAAAATCAGTTGGAATTAAGAGTTGAAAAAATCCGATTGAGCGAAGTTTTTTTCAAAAATTTTTCTAAAAAATAATGATTTTCAAAAATTGAGGTAATTATGGCAGATGTTCAGACAAAGCTCAAGGGTCTTTCGCAGAGTGAGGTTGACCTCAGAGTATCACAGGGAAAGGTAAATATTTCGGCAAATCTAAAGACAAAATCTGTAAAAAGAATTTTTTATGACAACATTTGTACGCTTTTCAACCTTATAAATGTAGTATTGTTTATAGCATTACTTCTTGTCGGCTCATATAAAAATATGCTTTTTATGGGTGTTGTAGTAGGAAACATAGCGATAGGAATTTTTCAGGAAATACGTTCAAAAATAAGTGTAGATAAGCTTACAATTCTTTCCGAAAAGAAAATCAGTGTATTGCGTGAAGGAAAAATAATTGAAATAAGCAAAGAAAACATTGTAATTGATGATATTCTTGTGTTTTCAAGAGGCAGTCAGATACCTGCTGATTGTGTAGTTTGTCAGGGAGAATGTAAGGTGAATGAAAGCCTTCTTACAGGTGAATCCGACTTAATTCCCAAACAGAATAATGATGAACTGCTTTCCGGAAGTTTCATTGCGGCAGGCAAGTGTTATGCTAAAGTAACAAAAGTCGGAGCAGATTGCTATGCGGCGAAAATCAACAACGAAGCAAAGTACATCAAAAAAGTAAATTCGCAGATACTTAAATCTTTTAACTTCATAATCAAACTCTGCACATTTATTCTTTTACCTGTAGGAGTATGTTTTTTTCTACGTCAGTTTGGCATACAGGGAGGCGACTTGCAGGGTACGGTTGTCAGCACAGTTGCCGCACTTGTAGGAATGATTCCAAAAGGAATGATTTTACTTACAAGTTCAGTTCTTGCTGTTTCAATCGTAAGACTTTCATCAAAAAAAGTTCTTGTGCAGGAAATGTATTGTATTGAAACACTTGCAAGAGTAGATGTTTTGTGTCTTGACAAGACGGGTACGCTCACGGCTGATGAAATGACGGTCACCGATGTTATCAGCTTTACAGACGATGAAAGCGAAATCAAAACAGCACTCGCTTCAATAGTGAATTCGTCAGATGAAATCAATGCTACCCTTTACGCAATCAAAGATTATGTTGAAGGCACAACGCCGCTTAAATGCACAAGCTTTGTACCTTTTTCTTCTGAAACAAAGTGGTCGGGCGGCACTTTTGAAAACAAAAAATCCTATATAATAGGTGCGTCTGAATTTGTATTTTCCAATAAAGAAAAATACGTTGATGTGTTTAATAAGATAAATGAAATAAGTCAGACTGTCAGAATCCTTGCACTCGCATCAACTGACACAGAGCTGAAAGACGGTAAACTTTCGGACAATCTCACACCTATTGCACTTATTCTTATCAAAGATCGCCTCAGAGATAATGTAAATGAAACGATAAATTATTTTAAAGAACAGGGTGTAACCCTTAAAGTGATTTCAGGTGACAGCGTAAAGACGGTCAGAAATATTGCGATTGATACAGGTATCGAAGGTGCAGAAAATGCAGTTGATATGTCAACCATCACAACGGATGAAGAACTTTATGAAGTTGCAGAAAAATGCAATGTTTTCGGACGAGTAACACCTGTGCAAAAGAAAAAGCTTGTTCTTGCACTCAAAAAGCACGGTCATTCAGTTGCAATGACGGGTGACGGAGTAAACGATGTTCTTGCCTTAAAAGAAGCTGACTGTTCCGTAGCAATGGCATCAGGAAGCGATGCGGCAAGAAACGTGTCCCAGCTTGTTCTTGTTAACAATGACTTTGCATCAATGCCTGATGTTGTGGCAGAAGGCAGAAGAACGATAAATAACCTTGAGAGAAGTTCATCTTTATACCTTGTAAAAACCATTTATTCAGTAATCTTATCGGTATTTTTCATATTTTTCCATATGTCATATCCGTTTGAGCCGATACAGCTCACGCTGATAGGTGCTTTTACAGTAGGTTTGCCATCATTTGTACTTGCATTACAACCGAACAAAAACATAATCAAAGGTAATTTTACATTCAATATCATCTCGAGGGCATTGCCGGCGGCATTATGTGTAATTGTCAATATAATAGTAATTGCAATTATAAGTCCGCATTTCACTATTTCAGAAGCTGAGTTTTCAACTATATCGGTATATATGACAGCATTATCGTGTATGTTGCTTGTATTCAGATTATCGCTTCCGCTTAATGCTCTCAGAAGCGTTATGCTTATAGTATGCTCATCAGCAGTTGTGTTGGGCTCGATATTCTTCGGACAGTTCTTCTCGCTTACAGCTTTAAGCTTTGAAGGAATAGTAATTCTTGTAGTATTTGCAATCTGCACAGTAGTTATATTCAATGTATTATATAATATTGCAGAGCATTATATCAAAAAATTCAAAAAACAGGGGTAATCGGAAATGATATATAATAATATACTTGATGCGGTAGGTCATACACCAATCGTAAGACTTAATAATATGACAGATAGTGACAGTGCAGAAATTCTCGTAAAATTTGAAGGACTCAATGTAGGCGGTTCAATTAAAACAAGAACAGCGTATAATATGATACTTCAGGCTGAAAAAGAAGGCAGAATTAATAAAAATACAGTTATAGTCGAGCCTACAAGCGGAAATCAGGGCATAGGACTTGCCCTCGTAGGCGCAGTAAAAGGCTACAAGACAATAATTATTATGCCTGATTCCGTAAGTGAAGAGCGCAGAAAGCTTGTAAAGCATTACGGAGCAGAGGTTATACTTATCCACGATAGCGGAAACATAGGAAAATGTATTGATGAATGTCTGCAAACAGCACTCAGAATGGCTGAGGAAGATCCGAATGTATTTGTGCCTCAGCAGTTTGAGAACGAAAACAATCCATTTGCACATCGTCACCATACAGCTCTTGAAATTATGGAGCAGGTAGGAGGACCTATAGACGGTTTCTGTTCAGGTGTAGGCACAGGCGGAACAATAACAGGTATAGGCGAAGTTCTCAAAGCACAGTATCCAAACATCAAAATCTGGGCTGTAGAGCCTGAAAATGCGGCAATTCTCTCAGGCGGAACAATCGGTACACATCTCCAAATGGGAATCGGTGACGGTGTAATTCCAAAAGTCCTCAACACGGATATATATGAAGATATTTGCATTGTAACTGACGAAGAGGCAATTCAAACATCAAAGGACCTTGCAAGAAAAGAAGGCCTTATGTGCGGAATATCAAGCGGAACAAATGTTGCCGCTGCAATAAAGCTTGCCAAAAAGCTTGGTAAAGGCAAAACAGTTGTCACGGTTTTACCTGACACGGCAGAAAGATACTTTTCAACACCGCTTTTTGAAAACGAATAATTAAGATAAGGTGATATAAATTGAAAATAGTATTACCTGAAAATGTGCGAATAATTACAGATTTCCTAAAGAATAATAGCTTTGAGGCGTATGTTGTGGGAGGCTGCGTAAGAGATTCGCTTCTCGGACTCATTCCTCACGACTGGGACATCTGCACAAATGCAAAGCCCGGGCAAATCAAGAAATGCTTTGAATCCTTCAGAACATTTGATACAGGAATAAAACACGGAACCATTTCAATTGTGATAGACAAAGAAATTTTTGAGGTCACAACATACAGAATTGACGGTGAATATACAGACAACCGCCATCCTGAGAGTGTGACATTTACGGATGATATCACAAAAGACCTTGCAAGACGTGATTTTACAGTGAATGCAATGGCTTATAATGAAGAAAATGGTTTGGTTGATCCGTTTAGCGGCAAAACAGACCTCAAGAACAGGACAATACGTTGTGTAAGAGAGCCTGATGAAAGATTTAACGAAGATGCTCTGAGAATAATAAGGGCACTGAGATTTGCCTCATCTTACGGATTTAAAATTGAGGAAAATACATCTGAGTCTATCCGTAAAAATGCTGATTTACTGAAAAATATAGCAGCTGAAAGAATAGCAACAGAGTTTTGCAAACTGTTATGCGGTGAGGGTGCAGAAGAAATTCTCAATAATTATAGGGATGTAATTTCAGTATTTATTCCTGAAATTATTCCGATGTTCGATTATGACCAGCACACAAAACATCACAACCGTGATTTGTGGAAGCATACAACTCATTCCGTGCAGTCAATTGATGCAACACCGCTTTTGCGAATGACAATGCTTCTGCATGATATCGGAAAGCCAAATGCCTGTAAAATAGATCCGGATGGAACAGGGCATTTTAAAGGACATCCGAAATACAGCGCAGAAAAAGCTGACATTATACTTCACAGACTCAGATTTCCTACAGATTTTATAAATAATTGCATTACTTTAATCAAGTATCACGATGTTCGATTCAATGCCACCAAAAGACAACTCAAGCACGTTATGAATGCAATAGGCAAAGAGAATACGGAACTTTTAATAAAAGTACAGTATGCCGATATAATGGCTCAGTCAGACTATAAGCGAGTTGAAAAACTCGAAAAGCTTGATACAGCGACAGAACTTTATAAAGAAGTTTTAGCAGATGAAGAGTGTTTTACTTTAAAACAGCTTGAAATCAACGGCAATGATTTGATGAATATAGGCGTAAAAGACGGCAAACTGATAGGAAAGATTCTTAAAACCTTGCTCAGTTTAGTGATAGAAGATAAAATCGAAAATAACAGAGCAAAGCTTTTAGAAAAAGCCAAAACTTTGTCAGAGGAAGGACAAATATGATAACGTTCAATTTTACGGATTATCTCACCCAAGATGAAATAAATATCAGAACGGAAGTTTTTGTTGAAGAGCAAAAATTTAAGGAAGAATTCGATACACAGGATAAAAACTCGTTTCACCTTGTGATGTTTGATGATGAAATTCCTGTAGGCTGTTGCAGATTTTTCAAAACAGAAGAAATCGGTAAATTTACATTGGGACGCCTTGCAATCAGAAAATCTCACAGGGGAAAGTACCTCGGCGAAGCGATTATGAACGAAGCAGAACGACTTGCAAAATCAGAAGGTGCACAGGTAATGGCATTGTCGGCACAGTGCAGAGCAAGCGGATTTTATGAGAAACTCGGATATATAAAAATGGGTGATATCTATCTTGATGAATATTGCGAGCATATTCATATGGAAAAGAAGTTGTAAATAAAGTGTTTGACATTTTGCCATGTTTGATTTATTATAAATAATGCGAGTGCGTTGAACAGCTGCGGGCAAAGTCCGAAAGGCTTTGTGCGAGGAAAGTCCGGGCTTCACAGAGCAAAAATAACGGCTAACGGCCGCCGGAGGCGACTCCAGGGATAGTGCAACAGAAAATTACCGCCGATTTTATCGGTAAGGATGGAAAGGTGAGGTAAGAGCTCACCGGAGGCTGGGAGATCAGCCTGCCGTGTAAACCCTATTTGAAGCAACACCGTGGTAGGACATTATACGCTTGCTCGGCGTGTCCTTAGGAGGTGGCATCGAGCAGTACCGGTAACGGGCTGCCAAGATAGATGGCTGTTCACGACAGAACCCGGCTTACAGATGCAGTCGCATAGAAAGACATTCCACAAGTTATTCTTGTCGGATGTCTTTTTTTGTATAATTAGTAAAAAGTTGTTTTTACAGATAGACAAAAGACCAAATTTATATTATAATAGCAAACCGGACGGTAACTAACATTACTGTTTGCTATACAATGGATTATAGGGGTAGAACAATTATGAAGAAAACATTTAAAGTTATTGCTGTTACATTAGTTTTATGCACAGCAGCAATCGGTTTTTCAGGATGTCATTTATCACTGAATCTCAAACCAAACTCACAGGCATCAGATTCCTCAACTGTAATCGAGGAAGATACAACAGTTGCTGAAACAACTGAGGAGGAAACAACTGAGTCAAGTTCAGATAAAGAATTTGCAGATATTCAGGAGTATATTGATTATCCGGTGAATTCTGAGGCACTTGAAAATGTAAAGGAATCATTTGAAGATACTATTGATTTCAATTATTATGCTGACGGTGATACTTTGGTATATGAGTATACTTATGTTGATCAGATTTCTGAAAGTGCACTCGATACAGTTAAAGAGTCACTTGATGATAGTATTGAATCTCTCTCTTCAACTTATAAGATAACAATTCGTGATATAGTTAGCAGAGTTGACGTAGAGGATCCTAAGTTCTGTGTCAGATATAACAATGCTGACGGAACACTCATTACTGAAAGAACATTTGATAAAACTTTATTAGACGAATAATAACGCAAAACAGTCGCTGTAAGCAGTAATTCTGAATACAGCGACTGTTATTTTATTATGAATTATGAAATTATTTTTCTATCAACTTTTCAGCACATTTAATGCCATCAACTGCGGCAGAAATAATTCCGCCTGCATATCCTGCACCTTCTCCGCAGGGATATAAGCCATTTAATGCTACGCTCTCGAGAGTTTCGTTATTTCGCATAATACGAATAGGGGAGGAGCTTCTTGTTTCTACAGCAGTTAAAATTGCATCACCGTTGTCAAAACCTTTAAGTTTTCTGCCCATTCCGATGATTCCCTGTTTCATAGATTCACAAATGTATTGCGGAAGAAAGGAATTTAGGTCTGAAAATGTAAAGTCAGGACCGACGCTCGGCACAACTTCACCGAGTGCAGTTGTTTTGCGATTATTTATGAAGTCATCAACTCTCTGAACAGGTGCATTGTAGTTTTCGCCGCCTGCTTTAAAGGCTTTGTTTTCAAGTTCACGCTGAAAATACATACCTGCAAGAGGGTGTTCAGATTTGAAATCATCGGGATTTACACCTACGAGCAAAGCTGAATTTGAATTTACTTCATTTCTCGCAAATTCACTCATTCCGTTTGTAACAAGCATATTATCCTCACTTGATGCATTTACGACTTTGCCGCCCGGACACATACAAAAAGTATACACACCTCTGCCATTTTCAAGGTGAACATTCATTTTATAGTTAGCCGCACCAAGATTTTTATTTCCGGCAAATTTGCCATACTGAGCTCTATCAATATTTTCTCTGAGATGCTCAATTCTTGCTCCGACAGAAAAAGATTTTGCTTCAATAGGAAGTTTTTTATCGTAAAGCATTTCAAAAGTATCCCTTGCACTGTGTCCGATTGCAAGAATAATGCTGTCAGTTGATATTTTCTCTGTTATGCCTTTTTTTTCAATAACAGCACAAGTTATTCTGCTGTCTTTACTTTCAAAACCGACAAGTTTTGTTTCAAATAAGACCTGACCGCCAAGAGAGATGATCTCTTCTCTGACGTTTTTAACAGTAATCCTGAGTTTGTCTGTTCCTATATGTGGCTTTGCATTGTATAGAATTTCATCAGGTGCACCGTGCTTTACAAATTCCACAAGAACCTTTCTTTGGCGCAAATCTTTTGTACCTGTGTTGAGTTTTCCGTCAGAAAATGTTCCTGCACCGCCTTCACCGAACTGAACATTTGAAACCATGTCAAGCTGACCTGTCTGCCAAAATTTCTGTACATCATCAGTTCTGCTGTCAACATCACGGCCTCGCTCAATTACGATAGGATTTGCACCGCTCTGAGCAAGTATTAATGCGGCAAATAGTCCTGCAGGTCCCATTCCGACAACGACAGGAGAGGGTTTGTCTTTCCATTGTCCAACTTCGTAATTGTACGGTGTAACTTTTGAAGCGTTTTTGCACTTTCTGAGAACATTATCTTCGTTTGTGTTTAATTCGACGTCAATTGCACACAAAAAGAAAATATTATCTTTCTTTCTTGCATCAACTGATCTTCTGAATAACGAAGCGTTGACTATGGCTTTTCTATCTATTCTTAACTCTTTTGCAACCTTTTTTTTGATGATTTCATCATTATAATCAAGGGGTATATGAACATTATTAATTCTTATCATAGATTTTCTCCTGCTAAATATCCGCTTGCAAATGCAAAATGCAGATTAAATCCGCCGCATTCTCCGCAGATGTCTATTGCTTCACCACAGATGAACAGATTATTCACAAGTCTGCTTTGCATGGTTTTCTCATCAATTTCTTTTCCGAAGACTCCGCCTGATGCACATTGAGCCTGATCAAACCCTGAATTATCAATAACGGAAAAACTCATATTTTTAATATTGTTTACGATTCTGTTTATCTCAGTTTTATCAAGTGCAGAGCACTTTCTTGAGAAATCCTTAATATCACTGATTTTCAGAATTGCCTGTCCGAGTCGTTTCTGGAAAATGCCTGTGAACAGGTTATCAATTTCCATATTTCCAAACAGCTTGATATTTTTATATATGAGAGAATATAATTCTTCAATAGAATAATTTGGTAATAAATCAAGTGAAATTATACTGTCTTTTTTTGTATAGAGAGATAAATTAAAGATGCAAATTCCTGAAAGAGCATTTTCAGCAAACTGAATCTCGCCTTTTTCGGATTTGATTTTTTTATTCTTGTCATAAAGTGTGGCGTTTCCTGTAACCCTTATTCCTTTAAGTGATTTCAGTACATCTGACTTTACCTTTACAGGACAGAGAACAGGGGAGAATGGCTTGAAATTGTGTCCGAAGTTTTTTAAATAATCTGCCGCACTTCCGTTTCCGCCGAGTTTAGGAGAAGCCTTTGATCCGTTTGAAATTACAAGCTTTTTTGAAGCAAACTCATTATTATCGGTAATTACAGAAAAACCATTCTTGCTTTTTCTTACGCTTTTTATATTTTCTGCGCAAAAAATCTCAACTCCGAGTCTTTCGCAAGCAAATCTTAGCACATCAAGAACAGCACTTGCCTGTTTGCAAATGGGGTAATATCGTCCTTCGCTGTCACAGAATGTAAGCAGACCGAGTTTGTTAAAAACATCAAGAATGAATTTGGTGTCATATTTTTCAAAGATATATTTGCTTTGATTTACAAATGAACCGCTGTATTTGTCGGTTGAAATATATTTATTTGTAAGATTACATCTTCCGTTGCCTGTTGAAAGAAGTTTTTTACCGATACGTTCATTCTTTTCGATTATTGCCACGGAAATATTTTTATTTTTCAATTTGGCTGAAACAGCACACATCAATCCTGATGCGCCGCCGCCTATTATAATAACATCTTTTTTTAAAACCATAAATCCACATCCTATAAATGCGAGTGAAGACAGCTTGATAAATCTCAATCCATCTATGCTCGAGCATAACCAAGCAGTTTAATTATAAAGTAAAAATAGGGCGAATAAATCGCCCTAAGATTATGCCGTAACAATACTGAATGCGCCAAAACCAACAATAGTGCACACTCCGATGATGATACCTGCCATAACAACACCCAGCATACATGCAAGCACACTTGACTTAAAGTCCATATTAAGGAAACTTGCCGCAAGAGTTCCTGTCCATGCGCCTGTACCCGGAAGAGGAATACCAACAAAAAGTGTAAGTGCAACAAATAAACCTTTGCCGGCCTTAGCCTGAAGTTTTTTGCCGCCTTTTTCGCCTTTTTCAATGCAGAAAGTGAAAAACTTACCAATGTACTTCTTATCCTTACCCCAGAGAAGAACTTTACGAGCAAAGAAATAGATAATCGGAACAGGCAGCATATTGCCGACCATTGCAACGATTAAGCAAATCCACGGATTACCGCCAAATAATCCGACACCAATCGGAATAGCGCCTCTGAGTTCGATAATCGGTACCATTGAAACAAAGAACGTAATTATATACGGTAAAAGCGTTTCAAACATAATTAAATTACTCCTTTAAAATCAGTTTATAAAATAAATATTGCAAATTCCAAATTAGTATAACAGAAACAGTAAATTTTTTCAATATAAAACTTTATATTTTACACACGATTATTTACTCATTATTTATACATATTGATAAAATGAATGTATATCCATTGACAATATAAACATTTCCTGTAAAATATACAAAGGAGTGATTGTATGAAAGAGAATTCAACTTCACTGAAATTCAGAATAATAGTGTTTGTACTTACATTTTCGGTAATTGCATTTGCATTTATTCATTCCTCAATGCCGTCCGAGGTATCCGGTGACGAAAGTGAGAGTGTAATGAATGTTTTGCAGTCGATATTAAACTTCTTTGGTTTTAAAGGAGAGCTGACTGACCATCTTGTGCGAAAATTGGCGCATTTCACCGAATATACAGCAATGGGAATGCTTTTTGTAAGCTGTGCCTATTCATTTGACCGAATAAGACCTTACAAATATTACAGTCAGATTTTGCTTTCCGGACTTGCAACAGCGGTGTGTGACGAAACAATTCAGTTAAATGTTCCGGGACGTGCAGGAATGGTTACCGATGTTTTGCTTGATTTTTCGGGCGTAATTACAGGAGCACTTATTATGCTTCTTGTATTTAGAATATACAAACGAATAAGAAAAATAACGTGATGTTACGGCAGATATCCTGTTTTGGAGTGTCTGCCGTTTTAATGCGAATGGAGATGGTGTAATGGAAAACGTAAAAGAAGTACAAAAAGAAAACAAAATGGGAACAATGCCGATGACAAAGCTGATTTTCTCAATGTCATTGCCTGCAATTTTTTCAATGACAATTCAGGCTATGTATAACATTGTGGACAGTATTTATATCGGACAGTACAGCCTCAATGGTCTTACTGCAATGTCACTTGCATATCCGCTTCAGTTGCTTTTGGTCGCAGTAACAGTTGGAACAGCTGTGGGTGTAAATTCACTTGTGTCAAGAAAACTCGGTGAACATAATTTTGAAGAAGCAAATTCAGCGGCAACACATGGCTTGCTTACCTGTGTAGTAAGCTATGCAATATTTCTTATATTAGGCTTGTTTGCAGTAGAGCCGTTTATGCGTGCATACAGTGATAATGAAGAAATAGTATCGTTCGGAATTCAATACCTCACAGTGGTGTTATGTTTTTCAATTTTTTCAATTATACAGGTAATGATCGAAAAAACTCTTCAGGCAACAGGAAATATGATATTTCCGATGCTTTTCCAACTTACGGGTGCAGTTGTAAACATAGTCTGTGACCCTATACTTATTTTTGGTTGGGGCTTCATTCCGGAAATGGGCGTACTCGGTGCCGCAATTGCAACTGTATTCGGACAGTTTTGCGGAATGTTATTTGCGGTTATAGTGCTTTTCTGTCAGAAACACGAAATAAAGATATCATTTAAAAATTTCAAGCTTAATTGGAATTCAATTAAGAACATATATGCAGTAGGTTTTCCTTCAATTATTATGCAGTCTATCGGTTCCGTTATGATAATCGGACTCAATGCCATTCTTGCTGCTTCAGAAGCATCGGTAACTGTTTTGGGAATTTACTATAAATTACAAAGCTTTGTGTTTATGCCATGTTTCGGACTCAATCAGGGTGTTATGCCTATTATCGGTTATAATTACGGAGCTCGAAATAGAAAGAGAATGTATTCAGCCTTAAAAAGAGGTGTATTGATAGCTGTAGTAATTATGACAATCGGTGTTGTTCTTATGTGGACAATCCCTGATGTGCTCATTTCGATGTTCGGTGGTACAAAAGAGATTATGAATATCGGTGTTCCGGCTTTGAAAATAATCAGCCTTTGCTTTATACCTGCCGCTGTCGGTATTTTGTTCACAACGCTTTTCCAAGCTGTGGGAAAGGGCATAAAAAGTTTGCTGATGTCATTCTGTCGTCAGCTTGTAGTTCTTTTGCCTGCTGCATATGTACTTTCAATATTATTTGATTTATCAGCAGTATGGTTTGCGTTCCCGATTGCAGAGTTTTTCTCACTTTTATTGGCAATTGGTTTCTTCATAAATCTTGTAAAAGGTGATTTTAAAAGATTAGGTTAAATTTGTCCGCCTCAATGCATATATTTGCATTGAGGTGATACTTTTTGAGCGAAGAAAATAAAAATACAATAACATATGATGATAATTGGAAGTCTGTAACGCAAACAGAATATCCTGTAATTTGTACTCCGGAGTCAGAAGAACCTGAGAACAAAAAGCCGGAAAAGAAGAAAAAAGATGATTCTCCAAAGCAATTGCTTATAACCATTCAATTAATCGTGTGTATCATAATTGCTTTGGCGGCATTTATCCTGAAAGGAGTCGGCGGTGATGTTTATGCAGCGGCAAGAGATTGGTACTATACAAACCTCAACGATTCTGCCATATTTGAAAACAGCGATGAATTTGGATTGAATGATATCTTAGATACATCAACAAAAGATGAGATTTAAAATATCTTCTACTGAAATCATAGTATCATATCTTTTGATTTGTCTTGCCGCAATATGTGTAATTGCGGGTGCATTTGAAAATTTCATATGTTGTCTGATATCAGTGATAATACATGAATCGGGGCATATTACAGCGATGTGTATTTTTGGATTTGCACCGGACAGAATAAAAATTTCCCTGTTTGAAATATCAATAAATGATAAATCTCGGCACAAAAGAACGTTTTGGCAGAATTTAATTATAATTTTTTCGGGACCTTTTTATAATTTTATTTGTTTTATTGTGTTTTATCTGTTATACTTAATAGGTAACGAAATATTTTATGTTATAGCAATGGCAAATTTGTCGGTAGGATTGTTTAATATGTTGCCTGTACTCTCGCTTGACGGAGGGCAGTTGTTGTATGCGATTCTCACAAGATTTTTTTCTGACGTTTTTTCAGAGAAAATCGTGAATATAATTACATTTATATTTTTATTTCCGCTGTTCGCACTGGGATTTTTGCTTTTGTTTAAATCAAAATATAATTTTTCACTGCTAATAGTATGTGTCTATCTTGTGTTTTCACTTGTGTGTAAGGACAGCAAGTATTATTAACAGTAGATATACTACTGACGGAGGTTTATGATGGTCAGCAAGGAAGTTGAAAAACTATTATTGAAAGTTCAGAAGCCGGGCAGATATGTCGGCGGCGAGCTTAATGAAGTAATCAAAGATAAAAAGAATGTAGATGTTCGATTTGCATTTTGTTTTCCCGATACATATGAGGTGGGAATGTCACATCTCGGAATGAAAATCCTGTACAGTCAGTTTAATTCAGTTGATTATATCTGGTGTGAGCGAGTTTTTGCACCTTGGATCGATATGGAAGAGGAAATGATAAAGAATAATATTCCTCTTTACGCACTTGAAAGCGGAGATCCTGTATCTGAATTTGATTTTATCGGATTTACGTTGCAGTATGAGCTTAGCTTCACAAATATGCTTAATATGCTAAAACTTTCAAATGTTCCGATAAAAAGCTGTGACAGAAAAGATATGAAGCAGATCGTAGTTGCAGGAGGTCCTTGTGCCTGCAATCCTGAGCCGATTGCAGATTTTGTTGATTTGTTCTTTATCGGTGAGGGTGAAGAAGTTGACCTTGAGGTAATGGAACTTTTCAGAAAGTGCCGTGCAGAGGGCAAAACTAAGCAGGAATTTTTGGAACTTTGTGCACAGATTGAAGGTGTATATGTACCGTCACTTTATGATGTTGAGTATAATCAGGACGGCACAATAAAATCTTTTACACCTAAAAACAACGCTCCTGCTGTTGTTCACAAAAGATTAATAAAGGATATGGACAAATCATACTATCCTGATAATTTTGTAGTGCCACTCGTAGAAATTGTTCACGACAGAGCAGTTCAGGAAATTTTCAGAGGTTGTATCAGAGGTTGTCGTTTCTGTCAGGCAGGTTTTATTTACAGACCTGTTCGTGAAAAGTCACCTGAAACTATCAATGCCCAGTGCAAGGCTTTATGTGAAAATACAGGCTATGATGAAGTTTCACTTTCATCACTCAGTTCAAGCGATTACAGTCAGATAGTACCGCTTCTTGAAAAGCTCACTGAATGGAGCAAAGACGAGAAGGTGAGTATATCATTGCCATCTCTCAGAGTTGACGGCTTTACAGATGACATTATGAATAAAATAAAAACTGTAAGAAAAAGCGGTCTTACATTTGCTCCTGAAGCAGGAAGTCAGAGAATGCGTGATGTAATCAATAAAAATGTCAGGGAAGATGAGCTTCTCAGCACTTGTGCAACAGCTTTTGACGGCGGTTGGACTACAGTAAAACTTTATTTTATGATTGGACTTCCTACAGAAACAATGGACGATGTTGCTGCAATTGCTAATCTTGGACAAGCTGTAGTTGATACATACTATAAATGCCCTAACAAGCCCAAGGGCAAGTCTGTGAGAGTTACAGTTTCAGCTTCTTCATTTGTGCCAAAGCCATTTACACCGTTCCAGTGGGAACCACAGGATACAATTCCCGTATTGCACGATAAGCAGAATCACATCAAAGAAAGCATCACAACAAAGAAGATTCAGTTCAATTATCACGATGCTGATACAAGCTACCTTGAAGCTGTGTTTGCAAGAGGTGACAGAAAGCTTTGTAAGGTTATGGAACTTGCCTGCGAAAGAGGTTTTCATTTTGACGGTTGGAACGATTGTTTCAGTTTGGAAAAATGGCTTGAACTTTTTGAAGAGTGCGGAGTTGATCCGTCATTCTATGCAAACCGCAGACGTTCTTTTGATGAAATCTTACCTTGGGATCATATAGATTACGGTGTTACAAAAGATTATCTCATCAAGGAATGTAAAAAGGCTTATGAAAACACAACAACACCGCATTGTAGATTAAAATGCAATAATTGCGGTGCAGCAAAGTACGGGGAGGGAGTATGCTTTGAAAAACGTAAGAATATGGTTTAAGAAGGATTTTGAATGCAGATATATTTCGCATCTCGATTTAAACCGCTGTATGCTCAGAGCACTGCATAAAAGCAAGATCCCTGTATGGCACACAGAAGGTTTTAACCCGCATCCGTTTGCAACATTTCCATTGCCGTTATCTCTTGGATTCAGAGGTGTAAACGAATGTATGGATATAAAGCTTGAAGAAGATAATTATTCTTTTGAAGAAATAATCACAAAAATGAATGATTGTCTGCCAAGAGGAATACAGGTATTTGATGTTACTGAACCTGTTATGAAAGCAGGAAAAATCGCATACGCTGATTTTACAATAAAAATTGGTGCTGAAAAGACAAGTTCAACTGTTATTGCTGAAAAAATCCAAGATTTTTTAAATCTTGATACTATTGAAGTTGAAAAGAAGTCTAAAAAAGGCTTGAAAACAATTGATATCAAGCCGGGTATAAAGAAGTATAAAATTGATGAAAAGTTTGATTATGTGGTTTTAGAAGTAATTCTTTCAGCAGGAAGTTCCGATAATGTAAATCCTACACTGCTTATAAATGCATTTGAAAACTTTACAGGCAAAACTTATGATACAGATATTACAAGAAAAGACCTTTATAATTCTGAAATGGAATTATTTAGATAGGTGACGATATGTTTGAATTTACCATAAAAGAAAGTGCGCTCCTTAACGAATTCAAGTCCTTACTGACTGACTATGTTAATAAAGCCTACAAGTTCACAATGAGCTATATATCAAATCCTGTTTTAGCAGATTACAGGGAAAACGAAAGACTTATTCTTATTGTAATCAATAAGTCGGTTTTTCAGAATTTATACAGTTTTTTGAAACTCAATGAAAGCAATATGCAATTTGCTTCATTTTCTTGTCTTGAAACTGCCGTCAATTCAATGCGACTTTATCATATCCTTGCGTCAAATCCTGATTATATGCATTCATATATCACGGATGAGGATTTTTCACTTGATAAATGTGAATTTGAAATTCTTGAAAAACAGGAAAGTTATGAACAGAACAATGAAGAATTTTCTTTGAGAGAATTTTCAAAAGGAATTCATAAAATGAATACGTTTGAACTTAAAAATTCTTCAATATCCACCCAGATCGTTGATAACAATATTTATCTTGGCTTATCCTGCGGAAAAAACCTCAGCGATGATTTGCAGAATGAGATAAGAAAGAATATAATTGGAGCGTATCTGTCATTGCAGATGCATACAAAAATGTTTTTTAACGGCGGTATTGATTCTGAACTTGAAGAGATTGAGGATAATATCTATGCTAAATTTCTTGAATATATAAAGAAATTCTCATAATTTTCTTTAAAAATTCACGTTGTTTTGTTTTAGTGTTCAAATTTTTGTCACATAACAGTTTTATTATATAATCACAGCAAAGATAAAGAACACAGACAAATCCTTATATAGTTTTTTCATAGATTTTCCTCTCCCTTTTGTCGTAAGACATCAAAGAAGACCGACCGTGCAAGTCGGTCTTTATTTGTTTGTATGACGGGCATATCAATGCTCTGTGGTGAAAGTCCACTGGGAGGTAGTTACCGACTAACCCGAAAGCGACTTGCAAGTTTCACATCGTGAGGTGTGGGAGAGAAGAAGCAATAGCGAAATCGTAGCCTGACG
>JAXJYO010000041.1:0-4766 GCA_036306945.1 Ruminococcus sp. | reverse complement strand
GCGAAACACGTTTTTGCAGGATTTCTGCAAGAGGTGTTCGCTATGATTGGTCATTATAATCTCGCCCTTTGGATATGTCAACCTAATTCGGCATTGAGTTTTTGTGCAATTCTTACAACGAAAATTGATATTTTTCTCAGAAAGCATTATTTTTCGAGCCTTAATTTTAAAATTTCCTGCAAATTTGTGGGCAATTTGCAAGAAATCGCTATGTCACCAATTTGTTATCGTTTGATTACATATTTGTAACCATTATATGCCCTTTAATTTGAGTTTATGATTAATGCAGATTTCATCGGCTTTTTGGGGTTAAAAATTGATTTTACAACACATTCGTGGTATACTATAAACAGTTTGGAGATGACATATTATGGACAAAAAATACACTGAATTTTACGAGCAAGCCAAGCTTGCTGCAACCGAAATTTGTGAAATTGCAAAGCTTGAAAAAGGCGACATTCTGGTGGTGGGCTGTTCATCAAGCGAAGTTTCGGGAGGCATCATCGGCAAGAACTCAAGCGTCGAAACTGCCGAAGCTGTTTTTGGCGGAATTTACGACGTTTTACAGGAAAAAGGAATATATCTTGCGGCTCAGTGTTGCGAGCATCTGAACAGAGCTATTATTATAGAAAAAGAAGCTGTAAAAGACAGCGAAATCGTCAGCGTAGTTCCTCAGCCTAAGGCAGGCGGTTCATTTGCGACAACGGCTTACAAGACGTTCAAAAATCCCGTTGCTGTCGAAGAAATCAAGGCTGATGCAGGACTTGACATCGGCGGAACTTTAATAGGTATGCATCTGAAAAGAGTTGCCGTACCTGTAAGACTGAGCATTGACCACATCGGAAACGCAATTCTGCTTTGTGCAAGAACACGCCCGAAATATATCGGTGGTTGCCGTGCATATTACGGCGAAGAAAATTGATATTTTCACAATCAAATTTCTAAAAAAAGAATCACCTATCATCAAAATGGACAGGGGTAAAGTTATCCATTGATGATAGGTGATTTTTATAATATTGAAATTTAAAATTTCAATAAATTATACACTGTATATCGGATCGTAGCAGAACAATATCTTGACTAAATCGTAGACAGGGCGCTTATTTTTGAGGGCTTGCACAAAGCCGATTGAGTACACAAACGAAACCACATTTTTTGTTTGTTTCGGATTCCATACTTTAGGTACTGAAATATCCGCAAAATCGCACTGTTCGGAGTCTGCAATATATCTGAGGTGTTTGTTCAGCTCGGCAACATCAGATGTTTCCTTCTGCTTTTTCAGAGAAACAATTGCTATACTGCATTTGGGATTTGAAGTTCTTATATGTTTTATCAAATCCCTGTACTTACGGTCAAATTCCGAAGAATTTTCTTCAAATAATTGTAAATCTGCCGTTCCTATGTGCAATAAAACGCTTTCAGGATTCAGCTCGGCAACGCAATCATCATAAACCTTTGAAGCATTGCTGACAGAAATATTGCTGACACTTCTGTTATATAAATTTGAATTAAGCTCAAATGCCTGTTTCAACTCACAAAGAGGTATATCCTTATCCTCAGTTCCGCCGATAATGACAATTCCGTTCTGCTCTGCGAGTTCATTCAAAGCCTGATATTTTTTGATTTCATTTTCAAACATAAGTCATTACTCCACTTAATATTTTTTATTACTTACATAACTGCTTACACGCTTTTTGTCCAAAGCAACATTTCTGAAATACACCAATATATTGGTAAATACTATTATAAGATTTATCAGATACACCACCAGCACATAATTAAATTGATGTGTGATAAGCTTTGCAGTGATGCCTGCTACATATCCTAAAGTAATAAGAAGTATGAACGGCAGGCTTGTACCTTTTGCCGTCCTCGCTTTATATGCCTTAATTACATTCAGAGGCCACGAAAGTCCGAAGCATATAAGCATAATTGATTCCAAAACAGATCCCATAAATTATCTCTCCCATTTGTTATTTCACTTATATAATAGTTTCATTGCACCGAAAAAACAATTTTAAGAAAAATACAAACACAAATTTGTCGTAATATCCGTTTATTTTACTTTCAAAAGTAATTTTAAAATAAAAAATATGATACAATTATATTGGAATAATCAAGCTTATATAGTTTTGAAGAGGGATATGTGGAATTATGAAGATTAATAAAACAAACGGGCAAAAAAGAACCTCACTGAAAAATATTCAGCAAAAAATTTTTCGCACACAGCTTATACTGATCATAACGCTTGCACTTATTTTGGGCGTAGCAGGTACATTTATCAACATTCATTTTGAAACGCAAAAGCGTGATCAGAATTTGCAGAATGTTGCAGAAACTATCGCACATTCGCCGTTAATTGCAGAAAACAGCGATAACGAATCGTCCATATTAAGGGAATATCTTGATTCGCTCAAAGATTCTCTTTCCGATATTGACGTAATTTCAGTCGTGAACAATGACAACATACGTTTGTATCATTCAAATCACGAATTGATCGGCACAGTATACGACGGTACTCTTCCGCAGTTTGAACCTGATACAAAAGAATATTATGCGGCTAACGACAGGGGTCCTTCGGGAACTCAGAGAAGAGCCTACGCCGCAGTGTATGACGAAAACGGCAACTACGTCGGATTTGTCATGGCAATTATGCTTATGGAAAACATTCACGGAGAAACCTTACAGACGTTTTTTATCTTTTTCCTGATCACTGCCGCCGCAATATTGATTGAACTTCTGATTTCCTTTAAATTGTCAGGCACAATAAAGAAAAATCTGCACGGCTACGAACCTGATGTTTTTTCTGCGATGTATCAGATCAGAGAAAATATTCTTGAATCACTTGACGAAGGAATTGTTGCCGTTGACAGCCAAGGAACTATACAATTCATCAACAATGCGGCAATCACAATGCTTGACGGTGTTGAAAATGAGGTAAGCGAAAACGTAGTAGGCAAGCCACTTAACAGTATTTGCAACGGAGAGTTGCTGACACACACGCTTAGAAGCGGAGAAAAAGAATTCAATGTACAGGAACGCAATTTAGGTGATGCGGATATTCTGATAGACAGAATACCTATCAAAGAGGACAACACAATAATCGGCGCAGTCGGTATCCTGCACAATCGAACCGAATACACTAAATTAATGGAAGACTTGACGGGCACTCGTTATCTTGTTGACTCTATGCGAGCAAATAACCACGATTTTACAAACAAGCTTCACGTCATACTCGGACTTATTCAAATGAAAATGTACGACGAAGCTGTATCATATATCGAAAACATCAGCATCGTACAACGGACAACAATAAGCAAAATTATGAAAGCTATAAACGAGCCTGCCGTGGCGGCATTGTTAATAGGCAAAACTGCACGGGCATCGGAGCTGAACATCAAATTTGTGCTCAGAGAAGGAAGCTTTTATTCAAACACAGATATGTCACTGCCTTCAGAAATGCTCGTAACGATTATAGGAAATCTGATTGACAATGCATTTGACGCAATGAATGTAAGCAACGATTATGACACCCAAAAAGAACTCTTGTTTGGAATATATTCACGACAGGGTGCAGTTTTAATCACGACAGACGACACAGGCACAGGAATATCAAAGGAAGATTTAGAGCATATATTTGAAAACAGATATTCAACCAAGGGTGAAGGCAGAGGCACAGGACTGTATCAGGTCAAATCACTGGTTGAAGGACTCGGAGGCACGATTACTGTTGAGTCACAAGTCGGCGTAGGAACTTCCTTTTCTGTAAGCTTTACCAAAGAAACATCTATAAAGTAAACAAGTGTGGAGAGCTAAGTATGTACAAAGTATTGATTGTAGAAGACGACCCAATGGTTGCGATGATAAACGAGCAGTATATCAACCGCAACAAGCAATTTTGTGTGGCAGGAAAATATAACGACGGCAAAAGCGCATTGGAATTTTTGGAGAACAACGCAGTAGACCTGATTATTCTCGATGTATTTATGCCGCATACAGACGGCTTTGAAACATTGCGTCAAATCAGAAAAAA
Source organism: Ruminococcus sp. (assembly GCA_036306945.1). GTDB lineage: Bacteria > Bacillota > Clostridia > Oscillospirales > Acutalibacteraceae > Ruminococcoides. The sequence goes on along the minus strand of JAXJYO010000041.1, from coordinate 733 downwards.
GCAAATCTCAGTAGATGTGATTATGGTCACGGCTGCCAACGACCGTGATTCGCTTGAAGAAGCCCTTCATCTTGGCGTAGTTGATTATCTTGTAAAACCTTTTACTTTTGAAAGATTCCGAATGGCACTTGAAAAATTTGTTGCACAAACCGATGCGCTCAAAGACTTGGAAACTCTCAATCAGAAAAACATAGATTTCATCATAGACAACTCAAGAAAGAAAACTGAAGAAATTCACCCTAAAGGCATACAGAAAAAGACGCTGAATCTGATTGTCCAAACACTCAAAGAAAACAAAAAAATTTGGATGACAGGCGATGATATTGCCGAAAAAATCGGCTTAACGGGAGTTACAGTAAGGCGATATATGAACTATCTTGTCGAAACAGGTATGGTCATCGGAGAAATGAATTATGAAACCGGCGGAAGACCCTGTATGCTTTACAGAATCACAAAATAAAAACACCAAACGGAAGGTCAGGATTTGAATTCAGACCTTCCGTTTTTACTGTATAGGAAATTGCTATATTACGCTCGGGCACAGAACAGTTTTTAAAGATGATTCTATCTGCACGAACTGCGTGCGAGGCACTCGCTTTTTATTAACTCGAAAATATTTTTAACTTTTTGTAAAATATACTTGACATTTTGTTAAGTACAGTATATTATAATATCAAGTAGTAAGCTTACACATTTTTAATCCAAAGGAGATTTTATTATGTCAGATACTTTT
>JAXJYO010000040.1:0-69492 GCA_036306945.1 Ruminococcus sp. | reverse complement strand
AGATAGGTCGGGCATAGCAGAAACGTCGGTTGCCCAACCGTAAAACTTATTCTAAGAAATAACAATGGCTAATCTCACATTCACGTTGAGATTAGCCATTTTTACCTTTGTTTTTTACCTTTGGGTAGATAGGTCGGGCATAGCAGAAACGTCGGTTGCCCAACCATAAACTTATTCTAAGAAATAACAATGGCTAATCTCACATTTACGTTGAGATTAGCCATTTTTACCTTTGTTTTTTACCTTTGGGTAGATAGGTTGTTTATATATGAAACGTTTCGTGCCCAACCGTTAAGTTGCTATATCGATTACGTTTTTGCGGACATGGCACGCCATGTCCCTACTACAGCGCTACATAAACGTTATTTAAAAGAAATGTAGCAGTAACCAACATATCAACATTACGGTCGGGGTCGAGTTCCTCGACACGCAAGTCGAGGATATAAGTCGGTGTGGTCTATGAAACGGTTGCCCGACCGTCAGATTGATATATTGATTACGTTTACGGGACGTCTGGGAAGCCGTCCCCTACAAAATTCTCACAGAAAACGTTATTTAAGAGAAATGTAGCAGTAACCGACATATCAACATTACGGTCGGGCAACTAACGTTTCATATAACATCAAACTCATATTCCCGAACTAAAAGATTTTGGTTGTCCATTTTGTGCAGTCCCAGACTTCGTCAACCACGTCACGGTAGAATTCGGGCTCGTGGCAGATGAGAAGAACGCTTCCCTTGTACTCCTGAAGCGCACGCTTGAGCTCGTCCTTTGCGTCAACATCGAGGTGGTTAGTCGGCTCGTCGAGCAGGAGAATATTCGTTTCCTTGTTGATAAGCTTGCAAAGTCGAACCTTTGCCTGCTCTCCTCCGCTGAGAACTCTGACCTGACTTTCGATGTGCTTTGTGGTAAGACCGCATTTTGCGAGTGCGGCACGGATTTCAGCCTGATTGTAGGACGGAAACTCCTTCCATATCTCCTCTATGCAGGTGGTCGTGTTGTCACCCGATGTTTCCTGCTCAAAATATCCTATCTGAAGGTTTTCACCCAACTCAACCGAACCTGAAATCGGAGGAATAAGTCCCAATATACTCTTGAGAAGCGTGGTTTTTCCGATACCGTTTGCACCCGTGAGCGCAATTTTCTGTCCACGCTCCATCGCTATCGTGAGGGGCTTTGACAGCGGTTCGTCGTAACCGATGACCAAATCCTTTGCCTCAAAAATAAATCTGCCTGCCGTGCGCCCTGTTCTGAAATTGAACTCAGGCTTCGGCTTCTCTGCGGCAAGCTCGATGATATCCATTTTATCGAGCATTTTCTGTCGTGACATCGCCATATTTCTCGTTGAAACTCGTGCTTTGTTTCTTGCAACAAAGTCCTTGAGCTCGCTGATTTCCTGTTGCTGACGTTTGTAAGCCGCCTCAAGCTGAGCCTTTTTCATCGCATATACTTCTTCAAAGTGATGATAGTCGCCCACATAACGGTCAAGCTTCTGATTTTCCATATGGTAGATGATGTTGATTACCTCGTTGAGGAACGGAATGTCGTGCGAAATCAGCACAAAAGCGTTTTCGTAGTCGATAAGATAACGCTTGAGCCATGCAATATGCTCTTCGTCAAGGTAGTTTGTCGGCTCGTCAAGCAGGAGAATGTCAGGCTTTTCGAGCAACAATTTGGCAAGAAGCACCTTTGTACGCTGACCGCCGCTGAGGTCGGTCACATCACGGTCGAGCCCGATGTCAAAGAGCCCCAATGCACGGGCAACTTCCTCAACTTTGGAGTCTATAACGTAAAAATCGTGAAGAGTGAGAGTGTCCTGAATGGTGCCGAGCTCGTCCATCATTTCGGTCATTTCCTCTTCGCTTGCAGTGCCGAGGTTGTCACAAATTTGATTCATCTTCTCTTCAAGCTCAAAAAGATAAGAAAATGCAGATTTAAGCACGTCCTCAATCGTCATTCCCGCTTCAAGCACGGTGTGCTGGTCGAGATATCCTACACGGACGTTCTTTGACCACTCAACCTTGCCCTCATCAGGCTGAAGCTTGCCTGTTACGATATTCATAAATGTAGATTTTCCCTCACCGTTTGCGCCGACAAGACCGATATGCTCACCCTTGAGCAGACGGAAAGAAACATCTGCAAAAATTGCACGGTCACCAAATCCGTGTGACAAATGCTCAACGTTTAAAATACTCATATATTTCTCCTTAAATAGCGAATTCTCGCACGCATTTTTGGAATACAAGTCGGTGTAATCTATACAACTTTTCCCGACCGTAACGTAAATTGAAAATTATTGGTTTCGGTGACGTTCTCACTTTCTCTTCTCGTCTATGCCCTTTTTGATTTTGTCAAAAGTTACGCCGTACTTTTCAGCAATGTCCTTTGCATAGCTGACACCCTGCGGAGGTGCTATGAACACCTTGAACGAACGCTGTCCGTTCTCAACCCCCGTAACCATACTTTCAACCCTGCTTTCGCCTTCAATATCGCTGTTGACGGTTTCGAGATTGCGTGCAAGGTCGTGCATATGAGTGTTGAACACCGAACGCACGCCGAGATATCTCATCGCCTTTACAACGTCCTTGGCTATGTAAAGACCCTCTGCAACATTCGTAGTCGCAAGGCTCTCGTTGAGCAGAATAAGGCTGTATTTTGTGGCTGTATCGAAAATTTCAGCAAGTCGCTTGCTCTCTTCACCGAGTCTGCCGAGGTCAACCGTGTCGTTTTCATCGGCAGGAAAATGTGTGAAAATGTTGTCGCAGGGGCTGAACTCCATTGACGACGCAGGAACGTAAATTCCGTTCTGAGCAAGCAGAAATGCAAGTCCGACAGCCTGTGTAATCGTAGTCTTTCCGCCACGGTTAGGGCCTGTGAGAATGTAAATCCTCTTGTCATCGTCAAATTCAAACTCGTTTGTCACGATGTCAATTTCATCGCCCTTGACAGCCTTGATTGCAAGCTTAATATTATAAATATCGCTGATGTTGCAGGCTCTTTTGTCCTTTGAAATGACCTCAGCCTTGCACAACGGCAGATTTTTCTGCATAATTTTGTCGCAAAGCTCAGCAAATCTGATATAGAAAATTATCTCAGGCATCAAGGCTACGAACGAATATCCCTTGATGTCTGTGTACTTGTTGAGCATTGATTTGATTTCGTTTACCGTGCGTCTGAGAATGTCCGTAACGACCTTTTTGAGCGCTTCGGAAAGCGGGTCTGCGCCTGTGATGTCGCTTGAGAAAACCTGATTTACATCCTGCTGTGCGCCAACGACCATCTTTCCGATGCCGAGTGACGTAGTAGACGGATTTGCAGGATGAAAGCTGACAAATCCCGACACATCATTTCCGTGATGAAGCTCGCTGTTGTTTGCAAACTTCATAAAACGCTTCAAAATTCCGCTGTCGGTAAAAGGCTTGTCGTTGAGCGAAATTACACCGACTGTCTTTGGTCTGAGCAAAGCGTCGAGGTTTACACCGAGAGTGATACTCCTGAGTTTTTGCGCCTTTGCGAGGGTTTCCTCGATGTCCTTTTTAAGGTCGGGAAATCCGCTGTCGTTATAAATTTTCTGAACGCCCTCCTTGAGTTTTAAAAGTCCCTCAGACTTCACGTCTATCGCCTCAAGGGTGTTTTTGATTTGAGTTATGCAGTCAACATAACCGCCCATTTCACGAAGGCGGTTGACAAGTTGCCACAGTGAAGAAGCTTCGGAATCCTTCTGAAAACGCTCAATTTCACGCAGGTCATTGAGTTTTTCAAGCAAACCCGTAAGATCCTCCCTGAGTTTTGGGTACTTTAAAAAATCATCAAATACATCACATCTGTACTTGATGACCTCCTCGTCGTCGGTGATATTTATAAGCAAATTTTTGATGCTGTTGCGCTCGTAGGGCTCATCTGAGAGAGCATCGCAGATGAAGTCAACAGACAAATCGTTTATCGCCTCTTTGGTGAGTGTGCGATAAACAGCGTTTGAATTATTCGGATGTAGTAAACTTAACTGTTCCATAATGCGACCTCAAAAAAATATTTATACAATAATGATATCACAACGTTTTTATAATTTCAACAATATGCTTGTAGTAAATCGGAATTTGTGGTATCATAGTAGCAGAAATTTCAGCGAGGTAATTTGTTATGGATAAGAAAATGCTTGACAGAATCAGCGAGCTTTCAAGAAAAAAGCGTTCAATCGGACTCACCGCAGAGGAACAGGCTGAACAGCAGGAATTATACAAAGTGTATCTGTCAGAAATCAGAGCACAGTTCAGCAGTACGCTGGACAACGTGAGCGTAAAAGAAAAAGACGGCAAGGTAGTTCCGTTCAAAGAAGCTTACGCCAAGAAGGACAGCGAAGAAAAGTAATGGGTTGTATTATAGAGTTCATCGCTGAACTTTTTAGTGAAATCTTTTTTGCTTTATAGATAACTGCTCGGTTATGGTCGGGCATAGATGGATTGAAATATGTCAAGCTATCTGCTCGAAATGTTGGCGGCGTCACGCCGCTTTTCATCGTGCTTACATATGTGCTTTTCATTTCAATCCTCATCGGAATAATAGCACTCATAATATTTATCATCTGCAAGCTTGTGCAGTGATTTTTCGTGTCTGTTGATTTGCAAACAAAAATCGACCGCTCCTTTAATAGGAACGGTCGATATTTTTCTTTGCTTATTTATATCTTTTTCCGCCGTTTTTGTAGCGTGAACCTGACTTTGGAAGCTTGACATCGGCTGTGTCGAATTTTCTGCTTCTTTCAAGTCGCTTCTGCTCGCTCTTTGCTGATTTATATCCGTCATCATAATCATCGTTTGAACGGTGATGTCCGCCTGATGAATTGCCTGCATAGCCTGTGGCAAATTTTTTGCGTCTTACAACCGCTGAGGCGATCAGATAGATAATTCCCGATGCGCTGAGCAACAGACACAAGATTCCGCCCAGCAATATCAGATGACCGTTGTCACCCTTATCGGTATTCTTCTGAATAAAGCTGAAATCGTCGCCGTCACTGCTTAGATTGCTTGTATCTGACAGATTCGTCGCAATGTCTTTCCAATCGTTGCTTGAAAGCTCGGTGTCGTCAATTTTGTGGTTTGACTCATAGAGTGCCGCAGTAGCAGTATTGCTTGAATCATTGCTCGACTGATTGCTTTCGTAGGAATCATTGGAATCGCTGTACTCGTCGTTGTTATCGTAATAATCGTAGTTATAGGTCGGAGTTTCGACATCCGGCTCAACGTATGAAGGCTCGTCAACTACGGGAGCCTCTGTATATACCGGATCGGTGTAGACAGGTTCTACAACAGGGTCGGTGTACACAGGTTCCACAACTGGTTCGGTGTACACGGGCTGAGCCTCTGTCGGAACAACGACATCACCTTCTCCGCCGGAAAGTTCTCCATCTTCACCAACTGCAAACGCAGTTACGGTGAACAATGAAAAACAGAAAATTATCATTAAGAGAGCTGTAATCAGCTTTGAACTTCTGCTCATACAAACTCCTTTCACTGAACTTTTCATTCAGATTTATTCCGCTGTTGTTGTTTCCTCTTCAGCAGTTGTTGTAGGCTCTACTGCAACAAAGAACATCTTAGGATCATACTTGTTGATAGCGTCTGTGTTCTCCTCGTACTCAAGTGACTCTGTAAGACCTTCGATGTAATCTGCAAACTCTTCACCCTTCATAGCGGCAAGAACGTTTGCGTGATTTGTGCCGTCCTTGATGTAGTTGTCGGCAGAATCCTTGATATCTCTCTTGTAGATGATGTAGTAAACTGCTGTATCGCCGTCGCCTACCTGCAATGTAGTAGCCTTGTTGTTGTCAAGACCTTCAAGAGCTTCCTTAACATCGTCACCGAGTGAAGTGTCCTCAAGGTTCTCGATTGTTGAAGTTGAAGGGTCTGTTGTTACTTCGTTTGCATCCATATACTTCTCAACAATGTCGTCAAATGACTTGCCGTTGTTGAGCTCTTTTGCATAACCGTCGATTTCGTCAGTTACCTTCTTAGCCTCTTCATCTGAAAAGGCAATGTTTGTTGATGTGCCGGCTTCGTCAGTTGAAGCTGTGTAGAGGTTAACTGTGAAGTAGCTGTAGTCTGTGTAATTCTCAACAAAATAATCCTTGAGGTCGCTGTCAGAAACTTCCTTTGAGCCACCCTCGTCGTAGAGAGCATCAAACAAAGCCTGATATTTTACGCTGAACTCTGTTGAGCAGTAGCTAAAGCTGTCGAGTGAAATACCGTATGGCTCTAAATCATCGCTCATCGGCATAACGTAGCCGTAGTCAGCGTACTGACCAACGTTCCAATATGTTTCAGCCTGATCTTCGGCAGAAGCCATATCGTCAGTTGAAATTTCAACATTTTCTTTTACAAGCTGTTCTTCAAGCACGAGGTAAGTAAGACACATCTTCTTAGCTTCGCTCTTGATCCAGTCCTTAGCAACAGCCTTATCGCCGTCATCATCTGTGATTTCCATTTCAAGCCATGCATCGCTTGACTCATCATAATCCTCAAGTTCCGAAGCATAAGTCTTAGCCTGCTGATAAGCTGTGTCGAGTGAATAAATGTAAACACCGATTGCAAGCTCGTTGTCGCTTGTCTTGTAAGACCACTCTTTTGAAAGACTTACGGGTGTGCAACCTGCAACTGCAAGCATTGAAAAAATCATTACCACAGCCATAAGAAATGAACCGATTTTAAGATTTGGTTTCATATTTTTATACCGTCCTTAAACTAAATTTGCATTCTGCATCCGGAAACACTTTCGCAGGATGCGTACTTTATGATTATACACAAAAAATTTGTCATTGTCTATATTTTATTGAAAATTTATTGATTTTTTTCAAAGTAAACAGCGTATTTCGCTGAATTTAAGATACGGCAAATATTTTTTTGAGCATTTCAAGTGATGACATTCCCTCACTGCATTTTACGGAAACAAACGGTTTTGCTCCTGCATTGAGAGAGGCTTTACCGTTGAGTGCTATGAGCATATCGGCAACTTCGGGGGATTTCAGCTCACGAACATAGAGCATCAGAGTGTTGTCGTTCTGTCTGATTTCGTAGATTCCCTTGGAATTTGCCTTATTTCGCACAAGAGCAATGTCAACAAGACCGAGCACGGATTTTGGAATTTCACCGAATCTGTCACGAAGTTCGTCCTTGACGTCCTCGGAATCCTCAAGGCTTCGGATATCGGCAATTCTTCTGTACACGTCAAGTCTGAGAGTAAGGCTTTCGACGTAATTTTCAGGAATATGTGCATCGACCGAAATATCAATAAGACAGTCGAGATCGCCTGTAGATGCCGTGGTTTCGCCACGTTCCTCGCTTACCGCTTCGCCTAAAAGCTTTAAGTACATATCATATCCGACAGACTCCATATGGCCGTGTTGCTGTGCGCCCATAATATTTCCCGCACCTCGCAGTTCGAGGTCACGCATTGCAATTTTGAAGCCGCTGCCGAATTCAGTGAATTCTCTGATAGCCGCAAGTCGCTTTTGCTGAATTTCAGACAGCACCTTGCTTCTTCTGAATGTAAAGTACGCATATGCTCTTCGTGAGCTTCTGCCGACTCTTCCCCTGAGCTGATGAAGCTGTGAAAGTCCCATACAGTCAGCATTTTCTATTATAAGAGTGTTTGCGTTAGGCAGGTCAACGCCTGTTTCGATTATCGTTGTGCAGACGAGGATATCAACCTCCTGCTCAAGCATCTGACGCCAAACTTCGCTTAGCTCGTTTTCTTTCATCTTACCGTGACCGATTGCAATTTTAGCCTCGGGCACAGCTTCGAGAATTTTATTAGCCTTTGATTCTATCGTTTCAACATTGTTGTGCAAATAGAACACCTGTCCGCCTCTGCGTATTTCTCTGCGGATAGCTTCATTTATCACAGCGTCATCGTGTTCAAGCACATACGTCTGCACAGGCTGTCTGTTGTGCGGAGCTTCCTCAATTACGCTCATATCACGCAGTCCGCTCATCGCCATATTGAGAGTTCTCGGAATAGGCGTAGCCGAAAGTGTGAGCACGTCAACGTTTTTGCAGACTTCCTTGAAGCGTTCCTTCTGAGCCACGCCGAATCGCTGTTCCTCGTCGATTATCGCAAGTCCGAGGTCACGGAATTCAACATCTTTCTGCACAAGTCGGTGAGTTCCAACTATCATATCAATTTCGCCGCGCTTGAGTTTTTGAAGAATTTCCTTCTGCTGTTTTGCAGTGCGGAAACGTGAGAGAAGTTCAACTCTTATCGGGTAACCCTCAAAGCGCTTGATAACCGTCTGATAATGCTGCCACGCAAGGATAGTTGTAGGACAGAGAAGCGCACACTGCTTTGAATCCGCAACGCATTTGAATGCGGCACGCAGAGCAACCTCGGTTTTGCCGAAGCCAACATCACCGCAGAGAAGTCTGTCCATAGGCGCAGTTTTCTCCATATCACGCTTGATGTCGGAACAGCAATTGAGCTGGTCGGGAGTTTCTTCATATTCAAAGCTCGCCTCAAAGTCCCTCTGCCACTCGTTGTCCCTTGAAAACGCATAGCCTTTTGCTTTCATTCTTGCAGAATAAAGCTCAATAAGTTCCTTTGCGATGTCCTTTACGGAAGTCTTGACCTTTGCCTTTGCCTTCTGCCAATCCTGCGAACCGAGTCGGCTGAGCTTGACGCTTGAATTTTCCCTCGGTCCTATGTATTTTGCGACCATATCAAGCTGAGTTACGGGCACATAGAGCACGTCACCCTTTGCATAGTCGATTTTGATATAGTCCTTGGTGATTCCGTGGGTGTCGATTTTGCGTATACCGCTGAACACACCGATTCCGTGAACGTTGTGTACCACATAATCGCCTGCAGTGAGTTCTGCAAGGCTATAAATTTCCTGTCCGTTCTTCTGCTTTTTGCGCTTCTTTTTCTGAGGTTTATAAACTGACTGACCGTAGGTTATGAGGAAGAATTTTTCCTTTGGAAAGTCAAAACCTGCACTGAGAGCACCCGGAAGAACATAAATTGCACCGCTTTTAACAGTTTCAAGGCTTTCGGCATATCTTGCAGGGAATCCCTCTTCAACGAGCGCATCGCAGAGATTTTTTGCGGATTTATCCGTTCCTGCGAGAATCACGCCACAGCTTTCGGGTGTAAAAAGTCCCTTCAGATCCTCGGAAAGCTGTTTGTACGAGCCGTTCCACTGGGTGAGCTGTTTTGACGAAAAACTGATGATTTCACTTAAATTAAGCGGAATACTGCCGTGAACGAAGTTTTCGAGCACGATAGTTCCGTGTGCGTTGAAAATATCTATACATTCATTGAAAGTGAGCGTAAAGCGGTCAAAGCCTCTGCACAAAAAGCCGTCCTTAATGCCCTGTTTGAGGGTTTCACTGCTCTGGAAATCCATAGCCTTTCCCCTGTCACGCACGTTGCTGAATTCGGACACAAAGAAAAGCGTATCACGGCTGAAATAGTCAAAAAGACTTTCGGGTTTGTCGTAAATCTGCCCGATAAATTTGTCGGCATTTGCAATCATCGCACCGCTTCTGATGAGTTCGGCTTCGGAGAAAAGCTTTTCTCTCGCAACAGCCGAGCCTTTGCCCTTGAGAAGTCCTGCCTTGTGAACGATTTTGTCTGCAAGTTCGTTTCGGTCACCGATGATTATTTCGGTTGACGGCGAAAGTTTGATTTTGCCTGCCTTTTTGAAACGTCGCTGAGTTTCGATGTCAAAGTAGCTTAAATCTGTTATCTCATCGCCCCAAAACTCGGCTCTCACGGGATATTCGGCATCGGGCATAAAGAAGTCGAGAATTCCGCCTCTGAGCGAAAACTGACCGTTGCCCTCAACTGCGTCAAAGCGTTCATAACCCAAAAGTGTCAGCGAATTGACGGCTCTTTCAAGTGAAAGCTCTCTTCCCTCTTCAAAGATTATCGTTGAGTCCTCAAGCGTCTTTTTGGGCACAGTGAGCTGACTTGCCGCATCTACGCAGGAAATTACAACGTCACATTCGTTTTCGATAAGCTTCAACAACACCTTTAAACGAGCGTGCTCATATTCGTGTGACTTGCTCTGAAAATCGAGAAAGTTGAAGTCACGCACGGGATAAACATATGCTCTGAGCCCCATACAGGACAGGTCGTTGCAGAGTGTCTGCGCTTCTTTTTCATCGGACGCAACACAAAAAGCCGTGACACCTTTAAGGCGGCACAGCGCATTGATTATGTTTGCTTTGTTGATTGCTGACAGTCCCGATACACACAGAGATTTTCCTGCTTTTGCGTTTTTGAGCAGAGTTTTGAAAGCAGGATTGCTTTTGAGAACGTCAACAAGAAAGTTCATATTGTTCATTTTAATATACCAATATCAGTTAAAAAGATTCATCGCACGGTCGGGCTTTCCTTCTATTATAAGCTCAACAGCCTTTGAAGCGTTGTCAAACATTGTCGACAGCGTTTTGAATTCATCATCGGTAAACTTTGAGAGCACCCAATCGGCTAAATCCCACTGAGGATTCGGCTTTGCACCGATTCCGATTTTGATGCGTGGAAAAGTGTCCTTACCGCTGAGGTAAATTATGCTTCGCATACCTTTCTGACCGCCGTCACTGCCCTTTGTGCGTATTCTCATTTTGCCTACGTCGAGCGAAATATCGTCAAAAATGACAATTACATTTTCAGGCGGAATTTTATAAAAATTCATCGCCTCAACCACAGCCTGACCGCTGTTGTTCATATAAGTTGTCGGCTTCATAAGCATAACCTTTGCGCCACTGATTGTACATTCACCCACAAAGCTTTTGTACTTGATACGATTTACGTTACAGTTAAATTTATCTGCAATGTAATCAAGTGCAAGCCAGCCTGTGTTGTGACGTGTATTTTCATATTTTTTATCAGGGTTGCCGAGCCCCACCACGAGGTACTCAACAGAATTTGAAAATTTTTTACCAAACATCTTTAATTTCCTTTATTTTTAATTCGAGGATATAAGTCGGTGCAGTCTATGCAACGGTTTCCCGACCGTAATGTTATTTATATTGGGAAAGTTCCAACCGCTTTATGATAACTTCGATTTGGAAATTTCATCGGGTCGAGTGCGTCGAGTGCCTCGACACGCAATTCGCCGTCGTGACGACGGTCACAAGTCGAGGAGATAAGTCGGTGTAGTCTATACAACGGTTTCCCGACCGTTAAATTTATATATTGATTACGTTTAAGGGACGTCAAGGATGCCGCCGACGTGACTTCGGACACAAATCGAGGATATAAGTCGGTGTAATCTATACAACGGTTTCCCGACCGTTAATTTGATATATTCAGAACGTTTGATGTGACACACTACAAAAACGTTATGTTAGAGAAATGTAGCAGTCACCAATATATCAACTTAACGGTTGGGCAACCGACGTTTCTGCTATGTCCGACCTATCTGCCCAAAGCTAAAAAACTCAAAGTTAAAAGAAGCGGGTTTGAAAAAACCCGCTTTTGTTTTTATTTATTTACGAGTAAGTCAATTAACCGAAAGCAGGTGTAAATGGCTTGTCGTTGTAAATTCTTGCAATAGCCTCTGCAAATGTAGGAGCTACAGGAAGAATTGTGAACTTGTCGATCATCTTCTCCTGAGGAACAGGGATAGTGTCGAGAAGAACAACTTCCTTGATTGCGCTGTTCTTGATTCTCTCGATTGCAGGACCTGAAAGAACTGCGTGAGTTGCACAAGCATAAACCTCAGTTGCGCCGCCCTTTTCAACGATAGCGTTTGCAGCGTTGCAGAGTGTGCCTGCTGTGTCGATCATATCGTCAACGAGGATAACCTTCTTGCCTCTTGCGTCACCGATGATGTTCATAACTTCGCAAACGTTAGCCTTTGGTCTGCGCTTATCGATGATTGCAAGACCTGTGCCGATTCTTGAAGCAAAGTTTCTTGAACGAGTAACTGAACCGAGGTCAGGAGATACTACAATATAGTCATCAAAGTTACCGCCGATTTTCTCTCTCATATGGTTTGCAAGAAGATTTGCACCGTGGAGGTGGTCAACAGGGATATTGAAGAAGCCCTGAATCTGATTTGCATGAAGATCCATTGTAAGCACACGGTCTGCACCTGCGCTTGTGATGATGTCAGCACAAAGCTTTGCTGAAATCGGATCTCTTGCCTTAGCTTTTCTGTCCTGTCTTGCATAACCGAAGTATGGCATAACAGCAGTAATTCTTGCAGCAGAAGCACGCTTCATAGCGTCAATCATTATGAGCATTTCCATAAGATTGTCGTTTACAGGTGTGCAAGTTGACTGAACGATGAAGCAGTCTGAACCACGAACTGACTCGTGAAGTGAAACTGCGATTTCGCCGTCTGAGAACTGAGTGCAGTCGCTCTTGCCGAGTGGCAAACCAAGACAGCCTGCAATTCCCTGAGCTACGTCAACATTTGAACTGCCGGTGAAAATTTTGATGTCCTTACCGTGAAAATTCATTGTGATAAACTCCTTTGAAGATTGTTTTGTGAATTTATTTTGGATGAATGATTAACAGGTGTAACCCTTTTGTCTTGCTATGTTATTGAGTTCCTCAAGCTGAGCAGGGTCGTTTGCGCCGAGCACCGTGTCACTGCACTGCGCCGTGAATGCGCCAACCTTTCTGCCGTCTGACAATAACAGCTTGAGCGCATCGGGGAGATAATATTCCTTTGCGTTGTTGTCAGACTTGATTCTGTCAAGAACCGACAGCAAAAGCTGACAATCAAACCAGAAACCGCCTGAATTTACCTCAGTAATTTTCAGAGTTTCCTCGTCGGCGTCTTTCTGCTCAACGATTGCCTTAACGTCTGAGTTTTCGTCCCTTACAATTCTGCCGTAGCCTGTAGGGTCGTCAACATTTGCAGAAATGACCGTTGCGGCTGACTCTGTCTGAATATGCTGAGCAAGCGAATTTTTTATTGTTTCGCTTGTCATAAACGGTGCGTCACCGTTAAGAATAACAACATTGCCTTCGTGCTTTTTAAGGAAATCCTTAGCCATCATCACAGCGTGACCTGTACCAAGACGTTCAGCCTGAAACACGCTCTCAACTTCAAAATCAAGAGTGCCCAAAAACTCCTCGATACATTCCTTTTTAAAGCCTTTAACAACACATATATCGTCAATTCCTGCATTTTTAAGAGCAGAGATGACCCACATAAGCATAGGCTTGCCCAAAACCTCAGATAAAGTCTTTGGCTTGTCGGACTTCATTCTCTTGCCCTCTCCGCCTGCAAGAATTATTGCACAATTACTCATTTTTAACCTCATAATGCAGGAATAACCGCAAATTTCGTTCCTGCTGAACATATTGATGGATATTAATATTATCTCACAAAAATTACAAAATTCAAGTAAATTTTACAAAAAAACATTATTAGTCAACAATTTAAACGATTTATACAATATTAATAAAATTTGACCCGAGTTTTTTATAAGAAAAAATTTTAAAAAAATATAGCTATTTTTGCTAACATTTGTTATAATATCATTTAGGCTTATACAAGCAGGCGGAGATGCAAACAAGAGTTTCCGTCACAGCCGTATATTTTATTTTATAGGAGGATTACCAACTATGGCTAAAAAATGGGTATACCTTTTTACAGAAGGTAACGCTAACATGCGTGAGCTCCTCGGCGGTAAGGGTGCTAACCTTGCAGAAATGACAGGTTTAGGACTTCCTGTACCACAGGGATTCACAATTACAACAGAAGCTTGTACTCAGTATTATGAGGACGGCAAAATGATCAATGCTGAGATCGAAGCTCAGATCTATGAGTACATCGACAAGATGGAAGAGATCACAGGCAAAAAATTCGGCGACAGCGAAAATCCGCTTCTCGTATCAGTACGTTCAGGTGCAAGAGCTTCTATGCCTGGTATGATGGATACAATTCTTAACCTCGGTCTTAACGAAACAGTTGTTAACGTTATTGCTGAAAAGTCAAACAACCCACGTTGGGCTTGGGACTGCTACAGAAGATTCATTCAGATGTATTCTGACGTAGTTATGGAAGTTGGTAAGAAGTATTTTGAAGAGCTTATCGACAAGATGAAGGAAGAAAGAGGCGTTACATTCGACGTTGAACTCACAGCAGAAGACCTCAAGGAACTCGCTTCACAGTTCAAGGCTGAATATAAGGCTAAAATCGGCACAGAGTTCCCTGACGATCCTAAGGAGCAGTTGATGGGCGCTGTAAAGGCTGTATTCCGTTCATGGGACAACCCTCGTGCAAACGTATATCGTCGTGATAACGACATTCCTTACTCATGGGGTACTGCTGTTAACGTTCAGTCAATGGCATTCGGTAACATGGGTGACGACTGTGGTACAGGTGTTGCATTTACTCGTGACCCTGCTACAGGTGAAAAGAAGCTTATGGGTGAATTCCTTGTAAACGCTCAGGGTGAAGACGTTGTTGCAGGTGTTCGTACACCAATGCCAATCGCTCAGATGGCTGAGAAGTTCCCTGAAGCTTTTGCTCAGTTCCAGGACGTTTGTAAGACACTTGAAAATCACTATAGAGATATGCAGGATATGGAGTTCACTGTTGAAAACAAGAAGCTCTATATGCTCCAGACAAGAAACGGTAAGAGAACAGCTCAGGCTGCTTTAAAGATCGCTTGTGACCTCGTTGACGAAGGTATGAGAACAGAAGCTGAAGCAGTTGCTATGATCGACCCAAGAAACCTTGACACATTATTACACCCACAGTTCGACGCTGCTGCATTAAAGGCTGCTACACCAATCGGTAAGGGCCTCGGCGCATCTCCTGGTGCTGCTTGCGGTAAGATCGTATTCACAGCTGAAGATGCTGAAGCTTGGAACGCAAGAGGCGAAAAGGTAGTTCTTGTTCGTCTTGAAACATCACCTGAAGATATTACAGGTATGAAGGCTTCACAGGGTATCCTCACAGTTCGTGGCGGTATGACATCACACGCTGCCGTTGTTGCTCGTGGTATGGGTACATGCTGCGTATCAGGTTGCGGCGACATCAATATGGACGAAGCTAACAAGAAGTTCACACTTGCAGGCAAAGAGTTCAACGAGGGAGATTACATCTCAATCGACGGTTCAACAGGTAACATCTACGACGGTGCTATCCAGACAACAGACGCTGTAATCGCAGGCGAATTCGGCAGAATTATGGCTTGGGCTGACAAATACAGAAAGCTCAAGGTTAGAACAAACGCTGACACACCAACAGACGCTAAGAAGGCAAGAGAACTCGGTGCTGAAGGTATCGGTCTTTGCCGTACAGAGCATATGTTCTTTGAAGAGGACAGAATCGCTGCATTCCGTGAGATGATCTGCTCAGATACAGTTGAAGAGAGAGAAGCTGCTCTCGAAAAGATTCTTCCATATCAGCAGGGCGACTTCAAGGCTCTCTACGAGGCTCTCGAAGGCAATCCTGTAACAATCAGATTCCTTGACCCACCACTTCACGAGTTCGTTCCTACAGAAGAAGCTGACATCAAGAAGCTTGCTGATGCACAGGGCAAGTCAGTTGAAGACATCAAGGCTATCATCGCTTCACTCCACGAGTTCAACCCAATGATGGGTCACCGTGGCTGCCGTCTTGCAGTAACATATCCTGAAATTGCTAAGATGCAGACAAAGGCTGTTATCCGTGCAGCTCTCGAAGTTAAGAAGGCTCATGCTGATTGGGCAGTTAAGCCTGAAATTATGATTCCACTCGTATGTGACATCAAAGAGCTCAAGTTCGTTAAGAAGGTAGTTGTTGAAACAGCTGACGCTGAAATCGCTGCTTCAGGCGTAGAGCTTGAATATGAAGTTGGTACAATGATCGAAATTCCTCGTGCTGCTCTCACAGCTGATGAGATCGCTAAGGAAGCTGACTTCTTCTGCTTCGGTACAAACGACCTCACACAGATGACATACGGTTTCTCAAGAGATGACGCAGGTAAGTTCTTAGACGCTTACTATGATGTAAAGATCTTCGAGAACGATCCATTCGCAAGACTCGACCAGACAGGCGTTGGCAAGTTAATGGATACAGCTATCAAGCTTGGTAAGCCTGTTAACGAGAAGCTCCACGTTGGTATCTGCGGTGAGCACGGCGGCGACCCAACATCAGTTGAGTTCTGTCACCAGCTCGGTCTTGACTATGTATCATGCTCACCATTCCGTGTGCCGATCGCAAGACTTGCTGCTGCTCAGGCTGCAATCAAGGATATGTAATTCAATTTTGGTTTAACAATCCTATAGATAAAAATTATCCTCCTATCGAGAAATCGGTAGGAGGATTTTTGTCGAGTGTCGAGTGCCTCGACACGCAATTCGGGGATATAAGTCGGTGTAATCTATACAACGGTTGCCCGACCGTAAACTTAAATTTAAAATCAGAGCATTTCCCCTGTAAAACTTTCAAATTTACATTTTCAATTTTCAATTTTAATTTCCCCTTTGCTTAACTAAATCACAAATTCTCTGCCTTAAATGAGGTATATCCCTCATAATAATAACTATGGTCGATGCCTTTCATATACATTTCCCTGCTGTTAATTTCGTCGGTCAAGGCTTGCTTTAAAACGTGTTTGATTTCAATATCCCTGATGGGACTGCGCTCCATTGCAAGAAGGTAATCTTCCCTGTCTACCCTGCTCCAATCAATGACCTTGTGCAGTTCTTTTTTCAAAATCAAGTCGAGCCAAATTCGTGTGCTTCGCCCATTACCTTCTCTGAACGGGTGAGCGATATTCATTTCAACATACTTTTCGATGATTTCATCAAAAGTCGATTGTGGCATTTTGTCAATGTTCTCAAGCGATACTTCAAGATACATCAACGGGGCAAAACGAAAATTTCCTTTTGAAATGTTGACCGTTCTCAATTTGCCCGCAAAATCATAAATTTCATCAAAAAGATACTTATGAATCGTGCTGAGCGAAGAAAACTTTCCTGCCTCAAGTGTATCGAGCAATCCGCTTTCAAACAGTTCTATTGCTTTTTTCTTGCTGAGTCGTTCTTCCTCACGGGCAAGGTCAGCGGAATCTTCAAGCCCTAATTTATTTTCAAGTGCCATAGTGCACCTCCAAAATAACCTGTATATTTTATTATATCATTTCCCATCTGAAAATACAACGTTTAACTGACACACGGATCTTTCAACTTTCTGCATATACTGAAGGTGAGAGTAAAACTCTAAATTAGTTAAGAAAGAAGGTTTTTTATGTCAGACTCTACCGGAGAGGTAAAAGATAAAGTTTGTCCGGCAGTTGCGTTTCAGAAAACATCAGTGTGTGTTCCTGTAACTGTTACTCCTTTTGCAAGAGCCAAGGAAACAACAACAAAATGCTGTGGTGACCCTGTTGTTACCGTAGGTAAAAACACCTGTGGCGGTACAAAAAACGGACAGTGCGTATTTACTATCACACAAGACATCTGCATTGAAGTTCCCGTGGAGTTCGGTGCGGTTGCAGATGTAGGAGATACTTTTGTAACCTGCATCGGCGCATCTGAAGAGGACATTTGTTCCGACTGTCACTCAGAATAAATGCATTTATTCATAAGTCACAGTTTTATATAGAATAACAAAATCCCAATCGCTCACAATGCGGTTGGGATTTTCACTTAGCATTTATTAAATTTTTACAACTCGAGGATATAAGTCGGTGTAATCTATGAAACGGTTTCCCGACCGTTAAGTTGCTATATCGATTACGTTTTTGCGGACATGGCACGCCATGTCCCTACTACAGCGCTACAAAAAACGTTATTTAAGAGAAATGTAGCAGTTACCAACATATCTACCTAATGGTTGGGCAACCGACATCTGAACTACGTCCGACCTATCTGCTCAAAGGTAAAATAATTAGAATTTAATTTTTTGGGCGATGTATTCGCTGAGTTTGTCGATTGCAACTCTTTCCTGAGCCATTGTGTCACGGTCACGAACTGTTACGCAACCGTCCTCAACTGAATCGAAGTCGTATGTGATACAGAACGGTGTGCCGATTTCGTCCTGACGGCGGTATCTCTTGCCGATTGAACCTGCGTCATCATAATCAACCATAAAGTCTTTTGTGAGCATCTCGTAAACTTCTTCAGCCTTATCGTTGAGCTTCTTTGAAAGCGGAAGAACGGCTGCCTTGAACGGTGAAAGTGCAGGATGAAGTCTGAGCACAACTCTTGTGTCCTTTTCGTCGATAACTTCTTCGTCATAAGCCTCAACAACGAGTGCAAGGAAAAGACGCTCAACGCCGAGTGACGGCTCGATAACATACGGAACGTACTTTTCGTTAGTTGTCTGATCAAAATACTCGATCGGCTTGCCACAGGTGTTGCCGTGCTGTGTGAGGTCGTAGTCTGTTCTGTCTGCAACGCCCCAAAGCTCGCCCCAGCCAAATGGGAAGAGATATTCAAAGTCAGTAGTAGCCTTTGAGTAGAAGCAAAGTTCCTCTGCTGAATGGTCACGAAGTCTGAGATTTTCAGGCTTGATGTTGAGTGAGTAGAGGAAGTCACGGCAGAACGCTCTCCAATATTCAAACCACTCGAGGTCTGTGCCCGGCTTGCAGAAGAATTCAAGTTCCATCTGCTCAAACTCACGAACACGGAAAATAAAGTTACCCGGAGTAATTTCGTTACGGAATGACTTACCGATCTGACCAACACCGAAAGGCACTTTCTTACGGCTTGTTCTCTGAATATTAGAGAAGTTTACAAAAATACCCTGTGCTGTTTCGGGACGAAGGTAAATTTCGTTCTTGCTGTCCTCAGTTACGCCCTGAAATGTCTTGAACATAAGGTTGAACTGACGGATATCTGTAAAATTATGCTTGCCACAGTTTGGGCAAGGAATTTCTTTTTCTTTGATGTACTCAGTCATCTGCTCGTTTGACCAGCCTGCAACGTTGGTGCCGTCAAAGTCCTCGATAAGATTGTCGGCACGGTGACGAGTTTTGCACTCCTTGCAGTCCATAAGAGGGTCGGAGAAACCGCCCAAGTGACCTGAAGCTACCCATGTCTGCGGATTCATAAGAATTGCAGAGTCAAGACCTACGTTGTACTTGTTCTCCTGAACGAACTTCTTGAGCCAAGCCTGCTTGATGTTGTTCTTGAGAGCCATACCGAGTGGGCCGTAATCCCAAGTATTGGCAAGTCCGCCGTAGATTTCCGAACCCGGATATACAAATCCTCTGCCTTTGCAAAGTGCAACGATTTTTTCCATAGTCTTTTTGGAGTTCTCCATAATATAACCTCACTTTGGTAGAATAGTAGTTTAGAAGTTTTACCGGTTTAAAAGTATGATAGCATCCGAATTTACCGATAAAATACACATTAAAAATAATACAATTATTTTCAGCTTATGTCAAGTGAATACCGACAAAATACTACGCTTTCCGTTCAAATTTAGGTTATATTAACTTATGTATCAAGTACACGGTAATACAACGTCATTGTTTCTTCATCAAATGTTGCGAGTGTATAGTTATATGAATATGAGGTATACTCTCCGTACTCTTCGTAATATCTGTCACGATAAAATACATAAGATTGATTTGAATAGATATCACAGTTTCTAAGGATCTCTTTGAGTTCGTAATTTTCAAAAGGCGGTTTTAGCCAAGTTTTCTTTATATCCTCAACAAATTCGTCTGTTTCGGCATCTTCATTCAGCTTTATCACTGCATCTGTGACACCATCCCCCAAAAATCCTCCGTGTGTGTCCTCATATTTTTGAATTACGGCACTGCAAGGCAAGGTCATTGAAATTTCCCTGCCTATTTCGACTTTTATCTCATCATAATTGTAAGAGTTATCACCTTCATCTTCTACAAAAGCATCATATAAAATGGAATAATTGCAACCGCAAAGCATAAAAATCAGCACAACCGCAATGGCTGTATTTATTACCGCAAATAACTTGTTTGATGTTTTCATAGTGCTCACCCCTTAAATATTGCACTGAATATAAACTGTCAAATGAAAAGTTTTTCGTCCTACTCGCCTTCTCGATATTCAAGCAAGTCACCGGGCTGACATTCAAGAGCCTCGCAAAGCTTTTGAAGTGTGCTGATTTTGAGTGCTTTAGCCTTGCCGTTCTTCAAAACCGAAATATTCGCAAGCGTTATCCCAACCTTTTCCGAAAGCTCGGTAACGCTCATCTTGCGCTTTGCAAGCATTACATCTATGTTAAAAATAATCTGTCCTTCCATTTTGCTCACCTCATATCGTCAAGTCGCTTTGTTCCTGCAAGTCAGCCGCTTTTCCCACAAGATACGAAAGCACAGCCGACGCAACCGAAATTGCGACTCCCACAAACACTATCAGCAGTGACACTGCAAACACAGTGAAATGGCTCATATTAAGAAGCAAAAACATCGTGCTTCCCGCAAAGAAGTACACCGAAGTTCCCAGTGCAAGCACCGAAACATTTTTCAGACGTTTTGAATTTATCTCCGTAAATGAATTATCTTTTGCTATGCTTGTAGCGATTTTCCATGCTGTCACCAAAACCGCATAGCACGGCACAGCCATAGGCAATATAAAAATCAGCCAAGGCACAAAGCAATACGAAAACTCGGGGTTTTCTTCAACCACCATCAAGCCTGCAACAGGAACTGCAACCGCAAAAATAACAGCACCGCAGAGTCCGAGCAAAATAACAATAGTTTTCATCCATTTTGATAATGATTTCTGTGTCATAAAAAGTACCTCCTAAGGTTTTCCTTAACTTCATTATATTACCTCAAAATAGAAAAGTCAATAAATATTTATCGAGTTACGATAAATATTTTCCGAAATACAGATTATTCTAAACTGTCGTGAACACATTTTTATAAAAAAACAAAACCTTTCTCCGAATTGGATGCAACGTCACGTTGCCGACCAAAGGGTAAACCCTTTGGAGTCCCATTTTGCAGAAAGGTTTGTTTGCTTTATTTGGTTAGATTTTAATTTTTCGTTGCGGATATGGCACGCTACAGAAAACGTTATTTAAGGGAAATGTAGCAGTCACCGACATATCAACTTAACAGTTGGAGTCGAGTGCCTCGCCGACGTGACGTCGGTCACAACTCGGTCGAGTGCCTCGACACGCAATTCGAGAAGATAAAACGGTGCAATTTATAACAACGGTTTGCCCGACCGAAACGTAAATTTAAAATCAGAGCATTTTCCTTGTAAAACTTTCAAATTTACATTTTCAATTTTCAATTTTCCCAGCCGTCCCCTACAAAATTCTTACATAAACGTTATTTAAGAGAAATGTAGCAGTTACCAATATATCGACCCAATGGTTGGGCAACCGACGTTTCTGCTACGTCCGACCTATCTTCCCAAAGGTAAAATTATTCGGTGTCGTTTGGGTAGTTTACTGTAACTTTTAGGTGTACGGGAAATTCTGCGGCTACTTTTTCCTCGACCATTTTCTTTGTCGCATCTGACAGAGAATCATTTATGTATATCGCAAGGACATCTTTTGAAAAATACTCGTAAAAGTAAAAATCATACACACCAAAGCTTCTCATTTTATCCTCAAAAGCCGCTTTATTGCATTTACTGCCCATATTCTGCTCCTGAAGCCTGAGCATCTCTCTGCGCTGTTCAAGCGTGTAGTCGCTTCTTTCCTTGCCCGTAAAATTTTCCCTCTGAGTTATTCCGTAGGTTTCTGCCGTGTCAATAAAACACTCCCTTGTCATAACATCAAGATCTTCAAATAACGGGTCAATTCCCTCGGCATAAGCTTTAAGCTCATTGCTGATGTTTGAACCTTCACTTATCGAATAAAGTCCCACAGGTTCAAGTTTTGTTTTCATAGAATCATAACTGCTCATTAAGTCACCGTAATTTCCACATTGCCTGCTGTGATGCACTGAGAAGCAGACACGTCAAGATTATCCATATAAACGTCAAACTCATAGTTTTCAATACACCCTGTTTCAAGCAAAACCTTTCCTATTGCCGAAAGATACAGCTTTGCTCCGATAGGAAGAGATTTTATGTAACTCTGAAAAGCCTGAGTACATTTTTGAATAACCTCTTCATTTGTATATCCGCTTCTTGCAACTACCGAAACTGTCAGGTCGTAGCTTGTAAATGTTGCATCAAGCACAAGCACATCAACGTTGAGTTCTCGTTCTTCATCAACAAGTTCCTGCAACTTCTGCAAAGCCTCTTCGTCTGCGGCACCTTCCCTGCCACAAACATAGATGTTAACTGTTCCCGTGCCTCTGACTCTCGGCACAACACCTGCCTTTGCAATTCCGTCAATCGACAGTGCAAGCTGTTCATAGTAAGCCTTGTTTGTGCCGTTAGACTGGTTTGTAAATGTATCTCTAATGCGTTCACGGAGTTCGGAATCCGTTTCTGCATCTTCACCGCCCACATAGGCTTCTCTGTTTGATACGCTTTCGACTTCGGCAGGAACATTCACGGGAATTACAGCCTTGCCGATTGCAATATTTCCTGCGCTTCCTGCCTTTTCAGCCTCAGCATACACACTCACAAGCGTATTGCCTGCTGAAATTTGTTCGTCCTCGGTCGTACAAAATCTCATCGGCTCGCTGTCTGCGGTTGCTACTACTGTTCCCTCCGGAATGATTATATCGTGGTCAGTCGCTTCCGTGATGTAGAATGTAATCTCGCCCTGCGCCTTTACTGCGCTTTTGCGTGTAAGACCTCGCTGACTTGCGATGTAGTCGAGATATTCACCCGTTGCAGTTTCGGCAAACATCTGATTTTTCAGCCATTCAAAATTGACCTGTGCATTGTATATCTCACCTGCAAGCACCTTGAGCCTGATTGCAATATCGCTTGCCTCGTCAAACGTTGAACCGCTTTCCTCCTGATATTTTGCCTTCATTCTCTCATAAATTTCATTATACGTTTCCGTTTGGACGCACCTCCTCTGTTCGGCTTTCGTCGCCAATTGTAATTTCAAGTTTTATTGTGTCAGAAAATTCAATCACTTTTGCATAAGTGTCCTCATACTGTGCCAGAGCCTCGTTGATGACGAGTTCAACTTTCTGAAGCGCATTGTCATCAGACATATCCACCTGTTCAGCCTGAGAACCGAGCTGTCTGTCGTATATAAAAGAACCAAGCTTTGCACCAATGCATATCAGTGCACGCTGAAAAAGCACATCGCTGTCGGAAATCTCAATAAATCTTCCCGTGCTGTCGGTTGCAACATCGCCGTTCTTTATCATTGCGTCAACTATCATACGACCTCCTGCCCGTTTATCAGCACTCTGCCGTCATTTTTGAGTACGATAGACGCTCCGCCCTTTGAGTAGAGCATAAGTTCGCCCTCCAAAAGTTCTGCATTTGTTGCTATAACTCCAAGCCCCACTTCGCCGTCATCAAGCGGAAGCACAATCGCCCTTTCGCCTGTGGGCGGAACGCTTATAATTCCGTAGGGAAAGCAGGATTTCAGCTTTTTGTGCTCTCCCGAAGAAACGACCGCAATGCCGTCCTTGTCATTTTTATTGACGTTACCCTTGACGGCTGAGGGTGCTGTCATTGAATTTTGTGTTATGTAGTTCATCAGCCACATCAGAATTTCTCCTTTCCAAGTGTAACCGTTGTATTTTCACCGTTTTTGCCGAGTGTGTACTTGATTTTCCTGATGATGAGGTCATCTTTTGTACCGAAAACATCATCACAAACCTGAGCTTTTCTGCCTAAAAGTCCGATGTGACAGCCGTGACATTCAAGTGTAATGCTGTAGCTGTCGGAATTGCTCTGAGAAATGATGTTGTCAGCCGTGTTGATATTTGTCTTGTCCGATACTGCGTTGACATACCGCACACGGCTGATGTTTTCGCACTCGGGATTTAAGTTTTTTATACTTCCCGTGTAGCCCTTATACTGCGAAAGTTTCAGCTTCACTTCCGAGATAAGCCTGCATCGTTTCAGATTTTCTTTGAGCGAGCAGTACGCTGTTTCGCTCTCCGAAAAAATGACCTTTTCATCGCTTTCAAAGCCTGTGAAATAAGCCTTTCCGTCGCCTGTAATGCGTGGTTTGCGACCGTAGCGGTTGATGCAGTAATTGTAAAACACCTGCCAATGCGTCATACCCTTGCTGATACTCAGATTGCCGTAAAACGGCGTTGAGTCGGCTTCAAACGATTTTATTCCGAACGGCTCCAAATGTTTTTTCCAGATATATTCAGCGTCGGGGTTGACGTATGTGAGAGGTTCGGCTTCGTTGTCGAGCAACTGCCCTGCAGGGCTTCTTGCGGTGATTTTTGTGATTGCACCGTCACTGTTTTTTATGTTGATTATCTCATCTGTCTGCCCTGTAAAAATCTCCTCATCGCCGTCAAAAACGCTGATGCGCTCTGCATTTTTCGACAAACTCCCGTCAAACGGAAGTGTTATCGTCAAATCATCGGCAGGCACTCCCTCTTCTGCATTTATTACGGCAGTCAGCACATTGTCGGCAGTCTTTTGAGTGCTGTCGCTGTATGTAATAACAAATTTCAGCATAGCTTCACCGCACTTCCTTCAAGGGAGATGTCGGGACGCTTGACCCAACTGTTAAGCATTACAAGCGTGTCAACAGAAATTCCGTATCTGTACGAAATATCCCACAGCGTGTCGCCCTCACCTGCAATGCAGAGTTCTGGCAGATCGCTCTGTTTTTTCTCCATTACCTCTCTGAAAACGAAGCTGTAGGTCAGCACATCGGGTTTGGGTTCACCGATAATTTTCACGCTTTCAAACACGGCAAATATCGGAGAAATTTTCGGAATTGCAAGCACACCTTGTCCGCCTTTGCGAAAAAGTGCCAGAAGCCTGTCGAATTGTTCAAGACAGTCTGTACCGTAAAGTTCACCCGTGCCCTTTATCTTCATATTTTTTCTGCCCAAATTCTGTATGTATGCTTCACCGAAGGGTGACTTCAGTTCCTTTATTTCCTTGTCGCACTCAAAAGAAATCTCCTTTGGATTGTGGTGCCACTGAACTCCCATAAATCGCATAGGTACAAGCTTCATCGCAGTTTTGCCTCCTCTTCCTCACCAAGCTTTCTGCTGTAGCGTCTGCTCTCCTGTTCAAGCAGTTCGCTCATATTCTCCGCATCAAAGCTCTGCGTATTTTTTTCTGCCATATCAAGCAGATTTTCAGTCATCATACTTCTTCCCTCGTTTCAGCCGTGATAATCACCTTGTATTCAACCGAACCTTTTGAATTTATAACAGCCTGTGCGCTTTCAACGTGACAATCTCCGTACTCCACCGTTTTTGTTTCGTCAGACAACTGAATTGTCGCAAAAGAACTGTCGTTCATAAATGCGTTTCCGTCCATTGTCACAAGTTCAATTCTGTAATTTTGGACAGGAATCTTTTCAACAGGTATGTCCGTCAGAAATTCACAGATCTCATTGTACGAATTTTCAACACTGCACACAGCCTTTGTTACTCCGCCGAGAATTTCACCGTCAAGCTTTATGACGATGTTCTCGCCCTTTAAAAATGCTGTTTCAGACATTCTATACCTCCTCGCAGAGACAGAACTCGATGTCAAAGCCCACAACCCTGTAGATTGCGTTCATATCGGGGTCAAATGCAATCGGAGAAGCATTTGACTCAACAATAAGCTTTTCGCTGTCAGCCTTTTTGAGTCCTGTGAGAAGTTCGCTTACGATTTCGGACAAACCGTTGCCGTTCTCGGTTGCAGGAGCATAAACTCTTATTTCAACGTGAGCCGTGTACTCATCGCCCTTGACAGAAGATGACATATAACCACCGATGAAGCTTTTTGAAAGCGCAGTATCGGTAACCGACACCACCGCAAGCAAACCGCTGACAGGTGTTTCAATATTGTGAGAGCCGTACTCTCTGACAAATCTCACGGACTTGAGAGTTTCGATAAGCTTTAAACCTGCGATAATACGGTCAACCTGTTTTTCAATCTGATTCATAATCATCCTCCAGTGCACTGCCGTACGGCTGTAAAATTGCCCATACATATACGGGAAAGTCCTTCACATAATATAATTCACATCTCTTAACAATATATTTAGAGCCGTTCATTTCTATTACGGAAAGGTTTTCCGTGAGCGTATATTCAGGCGGTCCGATGTAAAGATATTTCTCGGTTCGCTTGATTCCGACAATGTGATACTGACCTCCGACATACACTCTGTTTTTGTATCTCAGCGGTTCAATAAAAGCCCTTGCTAAGGTGCTTTCGCCGTTTTCCAGAATATTCACATTGCTTCCGTATCTCTTTATTGTGTCCCCGACGGCGCTTAATATACCCATCAGATCACCCCGAAGAGAAAATTTTCCGTGCCGATAAGGTCGGCACATTTCTGCGAATACTCCAGCCACAGCCTGTCAGCCCTGCTCTTACTGCTGTCGGGCGACGTAATGTGCACGTCACCCGCAGTAAACGAGGTTATGTTATCATCATTGCACAGGCTGTAAAGCTTCAGAGCATAGACTGCACTGAGCATTTCAATACGTTTTGTATCGCTTTCATCGGGATCATCTTTCACAAGATGAGTTTCAACATACGCACACGCATCTTCAATGAGAGTGCGCCACTTGTATATCTCGCTGTTTGAAAGTCCCGAAAGCATTGAAAAACGTGATGTTACATTTGCAATGTTCAAACAATCACCTCAAATCAACATTCAAGAGTCTTTGAGGCTTCTGTAAAGATTTTTGAGAAGCCGGCTGTGCAGGTAATAGCCGCACGTTCAAGCTGACGGTCGATAAGCTTGTCGTAATCAGTAATTACACCGCCTGCCTGCACCATTTCGAGAGCGCAGTTCTTGTCAAGACCGATGATCTTGCCCTCTGTCATTTCAGGAACGTGAAGTAAAGATGCACCCAAAGGAGTGATCATCTTGCCTGTACCCTGAAAATCAAGACCTGCCTCAGCGTCCTGCATCTGAGAGAGAGATAAAATCTTGAGCATCTCGGTTGTAGGAGCAAGAATAGTGTTGAGCTCATAAGGTGAAAGTGATGACCAAAGCTTTAAGATATCGTTGTAAGTAACATCACCGCTTGTTTCGGCTGTGACGATTTCCGCTGCATTTGAATTGCCGTCACCGTTCAAGAGAACATCAATAGCGTCTTTGAGCTGTGCTCTTGCAATATATGCACCGATCTGGTTGAGTGTTACAGTAAAGAGATCAAGGCGCTGGAATCTGAGTGCCTCATAAGAAGCAACAAGCATTCTGCCTCTCTTGTGAAGCTTCACAAGATTTTCTCTTGTCTTTACAACAGTCTGAGGAATGACCGCACCCTCGTTTACAACCTTGAGTGTCTTGTCGTCCTCGCTCGGAGCAGATACGATACTGCGGTAGTCAAGACCTTCAATCTCTGTTGTTGAAGCAACAAGGTTAGGA
Organism: Ruminococcus sp.; assembly: GCA_036306945.1. Classification (GTDB taxonomy): domain Bacteria; phylum Bacillota; class Clostridia; order Oscillospirales; family Acutalibacteraceae; genus Ruminococcoides. The sequence goes on along the minus strand of JAXJYO010000040.1, from coordinate 42,160 downwards.
AGAATATTCACACGCTCCATACCCTGTCTTACTGCACGGCTCACATATTCAGGGAAGAGTGCCGCTGAGTTTGAAGTCTGGAAAAACTTTTCAACGCAGTCACTGCCCTTGCCCTTAACCTTGATGTCAAAACGCTTGAGCTGACGTGAAAACGCATCAAGACCGTCAAGCGAAGTGCCGATGTAATTTTCTGAAGGGTCAATTCTCTCAAGCACGTCAGTAAGACTGCCCTTGCCCTGATACATACCCTTTTCAATTGTAATATTTTCAAAATTTGCCATATGTTTTTACCTCCTGATAATTAAAGAATAATTCCTGCGTCTGAGTCTGTTGAGTTGAGCACAAGAAGCTGTCTGCCTGATGTATTCACTGCAACAGTACCGCTTGCCGATGCGGCAAGTTTCTGATAGCCTACAGCGATTTTTGATGAAGTCTGAACAGTTGCGTAGCCTGAAAGCTGAACAGCCGCATAGCCGTCACGAACTCCGACACAGATTCCGCAGAACAAGTCGCCTGATGCACAAGGTGCAACCGTACCGTCTGCGCTCACCTTTACGGGAACGCCTGCCTCTGTGAGTGTGCTGTCTGCAATAAAAGTTGCTACGTTTTCGCCGTAGCCGTTAAAATTTACATTCATATTTTTTACCTCCGTTAAATTGTAAACTGACCGTTTGAAACGGTGTCTTTCTTATTGTTTTTTCTGTTGCCAAGCTGTAACACAGGTGCAACAGTGTCGTTCTTTTTCTTTTCAAATGCTTTCTTAAACTCGTTAAGCTGAGAAACCGTCATTGTCTTTGCAACGCTCTCCATAGTTTCTCTTGAAATCTCAGGCTGTACCGTTGCTGACAGCTTTACCACCTCAGCAGTGAGGCTGTCACGATAGTACACACCGTCCTTTGCAGACTGCTTGAGATTTTCGATGTACGAAAGCAGTCTTACACATTCCGAACTGCTGAGAGTAACTCCCTTTCTGAGTTCAAGCTTGCCCATAATGTTATCCATATCATTTTCCTTTCCGATAATCTGAGCCGACTTTGTCACCCCTGCAAGCTTCTGTGAGGGCACTGCAACAAAGCTCCATTCGTATGCGTCGTAAGGATTCACAAGTTCTCCACAGCATATTTTCGAGCCGTATTTCTCGCCCTTTTTGTGAGGGCAGGTGTCTGTTCTTTCTCCGCAAATACTGCATAAAACCTGCTCAACCGCACAGCCGACGCTCACTTCCTTGATAATTCCGCTGTCAAGCGCAAGAATAACATCGCTGTTCTTCTCGCTTACCGGCAGATAAGCCCTCGCCTTGAGCCTGAAATAATCATCGCCCGTAGCTGTTTTTCTGCCGTCAACAGCTTCAACCTTGCAGGCAAAAATTCTCGCCGTCTGATTTTTTGCCGTAGGATTGTGGTCAAAAATTCCCGTCTTGCCTACAAACAGCTTTTCAAGTTCAAACAATGACTCCACAGTGAACCTCTCACCGTCACGGTCGATGTCGTTGTCACAGAGAACTACGGAAAACACATAGACCTCGTCCTTTGAGAGTTCACGTCTTGTGTAGCCGTTGATGAGTTTTAACTCCTCATCGGTAACATCACAGCCGTCGTTTTCCCATACCTTTCCTAAAACCGCTTCTTTCTTCAAACCGATTTTACTCATTCTCTACCTCCAATCCGATTTCCTTTTCAATCTGCTTAGCCTGAGCGTTGTTGAGCCTTGCCTGTGAAAGTTCAAGTGTATCCTGAAGATTGATGTCATCCCATACGATTTCAAAATCACAGTTGTAGCCGTTGAGCCTCAGATGCATTGCAACGATTTTGTAAATTACAGGCTCAACAGATGCCCTGTAATATTCAAGCTCACTTGTCAAAATATCCGCCTGCTGTTCGCTCATTCTCTCGGTGCTCGACCACGAAAATCCGAGCAGAAACGGCGGAATACCGAGTTTTGCAAGAATCTGCTCCATAATGCTTCTTAAAGGCACCTCGCAGTCGGGCATTTCATTTTCTGCGCCGATAACTTTGACGCTGACATCGCCCACCGAAACAAAGTCGCAAACTGTGTCGCTTCGCATAGCCTTTTTCCACTCGTCAGCAATCAGCTTTGCGCTTTCCTCGGTGAATACACCGCCGTTTGAGTCCGGATTATAAGTGACTGCAAAACGCACATCACCGACCCTTTCCCAGTTGGTCTTGATCGAATTGAAAATCCTGAGAAGTATCGAGCTTACAAACGGCAAGCCCTTTAAAATTGACGTTCCGTGCGCCGTGCCGGGTTTCGGATTGAGCAGGCTTGCAAGCACAAGCTGTTGATACTTTACAGGTGTTGCAGTTCCCGAATCGTTACGGCACACAATCAAATCAAGCGGAGATTTGTCTGCCCTGATTTCAACGTCATCAAGACTTGCATTGTAGAGAGCCTTAATTCCGTATCCCGACGCATCGGGAATCATCTCACCCACCGCTTCACCGTAGGTCAGCAGTGAGTCAAGATAGCTGTAAACAAAGCTGTACAATCCCATAGAAGAGCCGTTTGTCTTTACGTTTTTTAAAAGGTCATCGGCAAGACTCTGACATCGCCTGTCAGAAGTCACAACGCTGAATTTGCCGATAAGCCTTACGATTTTGCACAAAGCGGCATCAATCACGGGAACCGACTCCCTGAGCGACTGAAAAAGTTCTCTTTCAGCCTTGTTCTGAACCTCAAACCGTGAAAACTGCAACAAATCAGATTGTCTGTCCTTTGGCACTGTCTGGGCAACCAAAACAGGTTTTTCAGATGTTCTGCGCTTTTTTCTGCCAAACTTCAAGCTTTTTATTCCTCCTGTCTTTGGGCGGCAAATGCAAACATTTTAGTACCGCCGTCAATTACCGTTGTAACAAAATACCTCAGGTCGTCCATAGCGTGGTCATTTTCCTTGACAGGAACATCGTCTGTCTTTCTGCTGTCCCATCTGTAAAGCGAAAATTCACGCTTTGTTGCACTGCAATTCCTGCAAATTTTAACACTGCCGTCCCTGAGCACCTGAGAAACCCTTCGTATTCCGTTAACAACATTGTTCTGTGCAGGTGTGACCTTGAATTTTCCGTGACGCTTGATTACTTCAATAAAGCTTGCCGCCGACGGGTCAACGACCACCTGCGAAATTTTTCTTTCACCGGCGAGGTCGCATAAAGCCTTGTAATGCTCCTCGTCAGTTTTCTGCCAACCCTCTTTGCGAGAGTTAAAATAATACTCGTCTATCCTGTACCACACATCGCCCTGTCTGCCCCATAGACCGAACGATGCCGGATTTACTGTTCCGTAGTCACAGGATATCGCAAATTTTGAAAATCCGCCCGCAGGAACATCACAGTACATATTCTCATCGCCCATAAACGGGTACACTGCACCGTACACTGCGATCCACCTTCCTTTTACGAACCTCTCATAAAAGACACCCGAATAGAGATTTTCGTATCTCTGCTTCACTTTCTGGGAAAGGGACGGATTGTCGTCCATCGTAAAATGAAGATAGAGGGCGTTTTTCTCCTTTGCTTTTTTGATCCACTCCACGTTGAACCAATGTTCGGGGTACTCAGGGTTGCAGTTAAACCAAAACCTTGAGCCGTTCACCGAACATCTTGCCATAGCCTGCTCAACAAACGAACGAGGCATAAGCGCCACCTCGTCAAACAACACCCCCGACAGGGTCATACCCTGAATGAGAGAAGCCGATGACTCGTCCTTACCGCCAAACAGATAAAATCTGTTTTTCACGCCCATATATGACACATTCAGGATATTCTGCGTGATTTTCTCCTCGCAGGAAAACCCAAGTGATTTCAAAATGGGAATCACGGGAGTGACCATATTTCTTCTTAAAGAACGAATAGTTTTTCCGCATAATGCGAAATCTGAATTACTGAATGAATAGAAGCTCCAGATGATAAACGAAAGCACCATACAAAACGTTTTTCCGCTTCTCACTGCACCGTCGCAGATAATTGCGTCGCAGTCGTGATATTCTGAGCTTCTGCACCACCAGCTCAGCACCCTGAGCTGTTTTTCCGAAAAAGGCTTAATCGTCAGTTTTACCACTTCCGACAGCCTTTGCGCCCTCTTCTATGGCATCAAAAAGACTCTTTACGCTGTTTTCCTCAGCATTTTTGCTCTCAAGCTTTTCAAGAGCCTTCAAACGGTCAAAAAATTTGATTTCCATTGAGCCGTCCTTGGGTCTTTTTATCTCCGACACAAGAAACAGATCCATATTGCTCAAATCTGCCCTCGACGGATTTTCCATATACAAAAGCGACACCGCATCGGAAATATTTCCGAACGCAAGCCTCTGATATCCCACAGAAGCCATATTTGCAAGCGATTTTTCACGCTGTCTGGCAAGCTGTTCAATCTCATCGGCAATTTCCTTTCTGCACAAAAGCTTTTCGCCCGTCTGCTCGGGATTCTTTGCCCAGCCTGCACGCTTTGCCGCAAGAGAAGCACTGCCCGAATTTAAAAAGCAACTGCAAAACTCCTTTTCACGGCTTGTAAGTTTTTTCTCTATCGTCTTTCACCTCCGAATTTGAGAGTATTTTTAAATTTTCCTCTCAGCTACCCCTGAAAAAAGTAAAAAAATTGCATATTTTAATGCAATTTTCCAAAAAATATTTTTAGTTTTTTTAATTCAGGCAGACAAATTCAGTTAAAATGAAATCTTTTTAGCCTGACAGCTTCTATAAAATTCTTTTACTCAGGAGGCACAATGCTTACAGACAGCCATACCGAAAATCTCGGCAAAATAAAAAACGCCCTGCGAAGTGACAAAAGTTTTGACCTCGTAGAGCGTGATATTATAATCAACGGCAGAAACGCCGCAATGTTTTTTATTGACGGATTTATAAAGGACGATATCGCCGAAAAAATCCTTGAATTTTTTTATAAAAACGTGACTGACGAAAACTTTCAGTCAGCCGAATATTTTGCAAAAAGCAGTGTACCGTATGTTGAAGTTGAAACTTCCGCAGACATTCGGAAAATCTGCACCGACGTGCTCAGCGGAATCACTGCGCTCGTCATAGAAGGCTTTGACAAGGCAGTTTTGCTCGACACAAGAACATACCCTCAACGTTCAACAGGAGAGCCCGACAACGACAAAGTGCTCAGAGGAAGTCACGACGGCTTTGTCGAAACCCTCATTCTCAACACCGCACTCATCAGGCGAAGAATCCGTGACACCGACCTCACGGTGCAGTCATTCAAAATCGGCACAGAGTCGCAGACCGACGTTGCAGTGCTGTATATGGACTCAAAAGTAGACAAAAAGCTCCTTAAAAATCTGACCGAACGGCTCAATGCGATAGATGTTCCGTCGCTTACGATGAACCAACAAAGTCTTGTTGAAGCACTTTACAAGAACCGCTGGTGGAATCCGTTTCCAAAGGTAAAGCACACCGAACGACCCGACACTGCCGCCTCAGCCGTACTTGAGGGCAACATCGTAATTCTTGTTGACAACGCACCGTCGGCACTTCTTTTGCCGACCTCGATCTTCGACGTGCTTGAAGAAGCCGACGACTACTACTTTTCCCCGATAACAGGCACATATCTGAAACTTGCACGATACTTTATAACGATGATATCCGTGCTCATCACACCTGTGTGGCTTCTCGTCCTGCAAAATCCTTGGCTTTGTCCCGATGCATTCAAGTTCGTACTTCTCAATGAACCGCAGAATATTCCCGTGTTCTGGCAGTTGATTGTAATGGAAGTCGGAATCGACGGCTTGCGCCTTGCCGCACTCAACACACCAAACTCCCTGACAACACCGCTGAGCATAATCGGAGCAATTGCACTGAGCGAATTTGCGGTAAATTCAGGCTGGGCGTGTATGGAAGCGATTTTATATATGGCACTTGTCACCGTTGCAAACTACACCCAGCCCAACTACGAACTCGGCTACAGCCTTAAATTCTGCCGTATTCTTCTGCTGATAATGACCTACGCTTTCAATATATGGGGCTTTGTGATTGCGTTCATTATAAACACACTTTTGCTGTGCTTCAACCGAACTCTGTCGGGCAAAAGCTACCTTTACCCGCTTATTCCGTTCAACGCAAAGGAATTTTTCAGAAAAATCGTCCGAGTGAGAAACAGGTAACACGGCACGCCGTGTCCTTACAACGAAAGTTTAAGTTTTATTCCTGCAATTAAAACATCACCATATGCCCAACAAACTCTGCATAGCGATGCTCACACAGGCAATTGCCACCCAGCAGGTAAAGCCTAAAACAATCGGCTTACCGCCTGTTTTGACAAGCTTTACAACATCGGTGTTAAGACCGATTGCGCTCATTGCAACCACAATAAAGAACTTGCTGAGTTGTTTGAGGAAGCCGAACAAGTTGTTTGCAATCTCAGCCGCCTGACCTGTGCACACAGAAGTCACGATAGTTGTAATCACCGACGCAAGTAAAAAGTACAAAACAAATGTAGGGAAAATCTTCTTGATGCTGACCTTTGCCTTGCTCTGCGAACCGGCTTTTTTCATTCTCACAAACGCAAGAACAAGCGTTATCGGAATAATCGCAAGTGTTCTTGTCAGCTTTACGATAGTTGCATATTCAAGCACTGCCCCGTTTGTGCCGTGCATGGTGTCCCACGTTGAAGCGGCGGCAGTAACCGAAGATGTGTCGTTGACAGCAGTACCTGCAAACAGACCAAAACCCTCGTTGGACATTCCGAGCAGACCTCCGAGAGTCGGGAAAATCAGCGCCGCAATCACGTTGAACAGGAAAATAACCGAAATTGACTGAGCAATTTCCTCATCGTCAGCCTCAATAACAGGTGCAGTAGCCGCAACAGCCGAACCACCGCAGATGCTTGAACCAACACCGATAAGTGTGGCGGTTTTTGAGTTCACTTTAAGTAACTTATACATTATAAATGCTGTGATAAGCGAAGTTGAAATTGTTGAAATGATGATCGGCAAAGATGTGAGTCCCACCTGACCGACCGTAGCAAGGTTCAGACCGAAGCCGAGCAAAATAACCGCATATTGCAAAACCTTTTTTGATGCAAAAGTAATTCCGTCTTTAAGCGGAGCCTTGTTTTTGATAAACAAAGTAATTACCATACCCAAAACAATTGCAATTACAGGTGCGCCAACAACCTCAAGTGCAGGCACAAACTTAACCAACAGCCACGAAGGCACTGCAATTGCAAGGCAAAGTAAAAGACCTTTCAGATATTTCATAATAAATCCACCTTTCTTCTCAAAATATAATACCATATTTTTTATTATTTGTTAATACCTGTAATATAAAGTGAAAATAGTGTAGTTTCAAAATATTTTCCCCCGATAAATGCATAAAAAAGCAAAAATGCATTGACATTCGTTTAATATAAATGGTAGAATATTAACGAACATGTTAAGTTTATTGACAAATTATTTTGAAAGGATCTTTTAAAATGAAAAAAATCTTATGCACAATTCTTGCATGTGCACTCTGTGCATCAGCCATGGCAGGTTGCGGATGCTCAAAATCAAGCAGTCAGGAGCCGGGCTACAGAATAACTGCAACAGAGCCTGACCTCAAAAATGAAAACTTCGGTTTCTACATTCTGAACAAAAGCGAAGTTATGATCACAGCATACTACGGCTCAAGCACAGACGTTACAATTCCTGAAACAATGGATAACTATCAGGTTACAGTAATCGGTCACAGCGTATTCAACGACAAGGGTATCACAAGCGTAACAATGCCTGATTCAATCAAAGAGATTCAGGACTACGCATTCTCAAGCAATGAAAACCTCACAAGCGTACAGCTTTCAAAGAACCTTCAGGTTCTCGGCACAAACGTATTCTTCAACTGCAGAAACCTCGAGTCAATCGAGCTTCCTTCAACACTCAAAGAAGTAGGCGTTTATTGCTTCTCAGCCGCAGGTCTTAAGAGCGTTACAATCCCTGAAAGCACAACATTCACACAGCTTGACCAGTTTGTGTTCTATCAGTGTCAGAACCTCACAGAGGTTACACTCCCTGCAACAATGACAAACATCGCAGACAACACATTTGCTGATTGTCCTAACAAAATCACAATCAAAGCTCCTGTAGGTTCATACGGTTTGAACTACGCAAAGACAAACGGCTTTAACAGCGAAGAAATCAGCTGATAAATTCAGAATAAAACTCACTCCTGCTCCGTATAATAAGAGCAGGAGTATTTTTTTGCTTTGTATTTTATATATAAAGGTGATATTATGTTATCTGTTCACAGGCTCAATCTAAAACACTTTGTAACAAGTCTTGCAATCAGTTTAGGAACAGGAATTCTCTCGGGAATTCTGACGATGGGGGCGATGGAATCATTTGAAAAAGCCGTAAAACCACCACTCACACCACCGAGTTTTCTCTTTCCTATAGTATGGTTCATTCTCTTTGCGCTTATGGGAATTTCAGCCTACATCGTATACGAGTCAGACTCGCCCTACCGCAAAAGCGCACTTACAATATACATCATACAGCTTGCAGTGAATTTTATATGGCCGTTGCTTTTCTTCAATATGCAGGCATATCTGTTCTCTTTCATATGGATACTTCTGCTGTGGGTGCTTATAATTATAATGATAGCTCAGTTTTACAAAGTCAGCAAACCTGCGGCACTTTTGCAGATTCCGTATCTTTTGTGGGTCACATTCGCCGCATACCTGAACTTCGGAGTATATCTGCTGAACTGAAAATTATAGTATTCATTAAAATATAAAACGTTTATTCAAAAACAATTCTGATATATCAAATATTTGAGGACACGGCAAGCCGTGTCCTCAAACTTAAACAAACAAATTATACCATCAATTACATATCTCCGCCGCACGGCAGGAAAACATCATTTATGTTTTCGCTGTCAAGAAGCCACAACTTCATATACATCGCAATCGGCGAAGCCTTGGGCAGAACCTTTATTCCGAGTTTGTCAAACAGCGTCTTGCTCTCATAACAAAATCCCTCGCAAGCGCCTGTCAAAAACAGCGGAATATCTTTTTTCTTTGCGTTTTCGCAAAAATCAATGAACACTTTTGACGAAGTGCTGAGCGTACCCGAATGATACCCCTCAAGCAAAACCGCCTTTGTGCCGTCTGCAATCTCAGGATAGGTCATTCCCGCATACGACTTTAAAAAAAGCACATCACAACACTTGCCAAGCCTGTAATTATCGGCAAAGGAAACCGCATCTTCGCACTCAGTGTAGTTGCCGTTCTTTACAAAGCTGTCGGAAATAATCTCTCCGCAGAAATCATCGGAAACGCTGTAAACCTCATCACTATACGGTGCGTGCGGAAGAACTCTTGATGCACGGTGAATTTTCGCATTGTCACCGCAGTTTGTGTACGAAATAAACACTCCTCTGCACTCGCCTGTTCTGATAAAATCAACAGCCGAGCAGAAATTCACAAATCCGTTTGAACGGCTGTCCTCAAGCGGATAATTTGCAGACACCACCACGATCGGGGTCTTGCAAAGCCCGAAAACATATGACAAATAAGCCGAAGTATACTGCAATGTGTCCGTTCCGTGGGCAACAATGACGCCGTCAAAATCGCTCAAATCATACGAACGAATACATTCACAAAGTGCCGTCAGCCTTTCACCGTCGAGATTTTCGCTCAGAATATTGTACGGCTGAACGGCTGTAAACTCCACATCGCCGTCAACCTCACCGTACATCTCAAGCAATCGGTAAGAATTTCTGCAATCGGGAGAAATCACACCGCCAACGCTCGAACTGCCGATAGTGCCTCCCGTAAAAACAGCAAGAATTTTCATATCTATCACCAATAAATCAACTACTTATGGACTTTTGCGCTCAGCTTTTCTACCGAAATCTCAAAAATATCGGTATGGGCAATTGCGCTTTTAATCTCAGCCATTCCCTGTTCTTCAAACTCAGGGGAATACTTTTCAACAAGCTTTTCAAGCGCATACTGCTTCTTTTCAATCGTTTTCTGCGCTGTTCCGAAAACTACTGCACTTGCGAATTTTGTCGTGAAATTTTCCTTTACGACCTCGCTTGAAGCCACCACGCAGAACGAAACTTTGTTGCAGTAATTCAGATTTTCCTGCTTGTGCCCCGAATCTAATGCACAATGAAAATATATCTTTTCACCGTCAAACACATAATTCAACGGCACGCCGTAAGGAAATCCGTCACTGCCGACGGTCGAGAGCACGCCGTACTCACCGCATTGCAAAATTTCCCTTGCAACACTTTCCGAAGCCTCACGATCCTTGCGCCTCATTTTATAATCTTTCATCATTCCACGCTGATGTCGTTCATAACCATACCTGTTATCATCTTTGGATAGAAGTATGTTGATTTCTGAGGCATTTTCTCTCCTGCGGCAGCAACGTCACGAATTTCAGTTACTCTTGTAGGATTGAGCACGAAAGAACACTGGAATTCACCGTTGTCAACAAGCGAAATAGCCTCTTCAAAGAACTTTGTATATGTGAGGTTGATCTGATTAGCCATATTTTCCTTGTCGATGCCGAAAATCTTCTCAAGAACAAGTGTGTGAAGCACAGAAACATCAAGCTGTTGTGAAGCCTTGCAAAGATCAGGCAGAAATTCTGACATAACCTCGATATTCTTGAGCACGAGAAGATACCATTCGCCGTTTCCGCAGTAGAAACCGAAAGCTTTTTTGCCCTCATCATAGAGTTTTTCAAGGTCTTTTTCCATATTTTCAGTGCCGTTGTGCTGTGTAATATCAAAATACTCAGCGCAAAGTGAGAGCATTTTGTCCTTATCAAATTCAGGCAGATCTCTGACAAGTCTGTGTGTCGGGAACACAACAAGACCGGGGTGTTCCATATCCACAAGATAAATCATCTGGTAGTCCTGAGCATCGCCCTCTTTTGAAATGCCGTTTTCTCTGCAATAATTGCGATAGTTGAGCGCAGTTTCATATCTGTGATGACCGTCGGCAATATAGAGCTTTCTGTCGGCAAAATCTGTTACAAGCTTTGCAATTACATCTTCGTCAGTTACGATCCACAGACGATGTGTAACGTTGTCGCTGTCAGTAAATTCAAGCGCAGAGTCGCCCTCAGACTCCTTATCAATAGTATTGAGAGTATCGTGATTTTCATCCATATAAAGTGCATAAATCTGGCTGAAGTTACAGTTTGTAGCCTTCATAAGGTTAAATCTGTCCTCTTTAGCCTTTGAAAGAGTGAATTCGTGAGGAAGAATGATACCCTTTGAGAACTCCTCAAGCTTCACACGAGCGATAATACCCTTGATGCTCTTGCGCTCACCGTAAGCCGTGAACTCCTCTTCGTAGATATAGATGGCAGGCTTATCCTCGTGAATGAGAACACCCTTGTTTCTCCACATATCAAGAATTTCAGAAGCATTAGCGTAAGGGTTTTCGCCTTCCTTAGGGAGCTCAAGACGAATAACGTTGTATTCATTTTCGCTGATGTACTCAAGTCTTTGCTGTTCGCTGATGATGTCATAAGGAGGGCAACAAAGCTTTGAGATTTCCCCTGCAATAGATGTGTTGTAGCGCATACCTTTAAAAGCCTTAATAACAGCCATAAATAAACCACCTTCAAAATAAAATATTATGAACAAATTATAACATAAATAACCAGCGAGCACAACAAATAAATTTTTGATCAAATTACCAAAACCATTGACAAACGAAACAATCTTTGATATAATAACATTTGCGTAATTGAATACGCGCCAATAGCTCAGTTGGTTAGAGCTACCGGCTCATAACCGGTCGGTCCGGGGTTCGAGTCCCTGTTGGCGCACCATAAAAAGTAAAAGGCATCTAAAGGATGCCTTTTACTTTTTATTTTACCATCATAGCCAACAGGGACTCGAAGCCGAGCGTTTAGAAAATGTCACAGTGTGACATTTTTAGCGAGGAGCGCATATGAAACTTTTCACATGGCAACACGCCGCAACAAACGAGATAAGCATTTTCTCCTTAAAAAAATATACTGTTGGCGCACCAAAAAATAACGGATACCTTTTGGTATCCGTTATTTTTTTATCGGTGCGCTAACAGGGACTCGCCGACGTGACGACGGTCACAATTCGAGAAGATAAGTCGGTGTAATCTATGCAACGGTTTCCCGACCGTTAGATTTATATGTTAATTGCATTTAATGGACGTCTGGACATCGTCCCCTACAAAATTCTTACATAAACGTTATTTAAGAGAAATGTAGCAGTTACCAACATATCAACCTAACAGTTGGGGTCGAGTGCCTCGACACGCATTTCGGGAAGACAGGTTGATTGTACAGACAACTAAAATTCCCGACTTTACTGTAAGAAATGTAGCAGTCACCAATATATCAACCCAACAGTTGGGGTCGAGTGCCTCGACACGCATTTCGGGAAGACAGGTTTATTTTACAGACAACTAAAATTCCCGACTTTAATGTAAGAAATGTAGCAATCACCAATATATCAACCCAACAGTTGGGCACGAAACGTTTCATATAAAAATAACCTATCTACTCAAAATTAAAAGTCTCTCTTTTTAGGGAGAGACTTTTGTGTTTTATGAAGTTTTACCGTGTTTTATTTTACCGGAATAACTACAAGCTGGTTAGCTGATGTATCGAATGTAAATGAGTAGCTACCGCCGTTAGTATTGAATGTTGTTGAGCTATTCCAATCAGCATTATACTCAGCCTTATACATATTGTTGAATGTACAGCCACAGCCGTATTCAACGCCGTCAACACTGATTTTGAGCTGATAAGTGCCTGCTTCTAAAACAGTTTCAGCAGTAAAGACATTTGCATTGTCCTCAGACTGTGTTAACGCAAGGTCAATATCTCCGATTACCATAACTGTTGAAATTTCCTTCTGGCAGAGCACAGATAATTTATTTGTCTTCATATTAAATGTGAATGTGTATTTACCGCCGTCAGTAATGAATGTAGTTGCCTTTTTCCAATCCTTGCTGTAAAGCACATTATTCATTTCGCCTGTAAATGTTGAACCGCAACCGTACTCTGTACCGTCGGCATTGATCTTGAACTGATAAGTACCTGCCTCAATGTCAGCAGTTGCAGTGAACACATTTGCATCGCTTGCTGATTTTGCAAGTGTAAGGTCAATGTCACCTGTCAGCTTTACGCTGTCAGCAGTTACTTTCTTATGAGTAACAGTGAGCTTATCTGTTGCAGGGTCAAATGTGAATGTATATTCTCCGCCTGTTGTGTTTAAAGTAGTTGCTTTCTTCCAGTCTGAACAGTAGAGAACACCGCTCATAGAGTCTGTGAACACATAATTACCGCCGTATGCAGTACCGTTGTTTTCAATCTTGAAGCTGTATGCTCCTGCACCAAGTGTTGTTGTTGCAGTGAACACACCGTTGCTGTATGCAAGGTCAAGGTTGATATCACCTGTAATGCTTACGCTGTCAAGTGCAACAAAGTTGATGCTGTTAGCAGTTGCGTATGTTTCAGCTGTTGAACCGAGATAGCCGTAAACAGTAGCGTTGTCGCAATCTAATAACATATCATCGCTGATGATTGTTTCATTGTTTTCAAAAGTTACGTTTGTGAGCGAAGAACAACTTGCAAACGCCAAATAACCAATAGTTGTCACTTTGCTTGGAATTGTTACACTTGTGAATGTCTGACATCCATAGAATGCATGATGACCGATAGTTGTTAAATTCTCAGGTAAAGTCACATTGCTAAGCTTTGTGCAATAATTGAATGCAAGCTCACCGATAGTTGTGATACTTTCCGGTAAATTTACGCTTTTAAGATAATAGTTGCAGTAGAAAGCGTCTTTACCTATATTAGTTACACCCTCGGGAATAGTTACACTTTCAAACTTACGAGAAGCAAAAGCTTCTTTACCGATGCTTGTTACAGCGTATCCGTCAATTTCAGAAGGAATAGTTATATTTGTATCTCCTCCGTTGTAGCCTGTAATTTCTGCTGTGCCGTCCTCAAGTACAGTGTACAAAAAGTGTGGCTCAAGCGCTACAAAAGAAATACTGTTATTAACAGCATATGTTTCAGTAGCTGTACCTGTATAGCCGTAGATTGTAAGGTTTGAGCAATTTTCAAAAGCTTTGCTCTGAATACTTGACACCCTTGCAGGAATCACAATAGATTTAAGAGCTGTGCAGTTTTTGAATGAACCAAAACCAATGCTTGTCATATTGTCAGGAATTACTATAGATTCAAGACTACTGCAAGACTCAAACATATAGTCATTAATTGCAGTCAGATTTTCAGGGAAACTAACCTTTGTAAGAGCACTGCATCCGGTGAATGCGCTTCTGTAAACATATCTCAAATTTTTAGGAAGGTCGAGTTCCTTGATACTTTTACAATTTGAAAATGCGCCCTCATATAAAGTTGTGATATTATCAGAAAATGTGATTTTTGTAAGACCTGTACAGCTTGAAAATGCGCTTGCACCGATGCTTGTGATATTTTCAGGAATGGTGATGCTTTCGAGTTTAGTACAGCTCTTGAATAAACTACCGCTGTAATATCTGATAGAATCGCTCAACTTTGGTAACTCTGTGATAGCTGTGCCTTCAAATGCAGAATAACCTAAAGCTGTTACGCTGTCGGCAACTGTGATATCAGCAAGACTTGAACAACCGCTGAAAGCACTGTCACCGATTGATGTTATACCGTCAGAAACTGTTACTGCAGTAATATCAGTATTCTGATAGAAAGCTTTTGAACCGATACTGCTTACAGCATATCCGTCAATTGATGAAGGAATTGTCAAAACAGTATCATTTCCTGTGTAGCCTGTAACCTCAGCAGTGCCGTCCTCAAGTACAGTGTACTCATATTCTGAAGCAGGTACAGTTGTAGGCTCTGTAGCAGGTTCTGTAACAGGTTCAGTTGTAGGAGCTTCTGTAACCTCAACAGTTGTAGGCTCCTCAGCAGTTTCTTCATAAGAAAGAGTGAATGTGTCGTCACCGTTGTCAACGAGAGTGAATGTAACAGAAACACCACCCGGAACCATAAGCTTGTTAGCATTTGTACCGAGAGTTGAAGTGTTGTAAAGGGTAGCCTCAGTAACATCACCAAGCCAACCGTCTGTCATATACCAACCGGCATTGTCCTCTGCCTTGACAGCAACATAACTTGTTTCGTCAAATGTGGTTGTAAGCTTGCCGTCAACAAAAACATACTCGCCCATATTTGTGTAGTCTTCTTCACAAGCGTAGTTTGCTCCGTTGATCCAACCAAAGAGGTAATAATTTGTAGTTTCTGCCGCTGATGCGCTTATACCTGTAACGCACATACTGAATACGAGCATTACTGAAATCATAAGGGCAGTCAGTTTTTTGAATTTGCTTGATTTCATCAACTTGAAATCCTCCTTTTAAATTTGGGTAAAATACCCTTAATGATTGTATTACTTTTAACCTCAAAATACAATATAATAATTGCACAATATTATATCATATAACAAGCGCAAAAAATGATAAATTTATCCTTATCTTTCCTGCGGATATCCATTCATAACGCATTTTTGGAATATAATAGCGTAAGTTAACGATTTAAAATGGAAAGTTTGGAAACCGTTGCATCTGCCACGTTCTTTTCGAATTCCGCTTTTTTGTTGCGGAAGATAGCGTAAATGGAGCAGAATCGAGGTAAAAGAGCGCAGAAGTAATGTAACAGCGTTTTGATTATTTCAACAATTCCACAAGTGAATCCATGAATACAGAATCCATCCGTTTGATGGAAGGTATGTGTATAAAAACCGTGTTTTGATTTTTGCGTAGCATATGCCAATAAGCTGCATTGCAGATGTATTTTGTCGGCCTGGAAGATACATGATACGAGATTTTCATTTCATCACATCTTGCGGTTAACAGGTCGACGGGAAACGCCGAATAAAGTTTCTCCCCGTAATATTCTGCACAGCTTTCGAAACGGATGCTGTTTGTCAAGGTGGGGTCAATGCCAATCATAATAACGGAATCATATTTTCCGTCGAGCATTGCAATGTCTCGCTCGATTCCCTTAAATGAATTTGTCAGGAAAAAGACCGCACCGTTTAACGCAGATACTAATTGAAAGGATGCATTATTTATGCCTTTGAAGCCTGTGTAGAGTGTTTTCATTTATTCTCCTTTGCGGTTCGGCAAGAAGCGATCAGCATAACCCGCATAGACGTGCATTTTGAAGAAAGCGATTTATACAATTGTTCATCAATATAATCGGTTTTGCGTAACAATTCGAGCCAATAACCTGTTTCACTCGCTTCCTTTAAGGCAATCTCGAGTTTGGAAATAAAATCCTTTTTTCCTTGTGCATATTGCGCTTCATAGATATTGGCACCGATAGATGTACCGCTTCTGCCAATTTGGTTGGAGATGATAGACTCGTGGTTGGATTTCAAGTATTTTACGAGGTTTATGATGTCAACCGAGAATTCCATAGATAATTCTGCTAGTTTATTTTCTTTCACATGATCGCCTCCTGTGAATTGAATATATCAAAAAATTCAGTACATTTCAATGATGCATCGCCTGCCGGCGATATGATGTTATGCTGCGCATAATGATGTCGCGGCTTTGCCGCAATGATGCGATGTTTGCCCCAAAACATTAGGCGAAGCCGACATCATTAGCGTCAGCGGCATCATTAGTGAAACGACATCATTTGCCGAAGGCAAACATCATTCAAAAAAGCCTGATTTGTCAGATAGACAAATCAGGCTTTTTTGTTGTCATGGTTGAGCAAAAAAGATGTTTTTGCCAATTTTTATGGTAGTTTCGAACCAACGAAAACGAAAATAATTATTAGCAAAAACGCTTGATATGTCCCTAATACATTAGTATATTACTGCTAATCAATGCAGAGAGCGTATAAATTCTCTACCACAAATTAATTTATCTTGTACTTTTCTAAAAGAAGATTTGGAATAAGTTTTCTTTTAGATAAATCATAAGCTTCCTTTGCTACTAATATAGGATCAACAAAAGGAGTTGGAGATAATATTTCCGACGTATTTCTGCTAATTTTTTGAAGTTGCTCGTTGGAAAATATCTCTTTTTCAATTCGCTTTGAAAAATACACTTCTTCAGAATAAGATAACATTATATAGGTTAATGCTAATAATCTATCATCTCTATCTAACTTGTTAAACTGCCTATAGAAATTCCTATAACGCTTATCTCCGCTTTCTATAAACATAAAAACTGCGGTTTCATTTTGTAATGGAAATACGCATATGTTTATATTTTTCACTTTATATTCGGGAGACATATTATAAATATTATTAATAATATTTCCATTGAAATCTGCAATTAATGCTATTGCACCTTGAAAAGCTATCGGTACCACATAATTTAATTTTTCATAATAACATAGATAGTAATCCGAAGTACTATTTTTGTCTATAGATTTTTTAGCCTTTTTATAGCTTTCAATATATTCATTTAAATCCAAAGTATTTGTTTCATTCTTTACTCGCCTTAATTCTGATGGTAAACCAAGTTCTTTTTCTGCCTTATCATATAAGTTAATTTCAAACATTCTTTTACTTATAGCCATTAAGTTATTTTTCAAAGCTATTTGCCCAAGCATTTTTTGTGTTGGAACTTTACAATAATTTTCCGGATTTTCATATTCTGAAAAAATCTTACTATCACAATTTCTGCAAATTAAATTAAATGTTCCTGCCTGATTAACACCTTTGTCAACTTTAAATATAGGATTATCAATAAAGGCATTTAGGGTAAGCACCTCGCCATTTTCTGCAATATTTCTTAAAACAAATGCAGGTATAGAATGAGAATTACAAAAGCTGGTAAACTTATTACCGCAGTAATAACAAGTTTCTTGCTTAGTTATCTCTCTAATTTCTTTTGAAAATTTTCCTATTTTCTTTTTCATCCCTATATCTTCTCTTAATCTTGATTTATCTCTTGGTGAAATATCTCCTAAATCAAAAACTGATGCATAATCCTCAAACAAATAAAATCACCTCATATAATGTTTTTCAATAACATACAAAAATCGAATTACTTTACCAATCATTCAAAATGTTCAGATTATTTCAATTTGCAAGGGGGGAGAGAGCATAAAATATGTTTTCACAAATTGAAAGATATTCTTCAATTTAAAGAATTAGGTTAGAATTTTGATGTCATTTTCAGCTAAATTCGATTTCTTCATTAATTTTCTCATGGATATCAATTCTATTTTCAATATCAATCTTATTAACCAGCCAACCGTTCAAATTGCAGTTTCTGATAAATTCATCAATCCTGTTAACGCCATACATTTCTTTCAGCGTCACTACAACTCCAAAACGAAGTCCCACACCATCTTTTGGATCTAACCTATTATTTGTTTTTATTTCCATTCCCCACTTTTTATTTTTGTACGATTTTTTTGGGATTTTTCTATTTTTCAGCTTCTCTGATATATACTTTACATTATCCCATTTTCTGAATCGTTCTCTTGCTTCGCCTTCAAGAATAAAACTTTTTGCTGTTCCCAACGAATCCTCTTGATTTTGCTTATCGTCATTTATTTCGTTCAGCTTTCCATTATCTTTTATTCTGCCAAAGTGCAAATTAAGCTCAGTGTTTGTATAATCGACGCCTTGTGACCTGTCGCATATTGGAAAATAGCACATAGTCGCTCTGGCAAAATAAGGGTAACTGTCATCTTTAAGCGGAACAGGAAAATGATAATTATAAGTATTCCATTTCTCACTTATATCTGTTACCACAAATTTGATTTCATCGTCTTTTGTCTGAACGATATCATCAATTTTGATTGGAACAACACCGTGCCCATAAATAGCAACTTCTTCCGGAGTCGGGGCTTCATTCCAACCTCTCGCTGAGTCTATAATCATTGCTTTAGCTACTTCTCTGTTCAAACCTAATACATCAATCAAATAGGATAATTTTCTTGCAATCCAAGGAGCAGCAAAGGAAGTTCCTGCTACAAATGCTGCGCCCAATGGTTCGCAAACTTGAATATACTCTTCCTCACTTCCTCCATAATAGCTAACATCAGGCTTGGCGAAAAAAGAAAGCGCAAGACCTTTTCGGGTGTATTTAGTTGATAATCCACTTTTTGTTACTGCGTTTACTACTAAACTGTTTATTGAGTCTGCCGGAGATCCAATTTTTTCAATGTTTTCATTTGGCTTATTAGTTCCCGCAACAACAAAGATTACATCATTTTCGGCTTGGATTTGATCCAATACTGCAGCTTCGGCTGAAATGAAATTATCATTTACTTCCTTATTACTTCCTAAAGAAATATTCCAAACTTTAATATCCTTATTTTCTGCAATAATACATTTTATTTGCTTAATAATTGTGAATGATGAAAATTGGGCTCCGGCTGCTACACCAAAATGTCTTACTCTAAATCTACCGCATCCATCATTCAGCCAAGGATTCAACTTTGGTCCATCTACAATAATCGATGATACCGCTGTTCCATGACGATAATCATTGGAATTTTTGGGAATGTTTTTATCAACCATGTCATGATATTCTACCCATTCACTGAAATATACCCGAGTATCAAACAATGTATCAATTACACCAATAGTAGGCTCAATGCTTGGTGATGGAATATGAACAATATCTTGTTGATAATCTTCAATAAAATCTTCAGGGGACAGGTCTGATAAATTTTCTGTTGCCATAGAAACAAGATAAGGAGCCTTTTCAAACAAAACTTTAGATTGATTCTCATCTAAGAAAACCGTACGATTATCGAGAATCCTGCTTGATAAAATATCAATGCCAATTTCGTGGAATAGTTGTTTTGTATCCATTCCTGTATCATACAAAGTAATGATACTTTCCTTAAATTGTTGAGTTGCTTTTTCTACTTCAAAATCGTCAATATATGATACATCAGCCACTATCTGTTTGAACAAACTTTTAGTTAATCCGTATTTTTTAAAATTGATTTTATCGGTCACATAATTATCAAAAATTGCTTTAGTAATGCCATCTTTAAATACAGAAGATATTACTTCATCTGATTTATATAACATATCCATACTGCTATCTAAATCATCAATTGATAAAAAATAGGTGATTATATGCTTTGTTTTTTCGGCATTAAATTTTGCTCCTACGATAGCATAATTAGATTGATCTCCTTTAAACAGACCGGCAATACGGTTGCTTTTAGCTACTATTTTATTATAATGCACACTAATTAAAATACCGTTAAATGGTCTATTTTCGTGTATCCAAAAATCTTTAATCTGAAAAAGCTTGGATGTTAGTTCCTTCAATTTCTGACTTGTAACAACTACTTTACTATTCATCGCAGGACCGCCACCGCTGGCACTCTTTGGTGCTTGAACAAAACGATTTCCTTTTAGTTCCAAAACATTATTCATTTGTTTCATCCTCCTTATTCAGTTTTCTTGATACGGTGCTTTTTGACTCTCCTTTGAGTTTTTCGATTTCTCTTACCGTAAAGCCCTTTCCATACAATTGGTTAATATCGGTTTTATCAAGATTACCAATCAAACTGTTATAAAGCCTTCTTAAATAATCATATCCGGAATTAATATCACTGAAAGCCAAAGATGTTTTGATAATATTCTTCAGTTCTCCGGGATAAGGCAATTCGTCAGACGCATTTAAGATTTTTTTAAATAATCTTGTATCTTTAGAAATTCCTTTGAAATTTTTGATAAAAGCCGAGAAATAATATTCAGCAACTTCAATTAGATCGTTCTTGCTATAACGATTAAAATTAATAACAGCATCAAAACGTCTAATTAGCGCTTTGTCAAAGTTAGAAAATAAATTGGTCGTTGCGATAATCACGATTTCTTTATTTAAATCAGTCAGACGATCAAGTTCTCGCAAAATAGTTGAAGTAACTCTTCCCATTTCACGCACATCATTGGAATTTATTCGATCTAATGCAATTACATCGATTTCATCAAATAATACAACCACTCTATTTGAATTTGGAAGCATATTAATCTCATTAAATACACTTGCTATATTCTTGTTGGTCTGCCCTAGTTTACTATCAATTAAGTTGTCAAAATCTACACAAAATAATGCTCTATCCAACAAACGAGCTATGTGTTTAGCTGCCTCTGTCTTTCCGCTACCGGGTAAACCCTCAAATAAAAATTTATTGATACCGATATTGTGATTAACCGCATTAATAATTCCTTTTATATCTTCTGAAATTTCAGTTGGTAAATTTAATGGTTCCATTGCACTAGCATTAATTTGTTTTAAGAATTCACTTTCAAAATCGCTGCTTTGAGGTGTATACAAATTAGATTCAGCAATCAAACTCATAATATATTCTGCCAACTGTTCATCTCCAATACTGTCAAAATATCTTGCTATATTTATTGCTTCGTTTCTAAAAGCATTTTCGTTTCTTTCAACATGATATTTTATCAGATTGATAACATTTTGCTTTTTCAAAATACATCACCTCTCATATATTTGATTATAGCACGTTCTGGGACATAAATCAATATATTGGGACAAATCTTTTAGAATTTATTATAAGTGTCTGTTTAAGGCATCACTAAATATATGCTTATTTTTCTGATCTAAAGCGAACTTCACCCTCAATCAGAACACAGCATTTGTTCCACCTCGTATCCGCCGACAAATACCACCTTGATTTTTTCCTTTGATTCAACGATTACACCATCAATAATTTGTCTGATTATTACATCGTTAAATTCCATAGGGTGGTTTTTAAGACCTTCGATAATTTGGAAGATTTCATCAAGTCTTGTTTTTGTATTTGCCTGTCTGCTGCTTGAGTTTTCATATATTTGCATTTCTTTTTGCAGGCTGTGTTTTTTGATTACGATTTCCTCAAGCTGTGATTCCAAGGCTTCTGCGTTCTCTATATCGGAGGTAATCCGATTAAGTAAATCGGCATATTCTTTGTCAAGCCTTGCGATTTCTATTTGGATATCTATTGTTTTATCCTCGGTTTCTTCGCCTGAAAGTCCTATTCGTATGTGTCGCTTAAGCTTTTCAAGCACTTCCGAGCATTTACCTATGTTATTCTGAACAGCTTGTACAATAGCACTTTGCAGGACGCTTTCTTCAAGTGACGGGGAGTGGTGGCAATACTTTTTTCCGTAGTCAAGTCTGTTTATACATCGCCACACAATTTTCTTTTTGCCGTCGGTTGTTGTCCATGTACATCTGCGATAGGGAGTATGGCACTCGCCGCAGATTAGGAGTTCCGATAAAGCGTATTTGCTTGAATACTTACCAAGCTCTGTCTTTGTGCCAACTTGTTTAACCTTTTTCTTACTGCTCCTCCTTGCCATTTCTTCCTGCACCCGATTAAATTTTTCAGGGGAGATAATAGCCGGATGATTGTTTTCTACATAGTATTGAGCCCTTTCTCCGTCGTTTCTTTTAACCTTTTTCGAGATACAGTCAATTACATATGTCTTGTTTATCAAGGCATCGCCTTTATACTTTTCATTTGAAAGTATGGATTTTACTGTCCCGTAATACCACACTTTCTTTCCTGTGGGAGTTTTAATCTGATTATCGTTCAAATAATCTGCAATTTTGCGGATACTGTCACCCTCAAGGTATTTATCATAAATCTCTCTGATGATTTTTGCTTCATCTTCAACTATTTCAGGCTTTCCGTCTGTGCCCTTTTTATATCCCAAAAATGAGTTATAGGAGAATGCTACTTTGCCTTCTTTGGCACTTTGCTGCTTACCCCACCTGACATTGGCACTGATATTCTCTGCTTCGCTCTGTGCTATACTGCCGTAGATTGTAATATAGAACTCTGCACCTGCATCCTTGCTGTGAAGTCCCTGTTCTTCAAAAAACACATCAACATTTAGCTCTTTCAGAATTCTTATATATTTCAGGCAGTCAAGTGTATTTCGTGAGAACCTTGATATAGATTTCGTGATAATCATATCAATTTTATGCCGCTTGCAGGCTCGAATCATTTTCATAAATTCATCCCGCTTTTTTGCGCTTGTTCCCGATATACCTTTGTCCGCATAGATTCCTGCAAAAGACCATTTCGGTTCACTGTTGATTTTGTCGGTATAATGCTTTACCTGAACCTCATAGCTGTTGAGCTGTTCCTCCATTTGAGTGGATACACGGCAGTATGCGGCTACCCGAATCTGTCTGTAAGTTGTTTCAGACTCTGTTTCGGTGCTGAGAGTGGGAGCTATGTAATTGACTTTTCGTTGTAGCACTTTTTGCTCCATATTGTACCTCCGATTTTTTGATTATTTTTAAGAGTTATTTCTATATAGTCTTTGTCAAGCGTTATTGCGGTAACTGTTCGAGAGAACAGCGATAATGAAAAAGCTGAAAGCGGACTTGTGTTAAAGTCTGCTCTCAGCTTTTCCGTTATATGATTCATATTTTTGATATTAGCATACTTCAGGGAAGCATTTCTGAATATCATCTCCGTAATACTGTCTTTGTTGATTTCGCCGTGTTCAAGGGCTTTTCTTATCTCATTTTCAAGCCTCACGGTTTCTTTGCTGATTACACCGCTGTCATCATTATCCTTTATCAAGTCGGGATTTTTAATTATGCGGTTGAGCAAGTCTGTTATTTGCTCAATCAGCGTATCATCGTTAAGGTGTATTATATTATGACATTCACTGTTTTTGCAAACCCATCTCGTTCCCTGAACACATCTCATTTCGTGATTGCGCTTTAACGGTGAACCGCAGTCTGCACATAATATCGGAACATTGAGATTATATATGTCAGATGACCTGTCAACACCCTTTTGAGTGTCCCTTGCAGATTTTACTTTATTTGCTTTTTCAAATGTATCTTTATTGATTATGGATGGATAAGTATCTGTTCCTGTGTAAATATCATCATCAATCATTCGCTTGATTTTTCCTTTGTTCCATGATACTTCACCGACCATATATTCAACATTTTCCGCAATCAGAAGCTGTGCAATTTTTATCAATGACAAGCCGTTAATATACAGGTCAAATATTCTTTTTACTGTTGTTGACTCTGTCGGATTTACCGTGATAACACCGTTTTTATAGGCATATCCGTATTTAACCCTTCTGTTTTTCATTGTTTATATCCTTTCATTTAATAATCTCCGTTAATTCAAGTCCACCCGATAGTGTGAATACAAGCTTATTGTCATAGCCTGCTTTAATCTGCTCTATCGTGTCGCTGAACATTTCTTCATTGAAACTGTCACGGTAATCAAAGTTATCTATTATTTCGCTGAGATGTTTCAGATTGCTTATTGTTTCCTCTGAAGAATCATCGTTTAACAGAAGTTTTCGCTTACTGCGTAGCTTTGATATTTTAGAGTTTATTTCAAGCGCCTGCTTTGAAAACTCACTTTCACTTAATATGGATTTTGTGCGGAGCCTTGCTATCATAAGGTTCTGCGTGCTTAAATCTGCTATCTGTTTATCTATAGCCGATATTGATGCCTGATTCGGATTTGTTGTATCCTCTATGTACTCAAGCTGATTAATCATATTGTTGAGTATTTCCGATTTGTATCTTTTGAGTTTGCTCATCATTGCAATATAAGCACTGTATATATCGTTTTCAAGCAGTGTTTGCGTTGCGCAATTTGTTTTCAGCGATGCTTTATACGAACAGCCCCAATATACTTTATTATTGATTACTATTCGTCTGTAATTGTGACCGCATTCACAACACTTTATGACTCTGCTCAATGGATATGAAACATTTGAATGCTGTACGCTTTTTCTTCTCTGCAATTCTTTTGCGGCATTAAAGGTTTCCTTTGATATAATTGCGGCATTACTGTTCTCTATGTAGTATTTAGCACATTCGCCTTTGTTTTTCTTTCTGACAAAGGGGAAGGATTCTGTGGTATATGTTTTTTGCAGTAATGCATCTCCCATATATCTCTCGTTATTAAGAATATAGTCCACCGAGAAACAAT
Source organism: Ruminococcus sp. (assembly GCA_036306945.1). Lineage (GTDB taxonomy): Bacteria > Bacillota > Clostridia > Oscillospirales > Acutalibacteraceae > Ruminococcoides. The sequence goes on along the minus strand of JAXJYO010000040.1, from coordinate 17,217 downwards.
GCCATTTTCCTTTTCGGGACGGTATATTATTTTCATTGAGTGTATTTGCTATGGCTTGTTTTCCCATACCCTGCAAGTATAGTGCAAATATTGTCCTTACTGTTTTAGCTTCATCTTCATTGACTATAAGCACGTTGTTTGATATCCGATAACCAAATGCAGGATATGTAGTGTTGAAATCGCCTGATTCCATTCGTTTGCGGTAACTCCACCGCATATTATCGGAAATATTGATTGATTCCTGCTGTGCCGCAAGACCGGGAAGTGTTACAAATAGTTCGGCATTCATTTTGTCCGAATCAAGTGCCTGTTCTTCAAAATACACACGGACACCTAATGTTTTAAGCATTCTCAGTACGGTCAGCAAATCACTTGTATTTCGTGCAAACCTTGAAATTGATTTCGTTATAATGCAATCAATCTTGCGGTTTTCACAGTCCTTTATAAGCCGTTTGAATTCGTCACGCTTTTTAAGGGACGTTCCCGATATGCCTTCATCAGCATATATATCAACCAACTCATATTCGGTGTGAACCTTTGAATAATCGGTATAATATTTTATCTGAGCCGCAAACGAATTCATCTGATCCGAAGAATCACTTGATACTCTGCAATAAGCTGCCAATCTGATTTTTTCGTCATTCTTTTTTGTCGGCTGTATCTCAGTAACTACCATTTTTCCTTCCTTTCCTGTAATTCTGTTTTTGCAAGACAACAATATCACAAGAGTTTGAAACTATCCAGCGAAAATTACATCTTTTTTGAATTAATTTTATGCGGTCAGCAATATGCTTTCAGATTCTTCCAAGACGATTTCAAGTATGCTTTTGTACTCTTCCTCTGTCAGCAGATTCATCTTCATAAGGAGACTTAACATATTGAGTTCATAGTAACATTCTGAATTTTTTATTGCTTTACTCTTATTCATCATCTTTAGTTTCCTCTGATGTTTTTTGATTTTCGATATTTTTGTCAGCGTTTGAAGCTGCGTTGCAAAGGCACATCAAGGCTACACCGAAAAATGCACCTATAAATAAACCAATAATAAAACCTATCATATAAAATTCTCCAATCTATAATTATATTTTGTTACGGCAGGCAACAGCTATGCAAAACATAGCCGCTGCCTGCTGTCATATATCAATCGTTTTGCAAGGCGGTTTACATACACAACACCTTTGTCGGCACATTGGGTTGAATATCTGTAAGACATATAATGTGCCGTTACTTAGGCATTGGGATTTCTCCGAATATGAAACAGCCTTGCTTTGGTTGGTATTTATCCTCAATATCCCCCAACCGGGAACACATCAGACGGTCAACGCATATTGACCTCATTGGAATTTCACCACCGTGAGGATCTCCCACAGCCGCCCTCATTGCTTGCGACGGTTCTATCTCGCTCGAGCTGTGACTGGACGGAAGTATCATTATCCCCTCTGCCGGTCATCGCCGTCATTGAATTTGCCTTTCAATGTCTGAATCCTGAAGACCTGTAAAGGTGTTCGCTTATGTGGCTTGTCCGTTCCGAACAGCAGAAGGAATGTATCTGATGTGCTGATATTAAATTTTCAAGGTGTGAATAATGCCATTAATATGGCGAGGAATTTTATCCCCTCACTATGGTATCTACAACCTTGAAGACAAAAAACGAAAGGCTAATTTAAAAAAATCAACAAAAAGTTTTCAAATTGCCTCTTATATGAGCGAGCAGTCTGCAAAGAAACCTTGTATTTATTCGCTATTTCACGAGTGCACGTTGTTTTTCTTCCGGAAATATATGCGTTATAAATATCCAAAGCCCACGGCTGCCATTCTGACAGAGCTTTGATTAACTCTTTATTATTGATATTAGCGATTGCCTCGTTTTCTACATCAGCTTTGTCGGTTAAGCTATCTTTGTTAAGCAAATCTTTATTTTTTAATAAGATTTCTTCAAAAGATACTATGGTGAATTTCTTTTTGTACTCTCGATTTTTCAATAAAATGGTATTTTTGACATTCCATTTCTTGTATTCTTCATAAGAAACCTCGATGTACATACGATCAATGCCGTCAGATTCTTCAATACAGTCTGAAATAAAATATCTTTTCTGTTCTTTCGGAAGAGATTTGTTCCTTTTAACTATTTCTATCCATTGTGTTCCCGAAACCTCTTCAAGAACAAACATACCATTATCGTTTTGTTTTTTTACTAAATATGTATTTTTCAAAATACATCCTCCGTTCAATTTGAAATTTTGGTTTTCAAATTAATCGGAGGACTTCTTATCCTAATAAACATTTTGCCCTTTCTGCTTTCAATGCAAAAAGGGCAAAAATATAATGCCGACAAAATATAGCATTAAAAGCTATAGCTTGTCGGCATTTCGTAAGCTCGTTCCTACTGATAATCTATCAGCGTTTCCGGCTGTAGGCACGTACAAAATTTTATTTTAATTTTTAAACATCTACTGCCACGAACGCTTTGCATAATGCTTTAGATAATGCTATTGAAGCTTGTAGACAAGTGAAAAAACATAATAAAGTTGTTAAAATTAAAATTCAGGAAAACGCAAATACTGTACATATTTGCATTTCAAATCCTGTTGATAAACCTGTAAAAATAGTAAACAATAGAATATCAACGACAAAAGCTGATAAAATAAATCATGGTCTTGGACTATATTCAATTAATAAGTCGGTTGAAAAATATAATGGAAGCGTGAACATTGAATGCGACAATAATGTGTTTTCAATAAATATACTGCTTGTTGATATAAAAAAGACTTGATATTTATTAATAAAGACAGCCATCTGAGTAATCCGCTCAGGTGGCTGTCTTTCTGTTTAATACAAAAATTCGACAGTTCATTACATAATTTAACTTTTTCATATTTATTTCGTTAATATAAAAATGTATAAAAAGGATTTTTGGGGGTGGTTCGTATGAGATGATGATGTATTATTATTGCTTAATTCATTAAAATGAGAGGAGAAGAATCATGAGTAAAAACATTAAAAAATTAATATCAATTGTGTCGATGGCATTATGCGTCACAATAGGCTTATCGCTTCCGGTTGAAGTGTATGCGTCTACCATCCCGGAAAAGGAAAAGACTGTATATTCGTCATTTGATAATGTTCATGGTGAAACGGAAACTGTAGGAAACATCATTACGGAAATTTCGGACAGCAGAACGGAAAACACGAAAAAATTTCTGCTTGATGACGGCACTACAATGATTGCCGAATACAATCAGCCTGTCCACTATAAAAACGACAAGGGTAAATGGGTTGAATATAATAACACACTTGTAGCAGAGTCCTCAGCATCTACGGCTGATGAAGTTTCAGACGGAGAATATACAAACAAAAGCAGTAATATTGACGTTAAGCTTTCTAACAAAGCAAAGTCAAATAATATGATTAAAGTGACTTCGGATAATTACTCAATCAGTTGGGGTTATGACGGAGCAAATAAAAGCAAAATCAACATTGTAAAAAATGATGAGAAGCTTACCGGAAATGATAAATTCACAACTCTTAAAAATATAACTACGGAAGCAAAATACGAGAATGTATATAAAAATGTAGATTTGCAGTATTTTGTTACTTCAACAGGAGTAAAGGAAAATATCATTCTCAAATCATCAGATGTTCAGAATGAATTTAATCTTACATACAAAATCAAAAACTTAACGGCAAAACAGACCGATGATTATACAATTACACTTTATAATAAGAATAATAAGGAAGTTTACAAAATCGTTGCACCTTATATGACAGATGCAAAAGGTGAATCAAGTAATCAGCTCAAGTTTGAACTCGCCAGTCAGAAAGGCGGAAATTTACAGGTCAGACTGACTGCCGACTATTGGTTCATTCACTCAATCGGCAGAAGCTATCCGATTACGATTGACCCGGAAGTTACGAATAAACTTACATCTGCACTTACATTTGCAGAAAACACTAATAATTCAATAAAATCTTACGGACCATACTATAATTCAAATAACTCATATCTTATTTGTGTAGTGAATAGCTTACCTCAACTTGAGGACGGAGAAAAGATAGTAAGTGCAAAGTATAATTTCGAAATAACAAACGGCAGTTCACAACTTACCGATGAAAGTGACAATCCGATAATCATAAATGCACACAAGCTCAAATCTGCCGCCAACGGAGTATCGGAATATGACTCCGATATACTTGACTATGACTCTCTAACATATAATGATAATCAGTATGTGTCGTTTGACCTTACAAAAACAGTTAACGAGTGGTATGATAACGGCGATAGCATAGATGGATTTGTACTTGAGTCTTTTGATAGTATAGGCTCAAAGTCTATTACTTTTAAAGAAGCAACAAGAACATCAACGACTCCTTCGCTTACCATTGTTTACAAGGACTTCACGGGAACTGAAAGCAATCTTTCTTATCATACAATTCCTGTTGGTCACAATGCACAGGCATCAGTTTCCGACTATCTTGGAAACCTTGTAATCAATCAAAGTTTGCATGAGGGTACAGGTTCAAGAATGCCTGTAACGCTTACTGCAACCTACAATAGCATCAATTACAATGCAGCATTTGCAAACGGTTCACCGAGCGGTTACGGCTGGCAGTTTTCATTCAATCAATATGTCAGAGATGCAAGTACAGCACTTGCAAATAAAGGGTATAACTATATCTATACCGACTCAGACGGAACAGACCACTATCTGAAAAAGTCCGATGACAACGAAGAATGGTATGACGAGGACGGACTCGGAATAACTCTTACAAAGACGGATACAAATATCCTGATTGATAACGGTTCGACAACGCAGACATATGAACTGACATCTGCAGGCGGAAAGCTGTTATCTGAAAAAGACGAGTACGATAATACTATTACATACACCTATACAGACGGCAATGTTACAAAGATTACCGATGGTTCCCGAAGGAATATTACAATTTCTTATTTAAGAAATTCAGAAGGGGAAAAGCGTGTCAAAACAATAAAATTGCCTGATAACAACACAATTGATTTCAGCTACACAACAACATTAAAAGATAAAATCAACGCAATTACTTTTGCAGATGGCAAACAGACAAAGTTTGAGTATGACAGTTCCGGCAGATTGTTATCAGTAATTCAATCTGATATTTATTCAACACCTACACAGCAGAATAAATACACCTTTACTAACAGCAACGGAAAAGTAAGCAAAATAACCGAATACGGCAGTGACAATACAGAAGGGAATTACCTTAATATCACCTACGGAAATGATAACACAACTGAATTTTCCGATAGGCAGGGCAGAAAAGTTACCTATACCTTCGATAACAGCGGAAATCAGGTTTCCAAGCTCAATGCAAACGGTTATCTTGAAAGCGGCGACAGCAATGGACTGTCAATTTCAAGCGGAGCAGATTCGTTTACCAAGAATTACATAACCGAGTCAACAGAGCAGAGTGCAGTCGGAAACGGTAAATATTATTACAAAACCAACGGCGCAAGAAATGGAGTTACAAGTAGTGGTGGTACTGTAACAATAGATTCATCAGAACCAACTGAAGCAAATGGACAGGTTCAGTATTTCGGTACAACGTCAATAAAGGTTACTAATCCCGTCAGCAGTACAAATTCTGCTTTCTTTACCGGAGCAACACACCAGATTGACAGCACGGAATTTAACGGAAAAGATATTACTTTTTCAGCCTATGTAAAGACAAAAGATGTTACAGAGATATACAGCGGCGGACCAGTTGGTGCTACGCTGAAAATCAAGTGCTATGATTCAAGCGGAGCAACGCTTAAGGATGTAAACAGCATTGGAATAAGCAGTACACAAGAGTGGCAGAGATTAAGTATATCAGTAAAAGTTCCCGATAACACAAGTCGTATAAGACTATATTGTAATCTTCGCTACACATCGGGTACAGCATGGTTTGACTGCTTACAGCTTGAAGAAGGCAATTGCGCAAACGACTTCAATGCTTTGCAGAACGGAAACTTTGAAAATAACGATAATTGGCTGACAAATGAAAACAGCGCAATTTCGGCACAGAACGGTGCAGTTACATTAAACGGTACGGCTTCATTCTATGATAATGCTGAAATTACCGATGAAACAACTTCTCCTGATGAAGAAGGAACTCAACCTGCAACATACTTCGAAACAGTTGAAGAAACCGTTCCGAATGACAGCGTAACAACCTATGATAGCTACGGTAATGTTCTTAGAACGGAGCAAGGATTTGTTAAAAGAACAGTAAAAAATACTTATGAAGTAAAATCTACTGAACCAACAACCGGCGATTCGAACACTGACCCGGCAGATGACTCTGATTCTTCGGATGCTTCTGATGAAGATTCAAATGAACCTAACACTTCCTTAGGCAACAAATATATCTACCAAAATGTCAAAGTTGGCAGAGCCGGAGTAGTATTTAATATTGTCGGTGAAGCACAGGCAAAGTCTGTTCCGCTCTCTAATGAAAACAGGACCTTTGGCATTGCTCTTAATATCTATTATGAGGGTAATAATACACCCGAAACGCACTATCAAGAATTTAACGCAACAACATCACATAGGCAAACAGTTTGTATGTCAGTTACTCCTGAAAAAACAACAACTAAAATCAGTCGTGTTGCATTTGCTTTTGTTTATAGTAATAATGCAAACAGTATGACAGCATACAATGCTATGCTTAATATTGCTTCTGCATATGCATCAGATAACAATGATGACAATACTGAAACAGAAACCGATGACAACTTAATTGACTATGAAGTTATTTCTGAGAATGTAGATACAACTCAGGAATATATGGCTACAAGCTCAACCTATGACGACACAAACAATTATGCTATTTCCGAAACAGACGAAGCCGGCAACACTGTATCTTATACATATGATACTAACGGCAATAAAACTTCTGTTACAGATGGCGAAGAAAATGTTGTTAATTACACTTACAATTCAAACAATGATGTTACAAGTGTAAGCAGTGGTGAAGCTGAAAATCAATATTCCTATAACAGCACAAACAATATATCTGCAATCACACATAATGGCTTTAGCTATACTTTCAATTACGATGTATGGGGCAATCTGATTTCAACTAAAATCGGAGATGTTGCCCTTGTTTCAAACACCTATTCTTCAAACAACGGCAATCTGATAAAGACCACTTATGCAAACGGTGATTATATTGAATACACATATGACGAGTATAACAACATTACAAAATTAACCTCTGAAACAGAAGTAATAGCAGAGTTCGTTTATAATAAAAAAGGACTTGTAGCGAAGGCTGTTGACAATTCAAGCGAAACAACTACCTACTATTACTATGATTTCAGCGGAAATCTCACCGGTGAGTATCGTCAGACTGACGGAGGAAATCTGTCGTATTTCCTTAGCTATGATTCTGACGGAAACAAGGTAGAAAAAACTTCGATAAACGGTCAGACAAAGACAATAACCACAGGTACAGATGAAGACGGAAAATCATATGTAAGTAATGACGGCGTCACTGCAAAAACCATAACTGATGATTTCGGCAGAACAACCGAAGTTAAAACAAGCCGTGGCGAGGGTAACAGCGTATATTTCACACAGTATGATTATGCCGATGGAAAGGCTGAAAATTCTACAACAAATCTTGTCAGCAAGCTTACTCAGAAGTATGGCAATAACGAACTTGTTAATTATGAATATTTCTATGACGGCAACGGCAATATATACAGAATAAAGCAAAATGGTACAGAAATAGCAAGATACACATATGACGAGCTTAATCAGCTGATTTGGTCAGCCGACAGAAACACAGGTCTTTATACTCAGTTTAATTATGATAATGCCGGTAATATTACAAGTGTAAAAGAGTACAATTTATCAACAACAAGCTGGGCACCAAACGGTTTAATAGCCGAAAAAACATACGGATACGGTGATTCAGACTGGAAAGATAAGCTGACGTCATACAACGGAACGACAATTTCATATGATGAATCAGGCAATCCAACTGCTTACCGTGACGGAATGACAATGAGTTGGGAACGTGGTCGTCAACTTTCCTCTTTACAAATTGCTAATAATAGTGTAAGCTATAAGTATGACAGCAACGGTATGCGTACCCAAAAGACCGATAACAGCGGCACTACATATTATTACTACGATAGTGATAAAAATCTTATCGGACTTACCAAAGGCAACGATACTCTGCTTTTCTACTATGATTCCGATGGCAATGTCACCTCATTTAAACACAATGGTACAATATACTATTATATTAAGAATTTGCAGGGTGACATTGTCAAAATCATAGACCAAGCAGGAACGGTTATTGCAAACTATGCCTACGATGTTTCGGGCAAAATACTGTCTATAAAAGATGGCTCTAACAACATTGTTAATAGCACAAACGCAACCCATCTTGCAAATCTCAATCCTTTCCGCTATCGTGGATATGTTTATGATAACGAAACAGGCTTGTACTATCTCCAAAGCCGTTATTATGATCCTATAACAGGCAGATTCTTGAATGCGGATGATACGGCTTTTATTGGAGTAACTGGTACAGTATTAAGTACAAATATATTTACATATTGCGAAAATAACGCAGTAAATTATATTGACAATAACGGAAATTTAAAAATTAGTCTGTCTAAATATAAGAATAAAAGCTGGATTGTTAAGCTTGTTGCAAAATATTTACCTAACATTACTAAAGATATATGTGGCAAAACAATTTTTAATAAATCTGTCTTAGGAATTAGATTAGAAATTAATGTTGCTTATGGATACCAAACTAATAGCAAAAAAGTATTAGGTATGGCTATGTCGAAAAAAGGGATTGAACTTTCTGGTAGTGTTTCTATAGGTGGTAATCGCTCGTTTAGTGGCGGCTTAGGATTTGATTGGGGAGGACTTTATCTTAAATTTGCAATAGGTTACAATGCGGGAAACCATATTTATTGTGCAGTAGGTCTGAAATTATCTGTATCTTATTTTACTGCTTTAGCAATAGCCGCTTGTTGTGTTGCTATGCCTTATGTAAGCACTTTTATATCCTCAACTATCGCAGCTGCTTCTGCTTCTATTAAAACATTAGGTGGAATCATGGCAAGCATGGCTCCAAAATTTATATATTGTTTTATCTAATTTGTAATTATGTTAATAAATATAGAAACCAATCTTTCAATTGAAGAAATTGAAAATATACTTTCAAATAAAATATGTCATAAGTATCCTTTTTTTCATAGAGAATATGATTTAGGAATAAACTGGGTTAGCAATAACAAAAATTTTATTTGTTTATTCCACGAAGATGGAACAAAGGATAGATGGGGCTATCAGACCAAAGTTAAACCCTTCTTTTATGGCAAAGTAATTAAGGTTAATAACAAATACAGAATTATAGGTATTTCCTGCGTAAATATATTTTTTATTATTACTGCGTTGATTGTTTTCGGAGCAATCATATTTTATATGGATAGTTTCAATTTTGACGCAGTATTTGGTATTTTGTTCTTTTCCTTAACCGTTGTTTTGTTTAACTTACATATCCCAAAAGGTAATAAAAGAATTAAAGATTATTTGGAAAGACAATTTGGTTAAAGGTGATTACATAAATGAGAAAATATATTGCAATTGTATTAGTTATTTTAGCTATGGTAGCAGGCGTTTTAACATTCTTATTTTCGTCACCAAGATATCAAATTGGCGACTATATATTCGAAGGTAAATACCTTGATACTGCTTATGATGCATTTGTTGATAGTGGTGGCTGTCCTGAATATGAATTAGATGAAGAATTAGCAACTATAACAGTAACAAATAATTTTGCTGTTTGGATTACAAGCACTAAAACCGATGAGTTCATGTTAGTGAAAATGAGTTTGAAAAATGGACAATATTGTTCTCTTGATAGTTTCAAAATAATTAAAATTGCGGATTGCAACATTTCTGAATTAGAAAGGGAATTTACCTTTGGTGAGGAAAAATTGTTGTTATTTACTATTTGTCCTTCTTCTGAATTCAAAAAAGAAGACGTAATAACAGAAAGATTTTTCTATAAAAACAAGTCTTTTGTATTTGCCTATAAAATAGTAGATAATCCACATTAAATTCTTAATTATTAAACAATAAACTACGATTTTTTCATTACCATTATTTCGCTGTTTGTTTTTTAATGATCCTATCTTGTTAAGTCAAATATTCCCCTGTGACACCTCACTGGGGAATATTTTTCCATTATATAAAGAATTAATAGATGATAGTTTATGTTGTTCAATATTGCTAAATAGTTTATATGTATATTAGTAGATTTATCTACTAATATATTAATCGAAAAAGTAAACTACTGTTTCCACCATTATCCCTATATCTTTGCTCTGTTTTGATAAGACCTGCTTTGCGTAAATCGTTTATCCCCCTGTTAACTGTCGCAGGGGATAACTTTATGTCTTTAGCTATTGTTTTTACGGAGGGCCAGCATTCGCCGTTTTTGTTGGCTCGGTCGTGAAGGTAGGTATAGACTGCTACGGCTCTGTGGGGTAAGTCCATTTGGTAAAGAAAAGTTAATTTACTCATTGTCCAGTACCTCCTGCGGTGGTCTTTCGGTTCTTATGACTACTTTTCTTTGCTTGTCTGTGTTCTGTTCAACGCTTGAATTTTCGGGTTCTTCTGTTGGATCATTTTGCTGTTCTGAATTAATAGTATCTTCACTCTCGGTCTGTTCTGCATTCGGCGAGGTCTTTAGGTTTTCATTTTTCTTCTTTTTCTCACTGCTTACTTCATCAAAATCCGAGTCGGCAACAGGCTGTTCAAGATAGTGAGGACAGTATGTTTGGATTATGTTATTGAATAACTCGGAACGGTGGGCATAGTGAACTTCACGATTGCCGTTTTCCATAACCTCATACTTTTCCTCAAATTTAATACCCCATTTAAAAAACAATTTCAGCTTGACTTTCATAGGATAAAAGCCTGTTTTCATAACAACAAATGTGCCTTTTGGAAGTGACTTCAGTTCATCGGGAGTCATTAGAGGTCGCTCAATCATCTGCAAGGACTGGGAGGGATCATTCTTGCTCCTGCTCACCGAGCCACTCATAACGGTACGACTGCCAAGTGCTTTGGATAGGACTTCTGCACTTGTGCTGTTAGGAGCAAAGCCGCCGAAGATAGTCAGCTGTGTATTGTCTATGATAACATCCGCACCCTCTTTGCCGTAATTCTTCTCCAACTGTGCAAAAGACTGAATGATTGGTACTATCTGCAACCGCCTTGAACGAGATGCAGAGAACATCATTTCAGCCGAATCAATTTTCGGCAAGGTTCCGAACTCGTCGCAGAAGAATACGCAGCGGTTTTTCAGAACACCTCCGTTTTCGTCTGCAACCGACAGTATCTCACGGTATAGCTGTTGAATAATCAGAGATACCATAAAGAATACATTGGGGTTTTCTTCCGGCATAACAATGAAGATTGCGCACTTTTCATTACAGAATTTTTCAGCGTCAATCTCTGTATCAAAGCACAAAAGCTGTTCAAGCTCACTGTCGAGAAAAGCATTCAGCCTTGAAAGTGCTGTACTCATAACGCTTGACATACTCTGCTCGGCTGTGTTCAGTGCGGCTCCTGCAAACCATTTTGCCTTGTGGTCGTCAGGAAGATAGTCCATTAAAAGCTGAAACTGATTTTTGCCTTTCTTATTGGTTGGAGCAAGTAACTCCTGAATGATTTTGAACACCGAAACAATATGTCGTTCTTCGGGTTCGCAGAATTCTGAAACAAGAAGAATAGTTGCTGTTAAAAGTCCCTCTGCGGCATCATAGAAATAAGCGTTCTGTCCGAATGAAGCCGAGTCCATACCGGAAAGAATAATTGTTTTTGAAATGATTTTAGCGTATTTTTCTGCTCTTGCTTTGTAAACAAGCTGTTCAGGTTCGGCTTTGCATAAGTCCATATATTTGTTCACAAGATGCAGAAGATTATTGCCGTGTGAGCGTGTGGGATTACGCAAATCAATAACAGAAATCTTGTAGCCGTAATACTTTTCCGCAATCGTTCCATAATTTCGAACAACATCTCCCTTTGTGTCGGTTGACAAGAATGACATACCTGTAGCGCAAGCGTATTCAATACACGGATAGAGCCAATAGGCAGTCTTACCGACACCCGCCGCACCAATCATCAGAGCGTGTACATCACCTGTATCCACCATTGCTGTTGTGGTGCTGACAGGTTCTTTTGGGCTAATATTCTTTTTGTTTTTCTTTTTCCTGAACAGATTTCTGAATTTTCTGAAAGCATAAAATACTTTGTGTGCAAGGTTAATCAAGCGACCTCTTGTCCTGTTTTTACAACCGACAACGATTCCCTGTTGTGTTGGTCTGCTTTTCGGATTTTTTCTCCACTTGTTAGGCTGAAAATTTATGTGTTTATAGGTTCTTTTTATCTCTTTTTTGTTCGCCCAACGAGCCGTGCCGTGCTGACCTTGTCCGACTGTCTTATTTTTTATGCGGTTGAGGGAATAGTAATTGCCCACCGTAGAAATTATTATGAACAGTGCAAACATTGAACCAGCAACAATAATTAGAGTTATAACACCTGACGGCATATTTCTTCAGTCCTTTCATTTTTCAAAATATCTTCGTTCCAGTCTTTATAGGTAGAAATGAGGATTTCATTTTGGATATTCATTGAATTTAATTTTTCGGCTATGCGTTTGTTTGCTTTCTGTCCTGCCTCATCATTGTCAAAGCAAAGAAACACATTTTTAATGTTCGTATTATCTTTTAGGCATTGAAAAAGCACCCTGTCCGAAACGGAACAGGATGCCGCATAACTGTGATTTTTCCAGCGGCAAGCTGCCGCCGCCAATTCGCGCTCAAATGTTTTATTATATTTCAACTCATTTTCACGCGTCAGAACTTTCTGTAAATCTTCTGCTTTTTGCATTGAAATGTAGGAAAGCATATCAATCGGAGCTTCAAATAAAAATATCTTGTCGCTTGTGCCGTTAAAGTGGAAGCTGAACTCCGGCTGACTGCCTGCAACATTTCCCTTATATGGATTACTCGTCACAGTTCCTCTCTTGTGTGCGTGGCGAGGTTTACCGCTTGAATCGTAACCGACAAAGACGGCGTTGTGAAAATCCGCCGATTCATATATCATTTTCTGACCCACAAACTCAAAAAGTACATCTTTTTCAATGCCACGAGTCAACAGCAGATAAGAAAAGACTCTACTCATTCTGTCATTCCTCGGTGGCAGTTCAAAAAGTTTATGCTCTTTTTCTATGGGTGGTGATGTTATGATTTGACCGCCGATACCGTTCAAAAGCATTTCCACCGCTTCGGCATAGTCCTTGTTGTAAAATCTGCAGACAAAGTCAATCGCATCACCGCCTTTCTGTTCGTACTGATGATACCAGAGGTGACCTCTGATTGTTACCTTTTGCGAGCCGTCAAGCCATTCGTATTCTGAGCCTGATTTCCTGACTTTCTCGCCTTGACTGATTAAAAAATTTGCAAGGTTGGTACGCCTTGCCTGCTCTCGCTGTTCTTTTGTAAAATGAATATAGTTTGATATTTTAATCACTTCCTTGAGTATAATATATTTTTTCTTTCTGCTGTAATATCTTATAGTGGGTAGTTCTTCTCTTATCACTGTGACAGGAGGCACCTATCAGTGATTTGGGGCAGTTATTCCTTGGCGGTAGAATTATTTTTATAGACAATCTTATTTAAGTGTGATAAGATAATTGTAAAATAATTAAGTAATAAGTCGGAATTTCAGGGATGCTAAATTCCTATTTTGTGAGGAAAGATATTATGAGAGATACTATTAAAGAGTATATAGAATTAAGTGATAAAGAAAAAAACGATTTATGGAATACTGCTACATTTGTTTTTGACACCAATGTTTTCTTGAATTTGTATCGATATAGTAATAAAACAAGAAACCAATTAATAGAATCATTTGAATGGTTAAAAACACGAATTTGGATGCCATATCAAGTTGCTTCAGAATTTTGTAAGGATAGATATAGTGTAATAGATGAAGCTAACAAACGTTTTGATAATCTTTCAGCAGATGCTGATAAGTTGACTGATAATTGGAGAGAGGAATTACGTCTTGATTGCAGTGATTCAGACATTAAAGAATTAGGTAAATACTTAAAAGAATGGATTACAAAGAAAAAAGATAATAATTATCTCACTTTTAGTGCAACAAATGATGAGGTTTTTCGTAGACTTCTTGATTTGTTTGATGGAAAAGTTGGAAAACCATTTAGTGTCGAAGAAAAATTGAATATTGAACAAGAAGGAGAAAAGAGATACGCAAGTAAAATTCCACCAGGATATAGAGATAATAAAAAAACAGCAAATAGATTTGGCGATTTATTCGTTTGGAAGGAAATAATTGGTTATTCTAAATTAAAAGAAGTTGATATCATTTTTGTAACACATGATCAAAAAGAAGATTGGTGGAATACTATCAGTGGAAAAACCATTGGACCAAGAATAGAATTGAGAAAAGAATTCTATGAAGAAACAAAAAAAATGTTTCATATGTACACAATGTCCTCTTTTCTTTCATTTTTTATTGAAAACAAAGGTAAATCTATTGATAAAACAACAATTGATGAAGTAGAATTATTTGCTTCAGTAATGAAGAAAAAGATTCCTCGTGAGGAATTAAAAGAGTATTACAAATCTTTAGAAGATGCTAATGAAAAAACGGCAGCTAAGTTAAGATTTAAAATTGCTAATCTAGAAAGAAAAAACAAAAATAGAAAAAGCAGTATTAATGCGTTGCACAAAAAAGCAAGCAAAAGACGACTGTCTGTTGAGGAAGAAATTGCCCTTCAAAGAAATGAAGAACATTTGATTAATGATACTGTAAAAATAGAGCAGTTAAAAGAACGCCTTCTATACTTAACGTCGCTTGAATAATGATAATAATTTCGCTTATATAAGAGGAATAAAGAAGCTATTTAGATAAAATTTCACATATCAAATGAATATGACAAATTTCACAAATTTATTTTAACTTTAACTTTGCAAATTACATTTTTACCCCCTGAGCCTGCTTTTTATCATTAATCTTCTGCTGTAATTTTTTATCCGTCCTTTGTGCTTTCTGCTTTTCTTCAAATCTTAATTGACTTTGAATCATATTGCAGAGATAGCGCAGGAGATAAAGAGATGAAATTGCAACGCTGTTTCGGCTTGTTTTAATAGAATAATGCTGAGGATAAAGAACGCCTCTGCCTGAATCAAAGACTGATTCGGCAGAGGTGTTTTCTTCATATTCAAAAGGAAGTGAAACAGATTCTTCGTCTGTATTCTTTTTTGATTCCGCTTCATCTTCGTTAGGAATTAATTTCAACGCTTCCTTGATTACCGCATTCTTGATTGACTTGAATTCCTTATTTTGGGCAATCGGAATCCTGTCAGGCAGTTCATCCGTATAGGTGCGGATTGTATTTTCCTTTTGCTCATACCAAAGGTCATAGAGCTTTGCTATTCTCTCATCATTTGAAAGTTCATCTACTATGGAATCCACAAGTGCCTTTACATCAGGCTTGAGATAACCGTAAACCTTTTTGCCGCTTGTTTTTGAAAGCCTGTCGGCAAGCTCCAACAGCTTATTTTGAATTGATGCGCTGATATATATTTCCGAGTTTATTTTTGACACCAAATCTTCTACAATGTCACGAGCCTCAGCACGTAGCTTATCTCTGTGTTCGGTTTGCTTCTGATAAATACTTATCAAGTCCTGACGGAAGATCACTTTTGCAAGATTTGACTTGATATTTTCAATTCCTTTTTCACTCAGATACGCTTCGTTGGGATTTGTTGAATAGGCAATCATATGAATGTGCGGATGATGTCCCTCGTTATGAAACGCCGCATACCATCGGAAATTTTCGGGAGCGATTTTCATATTCTCAGCTATCATATTTCGCTGTGAGCGAATGAGATTCATCCAAGCTTTTGCATTGTTGTAGCCGAGCCGTTCTGCATCTTCACGCTTCAAAGAAATGATATGAGTCCACACATTACTCTTACTTTCTGCAACCTCTTTCTGCACATCAGATAAAACTATCGGTACACCGTCATCGGTAAATAAGCCGTGTGAAGATACTTTTTCTACTCTCGGGCGCTGTGCAATGTAACTTACATATTTCTCACGGTCACCGAATAACTCTGCGTGAGTTTCGGCAATCCGCAAAATCAATTCATCTGCATTACCTCTGTTTGGCTTATCAAGATAATCCTGATACTCATACAAGTCCTTTGAATCGGGATAATCAGAAAGCAATTTCTTAATAATCTGTTTTTGTCTTTCGGTCGCTTCCATAAACTTTTGTGTGCTGTCAGCCTTTTCAACTCCGTCACGAGTAGCAATATATGAAACATAATTGCCGATGTGAGTTTTAGAATTAGGTTTGATGTACGGTGATTTCATAATAATTCTCGGCATAGCTTACCCTTTCTGAAACCTGACTGCATCATCAAACTTGTATTTACCGCTGTTTCGTTTGACCTCTTCAACACAAATTTTTCTTAAATCTCTTAACTGTCCTTCGGTAATATCATTGGTCGCCGCAACAACATGCATAAGCATTGCAAGCTCCACGCCCTGCTTAAATAGTACCCTTGCGATCCTGTCCTCTGTATCAAGAATTTTTGAACTGATGACAGATTCCAATGCAGGAGTAAGCACACGACTTACATTCTTTGAGTTTAGCCACGCAATGTAAAATTCTATTGCATCGGAAATAAACTCACTTCGTGATGTTGCATTGGTTCTTGAGATTGCATTATCACAGGCCTTGAGTAAATCCTGATTGATATACAGTCCTATTCTCTTTGAATCGTTGTCCATTTTTCACCTTTCCTTTCGGTAACACTTCTGGTATTCAGAAAAAATCTCTTGAAATCGGCAAAATCGGGCAGTTTGGAATACAATCGGTAACACAATCTGAAAAAAGTAACACCTTTGAAAATCCCCGAACGGCGTTGCCGGTCGGTGTGTTTCGGCATCTGTTGCTCTGCAACGGAATACGCCTTTATCCTGCTATAATATAAACCATAGATATTTTGAAACAAATTCTGTATAAATACTGAATATCTATACAGAAAGATTTTGTCTTCTATTCTCCGTGTAATTCATTTACTGTAAGCAGTTTGACTGATTTTTCTGTAAACCTATT
>JAXJYO010000039.1:0-15815 GCA_036306945.1 Ruminococcus sp. | reverse complement strand
AGAGCATATATTGCACTCGGCAAACAGTATTATGAAATGCAGAAGAAGGGTGAAATCACTCCTAACGAAAATCAGAAGAAACTCGCCGAAGTAATCGACAAATCAAAGGCTAAAATCGCAAAGGCTCGTGAATGTTACAGAAATATTGTAGACAGTCAGAACGATGTGTTCTACGGCTCACCCGAAGATGAAAAGGATTACAAAGTAACAGACATTGTGGACATCACAGTTGCCTGCTCAAATGAGAACGAGTACGAAAAATCTCCGTTTGAGCCTATTGAAAAAGCTGTGGAAAAAGCAATCGAAGAGTCAGCAGATACAGTCGAAGAAACCGCTGAAGAAGTTATCGAGGAAAATGACGCTGACGAAAAGTTTGCAGAACCCGACGAAGAAGAAGCCGATGCCGAGGACAACGAATCTCCTGAGGGTGAGTTGTTTTAAGTAACAGAATAAAAATTTCAGGACTGAACATCGTTTGATGCTCAGTCCTTTTTATCTGTCATATTTATATCCTATTAAAGGCTTGTCAAATCATCAAAAACAGCGTCATCAATTTTTCCGTCAACAGTAAATTCATATGTAATCAACGCTGTATTGTTCTCACCGTTGATGTCATTGCCCACGAAGTAAAGCAGTGCTCCCGTTTCCCTGTCAATAAACATTTCAAAGCTGTAAATATCGTTGAATCCGTCGGCTTCTCCCGAAATTATAAAACACTTTCTGTCGGGAATATATTTCAAAACGCCTGAATCATCGGTGATTTCCCATTTTTCAAAGTCATACATAACATTATAGGCAAGAGTCTGAGGAAAATATTGCTCACACGACATAGCCAGATTCGCATAATCGGTGCGTAAAAAGCCCATTTCCTGACCGTCTATAATTTTGCCGTGCCTTTTCTTTGAATCAATTAATGATACAAAATCAAGACTTCGTGCTTCTTCCCAATCCTTATAGCTTTTAGCTGAACCCTGAGCATTAGCTTTAAGCTCCTGAGATTTTTGACTTTCTCTTTCCGACTTGATTTTCTTACAGATCGACTCATCAAATGAATCTATCCTGCTCAAGTCCGCTGTATTATTAAACGGAAAAGATTGAAAATATTTTCCGTCATAAACATCGTAAGTTACAGGAACACCGTCTGAATTATATGTCAACTCCTTGGATTTTGTTCCATTCTCAAATGTAAAGCAGTAAGATGAATAATAACAGGTTGAGTTAAACTCAGAATCATACGCACAATAATATGTACCCTGCAAGGTTTTGTAATTGTCAATTGCATTGCTCATCAGGTCGTAGATGTAATTTTTATTATTCTCCGAATTAAGCTCTTCTTCCTCATTATACACTATTTTTGTTCGCCTGTCCTCATCGGTGAGACCGTTTGCGTAATACAGCGTTTCCATTGTGTTATGAGATGAAGGCTCAGTGGGATTAACTTTTGTGTTCTGTTCAACAACCGCAATAGGCTTAGTATCTGAATTTTTTATAGTGTGAGTAACTACACTTCCCGTCACAATCGTTCCTGCCGTGACAATTCCGATTCCTGCAATCACTTTTGCGGCTATGGAAGCTTTTGCAACTGTCACGGGAATCAACTTGACTGCCGATGACAGCGTTGCATCTGTGCCTATTGCATTTTCCGTATGAATTACACTTTTTGCACTGATTATATTTTGAGAAGTAACGGTAAATCTGTAGTTTTCTGACTCAGACAGCAAGCTCCCCGTTATATACAACAGCGGTGAAAATCCGTTAAAAGTGAGATTTTCTTTACCGTACTTTTCAAGTTCAGCCTTAATTGCCTTTCTTGCGTGATAAAGTCGGCTCTTTACCGTGCCCTCTTTGACTTCAAGAACTGTTGCAATCTGCTCTACGCTGAATTGATGATAATAATACATCAGCACACACTCTTTGTGAATATCAGGCAACTGCTTCACCGATGACATTATAATTTCGCTGATTTCATCGGTTTCAAGGCATTTTTCAGGCATAATCTGACAGTCTTTATCCTCGGTAAACTCAGTAATTTCGCTTTCCTCAATGCTTATTGTGCGAGGTTTTCTCGAAAGCCTGTTTTTGCAGTAATTTGAAGTTATCACTTTCAGCCAACCGAGAAAAGTCTGAGGATTTTCAAGCGTTTTGAGCTTTTCCAGCAGAATAACATAGATATCCTGCACTGCTTCTGACGCTTCGTCCTCGTTTCTCAGCAGAGTTATGCAGTAGTAGTAAATATAGTCGCCGGTTTCGTTGACGATATGTTCAAGTGC
The DNA here is from genome assembly GCA_036306945.1 of Ruminococcus sp. GTDB lineage: Bacteria > Bacillota > Clostridia > Oscillospirales > Acutalibacteraceae > Ruminococcoides. The sequence goes on along the minus strand of JAXJYO010000039.1, from coordinate 13,545 downwards.
CTTTTTGTTGCCCTTCTGCGCCTTAACAACATATTTTGCAAGGTCAATTCGGTTTATTCTGTGTTCGGGCTTATTGTTTTTGCGTGCCATATTTACTCCCCCTCTGCAATGACTTTATAATTGATTCTCTGATTCCGTCCGATAATCTGTAATTTTCTGCGTCTTTGATTATACTATACGTTATCAATTCATTCAACATAATAAAAACCACCTCTATGTCTTTTACTAAAAAGACACACAAGGTGGTTGTTTGGTTCAAATTATCTTTCAGTAAGCGGTGTGTACTGCTTTTTATCCGAAATACTCATATATGCAGGACGGATAATCTTTCCGCCGTTAGCAAGTTCTTCAAGACGATGTGCGCTCCAGCCTGCTATTCTTGCAGTTGCAAACAACGGAGTATAAAGCTCACAAGGAATATTGAGCATACTGTAGAGAAGTCCGCTGTAGAAGTCAACGTTTGAAGCAACGCCTTTATAAATTTTTCTCTTTCTGCCGATAACCTCAGGAGCAAGCTTTTCAACCTTAGCATAAAGATTGAACTCGTCCTCATAGCCCTCAGCTTCTGCAAGCTTCTGAACAGAACCCTTGAGAATAACCTGTCTTGGGTCGGAAATTGTATAAACAGCGTGTCCCATACCGTAGATAAGACCTTTGTGGTCAAAAGCCTGCTTATCAAGAAGCTTTTCAAGGTATGCTGTAATTTCGTCCTCGTCGTTCCAATCCTTAACGTGTTTCTTCAAGTCCTCAAACATATAGAATACTTTAACATTTGCACCGCCGTGCTTTGGTCCTTTAAGTGACGCAAGAGCCGCAGCCATTGCAGAGTAAGTATCTGTACCTGAAGAAGTTACAACGTGAGTTGTAAATGTTGAGTTGTTACCACCGCCGTGCTCCATATGGAGAATAAGAGCCATATCAAGCACTTTAGCCTCAAGCGGAGTGTACTTTCTGTCAGGACGGAGAAGTGAAAGAATAACTTCCGCCGTTGACATCTCAGGCTCTGCACGGTGAATGTAAAGACTCTTGTCACGCAGATAGTGGTTGTATGAATGATAACCGTAAACCGAAAGCATCGGAAATACGGAAATAAGCTGAATACACTGTCTTAAAACATTGTTGATTGCTATATCGTTAGGGTTGGTGTCGTAGCAGAAAAGTGTGAGAACACTTCTTGCAATCGAGTTCATCATATCTTCGCTCGGAGCCTTGAGAATAACGTCACGAACAAAGTTCTGCGGAAGAGTTCTGTACTGAACAAGCAGATTTTTGAAATTCTTGAGTTCCTCGACATTCGGCATTGTACCGAAAAGAAGAAGATAAACAACTTCTTCAAAACCGAAACGGTCGTCATCTGTGATGCCCTTTATAATATCATTTACGTTGTAGCCACGGTAATAGAGCTCACCTTCACAAGGCACAACTTTGCCGTCAACGGTTTTGTTCTGAATAATCGCTGAAATATCGGTAAGTCCTGTAAGAACGCCCTTTCCGTCAATATCACGGAGGCCTCTCTTAACATTATACTTGCTATAAAGCTCTGTATCAATTATGGAGTTAGCCGTCATTTTTTGCGCGAGAACATCAATCTCTGGTGTAATTGCGGAATAGTCCCCGTTATTATGCGTCATAAAATCACTCCTTAAAATATTTAGAATTTCATTATAACACATTTCAAACCAAAAGAAAAGATACATTATCCCAATAATGTAAAATTTTTAACTTTGGGCAGATAGGGCGGACATAGCAGAAACGTCGGTTGCCCAACCGTAAACTCGATATGTCGGTTACTGCTACATTTCTTACATTAAAGTCGGGAATTTTAGTTGTCTGTAAAATCAACCTATCTCCCCGAAATGCGTGTCGAGGCACTCGACCCCAACCGTTGGGTTGATATGTTGGTGACTGCTACATTTCTCGACCATAATGTTGATATGAAATTTATCGTGCCCAACTATTAGGTCGATGTATTGGTTACTGCTACATTTCTCTAAAATAACGTTTTTTGTAAGAATTTTGTAGGGGACGGCTTCCCAGACGTCCCAAAACGTTTATGATATATCAAACGTTTTCAGATAAAATTAAAATTGCAAAGTTCTATAATGTTTCGCTTGATTATCTTGCAGGTCTTACAAATGAATATAAAACATTAAAATAACAGCCTTACGGATTGATGAATACCCGTAAGGCTGTTGTTATTAACGTAAATTTAAAATCAGAGCATTTCCCTTGTAAAACTTTCAAATTTACATTTTCAATTTTCAATTTTCCCAGCCGTTCCCTACAAAAGCGAGTACCTCGCACGCAATTCGAGGAGATAAATCGGTGTAGTCTATGAAACGGTTTCCCGACCGTTAATTTGATATATTCAGAACGTTTGATGTGACACACTACAAAAACGTTATTTAAGAGCAATGTAGCAGTAACCGACATATCAAGTTTATGGTTGGGCAACCGACGTTTCTGCAACGCCCGACCTATCTACTCAAAGGTAAAAGTATTTTACGCCGCTTTCGAAGATTTGCTGGTCTTTTTCAAATGGAACGTTCTTATAAAGGTTTGTACCCTTTCTTTCGCTGTGTCCCATTTTACCGAGAACTCTGCCGTCAGGAGATGTGATACCCTCAATTGCACATACCGAACCGTTGAGGTTGTATGCGATATCATCACTCGGGTTGCCGTTTAAGTCAACATACTGAGTTGCAATCTGACCGTTTGCGGCAAGCTGTTTAACAGTTTCAACATCAGCCATAAATCTGCCTTCACCGTGTGATACAGGAACTGCAAAAACATCTCCTGCATTTACGTTTGCAAACCATGGTGACTTAACAGAAGTAACTCTTGTGTAAGCCATATGAGAGATATGACGTCCGATTGTGTTGAATGTGAGAGTTGGGTCAGTTGGCTTGAGCTCTCTGATTTCGCCGTAAGGAACAAGACCAAGCTTGATAAGAGCCTGGAATCCGTTACAGATACCGAGCATAAGACCGTCACGGTTCTTGAGAAGCTCATTTACAGCCTCTGCGATTCTCGGGTTACGGAATGTTGTTGCAATGAACTTACCTGAACCGTCAGGCTCGTCACCGCCTGAGAAACCGCCCGGAAGCATAATCATCTGAGAAGTCTTGATGATAGATTCCATCTTGTCGATAGTTTCTTCGATGCCCTTTGATGTGAGGTTCTTCACGATGAGCATTTCAACCTCAGCACCTGCCTTTTCAAAGGCTCTTGCTGTGTCAACTTCGCAGTTAGTGCCCGGGAATACAGGAATAAACACCTTTGGTTTTGCAACCTTTATTGCAGGTGCTTTTGTATTTCTTTCTGTATATAATTCTGCATCGACTGCAATTTCAGGACATTCTGCCTGTGTTGGGAATACCTTTTCAAGCGGTGCAGTCCACTTAGCGAGGACTTCAGAAATTTCAACCGCTTTATCACCTGCTGTGATTTTTCCGTCATCAGTAATCACACCCAAATCATAGCTTAATACACTGCTGTCAAGCTCTGCACCGTCAGCAAACTCGATAACAAGTGAACCTGAAAGCGGAGCGAAAAGTTCGTCATTTGTGAGTTCTTTTGCAAACTTGAAGCCGTAGCCGTTACCGAAGCAAGCTTTACATACGCAGGCAGCTGCACCGCCTTCTTTTACTACAGAAGCAGAAAGCACCTTGCCCTCTTCACAAAGAGCAAACACAGCTTTATACATAGCAATAAGCTTGTCCCACTCAGGCATAAGAGTTTCTTTGTTTTCAGGAACAGGAACATAGATAACCTTTGAACCAACGTTCTTGAATTCAGCAGAAACAGTCTTTGAAGCCTTTGTCATTGCAACAGCAAAGCTTACGAGTGTAGGAGGTACGTCGATATCTTCAAAAGTACCTGACATACTGTCCTTACCGCCGATTGACGGAAGTCCGAGTTTAAGCTGAGCCTCCATTGCACCCAGAAGTGCAGCAGCAGGCTTGCCCCAACGAGCAGGTACGTCCTTTAATCTTTCAAAATATTCCTGGAATGTAAGACGGGCTGTAAGAGGATTTGCACCGATTGCAAGGAGCTTTGAGAGTGATTCAACAACCGCATAAGCTGAGCCGTGGAACGGACTCCAGCGTGAAACACCCGGAATATAACCGAAACTCATTGCAGTAGCATCGTCTGTTTCGCCTTTTTCAAGCGGAATCTTAGCCGCCATAGCTTCCTGAGGAGTGAGCTGATTCTTACCGCCGAACGGCATAATTACCGTAGCCGCACCGATTGAAGCATCAAAACGCTCAGAAAGACCGATCTGTGAGCAAACCTGAAGTCTGCCCATATTTTCAGCAATTGCCTTTTCAAAAGGCATATCCTTTAATTCTTCAGGACACTGGTTGCGGTAACAATCCTCAGCTTTTGGAGCTGTGATATAAGCCTTGGCAACCTGAGTAACGCCGTTAGTATTGAGGAACTCACGGCTGAGGTCAACGATTTTGTCGCCTCTCCAATTCATTGTAAGACGTGGGCTTTCTGTTACAACAGCAACTGCTGTAGCCTCAAGGTTTTCTTTTTCAGCCTCAGCAATGAATTTATCAACATCTTTCTTGTCGAGCACAACAGCCATTCTCTCCTGACTTTCGGAGATCGCAAGCTCTGTGCCGTCAAGACCGTCATATTTCTTAGTAACCTTATCGAGGTCAACTGTAAGACCGTCAGCAAGTTCACCGATAGCTACGCAGACACCGCCTGCACCGAAGTCGTTACATCTCTTGATAAGCTTTGCAACTTCGCCGTTTCTGAACAAACGCTGAATCTTACGCTCTGTAGGAGGGTTACCCTTCTGAACCTCAGCACCGCAGGTTTCGATTGAACTCTCTGTGTGAGCCTTTGATGAACCTGTTGCACCGCCACAGCCGTCACGGCCTGTTCTTCCGCCGAGGAGAACGATTACATCGTCGGGAGCAGGAACTTCACGAACTACGTTTTCCTTAGGAGAAGCACCGATTACTGCACCGATTTCCATTCTCTTTGCAACATAACCCTGATCATAAAGCTCTGTAACCTGTCCTGTTGCAAGACCGATCTGGTTACCGTATGAGCTGTAGCCCTGAGCCGCACCTGTTGTGATTTTTCTTGAAGGAAGCTTGCCGTGCATTGTATCCTTGAATGGAATTGTAGGGTCACCTGAACCTGTTACACGCATAGCCTGATATACATATGAACGACCTGACAACGGGTCACGGATAGCACCGCCAAGACAAGTTGCGGCACCACCGAACGGCTCGATTTCTGTCGGGTGGTTGTGAGTTTCGTTCTTGAACTGTACAAGCCACTGCTCAGTCTTGCCGTCGATCGTTACAGGCACTTCAATTGAGCAGGCATTGATTTCTTCACTTTCGTCGAGGTCGGGAATCATACCCTTTTTCTTGAGTGACTTCATACCGATCAAAGCCATATCCATAAGGGAAACGATTCTTGTTGTATCTTTGCCGTAAACCTCGTCACGGGTATCATAATATTCCTGTAAAGCGTCCTCGATAACCTTGCCGAGTGCAGCCTTTTCAACCTCAACTTCGCTGAGGCGTGTGAGGAATGTTGTGTGACGGCAATGGTCTGACCAATATGTGTCGATAACACGCAGTTCAGTAACGCTTGGGTCACGATTTTCGGTGTCACGGAAATAATCACGGCAGAACTTGAGGTCTGCAAGTGTCATTGCAAAGCCCATTGAACCGTAATATTCAGCCATTTCATCGTCGTTCCATTTTATAAAGCCTTCCACTCTCTTTACATCTTCAGGAACAGGAATTTCCATATCGAGTGTTTCAGGCTTGTCAAGAGAGGCAAGACGGCTTTCTACAGGGTTGATGAGATAATCTTCAACCTTTTTGAGTTCGTCTTCTGTGATGTCGCCTTTGAGAGCAATTACTCTTGCAGTGAGAACCTTGCATCTCTCGCCCTGAGTAAGGAGCTGTACGCACTGCTCGGCAGAGTCGCCACGCTGGTCATACTGACCCGGAAGATACTCCATTGCAAATACCTTCCAGCCGTCCTCAACAGGAAGTGTTTCTTCGTATATAACGTCGGCATTAGGCTCTGAAAGTACAATGCCCTTAGCCTTGTCGTACTCGTCCTTTGTAAGACCTTCGATATCGTAACGAACGATATATCTGAGGTCGGTAACGGATTTCATACCGAGATTGTGACGGATATCCCACAAAGTTTCCTTTGCAAGAACATTGAAACCGTCTCTTTTTTCAACAAAAATTCTGATTACATCTGACATAAAACATCGGCCTCCCGTGTTAATCATTATCCTCTATATGATATCACGAAAAGCCGACGTTTTATTTCATTTAAGGCAATATAAATTTTATTTACCATATTTTTAAGTCTTTGAAAAAATCAAAGTTTGCCCGACCGAAACGTAAATTTAAAATCAGAGCGTTTCCCCTGTAAAATTTTCAAATTTACATTTTCAATTTTCAATTTCCCCAGCCGTCCCCAACAAAAGCGAGTGCCTCGCCGTCGTGACGACGGTCACATTTCGGGGAGATAAATCGGTGTAATCTATTCAACGGTTTCCCGACCATTGAATTGATATATTGATTACGTTTAATACAAAATTCTTACAGAGAACGTCGTTTAAAAGAAATGTAGCAGTAATCGATATATCAAGTTTACAGTTGGGCACGAAAAATTTCATATCAACATTTTTGTCGAGAAATGTAGCAGTTACCAATATATCGACCCAATGGTTGGGCACGAAACGTTTCATCTATAAACAACCTATCTTCCCAAAGGTAAAAAAACGGCTAAGCGCTCGATGGGTGAGCGTTTAGCCGTTAAAAATTCATATTTGTTACGAATTAAGCCTTGCCTACTGAACCGAAGAGTTCCATCTTTTCCTTAACAGTAGCCTTGATAGCTTCTGCGCCCGGAGCGAGGAGCTTTCTTGGGTCGAAGCCCTTGCCCTGAAGGTCCTTGCCTTCTTCGATGTACTTTCTTGTAGCCTCAGCAAATGCAAGCTGACACTCTGTGTTAACGTTGATCTTTGAAACGCCGAGTGAGATAGCCTTTTTGATCATATCAGCAGGGATACCTGTACCACCGTGGAGTACGAGTGGCATTTCGCCTGTGAGCTGCTGGATAGCATCGAGTGTATCGAAGCTAAGACCCTGCCAGTTTTCAGGATACTTACCGTGGATGTTACCGATACCTGCTGCGAGCATTGTTACGCCGAGATCAGCGATCATTTTGCACTCTGCAGGATCTGCACATTCGCCTGCACCTACTACGCCGTCTTCTTCACCGCCGATTGAGCCAACTTCTGCCTCAAGTGAAAGACCGAGCTCTTCGCAAGTAGCAACGAGTTCTTTTGTCTTAGCGATGTTCTCTTCGATCGGATAGTGTGAACCGTCGAACATTACTGAGCTGAAGCCTGCTTCGATGCAAGCCTTTGCACCTTCGTATGAACCGTGGTCAAGGTGAAGAGCTACAGGAACTGTGATGTTGAGTTCCTCGAGCATACCGTTAACCATGCCAACTACTGTCTTGTAGCCGCACATATATTTGCCTGCGCCCTCTGATACACCGAGGATTACAGGTGAGTTGAGCTCCTGAGCTGTTAAAAGAATTGATTTTGTCCATTCAAGGTTGTTGATGTTGAACTGACCAACTGCATAGTGGCCTGCCTTTGCTTTTGTAAGCATTTCTTTAGCGTTTACTAATGGCATTTTAATCTTCCTTTGAAATAAATTTCAACAGAAAAACGTCTTTTTCTGCCGAGTTAATTTTATTATACAATAAATTCTTTTAAATATAAAGTCTTTTACGGAAACTTTCTGATAATTTTTTAACAATTTATTAAATAAAAGCCTGTTTTGCCTTTTTTTGATGAATTTTCACGAAATTTTCAGCTTTCAGACACAAACTAATCGTTGGTTGCGGTTGCTTTTAAAAATTTTACGTTGTATAATTATCATAAATTAATGCTTTTTATGCCTTGTGTTATAAAATCAACCAAATTCATATAAATTTGCAGGGAGATGTTACTTATGGATAACAATAACTTTGAAAGCGGCTTCACAAGTCCTCAGCCTGAAAAGCCGTTTACCGATAAAACAAATCCGAATGCGCCTATTTCAGAAAACTTCGGACAACAAGCTACCGAATCTGACACTCAGGTTCAGCAAAGCATACCTACACCTGAGGTAAAGCAGAATTTTCAGCCTCAGCAAAATCCTGTATGGCAAAACAACAATCAGGGATATCCTCAGCAGAATAATGGTTTCAATCCGAATTTTCCGCCGAACCCTAATTATTACAATCAGCCTCAGGCTCATCAGAACGACTATTCACAGCCTGTTTACAGAAACTCCTCAATGCCTCCTCAGAATCAGGCTTACAGACCTAACCCGACCGCACCTCAGAACAACTTCGGCAGACCGCCATACGGTCAGCCTGCACCGCCTTATCCTCAGTACGGTGCGCCTGTGACCTATGCTCCGCCGATTCCTCCTGTTCCAAAGAAAAAAACAAGCGCAGGTTTAATCGCAATTATCGTTGTACTTTCTGTGCTTCTTGTTTTCAGCATTATAGGCATTGTTATATACGCATCATCGGGCAATTCATCTGATAAAAAAGGCAACAAGAGCAACAACTACAGCTACACGATCCCTAATTACGGATACAACTATCCCGATGAAGAAACGACTACAGCTCCCGAGGTGAATCACGAGGACACCGACTACAGTGACCAAATCGATGCCGACTACAAAGGAATCGAACTCAAGTCAAAGCCGAAAGATTCTTCCGACAAGAGCAAATACACTTCTGAATCAGTATTTGATAATGTTTCGGATTCAGTTGTCGGAGTTGTGTGTTACACAGGAGAAATTACATCCGTTGAAGACTGCGACTCTCAGGGTAGCGGAATTATTATAACTTCTGACGGTTATGTTGTTACAAATGCACACGTTGTGGGCTACAGCAAAACAGCTTATAAAATTCAGGTCGTTACTGCTGACGGAAAAACTTATAATGCAGGTGTTGTAGGCTGTGACACAAGAACAGACATTGCCGTTCTTAAAATGGATAACGCAAAAGACCTTCAGCCTGCAACCTTCGGAAACTCCGATGAAATCGAACTTGGCGAAGAAATCATAGCTGTCGGCAATCCCGGCGGTCTTGATTACCAGAACTCAATGACCAAGGGCATTGTTTCAGCCGTTGACAGAGAGCTTTCTTCATCAAGTCTTGTAAAATACATTCAGACCGATGCGGCTATCAATCCCGGCAACTCAGGCGGTCCTATCGTAAATATCTACGGTCAGGTTATCGGCATTGCAACTGCAAAAATCGTTTCAGAGCAGTATGAGGGTATGGGCTTTGCGATTCCGACTGCAACAGCAAAAGACATCATTGACAGCCTGATAAGAAACGGATATGTTGAAGGCAGAGTTAAAATCGGTATTACAGGCTATGAGATTACATCTGATGTATCACAATACTATAATGTTCCTCAGGGCGTATGCGTAAACGAAATCACCGAAGGCGGTCCTTGCGACGGCACAGACCTTCAAGCAAACGACATTATCACAGGTCTTGACGGTGAAGATGTAACTTCATTCTCAGATATTTATGAGATTCTCGGGAAGCACAAGGACGGCGACAAAGTTGAGATAGAGTTCTATCGTGAATCCGACGGCAACACTTACAAAGATAAAATAACTCTTCAAGCTGACCAATAACCGACGTGACGACGGTCACAATTCGGTCGAGTGCCTCGCCGTCGTGACGACGGTCACAAATCGAGGAGATAAGTCGGTATAATCTATGCAACGGTTTCCCGACCGTTGTATTGATATATTGATTACGTTTATTGGACGTCTGGGATTCGATTCCCTATACTATAGTTATAGTAATGAAGAAAGTTATGCTAAAAATGTGACTGTCGATGTACAAGATAAAAACAATAAAGTAGAATCTTGGAGATGTGCAAAATGCAGTAAATTAATAACAACTTTACCTTGTCCTTATTGTGGTAACGATTTTTGATTTTGCAACCAATGGCAGGCGCAACAGTTGCAGTTTATGAAACTTTAAAATAATTTTATTTTGAATAATAAAAGTCGGGTATGACCGCAACAGCGGTTACCCGACTTTTCGTTTATTTTCAAATCATTAATTACCGACTTTAATGTAACAAATGTAGCAGTTATCAATATATCGACCCAATGGTTGGGCAACCGACGTTTCTGCAACGTCCGACCTGTCTGCCCAAAGGTAAAATTTATACTTTTGCTACATACTTCTGAATCAAAGTTGCATCAACAATATTGCAAATTCCATCTCTGTTAACATCAGCATTTCTCAGCGAAAGGCTGTCGAGCGTTTCTGTTCCGATAAGATACTTTTGAAGCTTTGTTGCATCGCTTACATAAACATCGTCGTCTTTGTTGACATCACCCATAGTCAAACCGGTTAATACCTCACCGTTAGTTCCGCCACCGCCTGAAGAAATAGTTGAAGATCTATATGAAAAATCAGTCTTGAAGCGAGTTTCCTGACCGATGTTTGTGCTTACATAAATTTCAACCATACCATTTTGATCGGGTGCAACAAAATTAATTGCTCCTCCGCTGATTATCACAAGTGAAGAAGTAAATCCGTTGCCCTCGTCTGTAAAGTTGTATGCGTGATTAATATCGGCTAACGACTCGGTGTGAGTTCCATTGGTTGCAAAATAATTGGAATATTTACTCAGATTGATTCTTAATTTTTCATAAGTACCGCCTGTATTGTTGAAACAAAGATCATGAACGTAGTTGCTTGCGCCACCCTGCAAGAGATGGTAAACAACATAACCTTTAGAGCTTGACAAAGGCAAATAATTACTTTCGCTCTGACCTGTCGGCGGAGGTGTAACCTTAATTCCAATCGGCTTATCTGAATTATAGTAAGAGTCGTGTTCGTAAAAAACCAAACCCGATGTAGAGTCAATATTTACACCATAGGTGTACGCTTTTATACGGTTATTCTCGATAGTATCCGTACCCTTCACCTGATAAATGTTCATTACATCGCTCATTGTAATTCCTGTTTGCGAGTCATCTGGCTTTTCCGCTGCTGACACTGAACATACGCTAAATGCGAGCATTGCAACGCATAAAACTGCTGATATGAACTTTTTCACTAACAATCTCTCCTTTTCATAATTTCATATTATAAATCTTTGCTGTCAATTATTCAATTATTCATACATAGATATTTCATCAATAATTTGCAGACTTTTGATGAAATATTGACAAGTTTTAATCTGATTTGTTATATTATTTAAAAATCAAAATTTTCTGTAAGATTTCCGAAACAAGTCAGTCATATAAATGAAGGGGTGTGATAAGGTGGACGATTTTGAAAAATTGTACCGTGATTATTTTGAAACTATAAATCTGTTTCTTGTCAGCCTTTGCAACAACCCCGACCTTGCTCTTGAGCTGACTCAGGAAACCTTTTTCAAAGCCCTCAGGTCTGTTAACAAATTCCGTGGCGAGTGCGATATAAAAGTCTGGCTGTGTCAGATTGCAAAAAACACATACTATACATACTGCAAAAAGCGAAAAAAACTCATCTCGACAGATGATGAAGCTTCAAGCCAATTCAGAAACGATGTTTCATTTATCGACTCCCTTGACGACACTGAAACCTGTGACAGACTGCACGAAATTATACACAGCCTTAACGAACCATACAAAGAGGTTTTTTCGTTGCGTGTTTTCGGAGAACTTTCTTTTGCAAAAATCGGCAAGCTATTCGGAAAAACCGACAATTGGGCGTGCGTAACCTATCACAGAGCAAAACGTATAATACAGAAACGAATGGAGGACGATTATGAGTAAAATAAACTGCAATGTCACACAAGATCTACTCCCATTGTATGCTGAAAATATGGTGAGCAACGAATCGAAAGCTCTCGTTGATGAACATCTTGATGAATGTGAAAAATGTCGCAACGAACTTGCAAAAATCAACTCTAATGTCACCGTCAAAACAAAAACCGAAACTGATTTTATAAAGGGCGTTAAAAAGAAAATCAACAGAAAAAATCTTATTTTCATATCTGTCCTGCTCCCCTGTTTGCTTGCCCTGATTATTTTTTTAAAACCATTCATTCAGCAGATATACTACAGATATCTCTATATGGGCAACCGAATTGATGTGGCGATAGATTTAAACATCGACGGCGTGAAATATGATATGGACGATATTTCCGTGGAGTGTGTACACGATGACGCATCTCAAAAAGTCACCCTCGATAACGACTCATTTTCAATCAAGGCTGACGATTACGGAAAATATATTTTTAAAATCAACTTTAACGATACAATAGTTAATGCAAGCTTCTTTCAGGCAAATTGGTGGAATGTTCAAAATTTCACGCTTTTTGTTGATGTCGATACTGAAGAAAACAGTCTTTTTTACTATATCACCGGCACACACATACAGGACGATTTGTCAAAAGGCAGTTACTCTGAAAAAAATGTTGTTTACTCTCAAAACAATACTTACAGCATAAACGCACAAATAATTTGAAATATTCCTTACAAAATGCAAAAAGACTATACATTCCAATCAAGGATTGTATAGCCTTTGTTATGTGTTTTTAAGAATTTTAACACGATACTTTATAACATTGTTTTTGAATTATTATCAGATTGGGCAAAAAATTAGAAAATACAGAAAAGCAATGGGTATGTCACAGGAACAATTAGCGGAACAAGTAAGAATTTCCACAACCCATATGAGCCATATTGAAACAGGAAATACTAAACTAAGCCTGCCTGTATTAGTGGATATAGCCAAGACATTAGAGGTCAGAACAGATGATTTGTTATTCGATTCTCCATCAGAAAAGGAAATGTCTGTAAAAGAGCTTAATGAAACATTAGAAATCTGTACATCAGAAGAAACAAGAATAATAGCAGATATGGCAAAAGCATTAAAAATATCATTCAATAAATATCTATCCAATTAAATATAATATACAAAACAAAAAAGAGCGTCGATATTACGAAACAAATCGTAACAACAACGCTCTTTTATTATAAGAAAACCAATTCGCATACCATTTATTGCAATTTTGGGTCAAAAAGAAAAATGACCTAAACATAGTGTTTAAGCCACAATACTTTGCCAAAATATGAATATTTAATGCAAGAATAAAACTAAAAGCGAGTGCCTCGACACGCAATTCGCCGTCGTGACGACGGTCACAATTCGAGGAGATAAATCGGTGTAGTCTATACAACGGTTTCCCGACCGAAACGTAAATTTAAAATCAGAGCATTTCCCCTGTAAAACTTTCAAATTTACATTTTCAATTTTCAATTCACCTCTGCCCGATCATAATCGAGCAATTTCCTATAAAGTTAAAGTAAAAAAAGACACCAGCGTATGCTGATGTCTTAGTGGTTGCGGGAGCCGGATTTGAACCGACGACCTTCGGGTTATGAGCCCGACGAGCTACCGAGCTGCTCTATCCCGCGATATTTAGCTCGCTGTTTCATACAGCTT
>JAXJYO010000038.1:0-4651 GCA_036306945.1 Ruminococcus sp. | reverse complement strand
TGCGTCACAGATTCCCGATTTAGTGCCTGTTCTTGCAGTTTGCGCCTGCTTTGCAGAGGGCACAACCGGAATTATCAATGCCGAAAGGCTAAGAATCAAGGAATGTGACAGGCTTACCGCCACAGCCGAGCTTCTGAATAACCTCGGCGGAAACGTAAAAGAACTTAAAGACGGACTCGAAATCACGGGTGTTGAAAGGCTTTCGGGCGGTAAGGTTGACGGCTGTAACGACCACAGAATCGTTATGTCGGCAGGTGTTTGTGCTTCAAAACTTGAGCAAGGCACAACAATTGAGAGCACTTTTGCGATGAGCATAAACAAAAGCTACCCTGATTTTTACATAGACTACAACAGCATTGGAGGCAAGGCAAATGTCCTCGACTTACGGTGATAAAATAAAAATTTCAATATTCGGTGAAAGCCACGGCAACGGAATCGGAGTTGTCATCGACGGGCTTCCTGCAGGAGTAAAGATTGATATGGACAAAGTTCTCGTTCAGATGTCAAGACGTGCTCCGGGCAAAGACAAAACCGCAACTCCACGACTTGAAAAGGACATTCCCAAGGTTCTTTCGGGAATGTTGGGCGACACCCTCACAGGTGCGCCACTCTGTGCCGTAATTGAAAACACCAACACAAAAAGCGGTGACTACAGCAATCTTCTCGCCTGCCCACGTCCGGGTCACAGCGACTACACCGCTTTTGTAAAATACAGCGCTTCAAACGATATCCGTGGAGGCGGTCATTTTTCAGGCAGACTTACTGCACCAATCGTATTTGCAGGTGCGATCTGCCGTCAGATTTTGGAAAACAAAGGCATTAAAATTGCCGCACACATAAACAGCATCGGAACTGTCAACGATGCTCCTTTCAATCCTGTATGCATCGAAGATGAGCTTATCGACAAGCTCAACAATTCAACATTTGCACTCATCGACGGAAGCGTTGAAGAGGCTATGCGTGAACAGGTTGAGGACGCAAGAATGAGCCTCGACAGCATAGGCGGTACAATCGAGTGTGCCGTGACAGGAATTGACGCAGGTATCGGTGAGCCGATGTTTGAAGGCGTTGAAGGTGTCATTGCCAAAGCAGTTTTCGGAGTTCCCGCAATCAAGGGAATTGAATTCGGCAAAGGCTTTGAGCTTGCACAGATGCGTGGTTCACAGTCAAACGACCCGTTCAGATATCAGGACGGAAGGGTCGTTACCGAAACCAACAACTGCGGTGGAATTCTCGGAGGTATCACAAACGGTATGCCTGTAATTTTCAGAGCCGCAGTAAAACCCACACCTTCAATTTCTCAGAAGCAAAAAACCGTGGATTTGCAGAAAAAAGAAAACGCAGAGCTTGAAATTCACGGCAGACACGACCCGTGCATAGTTCCTCGAGCAGTGCCCGTAATTGAAGCCGTGACGGCAATTGCAATTATTAATCTGATGTAAAAGGAAGTTTCAAAATGAAGGATTTAAGCGAAATCAGGGTTGAAATTGACAAAATCGACAACGAACTGATTGAACTTTTCAAAAAAAGAATGGACTGCTCCAAGGCAGTCGGACTTTATAAAAAAGCTAACAACGTTCCTGTTCTCAGTCAGGGCAGAGAGAATGAAATTCTCGACGCCGTTGAGGAAAAGGGCGGTGAATACGGATCTCACGCAAGACTTTTGTTTTCGAATATTATGGAGCTTTCCCGTGCGCTTCAACACAACATTGTGTGCAGCGGAAAGGCTCTGAGAGAGGAAATTCTCAACGCTTCCTGCCAAGTTGAAAAGAAAAACATCAAGGTCGGCTATCAGGGAATCAAGGGTGCAAACGGTCACGAGGCTGTAATCAGGCTATTCCCCGACGTTGAAGCAGTAAACTACAAGACTTTCTCAGATGTTTTTGAAGCCGTTGATAAGGGCGAGATAACATACGGTGTTCTGCCTGTTGAAAACTCAACGGCAGGCTCGGTATCGGCTGTTTACGATTTGATTTTGAAACATCGTTTCTACATTGTTGAGGCTCTCGACCTGCCGATTGACTACTGTCTTGCCGGCTTGAAGCAGTCGGAATTTTCCGACATTGAAAAGGTGTGGTCACATCAGCAGACAATTTCACAGTGCGCAAACTACATTGCGAACAACAATTTTGAGGCTACTCCGTGCAGTAATACAGCAATCGCCGCAAGGGACGTTGCAAACGAAAAGCGTCTTAACGTAGCCGCAATCTGCTCATACAAGGCGGCTGACGAATACGGCTTGAAGATTTTAGACAATCATCTTCAGGACAACAAGGGCAACACAACGAGATTCATCGTAATTTCAAAGAAGCTCTGCATACCCGAGAATGCAAACAAAATCAGCCTTTGTTTCTCACTTCCGCACGTTACAGGCTCGCTTTACAGCCTGCTGTGCAGATTCAATTCTCTCGGACTCAACCTCACAAAGATTGAGTCACGACCAAGGCAGGACAAGGACTTTGAGTACCTGTTCTACCTTGATTTTTCAGGCAATGTGCACAGCGACAACGTGGTTGACCTGATAAGCCAGTTAAGCGAGGAAATGCCTGAATTCAGCTTCCTCGGCAACTACTGCGAAGTTTAATTCTCGGCGCAACACTTCACAACGAGTTTGCTAATTTAAAATATCCGAGGACACGCTGTGTCCTGCTATAAAAAACAAGGCGACCGATTGATTCGATCGCCTTGTTCTAAATTGCTCGATTATGCTCGGTTACGGTTGGGCAACCGTTGTGTAGATTACACCGCTTTATCATCTCGAATTGTGACCGTCGTCACGACGGCGAATTGCGTGCGAGGCGCTCGCTATTTTACAGTCACCTTACACTGAGCTGTTTTTCCGTTATAGAGAGTTATTTTTATGTATGCTGTGCCCTTTGATTTTGCTGTGATAGTCGCTTTGTTTGCACTGCCTTTTGTTACGGTTGCAACGCTTGTGTTCGTACTGCTCCACTTGAGGTTTGCAGAATTTGCATATGTTCCGCTGTTCGTTGACTCCGAAATTGTGTAGGTCTGACCTTTGTTAAGCGTAATGCTTGTTTTGCTGAGCTTTACGCTTGTAGGTGCAGGCTTTACAGTTACCTTGCAAGTTGCTGTTTTACCGTTATAAAGTGTAATTTTTACATAAGCTGTACCGACACCTTTTGCGGTAATTACGGCTTTGTTTCCGCTTCCCTTTGTGACAGTTGCAACGCTTGTGTTTGTACTGCTCCACTTGAGGTTTGCCGCGTTTGCATATGAACCGCTGTTTGTGCTCTGTGATACGATAAAGGTTTCGCCCTTGCCGAGCGTAAGGCTTGTGTTGCTGATTTTAACGCTTGTAGGTGCAGGTTTTACCGTTACCTTGCAAGTCGCAGTCTTGCCGTTTGATGTTTTAACTGTAATGTTCGCAGTTCCTGCTTTTTTGGCTGTAACTTTACCATTGCTGTCAACTGAGGCAACAGAAGAATTACTGCTTGACCATGTGCAGGTCTGAGTTGCGTTTGAAGGTGAGATAGTCTTAATGATTCCATAGCTTTCGCCTACACCGAGCGTAAGTGTTGAACGGTTTACTTTCACTGAGGTTGGGTCAATAGGTTTAGGAATTTCAATAAAATTAAAATCATTGTTTCTTGCGTATTTCTCTGCTTCTGTTCCTTTATAACCTTTTATGGTAAAGCCACTAATTTTTTCACCATTTGCATATCCGAACGCTCCATCTTCTATCAATGTCACATTGTCGTATATGGTAACTGTTTTTAAATATTTGTTATCGTTAAAGGTATTGCTATATAACGTTTTAACACCAGTGGGAACAGTGTAGCTCGTCGTTTTCTTGCCTTGTGGATACCAAATGATTTCTGTTTTGTTTTTATCATATAATACTCCGTCAGCACTGCTATAATTTTTATTATTATAATTAACTGAAATCGTTTCGAGTGAAGGACAATTCTCAAATGCGCAATAATTCCCACCTATTGCCTCTACTCCATAACCCATTGATACGTTTTTTAAATTATTACAGTATTCAAAAGTATTTGAACCAATATCTTTTACACTATTTGGTATAACAATACTTTCCATACTTTTACAATTTCGAAAAACACTATTTTCAATATTAATCAGTCCATTATTCAAAGTCACAGAAACAAGCTTTTCACAATCAGCAAATGCTTGACTTCTAAGTTTTGTCATTGACGCAGGAAAGCTAACGCCTGTTAAATTTGTACATCCACAAAAAGCACGATAATTAATTTCTTTTAGATTATTTGAAAAAGTAATATTTTTAAAATTACTACAATCAGCAAAAGCATAACTATCAATATATGTTACTGAATTTGGTATCGTTACACTAACTAAGTTATCATAATTCTCAAATGCACACCAACCAATTGTAGTAACTTTATTACCATAAATTGAAGAAGGAATTGTTACATTAGATGAATATCCATTATATTTAGTTATTGTACAAGTAAAATCATCTTCAAGTGTGTATTCAAAATCGCCATAAGTTGCCGCTCCAACCGTAAATGGTGCGATTGTCAGCACTCCGAGTACCATAATTGTCGCCAAAAAGAGCGATGTCAGTTTGCTTAATTTTTTCATTGTAAAATCCTCCTATTTTTTATTAACTAAATGGTATAATTGTATACCATTTACAAGTATAATTATA
>JAXJYO010000037.1:0-20231 GCA_036306945.1 Ruminococcus sp. | reverse complement strand
GTCAGGCTACGATTTCGCTATTGCTTCTTCTCTCCCACACCTCACGATGTGAAACTTGCAAGTCGCTTTCGGGTTAGTCGGTAACTACCTCCCAGTGGACTTTCACCACAGAGCATTGATATGCCCGTCATACAAACAAAAGGCACAAACTTATAAAAGTTTGTGCCTCATTACACTATTTAATTTTTGCATTTTGAAATAGTCTCTTGCATTATTTGCAATTATAACGATAAAAATAACATTTATTCGCTTGTATTTTGCAAGTTGTTTTTATCTTCCCTTCATTTCTTACTTTTATTATACACCTAAAAAAGTCATTGTCAACCGCTAAAATTATTTTTGTAAAAGTAATAACAAAACGATTATTATGATAATATTTTTTACTGATAATTACATAAATGCATTGATGTTATGTTGTGAGTTTATGATGATTTAATTTTCAGACATAAAACAGGCGGCATTACGCCGCCTTAGATTTATTCGTCAAAATCCGAAAATTCTTCGATTGATTTTGTCGGAGATTGAATATTTTTGAGTTTGCGCTGAATCTGACGTGTACGCACTCCAACAAGCTTATCGAGTTCTTTGTTTGCCTGATCGAGCCTTTGCTGTGTCGCTACAAGGACATCGTTAAATTTATCAAACTCCTGCTTTACTCCTCCGAGAACTTCCCAAACCTCTGCCGATCTCTTCTGAACTGCAAGCGTCTTAAAGCCCATTTGCAGTGAGTTGAGCAATGCCGCCATTGTGCTCGGACCGGCTATATTTACTTTATATTCACGCTGGAGAACTTCTACAAGTCCTCTGTTTACTACTTCGCTGTAAAGTCCTTCAAACGGCAGGAACATTATTGCAAATTCTGTCGTGTTCGGCGGGTCGATATACTTATCTCTGATATCCTTTGCCTCGCTCTTGATAGTAGCTATAAGCTGTTTTGCCGCCACATCTATCTGCGCCTTGTCACCGACTTCAATTGCATCACGAAGTGCGGCATATGTGTCACCGGGGAACTTTGAATCAATCGGAAGATAAATAAAGCCGTCATCTTCGGCAGGAAGCTTGATTGCAAATTCAACAACATTTTTTGAGCCTTTTTTAGTTGCAACATTCTCGTCATACTGCTCAGGTGAGAGTATTTCGGACAATATACCGCCAAGCTGTATTTCTCCGAGGATACCCCTTGTCTTTACATTTGAAAGCACTTTCTTGAGATCGCCCACGCCAACGGCAAGAGTCTGCATTTCTCCAAGACCCTTATAAACCTGTTCAAGTCGCTCATTTACAAGCGAGAATGACTGATTCATCTTGTCTTCAAGTGTTTTTTGAAGCTTTTCATCTACAGTCTTTCTCATCTCTTCAAGCTGACGATTGTTATCATTTTGCAGATATTCAAGCCTTTTTTCAACAGAATGACGTATATTCTCAAGCTTTTGCTCGTTTTCAAGGGAGAATGTCTTGATTCTCTCCTCGAGCTGTGTCATTTTTGCTGTCTGGCTTGAGGATATCATATCACCCATCGTCTTTACGGTATTTTGCATCTGTGAAGAAAGTTCCTGTCGCTGAACGCTCATCTGACGGGTAATTTCATCACGCATTATATCTGTTATTTCGTTTGTATTATCTTTATTTTTCTTTGTAAGAACTATAACTAATGAAATAACACTTACTGCAAGGATCGCAATGCATATAAGTATTATCACTGTTTCAAAAGCAGTCATCATATCACTCCAATCATATTTATGATATCATCGGAGTGATTTTGTGTCAAGCGATTACGAAAATACAGTTTCTACCCTTTTTGTACAATGTTCAGGCGAATAGAGAAATCTGTCAATGTGAGTTTCTTTGCTGAAATATTCAGGCTTCTGCGGATTGTATTTATAGTCAAACGTGTCTATGATTATAAGTTTGATTTTCATTTTCTCCGGAATAATACTTTTTATGTAAACGCTTGCCTGCTGTCCTGCTTTTACCCCTTCTTTGCTCTCTGCAAGTCCTGCAAGATTTGGGGCAAGTTCTACAAATGCTCCGTAGTTTTCCACGCTTCGCACTATACCTGCAACCGTTTCACCTGCCGAAAAGTTTTCAGCATTTTCTTCCCATGTTCCTAAAAGCTCTTTGTGACTAAGGCTTATCCTGCCGTTTTCTATTGATTTTATCACGGCTTTTATATCCATTCCCACGGTAAATCTTTCTCTCGGGTGTTCTATTCTTGAAACTGATATCGTATCTATCGGCATCAACGCAACTATGCCACAGCCTATATCTGCAAATGCTCCGAAGTTTTCAAGATGTGTTATCTTTGCACTGACCACATCTCCGCATCTCAGTTTTGAAATATAGCTGTCAAGACATTTCCTCTGCGCTTTTTCTCTTGAAAGCACAGCGTACTGTTCGCCGTTTGCATCTGTTCTGAACTCGTTTATTACAAAGCTTACGGGACGGTTTACTCTTGATATCACGGCTATGTCACGCACTGTGCCCTCTCTTATGCCGATTGCTCCGTCCTCTCGTGGAATTATGCCTTTCATCACTCCGAGATCCACAACCAGATTGTGTTGTGAATCACACACGCAAGCTCTGGCTTCAAGTATTTTGCCGTCTTTCTTTGCCTCTGCAAGAAGCTGCGGCGAATGCAAGATATTTATATTCTCCTGTGCAGAAATAAGCTTTCCTTCGGGCAGGTATTCTGACATTTTTAAAACCTCCGTTTTATTTAATTGGTTACAGATAAATATATGTAATTTTTATCTTTGTTATGTCTTTATATCAAATAAATTTATCGTGTCAGAATTTGTAAAATCCTGCAAAAATCGCCTAAACTTGCAATTTGAGTGCATTTATGATATACTAAATTAGTGTGTTTTATAATTCTATCCCGAAAGGAAAAAAATTATGAATACGAGTAATTTAAAAAGGACAGTCAGTGTTTTTTTATGTGCACTGCTGACTGCTTCGTCTATGATTACTTTTGCAGGATGCTCAAATGAAAACAGCAAAACCTCATCTGTTGATGAAGTTGCGGAAACCTCTGCTCTTACTGCAAGTACCGATGACGAAGTAACTGCTGTTGACGTTCTTGACGAACTCGGAATTGATGCCGAAACTCTCGGAATCGAACCGAATATTCTCTATGACACCAATCACAGCGTAGGTTTTCAGCTCGATATGCCTCAGGAAGGTGAAACAATTGCAATTGTCCATACAAGTGTCGGTGATATTACATTGCGACTTTTCCCTGAACAAGCTCCAAAGGCTGTAACTAACTTCATTAATCTTGCAAAGGAAGGCAAATACGACAACACCGCTTTTCACAGGGTAGTCAGGGACTTTATCATTCAGGGCGGTCACTGCGGTGACGATGAAAACAATGTAAACGGCACAAGCTCTTACGGTTCAAACTTTGAAGATGAATTCTGCGACAAGCTGTTCAACATCCGTGGTGCTGTTTCGATGGCTAACAACGGTACAGACTCAAACGGAAGTCAGTTCTTTATCAATCAGACTGATGCTGAAACTTTTGCCTCTGAGGGCGGTTGGGCTAAGCTTGACGGTATGTGGAGCGAAGTTAAAACTCAGCTTTCCAATTATAAGGACTCGGATCTGCTTTCTGCCTTTATTCAGAAAAACGGCAACAACTGCTACAACACTGACATTGTTTCTCAGGAAATAAGAACTCTTTATGAAACATACGGCGGAAATGCTTATCTTGACGGTGCTTACAACGCTGTTGACCGAGGTCATACTGTTTTTGCACAGGTCATTGACGGTATGGACGTTGTTGATAAGATTGCCGTAGTTCAGGTTGATGACGAAAATACACCTTTGGAAAGTATAATAATTGAATCTGTTGAAATTACCGAATATTCTTCTGAGCTGTCAACTCAGAACTCTACCGAATAACACTGAGGAGTGTTGATTATGAGCAATTTACCCATTGTTGCAATTATGTATGACTTCGACAGAACTCTCTGTACCAAGGATATGCAGGATTACAGCTTTATTCCGAGCCTTGGTATGACTGAAAGCGAGTTCTGGGAATTTGCAAATTCTCTCGGTAAAAGAGAACATATGGATTCTATCCTTGCCTATATGTATGCAATGGTAAAGATCTCAAAGGACAAGAACATTCCTGTTCTGCGTGAAAATCTTGTTGATATGGGTAAAAATGTCGAACTGTTCAAAGGGGTTGAAGGTTGGTTTGACCGAATTACTGAATTCGGAAAATCCAACGGTATGCAGGTCGAACACTACGTTATTTCGTCGGGGCTTAAAGAAATTATTGAAGGTACGGCTATCAGCAAATTTTTCAAGAGCATTTTTGCTTGTGAATTTCTTTACGATGAAAACGGCAACGGAGTATGGCCTAAAACCGACGTTAACTACACCAACAAAACCCAGTTTGTGTACAGGATAAACAAGGGTATTTTAGATGTTGCCAATGACAATGATCTGAACCGTTCAATGCCTGACGACAGCAAAAGAGTTCCGTTCTGCAATATGATCTACATTGGTGACGGTCTTTCCGATGTTCCGTGTATGAAGATGATGAAAGCATACGGCGGTTATTCGATTGCAGTTTATCAAAACAAGGACAGCAAGGTTGAGGATCTGCTGAAAAAAGACAGGGTAGATTTTATTTATCCTGCTGATTACAGTGAAAATACCGGACTTGATATTACCGTGAAGAATATTATCAGAAAAATGTCCATTTCCGAAACCTTATACAATGAGTATTCAAAACAGAAAAAAGAAATAAATTAAAGTAAAATCGGAGCAAATTGCAAAAGCAACCGGCTCCGTTTTTTTGTTTCAGATATAATTCAGAAAAGCATATTAGAATTAATATTAAAACGTCTGAAAAACTGAAATGTAATTATTTTGTTAAATTTCTTATAACTTATTGAAATGATATTGATTATAAAATATAATAAATACAATAATCAACAATGTATACTTATAAAATTGCTAATTAAAGGTGGATTTATGAATAATTTTCAAAAGATACTTAATGAAGTAAAAAAAGCCGTTAACGGCAAAGACAGAGCCATTATTACAACACTCCTTGCCATACTTGCAAATGGAAATATTCTTATCGAAGATATCCCCGGCGTAGGTAAAACAACCATGGCTATCGCATTTTCTAAGGCTCTGGGGCTTAAATACGGCAGAGTGCAGTTCACGCCCGATACTCTTCCCTCTGATATCACAGGTTTTGCGGTTTATAATAAGGAAAGCGGTAAGATAACCTTCAACAAAGGTGCAATTTTCTGCAATCTTTTCCTTGCAGACGAGCTTAACCGTACCTCAAGCCGTACTCAGGCCGCTTTACTTGAAGCTATGGAGGAACAGCAGGTAACTGTAGAGGGCAGGTCATATCCGCTTGAAAAGCCATTCTCTGTTATTGCTACACAGAACCCTGCAGGTGCTTCGGGCACTCAGCTTTTGCCTGATTCTCAGGTAGACCGTTTTATGGTTAAAATTTCTATGGGATACCCCGATTCTGACGCTGAATGTAAAATGCTTCTCAACCGTAGTCAGAGCAATCCCCTTGACAATATAAATCGTGTTGTTACTAAAGAGGATTTAATTGAAATGCAAAATTGCGTAAAGCAGGTCTATGTTAAGAAAGAAATAGCTGAATACATCGTTGCACTCGTTTCTGCTACAAGAAACAACGACCTTATCAGTCGTGGTGCAAGTCCGAGAGCCACACTTTCTCTTACTGAAATGGCAAAATCTGCGGCTTTTGCTTCAAATAAAGACTTCGTTGTTCCGCAGGACGTTCAGAACGTGTTTTTAAGCACCATCAGTCACAGAGTTATTTTGAGTTCAGAAGCTGTTTCAAGACAATTAAGTGCTGAGCAGATACTCAAAAACATTCTTTCAAGGGTCAAGCCTCCGAGGATATAAAATGATTAAAAATATTCTTGTTTATCTTATCGTACTCTGCTCTGCCTTTATTTTTAACATATTTTATTACGAATGGTTTTCATGGTTTCTCCTTGTAATGACGATATGTGTTCCGCTTGTTTCGCTTGTTTTGAGTCTGCCTTTTATGATTCACAGTGCAGTAAACGGAATTATTGTGTTTGCAAAAGACGAAATCAACTTAAACGATGATTTTTATATAGGTGTTGCAGGAAAAAAACGCCATACTGCATTTTTTCCTCAGCTTAAAATTAATCTCAGGGCAGAAAATACATTTTCAAAGCAAAAACACAAACTTAAAATCAGATACGGCGGTATGTTAAGCAAACCGTTGTATAAAAAATTTAATAAACTTTCAAAACATTGCGGACAAATTCACCTCACTGCAAAGTACTGCATTATTTCCGATATGACAGGAATTTTTTGTATTCCCGTCAGGATAAACTGTGACCTTATCTGCAATGTTTATCCCAAGGCGAAAAAACCTGAGTTTCTTCCCGACTGCGATAAAATTTCCGTTATCGGTTACAAGCCTAAAAGCGGAGGCGGATTCTCGGATTTCTATGAACTCAGACAATATCAGAACGGTGATAGTCTTAAAAATATTCACTGGAAGCTTTCGTCTAAATATGACGACATCATCGTGCGTGAACCCAGTGTTCCGATTTACAGACAATTTGCAGTAAAGCTTGATTTTGGCGATGATAATATCCAAAACGATGATATTCTTGCAAGATTTGTTTATGCTTGCAGATATATCAACAAAAACGGCTCTGTATGCTTTGCATTCAGCAATCATCACGACTGTATTTCTCAAATTTCAAATAATGATGAGCTCAAAAGATTTTTACAAACGATTTATTCAGGTGCAACAAACACAACCGCAACATCGGATAACCTGAAATCGCTTGTTTACTCCATTACCTCGCACGGTGAGGAGGTGAGCGAAAGTTGAAAAATAAAACTTCATTTTTTGTAAACTGTATTCTTACCGTTGCACTGATATCCGGACTTTTATGGTGCTGTATCACTTCATTCTCAATTGAGGCAAATCCGGCGGTTTTAATTACTTCAACCGTTCTGTTTACGGGTCTGTTTGCTCTCGTTTCGGAATATATTGAACGAAGAGGAAAATTTTTATTTAGCCTTTTAATTATTGTGATTGTTTTCCTGATTGCAATGTTGGTTTCTTTCAACTTGGTTCTTGCATCTGCAAATTACACCGTGAACTGTATACTGAGTTCATACTCTGAATTTATGAGTATCCCGTCCAAAGTGACATTCTCGGAGATAAAAGGGTTAGATGCCAACGCTTTCTTTGTTGCAATTTCCTTTGTTTTGTCATTAGCTTTTGCAACTTCACTTATAAGGTTAAAACGAATCATAATCATTATAGCGCTGAGTGTTCTTTGTCTTGTGCCAAATTTCGTTCTCGTTACAACTCTCCCCTCTCTGATTCCGCTTATGATTGTTGTGGCTATTTTGTTTGCGCTTTATGTGACTACATTTATTCGCAGAAACAATCAAAGTCAGAATGGCGTAATGCTTATTATTTCAACAGCGGTAATGCTTGTTTCGGCAATTATTATTTGTATTTTCATTCCTGTGGAGAATTATGAACGTGAAAATTGGCAAACAGACCTTCTTGACTATGCTCAGGCACTCACGGGAATTGAAAGCGGTCATAAATCATCAGCCAAAAGTTCAGATGAAACAACCGGCAAGCAGACTTTTATACAAGAAGAAAAACTTGATGAGATAGGTCCGTTTAAGCAAAAAGGAACCAAAGTTCTTGAGTATTACTCCAATGATGACGGTTATGTCTATCTCAGAGCTGTTGCCTATGGAAATTATAACAACAACGAATGGTCTATGCTTACCGATGAACAACTTGATGCTTTGCCGTCTGACTATAATTTATTTTCTATAACATCGGCTGAGAATTTATCAGGTGTCAGCATCAAGACTGAAAATGTTGAAGATGTTATTTACACACCGTACTATTACAGTTATTGTGAAACCGAAAACGAATTTTCATACATCGGTGATGTATATATTAATAACGACAGTAATATGAAGGATTATATAATTGCATACTACTCAAACATTTCCGAAGAAAGTTTTGATGCAATTAACTCCGAAGAATTGAGCGAATACCGCAATTTCATCTACGACAACTACACTTTACTGCCTGACGATGTAAAAGAAAAGATGATTGAAATCGGTACAGCCAACGGAATTGGAATTCCTCAAAATGAAAACGGTGAGTTGGACTATGAAACAAAAATGAATATTGTAAACGAGGTCAAAAATTTTGTTTCAAATCATGGTTCTTACTCTCTTAACACGCCTAAAATACCTGAAGGAAAGGAATTGCCCGTATGGTTTCTTGAAGAATCCGACACAGGTTACTGCGTTCATTATGCCACTGCTGCGGCTGTAATGCTCAGAGCCTACGGAATTCCTGCCAGATATGTTACGGGATTCTATACAGAGTCGGTAAGCGGAGAATGGACTGAAGTAAGCTCTGACAACGCTCACGCATGGGTTGAGTATTTTGACGAGAATATTGGTTGGGTTCCTTTGGAAGCTACTCCGGCTTCATTCGTTCCGTCAGGTTCATACGCTGACCTCAGCACCGATACTCTGCCTCCTACCAAACCTCAGACGACAACGATTGCCGATACGACGACACAGCCATTAACTACCACCGAGCCTGCAACTACACTTGAAACTCAGGCAAGTTCATCTGCCACAGCTAACAGCAGAAAAACAAGCCTTGGTGTGGTTGATATAATTATATTGATCGTTCTGCTGATTATTGCAGTCATACTTTCAGTAATTGCACGAAGGGACATCGTTTTAAGGCGTCGAAAAAGGAATTTTACAACAGGCAAAAACAACTCAAGGGCAATTTATATTTTCAGATATATTGAATCTCTTGACAAATTCTCAAATAATGTCATTCCTGACGAAATCATCGAGATTGCTCAGAAGGCAAAATTCAGCAGGCATAGTGTTGAAAATAGTGAAGTCAAAATATTGCTTGCCTATGCTGTAGATGCAAAAAAGGAACTGCTAAATAACAGCTCCTTCATAAGAAAATTATATCTGAAATACTTTATTGTAATTTAATTTTGGGCGGTCGATGACCGCCCTTTACTTTTCTTCAAAAGGATATTCGGAAACTCCTGCATATCCTATACAGACAGGGCCTGTGTGACTTGTCACTGCACTTCCAAGCTGAAAACACCAAGACTTTTTGAATCCCAGCTTATGAGCGTGCCTTTTAAGGGCAAAAAGCAATGGTTTCCCGATTGCATATGCATATCCGATAACGATAAAATCCCGATCAAGAGTATTGTGAATTGCAAAGTCATCCATCGCAGTAAAAGCTATTTTGCTCATATTGCCACGATACTTTTTGCCTGCGGCAAGCGTACCGTCACTTTCTACCACAATACTCGGTTTGAGATTGAGAACAGAGGCTCCGAGATGTGCTATTCCCGAAATTCTTCCGCCTGCCCTGAGATAATCGAGTTTATCAGGCAGGAAAGAACACCTGATCATACTCCTCTGTTGTTTTATCAGAGATATGCACTCTTCAAATGATGCTGTGCCCGAAAATCTCTTTGCAATCTCGCAGGCTTTCATAACGAGCACTCCTGTTCCGATAGAACCGTTCTGAGAATTTATCACGCAAAGCCTGTCTGGACCGAATTCTGTTGAAGCGATCACAGCATTCTGATATGAAGCCGACAAGGTTGATGAATAGGATATATGGATTACCTTGCAATCCTTGTACTTCTGAAACACTGCACCAAAATGGCGGATATACTCCTTTGGATTCACGGCTGAGGTTTTCGGAAGTTTTTTATTTTCTCTGAAATAGTTATCAATTTCACTTATGTCAAAATTTCCGTCGCTCAGTGTTCTTTTACCAAATGTAACGTGCATCGGCACTACCTCAATAGCATTCGGCACTGTTATTTTATACGGCAAATCTGCTCCGCTCTCTGTTGATATTATTATTCTGCTCATTTCTTACACTCCGAAATTTTTTCTTTATTTTATTATGCTCATATATAAAGCAAAAATGCGATGCTGATGCACCGCATTTTTAATTTAAAATTTATTTTATTTTTTCAGTGTAATCAAGAGCTATCCAACCTGCACCGCTCTTGAGCTTACCCCATTTTGTCGCTCCTGTGCCTGTGCTTTCAGCCACGATAGTATACGCTCCGCCTTTCGGAATTGCTCCTACAACAGCATAGTTTGTGCCTGCACCCTTTCTGATGTTTACACCGTCTGATGCTGTTATTCTTACGATATAGCTTTTGAAACTGCTGTTTGTCGTACTGCTGTTTGAAGTCGTACTCTGAGTGGAAGTGCCTGATTTGTAGGTCACTCCGTAGTAGTTGCACAAGCCCTTGCAAATCGCTTCACCGATATTCGTTATATTGTTTATGATCCAATCAGAACCCGTTTTGGTATCGTGAAATTCACATTCAACATACACGCTGAGCGCAACAGGCACATTGATTTCATAAAGTCCTGTATGATACTTTACGCTGTCGGCTGTTCCGGGGGAAATTTTGCCGAGTTCAGATAACACTGCATCACATACTTTTTTGCCGTTGGAATTCAGACAAAAGATTCGTGTGCCGCCCGTAACTTTCCCATTATATGCATTCGTGTGAATCGGCATATGAATATCAGCCTTGAAATTATCTGATTCAACGCATCTGTTCTGCATTGTGTCGCCTGATTTTCCAACCTTGACTTCAAAGCCACAGCGTTTGAGAGCCGTTGCGGTTGCACTTGCGATTTTATCGCACTGTGCCATTTCGTTTGTGTTGCCCGTTGCATAAGTGTTGCTGTACTGATTTGACGGGCTTAAATATATTTTTTTAGCCATCCTGTTTTTCTTCTCCTTTTTCAAGATTCATTACTGCCGATGCACCTGCTGAGAAAGCTGAAATTGCAAGTCCTATCAATACATTCTTCACAACGTTTCCGTCGTTAAAATCTATTCCGCTTATATAAAGCGAAAGGTTTGCAAGAATGTATCCGATTGCTGTTTGAAGAAACGTTCTCAAGGCTTTGATAAGGCAGTTTTTTGTTACACAAATATTAAGTTTCTTCATTTTATTATATTTTCCTTTCCTGATTTTGTTCATTTTCAAGGTCTGAGATACGATGATCTGCTGTTTTTAACTTGTTTTCCATCACCGCTTCGTGCTGCTCAATAAGATATACACGTTCAATTAAATTATTATGCTTGTCAACCTTTTTTTCAAGCTGCTCAATTCTGTAATTTGATAACTTTGATGTTGCACAAACACCTACAAGTGATCCTGCAAGCGTTCCTGCAAATGATATCAATGCCAGAATTATCTGTTCATTCAATTTATCACCTCCGTCTACAGTGATAAAAAGAAAAAAGTTGCATATTTCTATGCAACTTTTTGAAAATTTATTTTAATTTTTAAAGCAATGGTTTTAAATACTGTCCTGTGAAGGATTTTTCATTCTGCGATACCTCTTCGGGAGTGCCTTGTGCGACAATCTCTCCGCCCATATCGCCACCCTCAGGTCCGAGATCGATTATATGGTCAGCCGTCTTGATCAAATCAAGATTGTGCTCGATTACAACAACTGTATTTCCGCCTTCTACAAGCAATTGAAGCACATCAACAAGACGGTGTACGTCTGCAATGTGAAGTCCTGTTGTAGGTTCATCAAGAATATATATCGTCTTGCCCGTACTGCGCTTAGAAAGTTCTGTTGCAAGCTTTACTCGCTGTGCTTCACCGCCCGAGAGTGTTGTTGCAGGCTGTCCGAGCTTGACATAACCAAGACCTACATCGTACAAAGTTTTGAGTTTTCTGTAGATTTTCGGCAGATTAGCAAAGAACTCCATTGCCTCCTCTACAGACATTTCGAGCACATCATTGATTGACTTGCCCTTGTATTTTACTTCCAGCGTTTCTCTGTTGTAACGCTTACCCTTGCAGACTTCACACGGAACATACACGTCTGACAGAAAATGCATTTCAATTTTAATGATACCGTCACCCTGACAGGCTTCACAACGTCCGCCCTTGACGTTGAATGAAAATCTGCTCTGAGTGTAACCTCTCATTTTTGCATCCTGAGTTGTAGCAAACAATGCTCTGATATCGGTAAAAAGGCCTGTGTACGTCGCAGGATTTGAACGAGGAGTTCTGCCGATAGGACTTTGATCTATCGCTATTACCTTATCGAGATTTTCGATGCCTTTGATATCTTTATGCTTTCCCGAAACAGTCTTTGCGCCGTTGAGCTCTCGTGCAAGTGTTTTGTAGAGGATTTCATTGATGAGTGAACTTTTGCCTGAACCCGAAACGCCTGTAACGCATACAAGCTCACCGAGCGGTATTTTGACGTTCACCTTTTTGAGGTTATTTTGTTCTGCTCCTCTGATTTCAATGAACTTTCCGTTGCCTTTTCTGCGTGTCTGAGGCACCGGCACACTTCTTTTTCCGCTGAGATACTGCCCTGTTATGGATTTTTCACAAAGCTTGATTTCTTCAGCCGTGCCTGTACAGACTATCTGTCCGCCGTGAATTCCCGCTCCCGGACCTACGTCAACTATGCAGTCAGCCGCATACATTGTGTCCTCGTCGTGCTCAACCACGATCACTGTATTTCCAAGATCACGAAGTCTTTTTAGAGTTGCAAGAAGCTTTTCGTTGTCCCTCTGATGAAGTCCGATACTCGGCTCATCAAGGATATAGAGAACGCCCATAAGCGAACTGCCGATCTGTGTTGCAAGCCTTATTCTCTGACTTTCACCGCCTGAGAGAGTGCCTGAATTTCTCGACAGAGTGAGATATCCGAGTCCCACACTTTTGAGGAAGTTTAGTCTTTCGATGATTTCCTTGATAATTTCTTCACCGATGATTACTTCCTTTTCGGTAAGCGTCAAACTCTTAACAAAATCAAGTGCATCGACTACTGACATTTTGCAAAAATCGGCTATGTTTATTCCGCCGACTGTTACCGCAAGGCTTTCCTTTGAAAGTCTGTCGCCCTTACATTCGTCACAGGGAATTTCCGTCATATACGAACGGATTTCATCTTTTATCCAGTTGCTGTTAGTTTCACGGTAACGTCTGTCAAGATTGTTTATGATACCCTCAAAAGTCTGCTCATAAGTTCCGCTTCCATAAACGGACTTGCGGTGAATAGTGAGCTTATCATCACCTGTACCATACAGTATTTTATTGATTACATCATCAGGAATGTTCTTCAAAGGCTCATCAAGTGAAAAGTTGTACTTCTCTGCAAGTGCATCAAAATACATAGCCGCAATGGAGCTTCCTTCCATTGCCCAGCCACTGCCCTTGATTCCGCCTGCTCTGATACTTTTGCTTCTGTCGGGAATTATTTTCGACTCATCAATTTTCAGGAACACTCCAAGACCTGTGCATTTTGGACAGGCACCAAATGGGTTGTTAAAAGAAAACATTCTCGGTGACAGGTCATCTATACTCACGCCGTGTTCGGGACAGGCATACTTCTGTGAAAATGTCACGTCCTCATCGCCTGAAATATTTACAACAACAAGACCTCCTGAAAGTTTTGAAGCTGTTTCAATACTATCGGAAAGTCTTGACATAATTTCAGGCTTGATTACAAGACGGTCAACGACTATATCTATATTGTGCTTTTTATTTTTCTCTAAAGGAATTTTTTCTGAAAGGTCATAAATAATTCCGTCGGCTCTTACACGCACAAAACCGGACTTTCTGGCATTGTCAAGCACTTTGGCGTGTTCACCTTTTCTTCCACGGACTACAGGCGCCATAAGCTGGATTTTTGTGCCCTCATCATATGCCATAATTTTATCGACAATCTGATCGACAGTCTGCTGTCTGATTTCTTTTCCACATACTGTACAATGCGGAACACCGATTCTTGCATACAAAAGTCGCAGATAATCGTATATTTCCGTAACAGTACCTACTGTTGAACGTGGATTTTTTGAGGTTGTTTTCTGATCAATTGAAATTGCAGGCGACAAGCCTTCAATGCTTTCAACGTTCGGCTTGTCCATTTGTCCGAGGAACATTCTTGCGTATGATGACAAACTTTCTACATATCTTCTCTGACCTTCTGCATAAATCGTATCGAATGCAAGTGAGCTTTTTCCCGAACCTGAAAGACCTGTTATCACGACAAGTTTATTTCTTGGAATCTCTACATTTATATTTTTGAGGTTGTGTTCTTTTGCACCTCTTACTATTATTTTATCATGTGCCATATTATCCTCCCCTCTTTATAACGCTATAGCCTCCGCATGGGAGGCTATAGGAATAATTATTCTTTTGAAGAATTTTCTTCTGTTGTTTCAGTTACAGTTTCTTCAGGCTCTTCAACTTCTACAGGCTCAACGTATGTTCCATTCATTACAGCCTCAAAGTCGTCACTTGCCATTTTCTCATGCTTCATAAGGTAAGCCGCAATGTCGTGAAGCTTATCAATATTATCACTGAGAATCTTTTCAGCCTTAGCATATGCTTCGTTGACAATTTCGAGTACGAGCTCGTCAATCTTAGCTGCTGTAGCTTCTGAATAATCCTGTGTGCGTCCCATATCTCTGCCGAGGAACACTGAATTGTTGTCTGTGCCATAGCAAATACAGCCGAGTTCTTTTGTCATACCGTACTTTGTAACCATTGAACGGGCTGTCTTTGTAGCCTTTTCAATATCATTGGAAGCACCTGTTGAGATGTCGTCAAGAATGAGTGCTTCTGCTACTCGTCCGCCAAGACATACTACGATATCTTCGAGCATTTCGTTGCGTGAACTGTATGACTTATCTTCGGTAGGAAGCGGCATTGTGTAACCGCCTGCCATTCCTCGAGGAATAATTGAAATTTCGTGTACTGGGTCCTGAGTTTCAAGCTTATCAAAGAGAATTGCGTGACCTGCTTCGTGATATGCAGTCAGCTTCTTTTCCTTTTCACTCATTACCTTTGACTTCTTCTCTGCACCGACTACAACTTTGACAGTAGCTTCCTTGATTTCAGCCATTGTGATAGCCTTCTTGTTCTTTCTTGCGGCAAGAAGTGCTGCTTCGTTAAGAAGGTTTTCAAGATCTGCACCGGTGAATCCTGCTGTTGTCTTTGCAATAGTTTTGAGTTTTACATCAGGAGCAAGCGGCTTTTTACGAGCGTGTACTTTAAGAATTGCTTCACGTCCGTTTACATCAGGATAACTTACGATTACCTGTCTGTCAAATCTGCCCGGACGCATAAGAGCAGGGTCGAGTACATCAGGACGGTTTGTTGCCGCAATCAGGATTACGCCTTCGTTTGCTCCGAAGCCGTCCATTTCTACGAGCAACTGGTTAAGAGTCTGCTCTCTTTCGTCGTTACCGCCGCCAAGACCTGCACCTCTCTGACGACCTACAGCATCAATTTCATCAATGAAAATGATACAAGGTGAGTTCTTCTTAGCCTGATCAAAGAGATCTCTTACACGGGAAGCACCGACACCGACGAACATTTCTACGAAGTCAGAACCTGAAATTGAGAAGAACGGTACACCTGCTTCGCCTGCAACAGCTCTTGCAAGGAGAGTTTTACCTGTTCCCGGAGGTCCCACAAGGAGAACGCCCTTAGGAATTCTTGCGCCAAGCTTGTTATACTTATCAGGCGCTTTAAGGAATTCAACTACTTCTGCAAGTTCTTCCTTTTCTTCGTCTGCACCTGCAACATCGTCAAATGTAGTCTTGCGCTTTTCGTCATTTGTATTCTTGATCTTAGCCTTGCCAAAGTTCATTTCTTTGCCGCCAAGACCTGCACTGCCCATTTTCTTCATAATGAAGATCCATGCGGCAACGAATATTACAACAAGAATGATCGTGGGAACAAGCTCCATAAGAAGCGAATTGTCACTTGCTCGCACAAGGTCAAATTCAACAGCTTCATCAGCTGATGCCTGATATGGTGCGATATCATCAAGGAATCTGTGAATATCTGCAAGCTGACCTTTTACTACAACCTGCTTCTGCTTTTTTGTGTTGCCGCCGATAACAGTCGGTGTTGTGGCAGAAGGAGCAGTTGTTGCTTCCGTAGCACTTTCAGCTACGGCTGTATCGTTTGTAGCCTCTTTGAGATTTGCAGTTTCGCCTTCTTTGAGGGTAATCTCAATTGCACCTGTGCCGTAATTGATCGTGTAGCTGTCTACCATATCCTGCACAAAATACTGCTCAAGTTCAGAAGTTGTAGGGGTTTCTGTCTGTCTTGAACCATAGAGCAAAGCTACAGCTATGATTATCAATATCGGAATTCCCAAAGATATAATCAGATTGCGTATCTTTTTCTTATTATCCAATATGTGTCACTCCTCTTTATATTATTGTTATTTGTCTTTAATTTATGTAAATCAGGAATATACTGATGGCTTTAATACACCAATGTACGGAAGATTTCTGTACTTTTCATTGTAATCAAGACCGTATCCGACGATAAACTCATCAGGAACTTTTGAACCGACATATTCAGGCTTTATGCTTGTCACACGTCTTTCCGGCTTATCAAAAAGCGTACAAATTTTGATTGAAGTTGCGCCTTTAGCCATAAAATACTTTGAAATAAACTCAAGTGTGTTGCCTGAGTCAACAATATCCTCAATAATTAAAATATCTTTGCCTTCAACAGACATTGATACGTCCTTGATAATATTTACTCTGCCTGTGCTGACAGTTCCGTTGCCGTAGCTTGATGCCGCAATGAAATCTATCGGAAAATCAAGATTGACTTTCCTCATAATGTCAGACATAAATGTCATACTGCCTTTGAGCAGTCCAACCATAATAAATTCTCTGCCATTATAATCTTTTTCTATCTCTTTTGCAAGGGAGTTCACAATATTTTCAATTTCTTTTTCCGTAAAAAGCACTTTTTCTATATCCTGATGCATTTTTGTTCCCCATTTCTCATAATGATTTCAATTTTTAATTCGTTTTCAGAATTATATTCTAATCCCTGTGCAGAATACCCTATCTCTTCGCACCAGAGAATTATTGAATCTTTTGCAACAACAAGCAGATTATCCCTGATTTCAGATGGGATTTTCTGTTCATTAAACACCTTGCGGAGAGGCTTTGTTATGTTTCGTTTGAAATATGTGAATGTATCTCCGCTTCTTCTTGTTCTGACAACAAGATTTTTATTTTCTTTTTTAGAATAATTTGTCAATATTCTGTATATTTTTCCGCAATGTTCAAATGATGTTTCATCATTAAGTGCAATTTCTTCAAAGTAATTTTTGTCATCAACTGTGACAAAACGAAGAACACCTTGCTTTGCTACCGCTTTGCGGTTATCAGAAAGGTTAACTGCACCGCCGTTTTTTATGATTTCGAGTATAAGTTCTATGTGTTTATGCTCAAAAATCTGTCCTGTATGCTTTTTACAAAGCATTACAACTGCATTTTTTTGAATAGCAATATCATTCTTTAAAAGAATTTTACAGTCATATCCGTATTCGGTCTTACTTTCATCTATCGCCTTTTCGGTCTGTTTATTCAGAAAATTTGTGATTTCTCTTGCGTTCTCACTTAAACGCATTGCAGACTCTTTAAAGCGTGGATTGATTTGCTCAAACAACGGAATCACATTGTGACGAATATTATTGCGGGTATAATCGTCTGTGAGATTCGTGCTGTCTGTAACATAATCAAGGTTATGCTCTGAGCAATACTGCTCTATCTGAGTTCTGGTGACTTCTATAAGAGGGCGAATTATTCTTCCTCTTTTAGGCGGAATTCCCGAAACCCCTGCGACAGAAGTGCCTCTTGCTATGTTGAACAACAGAGTTTCTGCGTTATCAGATGCGGTGTGAGCTGTTGCGATTTTAGCATCAAGCTTGTCTGCAAGCTCTTCAAAAAAGCTGTATCGAACATTTCTTCCGCAAAGTTCTTCACTGATTTTCTGTTTCTTTGCAAGATTTTTTATATCTGCTTTTTTCACAAAAATCTCAGTGCTATATTTCTTGTTGAGTTCTCTGCAAAATTTTTCGTCACGATCAGCTTCTTCACCACGAAGTCCGTGATTTATATGAGCAAGATAAATCGTCAGATTGTATTTTTCTTTCATAGAATTAAGCATATCAAGCAATGCGACAGAATCTGCTCCGCCTGACAAAGCCACTATGACTTTTTCTCCGCCGTAGAACATTCCGTATTTATCAACGGTATGCTCAACCAGACTATTCATCTCTTGCCTCCGTGCCGGTAAAGCGCATAAACTCGCCCTGCCAATGAAGCTTGACTGCACTTGCTTCACCGTGACGGTTCTTTGCAACGATACATTCGCCTGAATTCATATCAGCCGTAGGTGCCGCCTGATCTGCGCTTTTATCGCTGTAATATCCCTCTCTGTAAAGGAACAGTACGATATCGGCATCCTGCTCGATAGAACCTGAATCTCTCAGGTCAGAAAGCTGAGGTCTGTGGTCGGTTCTCTGTTCAGAAGCACGGGAAAGCTGTGACAATGTAATTACAGGCACGTTCATTTCCTTTGCGAGAATTTTCAGATTTCTTGTAATTTCTGAAATTTCCTGTACACGGTTGTCAATTCTTCTTCCGCTTCCCATAAGCTGAAGATAGTCGATTACAACGAGGTCAAGGTTCTTGAGTCTGCGCAGACGTGACTTCATCTCGGTAATTGTGATACCGGGGGTATCGTCGAGATAGAGTTCAGCTTTGCTGAGCACGTCACTTGCCGGTATAAGTCTGCTCCATTCCTCTTCACTGAGTTTTCCTGTTCTCAGCTTTGTACCGCTTATCAGAGCTTCTGTTGAAAGCAGACGGCTTGCAAGCTGTTCCTTTGACATTTCCAGAGAAAAGAATGCAACCGTCTTTTTTGACTTGCAGGCTGCGTTTCTGGCTATATTCAATGCAAAACTCGTTTTACCCATACCCGGTCGAGCCGCAAGAAGAATCAAGTCGCTTCGGTTAAGACCTGTAATCATTCTGTCAAGGTCACCGATGCCCGTAGGAATCGGCTTCATACTGTCATCGGTCTGACTGTTGAGAGCATCAAGTCGGTTGAAAGTCTGCAAAATTACAGAATTGATTCGCTCAAGACCTGATTTTTCATTGCCCTGACGGATATTAAAAATCTTCTGTTCAGCCGAGTCAATGAGTATTGCAGGGTCATCGTCACCCGAAGTTGCATCGTCGATTATCTCTCGTGACGCTGTGATGAGCATACGGATATTATATTTATCCGCAATAACCTTTGCGTAAGCCTCAGCATTTGAAATTGACGGACAGTTGTTTACAAGATCCATTAAGTAGGTTTTGCCCGTTGCCTCATCAAAAGCCT
This sequence comes from Ruminococcus sp., assembly GCA_036306945.1. Taxonomy (GTDB): domain Bacteria; phylum Bacillota; class Clostridia; order Oscillospirales; family Acutalibacteraceae; genus Ruminococcoides. Next base: position 915 of record JAXJYO010000037.1, on the reverse strand, counting down.
TATTCTGTTTTAATTTTTCGAGCAGAGTTACAAAGTCGATTGCCGCACCAAAATTCATCATTTCCTGCATCTGTGCAAAAATGAGCCTGTGCAAAGCCACATAGAAATAATCGGGTGACTTTATATAGTCAACAATTTTGTCAAATACCGTGCTGTCGAGAATTACAGCTCCTAAAACTGCCTGTTCGGCTTCAGGGCTGTACGGCATATTCAGACCGTCGTAACTGCCTGTGAATACATCAGCCATTTTACTACCTGCTAATTAATTTATTACTGTTCTGCTACCTGTACGTCGATTTTTGCTGAAATTCCTGTGTAAAGCTTTACTTCAGCTTTGTATGTGCCGAATTCCTTGATATCACATTCAAGAACTACTTTGCGCTTGTCAACTGCAATGTTATACTGTTTTTTGATTTCTTCGGCAACCTGCTTTGCTGTGATGCTTCCAAAAAGACGTCCGCCCTGACCAGCTTTTGCTGTCATTTTGAACTTTTTGCCTTCTAGCATCTTTTTATAGGACTCAGCCTGTGCTTTTTCAGTTGCAATTTTATAGTTCTTTGAATTTTCTGCATTCTTGTATTCGTTCATTGCCTGTGCATTTGCTTCTTTTGCAAGCTTCTTAGGGAGAAGAAAATTGCGTGCGTATCCGTCTGAAGCCTCTACAAGTTCACCCTTTTTTCCGAGAGCTTTAACATCCTGTAATAAAATTACTTTCATTATTATGACCATTCCTTTCCGCTTCGCTACAAGGCACAAAAATAAAATGAAAGTGGATTGTAGCAAAGAAATGTAATTTGTTAAAATATACTTGAAAAGCAAACACACTACAGAACACGTGAAGGTGAGTAGGAACAGCGAAAGCTGAACTGAATTTTTATGTGTGTCGGATGCTCTTTCAAGCACAAATAATTAGGG
>JAXJYO010000036.1:0-5026 GCA_036306945.1 Ruminococcus sp. | reverse complement strand
TTATTGAAACTGCCACAGAAAGCATAACAACGGCTGAGCCTGCGGAGCAGACTTCTGCTGTCAGCAAAACAGACAGCGCATCAACTGCTGATTCCGTAGTGAGCAGTACACAGGATTCAAACGGAAGTGTTAAAACAGGTTATAATAACGGTGCGTTTTTATCTGTAATTATGCTTGTTGTATCAGGAACGATTTTCTGCATAGTGAAAAGTAAAAAAACGGCAATGCCTGAATTATAAGGGCATTACCGTTTGGGATTGACATAAGCTGAATTATATTGTATTATAATAATAGTAAAGGAACGGTTTTGGCTGTTCCGCAAACAGTTAAATTATTTTATTTTAATAATCGCCTTGTCTGGTACACAGGGCGGTTATTTCTTTATGTTCAAAACTATAATAGTTACCAACAAAGTAAAGCAATTATGTATTCCAAACATATACACCCCCTTTCATAAGGGGCTGGAACAACCGCCGCCGTTCCTTTACTGTAAATATTATATCGTGTTTGGTAAATAAAGTCTATCGTTGTTCTTATTATTCACTGATAAAATTTATAATCAATGCACTTTTCTAAGGGTGCTCATTTGTATTATTTATGAAGGGGGGAACAAAGTTGTCGGAAAGATATAATGCCACGGACAAAGCAGAAAAAATCGTACGTCAGTATGCTGATATGATTTACCGCATTGCATTGCAGAATCTTAAAAATCCTACCGATGCACAGGACATATTTCAGGAAGTGTGTATGGCTCTTCTGACAAAGAATGCTCCTCTTGATGATGATGCGCACATCAAAAATTGGCTGATAAGGGTGACGATAAACAAATGCACTAACTTCAGCAAATCATTGTGGCAAAGCCGAACGGAATCAATAGACGATCACATCGATTTGCCTGCACCCGAAACTCAACTTGTTATGGAAGAGTTGGGTCAGCTTCCCGCACACTACAGAAACATAATTTATCTTTACTATTACGAGGAATATACCATTCCTGAAATTGCAGAGATACTCGGCAAAAGCAAGAATACAATCAATTCACAGCTTCAGCGTGCACGCAGAAAACTCAGGAAAATTCTTGAAGAAAGGGGTCAGCAATGAAAAATAATATTTATACACAGGAATTGAGCAAAATCAAGGCTCCTGACAGTCTGCTCGACAAGACGGTTGAGTGTATGAGGAGTGCAGAAAATGAAAGAGTGGTGGAATTTATGGATAAGCCTAAATCAAATCGCAGGATATTTAAGTTTACCGCAACAGTAGCCGCAGTTCTTGCAGTAATAATCGGATTGAGTGCGGTGCATTTTGCAGGAGGAAATATTGATCATTCGTTTGTGATTACAGCTAATGCTGCCGAGTTAACTCCGAAAACCTATGTCGAAATAGGTGAGCTGGAAAGCGTAACGGGCGGCGGAGAATTCATAGTGGACGGATGCAAAGTGAACGAAGAAGGAAAATTTGTGATAACAGATTCCACAGTGCTGAATTTAACAAGAGAATTCAATCTCACAGTCAAGTGCAGTGGAGAAAATATTGAAAGCATAACCTATACTGCAAACAACGGCTATCTGACATATGCCCCTGACTATGAGGGTTTTATGAGCAGTATAAGTCTTACCGAAGATGAGGTGGAAACGTATAATGCTTGGTGCTCAACAAAAGATTTTGAACTTGCTTCTTCGTGCACCTTTGATTACAATAATCAGCCCGAAAGCCGTCTGGATTTTGAAATTCCCGACGACGGTGTTGACGGTTCATTCCCGTTGCGTGCGTCATTTACCATATTTGCTGATGAAAATGAATACGTTGCAACTGCTGATGAATCGGGTGAGATTGATGAGAATACATTATATCCGCAGATGTTCAACGACCACGCCGATGAATTCAGTGTTGATATTACCGCAAACTACTCAGATGGTTCAAGCTCAACTCAGACTTTGCAGTTTATCTGCGAACAAACGGAGAATAAAACAATACTTTTAGCAAAACTTGTATAAAGTAACTTTGTTTTCTGTAACATTAAACGCAATTAACATATCAATCTAACGGTCGGGTAACCGTTAGATTGATCGCACCGACTTATCTTTACCCAAAAGTTTTTTCAATCCAGTTGTTTATTTTTTCGGCATCTTCATTGTGAAGTCCGTGTACATCGTCATCGTATGTTATGAATGTGCAATCAAGGTTGTTTTTCTCAAATTCTGCATTTAAGCTTTCTGCCTGTGAATACGGAACCATTTCATCAAGTTTGCTGTGGATCATCAGCACAGGAACTTTTATTTCGTCAGCCCAACAAATTGCTGAACGTTTTTTATATTCATCAGGCAAATCGGTCGGCGAACCTCCGATGCTGTTTTGAAGAAGATTTTTCATATCTTCACGTTCTTCATATGCTTTTTCGAGGTCGCTTACGGCAGAAATTGCGATGATACCTTTTATACGGCTGTCTGTTCTTGCAGTCATATATGACATCATTCCGCCTCTTGAAACTCCCGCAATGCAGAAATCGTTCATATCTGCAAATTTAAAAGTGTTTTCGCACATATCAATCAGAGTTTTCACGTCATTTAAGTCTTTTCCGCCGAATTCATCATTTCCTGTTCCGCCGTCGGCACCTCGGTATTGCGAAGCAATGACGATTCGATTTGTCGAAGCGCAAATTACAGCGGTGCTTTCATCAGAAAGCAATCCTATGTTGCTGTTGCCTCCACGGTTGTAAAGAATACATTTCGCAGGAGTTGAATTTTTAATACAGTCAAGAGGGAGCGAAATATAGCCTTTAACTTCGCAATAATCTGAAAGATATGTAAATTTGTATGAAACACAGCTTTTGCTTAATTCTCCCGAAAGGCTGACCTGTTCAATATCGTATAGATTATCGCTTTCATAGCTTGTAAAATCGTATTGACTGTTAGCAGGCGTGTATTTTGCGGTGCACCCTGAAAGTGCCGATAAAATTATGACACAGAAAAAGATTAATGATAAGATTTTTTTCATAACAGTAAACTCCTAATCAGGCTTTAAGGAAAGCGATGATTTTTTCAAGATGTTCTGTTGCCGTTTTTCTTCCGATTTGATAAACTCTTTCGAGTTCGTCAGGATTTTTCTCCATTTTTCCGATGTTCAAAGCTTCTGTCGGACGGATGACAAAAACTTCATCGTTTTCTTCTTTTTCTCTGATGTACTTTGTAGTTTCATTGTAATTTATATGACGTTCAGCCATTGCTTTAATCAGGTTCGGATACTTGCGAAGCATTATTTTTGCAAGAGGAAGAGCCTGATTTTTTCCTTTTATGTAGTCAAGCGGTTGGGTGAGAATTACAACGTTTCGGTTGTAGCCGATGCTTTCAAAATATTTGAGAGGTATCGAGTCTGCAACACCGCCGTCAAGCAGTTTGTTTTCACCGATTTCCACTACGTTGGATACCATCGGCATAGACGCAGATGCTCTTATCCACTGAAGGTCGTCACCTTTGCCTGTCATACACTTGTGATATACAGGCTTGCCTGTCAGAACGTCGGTGCAGGTTACATAAAATTCCATAGGGTTCTTTTCAAAAGATTCGTAATCCCATATGTCGAGCTTTTCGGGGATTTCCCTGTAGCAGAAATCAGCTCCGAAGAGGTCGCCTGTCTTTATTAGTGAACGGATGCTTGCAAAACGTTTGTCGTTGCAGTAATTTTTGTTGTATCGCACGGCTCTGCCGATTTGTTTTGATTTATAGTTACAGCCGAAAGCGGCTCCTGCCGATACTCCAATTGCACCGTCGAATGTGATGTTGTTTTCCAAAAAAACATCTGTTACACCGCAGGTGAACATTCCTCGCATTGCTCCGCCTTCCATAATAAGACCTGTTTTTTTCATCTTACTGCTCCTTTGGGATTTTGTATTTTTTAATTATAACACAATATTATATATTTTACACGGATATTTTGCTCGGAATGTTGACAATGGAAAAGATTTGTGTTATTAACAAAGTATATTTATCTTTCGGGAGGCACATTATGAAGAAAATTCTTGTTGTGGTTGATATGCAGAACGATTTTGTAGACGGAGCACTCGGCACAAAGGAAGCGCAGAATATAGTGAAAAACGTGGTTGAGAAGATAAAATCGTATGACGATATTTTCGTGACATACGATACACATTTCGAGAATTATACGGAAACGGCTGAAGGCAGAAAACTTCCCGTACCGCACTGCATAAAAGGCACTGACGGCTGGAAGCTTAACGCCGAAGTTTTGAATGCTTTGTCTGATAAAAAGTATACGGAAGTTGAAAAGCTTACATTCGGCTCGGTTAAGTTGCCTGAGCTTATAGCAGAATATGCAGGTGACGAAGATTTTTCAGTTGAGCTTGTAGGATTGTGTACGGATATCTGCGTGGTTTCAAATGCGTTGATTTTAAAGGCAAATTTCCCCGAGAAAGAAATCACGGTCGATGCGACCTGTTGTGCAGGCGTAAGCCCCCAAACGCACAAAGCTTCGCTTGATACGATGAGATGCTGTCAGATTAATATAATTGAATAGCTGAATAAAGTCGGGCAGACAGGTTGAAACAAAACTGTTTGCCCGATTTGGATGTAACGTCACGTTTCCGGTATAATAAACGTTTTAAACGTTTTGCGGACATGGCACGCCATGTCCCTACCTCTGGGGGAATTAAAATTGAAAATGTAAATTTAAAAGTTTTACAGAACAATTGCTCTGTTTTTGAAAAAGTATTTCTGATATATCAAATATATATTAACTAAACGTTGTTTAAGAGAAATGTAGCAGTTACCATCATATCAACTTAACGGTTGGGCAACCGACGTTTCTGCTACGTCCGACCTATCTGCCCAAAGTTAAAAGTTAAAAAAATCTTAATAAGTTGGGTACTTTTTTCTTAATCTGTGGTGATATATAATAATAGTCAAGGAGGGGCATATATGTACAATATCCTTATTTGTGATGACGAACAGGACATCATCAACGCACTGAAAATATATTTATCAGATCCCGATTATAAAATGTTTGAGGCTCA
>JAXJYO010000035.1:0-8216 GCA_036306945.1 Ruminococcus sp. | reverse complement strand
AGAATTGAACGATCCATAAATGCACCGGGGTCACCTTCGTCAGCATTACAGCAGACATATTTCACGTCATTTACGCTTGCCTTTGCAAACGACCACTTTCTGCCCGTTGGGAAGCCTCCGCCTCCTCTGCCTCTAAGTCCTGAAGCCGTGATTTCGTTGATTACATCATCGGGTGTCATCTGAGTGAGCACCTTTGCAAGTGCCTGATAACCGTCCGATGCTATGTATTCGTTTATGTTTTCAGGGTCGATAACACCGCAGTTTCGCAGTGCTACTCGAAGCTGTTTTTTATAGAAGTTTGTTTCATAAAGAGAAATGATTGAGCCGTCTTCGTGAACAGTTTCCTGATAAAGCAATTCCTTTACAACGTTACCGTCTTTGAGATGCTCTTTTACAATTCTTTCTACCCCCTCGGGAGTTGCCTGAGAATAAAATGCACCTTCGGGATAGACTATCATAATAGGGCCGAGTGAACAAAGACCGAAACAGCCTGTTCTCACTACAAGGATTTCCTTTTCGAGTCCGTTTGCTTTAAGCGAATTGTTGAGAGCATCAATAACCTTCTGACTGCCCGACGAAGTACAGCCTGTACCTCCGCAAACAAGCACCTGCTTTCGATAGCCTGTTTTCTTTGACAACTTCTCTCCCTCAGAAGCTACGATCCTTCTGATTTTAACAAGCTGTTCATATTCTTTTTTAATTTTGTTGAGGTCTTCAATTTTCATAGGTTACTTGCCCCCTTTCTTCATATACTTATCAATAATTTTATCCACTTGATCAGGGGTAAGTTTTCCGTAAACCTCATCATCTACCATCATAACAGGCGCAAGTCCGCACGCACCTACACAACGACAGGAATCTATCGAGAACATTCCGTCGGGTGTACATTCCCCGCTTTTAATACCGAGTTTCTTTTCGAGAGCTTCCAGAATCTTATCTGCACCCTTTACATAACAGGCAGTACCGAGACATACACTTATTCTGTGCTCACCCTTGGGAGTCAGGCTGAACTGTGAATAGAAAGTTGCAACGCCGTAAACCTCACTCAGCGAAATTCCAAGACCATCGGCTACCATCTGCTGAACTTCAATGGGCAGATATCCGTAGATTCCCTGAGCCTCCTGCAAAACAGGAAGCAGAGCACCCGGCATATCCTTGTGCTTTGCGATTACATCCATAAGCTTTCTTTCCTGAGCAATTGTGCCCTTGAAAGCATTAAGAGATGATTCTGTCATTAAAATTACCTCCAATACTGATTTTTTAATCAATAATACTTAATTATTATACAATATTGCCTGAAACAAAGCAACAATTTTACACAAAAACTAATAATTTATCAATTTCTTTATGTGCACTTTTAAATGTTTTCTCTGTGATATTGACATATTTTAAATTATATTTTGTGCATCTTGCTTTTATATATGTAGATTATAAATAAATTAATCATTATATTTTGTTGTCTTTGCTTAAATATTTTTCTTATGATTTTTTATTCTTTAATCGAATATAGCTATTTTTGACCATTATTTACGTTCAGTATAATAAATATCAACTCTAAAGCAACATATTAATTATCCGATAAAATTATCTTTGTAAAAGTTTTTAACTTATTTTTGCTAAAAAAAGACAAGTTACGACCACAACACAACAAGCCGTTTGTTGTGAACTTGACAAAGCTGTGGTATAATATACAGGTATATGCTGACTTGCCTTGTATAGGCAGTCAACGGGGAGGATTATAGAAATGTTAAGGGATTTAAAGCCAACAGATAAAGTTAACGGTTTTGACGTAAGACCGGGTCACCACCTCATCAACGGCGCAACACTTGTTCGAGGAGGGGTCAATTTTACAATAAGCTCTGTCAATGCCACTTCCTGCACATTGCTTTTATTCAGACCTCTTGAAAACAAACCATATGCGAAAATTCCGTTTCCTGAGTCTTACAGAATCGGCAACACATTCTCAATGATTGTTTTTGGTCTTGAAATTGAAGAATTTGAATATGCATACTCTTTTGACGGTCCCTATGACGAAGAAAAAGGACTTATATTTGACAAAACAAAATATATTCTTGACCCTTACGCAAAAGCTGTTACAGGTCAGAGCGGTTGGGGTGTAAAGCAGGAACACAACTGTGTCTACAAGGCTCGTGTAGTATCAAATGATTACGATTGGGGCAACTTCAAGATGAAGAATTATCCTCTTGAAGAGCTTGTAATTTATGAAATGCACGTCAGAGGCTTTACTCAGGATAAATCATCAGGTGTTAAAAAGCCCGGCACTTTTGCCGCTATAAGAGAAAAAATCCCTTATCTTAAAGAACTCGGTGTAAACGCTGTTGAGCTTATGCCAATCTTTGAATTTGACGAAATGGGTTCTTACCGCACTTTTAACGGAGAACAACTTCTTGACTATTGGGGTTACAATACAGTAGGATTTTTTGCTCCTAACACAAGTTATGAAGGAAATCACGAACATCACCACGAAGGCAGAGAGCTTAAAAGACTTATCAGAGAGCTTAACGAAAACGGCATTGAAGTTATTCTTGACGTTGTGTTTAACCACACAGCCGAAGGTAATGAAATGGGTCCTTTCTTCTCTTTCAAAGGTCTTGATAACAATATATACTATATGCTCACACCCGACGGAAAATACTACAACTTCAGCGGTTGCGGAAATGTGCTTAACTGCAATCATCCGATTGTACAGCAGTTCATTCTCAACTGCCTTAGATACTGGGTTACAGAGTACCATGTTGACGGTTTCCGTTTTGACCTTGCTTCAATTCTCGGACGTAACGAGGACGGCTCACCTATGGACAAGCCTCCGCTTCTCAAGAGTCTTGCATTCGACCATGTTCTGGGAAATGTAAAACTTATTGCCGAAGCATGGGATGCAGGCGGACTTTATCAGGTAGGAAGTTTCCCGTCTTGGAACAGATGGGCTGAGTGGAACGGTAAATACCGTGACGATTTACGCAGATTTCTCAAGGGCGATGGCAATCTTGCCTGGGCAACTGCTCACAGACTCACAGGCTCAAAGGACTTATATGACCCTGCCTACAGAGGCAACAATGCGTCTGTAAACTTCCTGACCTGTCACGACGGATTTACAATGTACGATATGTACGCATATAACGAAAAGCACAACCTTAAAAATGGCTGGAACAACACCGACGGTGCAAACGACAACAACAGCTGGAACTGTGGTGCCGAAGGTGAAACCGATAACAATGAAATAAATGCACTGCGCAGAAAGCTTGTAAAGAATGCATTTGCAACACTTATGTGCAGTCGTGGTGCCGCACTCTTCCTTGCGGGCGATGAATTCTGTAACACTCAGTTCGGCAACAACAACGCTTACTGTCAGGATAACATCATTTCGTGGCTTGACTGGAGCAGAAAAGAAAAGTTTGAGGACGTTTTTGAATTCGTAAAATATATGATCGCATTCCGCAAACGTTTTCATATTATTACAAACAACAGACGTGAAGCTTCTTGTAGTTTTCCTCCTGAAAGTATTCATTCCTGCATTCCGTGGAACACTGAATTTGACGGCAACACCCGAATGATCGGTGTTATGTATGCAGGCGCGGCAAAAAATGATCCTTCACTTGATGAAATTGTTTATTTCGGTGTAAACGCTTACTGGGAAAACGTAAACGTTGAACTTCCGTCACTGCCGTCAGGCTATGTGTGGAAACTTTACGTTGACACCGGCAAAGCAAGCGAGAATGTTATCTGCGAAAAAGATAATATATATATCAAAGACAGAAAAATTACTATGCAGGGCAGATCAGTTATTACCGCTGTCGCTGAGCGTATCAAATAAATGCTATAATTAAAATGCAGACTCCGCTAAGAGTCTGCATTTTTGTTACACTGTAATTTCTATCAGATTACCTTCCGAATCTGATAGACAACGTTATCTGCACTTTCAATATCCGCTTTTATAAGAGCTATTCTATCCTCAATACTTCTTTTCATTGTGAATAAAGTAAAATCTCCTGAGCATACTGTTGACGAGGCGAATTGAATATGAACGACAAAAATGATTTACCGTTAGGTTTCTCAATGGCACTTGCTCAACACCCCGAAGCAATGCAGAAATTTTCTAATATGAATGAATCTCAAAAAGCCGAAGTGATTTCTGAAATTCACAACATTCATTCAAAAAGCGAAATGAAAGCATTTGTTGCAAATCTCGCCCGTTAACAGCGGGCTTTTGCTGTATTATGACAATTGAAAAATGCTTTTTGCTGTGGTATAATACCCTTCGGTTTGAAAGGTAATGACGTCAACTTAAGAAAAATATGAAAACAATGTTAGTCTTTCGGAACGTCGAGGAAATTCCTCTGACAGGGGAAATGCCACGAAATAGCAAAAGGGTTGCCGTTTTCACAGAAAAGTCGTCCCCTACAAAATTGTTACGTTTCTGAATATCAATGTTTGATTTTAACGATGAAACTCATCGTTAAATACTTAATGACGACATTAGTTTGAAATGGGGTATTCAAATTGAAAGTATTATCATTTGTCAAAAACAATGCAGTGATGTGCATTGCGGCTTTGGCGGCACTTATCACATCATTCATCGTACCGCCTGATGCAGAATATCTGTCATACTTCGACTTCAAAACTCTTTCGTGTCTTTTCTGCGTTTTAGCTGTTGTATGCGCATTTAAAAACATCAACTTTTTCTACATTCTCGCTCAGGGAATTGTAAAATCATTCAAAAATATACGCAACGCAATCATCGCCCTTGTGTACATAACATTTATAGGCTCAATGCTTATTGCAAACGATATGGCACTGCTGACATTCCTGCCTTTGGGATACTTCGTTCTTGCAAACACAGGCAAGCAGAAATATATGGCTTTCACATTCATTATGCAGAACATAGCCGCAAATTTAGGCGGTATGCTGACGCCGTTCGGTAATCCGCAGAACCTTTATCTGTACACAAAATTTGAAATTCCGAATCTTGAGTTTATGCAGATAATGTTTCCTCCGTTCGTAATTTCAATCGTACTGATTACGGTGTGCTGTCTGTTCATCAAAAAAGAACCTCTTGAACTTGAGGACAAACATACTGATTTCAGCATTCCGAGAGCGATATTATACTCGGTGTTGTTTGTAATTTCAATTGCAATCGTATTCAGGGGAATACCTTATTACATAGGACTGATTGCTATTCCTGCCGTGCTTATTTTTGCGGACAGAAAAGCCTTGAAAATGGTCGATTATCCGTTACTATTTACGTTTGTGTTTTTCTTTATTTTTGCAGGAAATATGGCAAGAATTGATGCTGTCAAGGATTTGTTTGCATATCTTCTGGGGCAGAATACACTGTTATTCAGCGTTGTGTCATGTCAGGTTATAAGCAATGTGCCGTCTTCAATACTGCTGTCACAGTTTACAACAAATTATCAGGATTTACTTGTGGGAGTGAACATCGGAGGTGTCGGAACTCTGATTGCATCCCTTGCAAGTCTTATCACGTTCCGAGAATACACAAAACACAACCCCGACAAGGTAAAATATTACATCGGAATGTTCTCGGCGTTCAATTTTGGTTTTTTGATTATTCTTACAGTTATAATGTCGATAATATAATATAAAGCTCGGAAACAAGCCTTATTCATTCTTGTTTTCGAGCTTTTTCAAGTTTAATTGAAATGTTTTACACAAATTTCACTGCTGTACCGTATGCGAGAACTTCTGCTGCCTGCTGCATTACTGATGCTGATGTATATCTCACGCAAACAATTGCATCTGCGCCCATCTGCGCCGCCTGATCAATCATTCTCTGAGTTGCAATACCTCTTGCTTTAGACATCATTTCTGTGTATGACTTGAGTTCTCCGCCTACTATTGTCTTGAAGCCCTGTCCCATATCGCTGAACATATGCTTTGACTGGATAGTACTGCCTGTTACAAGACCGAGTGTTGCACAATTTCTGCCTGAAACTGTTTCTGTTGTTACAAGAATCATATTTTTACTCCTATTAATTAATTTTAAGGGTAGTGATGTTTTCAACTTCATCACTACCCTTATTTTACATTATTCTATGTTATTCGTCAATATCTTCGAGGTCGCTTTCGTCGACATTTCTGAGTTCCTTCCTGTTAAATGCATCATAAATTACAGGAATTATATAGAGTGTCATAAAGGTTGCGTAGAGAAGTCCGCCGATACATACTATAGCAAGCGGCTGCATCATCTCTGCACCTGTACCGATTCCGAGTGCCATTACAGAAAGTCCGAGAACCGTTGTAAGTGCAGTAATGAGGATAGGTCTCATTCTTGTTATACCTGCCTCGACAATTGCTTCACGTCTTTCCATACCGTCAAGTCTGAGCTTGTTGATATAGTCAACAAGCACGATACCGTTGTTTACAATAATACCGCAGAGCATTATGAAACCGATAAGTGCAACTACACTCACGTCGAAGCCTGTAAGGAGCAAGCCTAAGAATCCGCCTGTGAATGCAAGTGGAATTGTAAACATAATGATGAACGGTGACTTGAGACTCTGGAACTGTGCAACCATTATCAGGTAAATGAGAACTACACCGAGAAGGAGCATAAGCATTAGCTGTGACATAGCTTCCATTGTCATTTTGTCAGAACCTGAATATTCGATTGAACAACCGTTCGGAAGTTTGTACTCGTCAAACAGTTTCTTTGTATCATTTGATACTTGTGTTGTTGTGTGACCTTCTTTCAAAGTACCTGTGATTGTAAGGTAACGCTTCTGATTCTGTCTTGAAATCACGTCCATTGTCTCTGATTCTGAAATCTCTGCAACAGAAGAAAGTGAAGTTGTCTTTTCGTTGCCCTCACTGTCAGTATATGTTATCTGAACTGTGCCGACATTGTCTGATGAAATCTGCTGTTTTTCGTCTTTGACAACAACTACATCCATATCATCGCCGTTGTCATTTGTAAGCGTAGTTGATGTCTTTTCATTTGATACGGCTGTTGCTACCTGCTGATAAATCTGTGCAACCGTAAGTCCCTTCTCGGCAGCCTTTGTCTTATCAACAGTAACCTTGATTTCAGGTGACGTTGCACCTACACCGCTGTCAACTTCATCAATACCGTCAACAGTCTTGAGCTTTTCAGCCATATCTTCAGCTGTGTTTTTGAGTGTGTCAAGCTCATCGCCGTAGAGAATAACTTCGACTCCTCCGCTGCCTAAAAGTGATGTCATTGAGCTTGCCGAACCTCCGCCGACAGTTACTTCACCGTCGATTTTTTCAAGGTCCTGACCGATTTTCGTACAGATAGCCTCACTGTCTTTTGTGTTTTCATCTTTAAGTACACCGTAAGCTGTGATACTTCCTGCTTCTGATGAACTTCCTCCTGCGGAAAGTCCCATAAGCGAAGTTGTTCCGCCTGTCATTACTCCGACAGTTTCAAATTCATCATATTTATTGAGAACATCGTTAACCTGCTCTGCAATTTCAACAGTTTCTTCAAATGTTGCATTGTCATCAAGAGTTACCGATACTTGAACTTCCGTACTGCTCATTGAAGGCATAAAACTGAATCCCTTTGCAAGTGATCCTACCATACTTGCCACAAGAAGTGCAACTACAACAAGAATTGTAACAACCTTGTGTCTGAGTACAAATCGAAGCGATTTTTCATAAGCCTTCATAATTTTGCCGTCGTGAACATCTTTCTGGGGCTTCATCTTTCTGAGCAATCTCTGACTCATCGCAGGAATAAGTGTGAGAGCCACAATAAGGCTTGCGAGAAGTGAATATGCAATTGTGAGTGCCATATCAACAAATAGCTGACGTGTGATACCCTCTACGAACACAATCGGGAGGAACACGCAGATTGTTGTGAGTGTCGATGAAGCAATCGCTCCTGCAACCTGTTTTGCACCGTTGACTGCCGCCTGAATCGGTGAATATCCGAGACCTCTCAGTCTGTAGATATTTTCGATTACAACTACGGAGTTATCAACAAGCATACCGACGCCTATTGCAAGTCCCGAAAGTGAAATCATATTGAGAGTTATACCACTGAAATACATAAGCACAATTGCAAAAACCACGCTTATCGGAATTGAGAATGCAACAATGATTGTCGGTTTGATATCTCTTAAGAAGAGGAAAAGAATTATAATCGCAAGCAAAGCACCTGAAAGGAGATTCTGCAATACGCTGTCAACTACAACCGTGATGTAATCACCCTGATT
>JAXJYO010000034.1:0-5187 GCA_036306945.1 Ruminococcus sp. | reverse complement strand
TGCGTGCTCATACTCCTCAAGAACGAGCATACCTGCACCTTCGCCCATTATAAAGCCGTCACGGTTCTTGTCAAACGGACGTGAAGCCTTCTTGGGATCTTCGTTTGTTGAAAGTGCCTTGATATTCTGGAAACCTGCGATTGTGAGAGGTGCGATAGTAGCCTCTGCACCGCCTGCAATGATCGCATCTGCGTAACCGTCTTTGATTGCGTGGAAAGCTTCACCGATTGAGTTTGTACCTGTAGCACAAGCACTTATTGCTGAAAGTGAAGCACCCTTTGCATTGAAACGAATCGCAACGTTACCTGTTGCGATGTTGCCGATCATCATCGGGATAAAGAAAGGTGAAACCTTCTTTGCGCCGCCGTTAGCCATAGCAATTGTATTTTTTTCAAAAGTATGAAGTCCGCCGATACCTGCGCCGATATATACGCCAAAACGGTTCTCGTCTACTTTGCCGAGAATTCCGCTGTCGTCAACAGCCTGCTGAGCCGCTGCAAGCGCATACTGACAGTAAAGGTCAGTCTTTCTGATTTCTTTCTTCTCTATGTACTTTTCAGCCTCGAAGTTCTTTACCGTTCCTGCGATATGCACCTTTAAATCACTTGTGTCAAACTCTGTGATTGTTTCGATACCACAAACACCGTCAACGAGATTTTTCCACATTGTAGGCACGTCGTTGCCTACAGGAGTAATTGCTCCGAGTCCTGTTACTACTACTCTTCTGCTCATTTGTACCTCCAAATTACATTGCAAGTCCGCCGTCAACTCTGATAACCTCGCCTGTTACATAGGCAGCCTCATCAGAGCAGAGGAATGCTACTACGTTTGCTACATCTTCGGGTGTGCCGATTCTCTTTGCAGGAATCTGTGCCTTCATAGCGTCCTTAACCTTGTCTGAAAGTGCATTTGTCATATCTGTGCCGATATAACCCGGTGCTACTGCGTTAACTGTTACACCTCTGCCTGCAAGTTCCTTTGCTACTGACTTTGTAAGACCGATGATACCTGCCTTTGAAGCCGCATAGTTAGCCTGACCTGCGTTACCGCCCAGACCTACGATTGAAGATGTGCTTACGATTCTGCCGAAACGCTTCTTCATAAAGTGCTTGTATGTATGCTTAATCATATTGAATGTGCCCTTGAGGTTTACTGCGATTACTGCGTCAAAGTCCTTTTCGTCCATATTGAGCACGAGTTTATCTCTTGTGATACCTGCATTGTTGATGAGATAATCAATTCCGCCGAAGTCCTCGATTACCTTTTCGATAACCTGCTGTGAAGCTTCAAAATTTGAAACATCACAGAAATACTGCTCAACCTTTGTGCCGTACTGAGAAAGCTCTTCCTTAGCCTTGATACCTTCGCTCTCGTCACCGACATAAAGAATTGCGATGTTTGCACCGCCCTTTGCAAGCTTTTCAGCTATTGCAAGACCGATACCTCTTGAACCGCCTGTTACTACGGCTGTCTTATTTGTAAAATCCATATAAATTACCTCCGTTTTTTCGGTATGCATCATTCAAAATTATAACTCAAGTGCCTCAATATCAGCAGGAGTTTCAACTTTGAACGCCTTTACGTCAGCATTGATTCTCTTCACAAGACCTGTGAGTGTTTTTCCCACACCGACCTCGATGAATGTATCAACACCGTCTTCTATCATATTCTCAACGATTGTCTGCCACTTTACAGGGCTTTCAACCTGAGCCTTTACAAGTGCCTTGTAATCTCCCTCGTAAGGCTTAGCCGTAACATCGGAGTAGATTACTGTCTGAGGCTCTGAAAACTCTACGTTTTCCATATATTCTGCAAGACCTTCTGCCGCCTTAGCCATAAACGGTGAATGGAAAGCTCCGCTTACTGCAAGAAGCTTTGCTCTTCCGCCTGCATTTTTTACGGCTTCGCAGAATGAGTCTGCATTTTCGCTTGTTGTAGCTACAACTGTCTGTGCAGGAGAGTTGTAGTTTACGGGATATGTACTGTCAAACTGAGCACAGATTTCTTCAACCTGCTGCGGTGTTATCTTCATAACAGCCGCCATTGCACCGGGATTCTCAGTTGCCGCCTTATCCATAAGCTCGCCTCTTTTGCAGACAAGCCTGAAAGCTTCTTCGTCTGAAAGCATCTTTGAAAATGCAAGAGCTGAGATTTCTCCGAGTGAGAAACCTGCAACGCAGTCAGGCTTTATACCCTTTTCAACAAGTGCATAAGCCGCTGCAAGGTCAGCCGTGAACACGCAAGGCTGAGTGTTCACAGTCTTGCTGAGTTCTTCCATTGTGCCCTCAAAGCACTGCTTTGAAGTGCCTTTTCTGATTGAGTCGGCCATATCATACACAGCTTTTGCGGCAGGAGAGCTTTCATAAAGCTCCTTACCCATTCCGCTGTACTGTGCACCCTGTCCTGAAAATATAAATGCTATTTTACCCATTTTGAAGCTCCGTTCAATACTTCTTCTGCCTGTGTAAACATTTCTTCAATCATTTCTCTTGCAGGCTGTTCCTTTTTAATCATACCTGCAACCTGACCTGCAAGAACCGTACCCTTTGATACATCTCCGCCTCTTGCTGCAAGTCTTACGGTACCGAGACCCATCTTTTCGAGTTCCTCATCTGATACGTTAGATGAATCGTACTCAGCCTTTGTGTACTCTCTTGTGAATGAGTTTCTGATTGAACGAACAGGGTGTCCGAGTCTCTTACCTGTTACTACAGTGTCGATATCCTTAGCCTTAATAACTCTGTCTTTATACTCCTGAGCAATTGTACATTCTTCTGCTACGAGGAATCTTGTGCCGACCTGAACGCCTACTGCACCGAGCATAAATGCCGCGGCAATCTGTCTGCCGTCTGCAATACCGCCTGCTGCGATTACAGGAATTGATACTGCGTCAACTACCTGAGGAACAAGAGCCATTGTTGTGAGGTCGCCAACGTGACCGCCAGACTCGCCGCCTTCTGCGATTACTGCATAAGCACCGCTCTTCTCCATTTTTCTTGCAAGTGCAACACTTGGGATTACAGGGATAACCTTGATTCCTGCCTCAAGCCACTTTGGCATATATTTACCCGGATTACCTGCGCCTGTTGTTACAACCTTGATACCCTCTTCAACAACAACATCTGCAACTTCGTCGGCAAACGGACTCATAAGCATAATGTTGACACCGAAAGGCTTGTCTGTAAGTTCCTTGCACTTACGGATTTCCTCTCTGAGCTGTTCTCCGTTTGAATTCATAGCTGCGATAAGACCAAGACCGCCTGCGTTTGATACGCCTGCCGCAAGAGATGCGTCAGCTACCCAAGCCATACCTCCCTGAAAGATAGGGAACTCAAGACCGAGAGACTGGTCGATTACTGTAGAAATCATATGTACATTCTCCTTTTTTGCAATTTACTGCGGTTTTTTGAGACTGTCCGATTTACAAGATTTCATCAGATTGAAATTTCTCAAAAGACGCAGATACCTTATTTTAGTATTATGGCATTTTAATTTAATACTACCTCAAACAGTCTGAAAAGTCAATATATAGACGCAATTTTTGGATATATATACATTAACTGCAATAATCTTCCAAGGATTTTTTTAGATTTTTTTCTCCTTCTATCTCAATTCCGAGTTCAAGAAGCATAATATCCCCCTTTGGCAGGCTGTCAACAGGTGTGTCTGTTGTCATATAAGGAGTTGTTTCACCTTTTTTGTAAACAACAATTCTGTTATTTTCAGCTTTAAGTAAAAATACGTCATTTTCATTATGAACATTTTTTGCAGTCTGTGCATTTGTTGTCTGAACCGATGTTTCAGGGCTGAAAGCTACACCCGTAAACAGACACAGCATAAGTATAATTCCTGTAATTGCAACCAGCTTTTTCATTAACTATCCATCCTTTTCAGTCCATCTGTCGGACATAAATACTCACGTCGCAATGATACTTTACTATTTTCCACCCTTAGTTTTTACCATAAAACGGCTTTTATTCACGCTTTTACATAAAATTCACGGCTTTTGCGCTGATATTTTTTATTAGAAAATTAATTTAATATATTTATTTTTTCCATTTCTGGTGCTATAATATCTATTAATAGTGTTCTTTTACTCTATTTAATAAACATAATAACAAACAGGTTACTTAACGTTGCCTCTGAATTTTAAAAGGCTTTATGCCGTTAACAAGGAGTAAATATGCGCAATAAACGTGAAACAGATATCAGCGGTTACACCGATAAAACCACTGACACAAGTATGATTACCGATAAAAAAGAAAGCGGTGTGAAACGTTTCTTCAAAGGAATTGCAAAATTTCTGCTGACAACGTTCTCCGTCTGCTTTGTTGCTATGATCATTGCGGGAATTTCTCTTGCAATTTATATTTTTACAATAGCTTCCGAGCCTACAGGCATTGACCTCAAGGCTAAATCTCTTAACCAGACGAGTTTTATCTACACTAAAGATGAAAACGGAGATTTCAAGGAATATCAGACTTTGTACAGCACGGAAAACCGAATTTGGGTTGACAATCAGGATATTCCTCAGGCTATGAAAGATGCTGTTGTTGCTATTGAGGACAAGCGTTTCTACGAACACAACGGTGTTGACTGGACAAGAACACTTTCCGCTGTTGTAAATCTTGCAACCGGACAGGACACCTACGGCGGTTCAACCATCACCCAGCAGCTCATCAAAAACATAACCGATGACAACGAGGTTTCGATCAACAGAAAGATCCGTGAGATCTGCAAAGCATTGAATCTCGAAAAAGAATATACAAAAGACCAAATTCTTGAGGCTTATCTCAATGTTGTAAACTTCGGTAATAACTGTCAGGGTGTTGAAGCTGCGGCACAGCTTTACTTTGACAAAAGCATCAAGGACTGCTCAATTGCAGAATGTGCGGCTATCGCAGGTATCACTCAGAATCCGTCTGCGTGGAACCCTCTTGTATATCCTGAAAACAACAAGGAACGTCGTGAGATTATCATTGATGAAATGTATTCTCAGGACAAAATTACAAAAGATGAATATGAAGCCGCTATGAAGGAATCGGAGACAATGACTTTTGTCGGCTGGCAGAGCAATGACGATGATGACGAAGACGATGATTATGTTCAGAACTGGTACATTGACCAGATGTTCTTCGATTTGAGAGAGGATCTCGCACTTTATTACAATATCAGTGAAGATGCGGC
>JAXJYO010000033.1:0-19741 GCA_036306945.1 Ruminococcus sp. | reverse complement strand
TACGTTGATTTCAACCTGTGTCTGGTTGTCAGCAGCAGTTGAGAAGATCTGGCTCTTCTTTGTAGGGATAGTTGTGTTTCTGTCGATGATCTTTGTCATTACACCGCCCATTGTTTCAACACCGAGTGAAAGCGGAGTAACATCGAGGAGGAGAAGTCCGTCAACTTCGCCGCCGAGTACACCTGCCTGAATAGCGGCACCGATAGCAACACATTCGTCAGGGTTGATGCCCTTGAATGGCTCTTTGCCGATGAGTTTCTTAACAGCTTCCTGAACAGCAGGAATTCTTGAAGAACCACCTACCATAAGAACCTTGTCGATCTGACCGATCTGTAAGCCTGAATCTGAAAGTGCTGAACGTACAGGACCCATTGTAGCTTCTACGAGGTCTGCTGTGAGTTCGTCAAACTTAGCTCTTGTAAGTGTGAGGTCAAGGTGCTTAGGACCTGTCTGGTCAGCAGTGATGAATGGGAGGTTGATTGAAGATGTTGTTACACCTGAAAGCTCAATCTTAGCCTTTTCAGCAGCTTCCTTGAGTCGCTGCATAGCCATTTTATCTGATGAAAGGTCAATGCCTGTTTCTGTTTTGAATGATGATACCATCCAGTCGATGATTCTCTTGTCGAAGTCGTCACCGCCAAGACGGTTGTTACCTGCTGTAGCAAGAACTTCCTGAACACCATCGCCCATTTCGATGATTGATACGTCGAATGTACCGCCGCCGAGGTCGTATACCATAACCTTCTGATCATTTTCCTTGTCTACGCCGTATGAAAGAGCAGCGGCTGTAGGCTCGTTGATGATTCTCTTAACGTCAAGACCTGCAATCTTACCTGCGTCCTTTGTAGCCTGACGCTGAGCATCTGTGAAGTATGCAGGAACTGTGATAACAGCCTGTGTAACTGTTTCACCAAGGTAAGCTTCTGCATCAGCCTTGAGCTTCTGAAGAACCATAGCTGAAATTTCCTGTGGTGTGTAGCTCTTGTTGTCGATTGTTACCTTGTAAGCAGTACCCATTTCTCTTTTGATAGAAGATACTGTTCTGTCAGGGTTTGTGATAGCCTGACGCTTAGCTACCTGACCAACCATTCTTTCGCCGTCTTTTGAGAAAGCTACTACTGATGGTGTTGTTCTTGCGCCCTCTGCATTAGCGATTACTACAGGCTCGCCGCCTTCGATTACTGCTACGCATGAGTTTGTTGTACCTAAATCTATACCGATTGTCTTTGCCATGATGAATTCCTCCAAATTTATTATATTATTTTGATGAGATTAACGATTGTAAAAACGGGCAACTGATTTTTAAAATTATCTGCCCCAAATCTGACCCCAATTAACAGTTGGCTACCTGAACCATTGCGTGACGAATTACTTTGTCACCGATTTTGTAACCTGTCTGGAATACCTGAGCGAGTGTGTTTTCGCCTAATTCTTCGCTCTCGATTTTTGAGATTGCATTGTGAAGGTTAGGGTCGAATGTATCGCCGATCTTGCCGTAAGCTTCGATTTTGAGCTTTTCAAAGGATTTGTCGAGCTGATTTGAAATAAGTTCGATTCCCTTGATAATCTCAGGGTCAGCATTTGCAAGATTTTCAAGAGCCATTCTCACACTGTCTGCAACAGGAAGAAGCTCTGTCACTGCCTTAGCAGTTGCATCGTCATAAAGTGACAGCTTTTCGTTTGCTGTGCGCTTGCGGTAGTTGTCATACTCAGCGGCAAGACGCATATATTTGTCTTTCTGTGCTGTTACTTCGTCCTCGAGAGCCTTGATTTTTTCATCTCTCTCGTCCTTTGCTTCTTCTTCAACCTGTTCGACAACAGTTTCTTCTGTTGCTTCGCTTACTTTTGTTTCTACAGTTTCTTCAGCGGTTTCTTTCTTTTTCTTTGGCATTTTTATCCTCCTTCAAGGACTTTTTTCTATTGTCATATTTCAATAAGCCCGCCAATCAGTTTTCCTACACATTCCGACACACTTTCGAGAATTGAAATCACTCTGCCGTAATTCATTCTCAAAGGTCCCATTACCGCAAGTATTCCCGACGGATTTGAGTCTATACTGTATCGTGTTGATATTACTGTGCTTGAGGCAAGCTCTGTTCTGCTGTTTTCATGTCCTATCGACACTGATGTATCTTTAGGCAGATTTTTGAGCATTCTTGCGAGGTCGTGTTCGTTGTTCAGAAATTCCATTATGCGCCGTGCTGTTATGAAATCTGTATCAGTTGCAAACATAAGCTTTGTATATCCGCTGTGACATACGCTGACATCTCTTGCTCTTTTTGATGCATCCATAATCGCTATAAGCACTCCCGGCATAAACAGTGAAAGTTCACCAAACCTTGCCGCCGCTGTTTGTATAAACGGCTGATTTATTGATGATAGCTTTACTCCTGAGAACACCTCGTTGAGCGCTTTGTCGAACACTTCAAGAATTTCAGGCGTTATTATAAATTCGCATCTGAACAGCTTGGTTTTGATAATACCGTTTGAGGCTATCACAACAGCCATTGCAGTGTGTGCTCCAGTTTGAACGAAACTTATCTTCCTTATCCTGCTGTCATCTCCGTTTGGAGTGGTGGCAACAGCCACAAGGTCGGTAAGCTGTGAAATCAGATTAGCCGCACTTTGCAGGATACTTTCAGGTGAATCTGCGCTCTGATAAAGAGTTGATTCAATGTAATCCTTTCCGTTTTGCGACACAGGCTGAACAGTCATAATGTTATCTATATAATAACGATATGCCTGTTGGGTGGGGATTCGACCTGCCGAGGTGTGGGGCTGAATCAGGAAACCTCGGTTTGTGAGGTCAGCCATTTCATTTCTCACAGTGGCAGATGAAACATCAAGTCCGGCTTCGTTGATGAGTGACTTTGAACCCACAGGCTCACCTGTGTGAATATAGCTTTCAATGATTGCCGACAGAATTTTCTGTTTTCTCGCAGCCAGCTCCATACCGTTCACCTCTCTGTTCTGAGTCGGTTTTTGCTGTTTTAGCACTCTCGATGTTCGAGTGCTAAATGCTGTATCTTTACTATAATACCAAAGTCAGTAAAAGTCAAGGACTTTTTGAAAATTTTTTATTTTTAACTTTGGGAAGATAGGTTATTTCCAGATGAAACGTATGTTGCCCAACCATAAACTCGATATGTTGGTGGCTGCTACATTTCCTTTAAATAACGTTTTGGTAAGTATTTTGTATGGGATGGTATCCTTGGCGTCCTATAACCGTAATCAATATATCAATCTAACGGTCGGGAAACCATTGTATAGATTGCACCGACTTTAATGTAAGAAATGTAGCAGTAACCAATATATCAACTTAACGGTTGAGCACGAAACGTTTCATCTGGAAATAACCTATCTGCCCAAAGTTATAAATTGCGATATGATATATAGAATAAAAAGCATCTTTACATACTATATATAGTTACGGTTTATCAAAAAAATAAAAAACTGCGAAAATCCTTACTTTTTTTTGAAAAAAACTTGATTTTCTCAGGCGTTTATGCTATTATAATATCCATATGAGTGTTATTTTAAGGAGGTGGGACAATGCCAAACATTAAATCTGCAAAAAAGCGTGTAAAGGTTATCGCTACTAAAACAGCTCGCAATAAGGCTACAAAGTCAGCTTTAAGAACAGCTATCAAGAAGGCTTACATCGCTGTTGACACTAACGCTGACAACAAAACAGAGGCAGTTCGTCTTGCTATCAAGAAAATTGACCAGGCAGCAGCCAAGGGTATTCTTCACAAGAATACAGCAGCAAGAAGCAAATCATCACTTGCTAAAAGACTCAACGCTTCAGCGTAAGTTTACAACGAGTAAAAGCAGAGAATTTTCTCTGCTTTTTTTGCTTTTATGTTGACTTTTTATTAAAAACTGTTTAGAATATAATTATACAATCGGCAGATAATAATTGCTAACAATACTATATTCTGGAGGACTCAGTATGAAAAATAAAAAATTAGGCATAATCATCGGTATTATCTCTGCTGTGGCAGCCGTTTCTGCCGCTTTGACTGCATTCTTTATTGTAAAAGATAAGCAGAAAAAAGATGACGAGGAACTTATGGAGTATCTCGACAGCTCAATCGAATGATTTTGATGTGCAGCGGCAGTTCTGTTTGGAACTGCCGTTTTATTGTATGAGAGCAATGTTTTTGCAAAATTGAGGAGTAATTTAATGATAGAATTTGAGCTTGAACGCCTTTTGAGGGACGCAAAAAATGATAATAACTTAAAATCAGAACTTATCAGTACTAAAAACAGTGAAGAACCGGTTGAAGATTTCTGCAAACTCTGTCAGAGCAAAGGCTATAATATAACGGTTGGAGAGCTTATGGCGGTGGGGCAGGACTCAAACGACGCAAAATTGCGAAGCGTCAACGGCGGCGGAGTCAACGGCATTGACGGTTGGGACGACGCATACGAGCAATTCTTCCTTACTCTCGAATGGATAAAATAAATATACAATATTGCAATACTTGAATTGCTTGTTATGTCAATCGTATATAGAATAATGAGTAAAGCAAGAATGAAAAAACTTGGTATTATTAAGAAAAAGTGATTTTATGATACATATTTATCCGACTTACTATAAAAAATTCAAATGCATAGCGAACAGATGTACCGATAGCTGTTGCAAGGGCTGGGACGTTGTGGTTGACGATGAAACCGATGCATACTACGGCACGGTTCAGGGAGAATTCGGCGATAAAATCCGAAAGCTGACGACAACCGACAGCGACGGTGACAGAATTTTTATATCACAAAACGGCAGATGTCCGTTCTGGAACAAGGATATGCTCTGCGATATTTTTATCAACCTCGGTGAAGAACATCTTTGCAGGACGTGTCGGAATTTTCCGAGAATAACGCAGGATTACACGGTGTTTTCAGAGCATTTGCTTTCGTTTGCCTGCCCTGAAGCGGCAAGACTTATACTTGAAGAAGATGACGCATACAAAGATTTTGTAGTCCCTGAAAGTGATTTTTCTGACTGCGGTTACGATGCAAATTTAATGAAGCTTTTGCTTGAAGCGAGAAAGACCTCCGCAGAAATTTTTGCAGATGAAAGTTACAGCTTTGCAGAAAATCTGAGTGAATGTCTTGAGTATAATCAACGAATTCAAAATGTTTTTGACGGTGAAAATGCCGAAACTTTCAGCGTTGAGCACAAAGATGACGTTCAGGCTGTGTTTGATATGCACAAAAAGTTGGATATAATGACCGATGAATGGCGAAATCTTCTTGACAAAACGGACGTCAGCAAAGGAATCTCACCCGACTACGACGCTGAATTCAAACGACTTGCGTTGTATTATATTTACAGATATTACCTCACGGCAATTGATACTATGAATGTTGCTTCGACAATAAAGCGAGTTGCGTATGCTTATGCTGTGATAGGAAATCTTTTGCAGGTGACGGACTACTCAGCCGAAAGGCTGTTCACCCTATATTCAAAAGAAGTAGAACACTCCCCCTCAAATCTTTTAACTTTGGGTAGATAGGTTTAGATTAAGCTAAACGTTGGTTGCCCAACCGTTAGGTTGATATGTCGGTTACTGCTACATTTGTTACATTAAAGTCGGGTATTTTAGTTGTCTGTAAAATCAACCTATCTTCCCGAAATGCGTGTCGAGGCACTCGACCGAATTGTGACCGTCGTCACGACGGCGAGGCACTCGACCCCAACCGTTAGGTCGATATGTTGGTTACTGCTACATTTCCTTTAATAACGTTTTTTGTAATGTACCACATAGTAGGGACACGGCGTGCCGTGTCCGCAACGTTTGATATGTCACAAACCTTTCGGCAGAAATTTTGTAGGGACGGCTTCAATAACATCGTTTAAACGTAATCAATATATCTAAAATCATTAACCTTAATTAAACAAATAGGACCGCTCTGAATTTGCAGAACGGTCCTGTTAATTATTTTGTTTTAGAAATTGATCTTGAGTAAATAAGCGGAATAAGAACTGTGGAAATAAGAATTACCGCAACGCCTGAAATCAACACGATTTCAGAGTTTATTCTCAAAATTAGTCCTGCAAGTCCGATAATCGCAGTTACAATTCCTCCTATAACTCCGCAGTAACCTCCGATTTTATGAGTTTTCTTCCATACTTTCTCGTCAGAAAGTGTAGACGCTGTTCTGAAACCGACATTGTTGTTTTGCTTGAGTTTTGGGAATACGTCGCTTGTTACCGCTATGATTACACCGAGAAATACAACCACAAGGTTTACAAAGCTTGTGACATTCAGCATATTCACACTGTTCACGCACACAATTGTGAGATACCAGAAAAGTATTGCAAATGTTAAGAATGTCGATAAAAATATTCTGTTAACTACTTTTCTGTTTCCTCTGTCGGTGTGCATTTTATCTGCAATAACTTCGTAAATAAGATAAATTAAGCATATAACAACAAGTACACATGGCATAGCCATCACAAACCATTTTGATGAGTACGCATCTGCGATTCCTTGTGTATTATAATGGGAAGGGATAATATTGTTTGGCGAAAGTGCAATATATATTGCTGTGATTACTGCGTTGATAATTGAAATTATAAGATAAACAAATTTTTTCATATTAATCTTCTCCTCTGCCTGTGAGGCTTGAAAGCATATTGAGCATATCCTCAAGTACGCTCGTTTTGAGCGAATAAACTACGTTTTGTCCCTGTTTTTCTGCGTCAACAAGGTCTGCCTGACGCAAAATATTGAGATGATTGCTGATTGAAGGTTTTGTCATATCAAATTCAGCGGCAATATCTCCTGCGTTCATATCGCCTTTTTTGAGCAGTGCAAGTATTTTTCGTCTGGTAGGGTCAGCCAGAGCTTTCCATACATCTCCCACGGGAGCACCTCCTGTGCTTTGTGATTGTTTTAAGAATGTTAGTTAATTAGATAATTGTCTAATTAACTAACTGCATTATATACCTGAAGTTAGGGTTTGTCAATACTTTTTCAGAAAAAATTCTTTATGCTGTTTGCCAAGTTGTTTCACAGAAAAATAGTTTGGTGTTAATATTAAAACAAAGAAGCTTTGTTAGATTTGCGAAATTCGGTGGGCGTTTGATTTTTTAATTTTTTGAAAACCTTTGAAAAATACATCTGATCGGTAAATCCGACAGAATAGGCTACGTCTTTAATGGAAATCTTATCATCAATAAGAAGAATCGCAGCTTTTGAAATTCTGCAATTGTTGATGTAATCAATCACCGACATACCGGTTTCTTCTTTAAAAAGCCTGTACAGGTAAGTTCGGTCAATTTTTATATGGTCTGCAACAGCGGTAACACTGCAATCCGGATTGCGATAATTTTTTTCGATATAATTTCTTGCAGCTATAGCGTAATTCTGAGTATCACTGCTTACGCAAGGGAAGTGCTCAAGATAATACGAAAGCAATACAATGAGTTTTCCGCTTGCCCTGCACTGGTCAAATGTTTTATCAGACTTACATTCGCTTATATTAAAAAAACTTTCAAAATTTTCAACGGGGATTATATCAGTAACAGGATTTTTTTTGCTGAAAGCAGTTTGGCTCACAAGCCATGCGGCGTCAAGCCCACGAAATTCGACCCAGTTATACGACCATGTGCCGTTGTTGTAGGGTTCAAGACATACATTTGAAAATGGAAAAGACAGGAAAGACTGCCCCTTCTTAACGATAAAACCGATTCCGTCGATTGTTACTATGCCTTTGCCCGAAGTAACATAGTAAAGAACATAGGTTTCTCTGATAACTTGTCGGTGTTCGTTTTCGATGTTATCTTGTCGATTACCTTTAGTCACACACACACAATTAATCACATTATAGTCTAAATTTGCTTTCATAAATCCTCCATACAACATCTGTCCATAATATTCAAACAATTATACATAGCTTTAAAGATATTTTACGTTTATACTTATACTATAATACAACATATTTACAATTTTTTCAACATTCGTTTAAGGGGAACTATTTATGAATTACAAATACGAGATAATAAATTATGACAAAAATATTCCTGCAAAAATAATGTATCTCGATCTGTCGTCGGAAACACACAAAACTGAGCTTCACTGGCATCGTGAACCTGAGCTTGTATATGTTGTTTCAGGTCAGATTGAGTGTCCGCACAACGGAAGCACTGAGTATGTAAGCGAAGGCGATTTTATCTTCTTTAACAGCGAAGATGTTCATCTTGTGCGCCCAGTAAGCGGAGGCACTGCAAAGCTTGTGTGTATTCAGCTTTCATTTGAATATATGCGTATGTTCTGCAAGCCTATCGACAGCGTTATATTTGATGTTAACAACAGACCTGAGGCAAAGCCTGAACTCATCAAGATTATGAAGGATTTTGCCGATATCAAAATCAATAACGATGATTATGCTTCACTTTTACAGATTTCATATGTAAACAGAGTTTATTATACTCTTATGAAGTATTGCATCTGTTTCAGAAGAGCATCAAATACAATGATCATTCCTAAGCGTGACTTCTCATATGCAAAAACTGCAATTGCTTATATCAACGAGAATTTCAAGAGAGAAATTCCGCTTGACGAGATTTCATCTGTAGTAAATCTTTCACCGTCATATTTCTCAAAGTATTTCAAGAATGTTACACAGGTTAGCTTTTCTGAATATCTTGCAAACCTCAGACTTGAAAATGCTATTCAGGATATGCTCAGCAAGAATTCAACTGTATCAGGTGCGGCACTTGAAAACGGCTTTGCAAACGTTAAGTCTTTTATCACACAGTGCAAGAAGGTCTATGACTGCACCCCTGCACAGTACAAAAAGAAGCTTCTTAACAGATAATATATATTGATTTTAAAAAATTTTTCTTATTAATCCCACCTCAAAAGACCATGCCTCCTCCTCGGCGTGGTCTTTTGTCTGTGTTGCAGGGATTGCTCTGAAAGACTTTGGGTCAGAAGTAACATATTGATATATTTCAATCCATCTATGCCCGACCATAACCAAGCAATTTACTATAAATTAAAAAAAGTCTTGAAAAATGTTAAGGAAAGCCGTATAATGAATGTGTATGAGTGTATATTGAGGCTCAACAATATATTGAAAGGAGAAGTACATATGATTTATTCTAAAGAAGTAGAAAATATGTGCACAGTTGCAAAAGGACCAAACCACGGTCCCGCACCTATCCCTGAAGAGGGTAAGTGGGTAAAATCTTACGAGATTAAAGACATTTCAGGTCTTTCACACGGAATCGGCTGGTGTGCTCCTCAGCAGGGCGCATGCAAGCTCACACTTAACGTAAAAGAAGGTATCGTACAGGAAGCACTCGTTGAAACAATCGGTTGCTCAGGTATGACTCACTCTGCAGCAATGGCTGCTGAAATTCTCCCTAACAAGACACTTCTCGAGTGCCTTAACACAGACCTCGTTTGTGACGCTATCAACACTGCTATGAGAAACATCTTTGAACAGCTCGTTTACGGCAGAAGCCAGACAGCTTTCTCAGAGGGTGGTCTCCCAATCGGCGCAGGTATGGAGGACCTCGGTAAGGGCCTTCGTTCACAGGTTGGTACAATGTACAGCACAAGCGCTAAGGGCGTTCGTTATATGGAAATGGCTGAAGGCTATGTTCTTAAGACAGCTCTTGACGAGAACAACGAAGTTACAGGTTACCAGTTTGTAAAGCTTGGCAAAATGCTCGAGGACATTCGTCACGGTGTTGAGCCAAACGAAGCATTCAAGAATAACATCGGTCAGTACGGTCGTTTTGATAACGCTGCTAAGTACATTGACCCAAGAGAAGAATAATTCGGTAAGGAGGACACTATAATGGCAGTTACATTTGAAAGTATGGAAAGAAGAATGCCTAAGATTGAGAAGTGCCTTGCCGAATACGGTATTGCAAATCTTGAAGAGGCAAGAAAGATCTGTACAGATAAGGGCTTTGACCCATATCAGATCGTTAAAGACGTTCAGCCAATCGCATTTGAAAATGCAGGTTGGGCTTACACACTTGGTTGCGCAGTAGCAATCAAAAAGGGTGTTACAACTGCTGCTGATGCTGCTGAAGCAATCGGTATCGGTCTTGAAGCATTCTGTATCCCTGGCTCAGTTGCTGAGCAGAGAAACGTTGGTCGTGGTCACGGTAACCTCGGCGCAATGCTCCTCAGAGATGAAACAAAGTGCTTTGCATTCCTCGCAGGTCACGAAAGCTTTGCTGCTGCTGAAGGCGCTATCGGTATTGCTCGTAACGCTAACAAGGCAAGAAAAGAGCCGCTCAGAGTTATCCTCAACGGTCTCGGCAAAGACGCTGCTTACATCATTTCAAGAATCAACGGCTTTACATATGTAAAGACAGAGTTTGATTACTTCACATCAGAGCTCAAGATCGTTGAAGAGAGAGCTTTCTCAGACGGCGAAAGAGCTGCTGTTCGTTGCTACGGCGCAGATGACGTTCGTGAAGGCGTTGCTATTATGCAGCACGAGAACGTAGGCGTTTCAATCACAGGTAACTCAACTAACCCAACTCGTTTCCAGCACCTTGTTGCAGGTACATACAAGAAGTGGGCTAACGAAAACGGCGTAGGTTACTTCTCAGTTGCTTCAGGCGGCGGTACAGGTCGTACACTCCATCCTGACAACATGGGTGCAGGCCCTGCTTCATACGGTCTTACAGACTCAATGGGCAGAATGCACGGTGACGCTCAGTTTGCAGGTTCATCTTCAGTTCCTGCTCACGTTGAGATGATGGGTCTTATCGGTATGGGTAACAACCCAATGGTAGGCGCAACAGTTGCATGTGCAGTTGCAGTTTACGAAGCTTTAAAATAATTTTATTTTGAGTAATAAAAGTCGGGTATGACCGCAACAGCGGTTACCCGACTTTTTGTTTGTTTATAAACCGTTAATTCCCGATTGTTGTATTGATATATTGATTCCGTTTAAGGGACGTCTGGGAAGCCGTCCCCTACAAAATTCTCACAGAAAACGTTGTTTAAGGGAAATGTAGCAGTCACCAACATATCGACCTAACGGTTGGTGTCGAGTGCCTCGCCGACGTGACGTCGGTCGCAATTCGGGAATATAAATCGGTGTAATCTATACAACGGTTTCCCGACCGTTGTATAGATATATTGATTGCGTTTACGGGACGTCTGGGAAGCCGTCCCCTACAAAATTCTCACAGAAAACGTTATTTAAAACAAATGTAGCAGTAACCAACATATCGACTTAACGGTTGGTGTCGAGTGCCTCGACACGCATTTCGGGAAGACAGGTTGATATTGTAGGCAACTGAAATTCCCGACTTTAATGTAAGAAATGTAGCAGTAACCAACATATCAACTTAACGGTTGGGCACGAAACGTTTTATATAGAAAAAACCTATCTGCCCAAAGATAAAAAATCTGCACAAAGGTAAAAATTAGAATTTGTCGCCGGAGCGGGTGCAGAGGGCGGCGATTAGTCCGAATACTATTGCAGCGGCAATGCCTCCTGCGGCACTTGTAAGTCCGCCTGTGAGAATTCCGAGTGCGTCGTCGGTTGCCAAGGCTTCTTTTACGCCCTCGCTCATCAGATAACCAAATCCGCTGATTGGGACAGAAGCTCCTGCTCCTGCAAATTCTGCAAGAGGTTTGTAAAGTCCGATTGCTCCCAAAATCACACCTGCAACTACGAAGCCTGTGAGAATTCTCGCCGGAGTAAGCTTTGTTTTGTCAATGAGAATTTGTCCCACAACGCATATCAATCCGCCTACCCAAAAGGCATTTATATATTCCATATGAACACTTCTTTCAAAATGTATTGTCATTATCCATAAATATTATTTTCGCTTTTTGTGTAATAATTCCTGTTGACGGAAATTTATGTGATGAAAAACTGAATTTTTGTGTTTTAGCATTGATTTTTTTGGAATTAATCTACACAAATTTGGATTTTTGTAGTATAATCATAATGTTTAAATCTGTCGTAAAGAGCAGACGGATTATATTAATTTTAAGGAGTGAAAGGTCACATGGTCGAGGTTAAGAACCTTACAAAATGCTATGGCGACATAAAGGCCGTTGACGACATCAGTTTCACCGTTGAAAAAGGTGAAGTTCTCGGATTTCTCGGACCTAACGGTGCAGGAAAATCCACAACTATGAATATGATAACGGGGTATATCTCTTCAACAAGCGGTACCGTTACCATTGACGGAAGCGAGATTCTGGAAAATCCAAAAGCTACAAAACAGAAAATCGGATATCTGCCTGAAATTCCACCGCTTTATATGGATATGACAGTCAGAAAGTATCTTGAGTTTATGTTTGACCTCAAGAGGGTAAAGCTTCCTAAGAAGGAACACATCGCTGAGGTTATGCGTCTTGTGCGTATAACAGAACAGTCTGAGAGAATCATCAAGAATCTCTCAAAAGGTTATCGTCAGAGAGTCGGTTTTGCTCAGGCACTTTTAGGTAATCCGCCTGTTCTTATTCTGGACGAGCCTACGGTTGGTCTTGACCCTAAGCAGATTATCGAAATCAGAAAGCTTATCAAAAGCCTCGGCAAGAAGCACACTGTAATTTTCTCATCACACGTTCTTTCGGAAATTTCAGCAACCTGCGACAGAATAATCGTTATTTCAAACGGTAAAATCGTGGCTGACGCTAAGACTAAGGAGCTTTCAACTTCAACAACAGGTGAGAAGAAACTCGCTATTGAGGTTGAAGGAAATTCATCAGACGTAATTTCTGCAATCAAGAAAATTCCGTCAGTTATCCGTGTCAGCAAAACTCAGGATTTGAGTGATAACACAGCAAAATACCTTGTTGACTATGATAAGGAATCTGATATCCGCAGGGAAGTGTTCAGTGCGATGTCAAGGATTAATTGTCCGATACTTGATATGCAGTCCGGCAATGAAACTCTGGAGGATATGTTCCTCAAGCTGACATCAGGGGTAGTTAGAAACGGAGGTAACAACTGATGGGTGCAATACTTAAAAGAGAACTTTCCTCTTATTTCAATTCGGCAACAGCATATGTTGTAATGGCTGTTTTCTTCCTGTTCTCAGGACTTTTCTTCTATAACACTTGTTTCCTTTACAACACAACAAGCCTTGCGGGTGTGTACGGAAATATGTTCATAATCATACTTTTCCTCGTTCCTATCATCACAATGAAAACTTTTTCTGAGGAAAAACGTCAGAAAACCGATCAGGCTTTGCTCACTTCTCCTTCAAGCCTTACGGAAATTGTAATGGGCAAATTCCTCGGTGCATTCGTTCTTTACACAATCTGCTGTTGTATTTTCTTACTCTATGCGATTGTAATTTCATTCTTTGCGGCTCCTGACTGGACTGTAATTCTCTGTACATTTTTCGGAATAGAGCTTTTGGGTGCGTCACTCATCGCAATGAACGTTTTCATTTCTTGTCTCACAGAGAGTATGATTATTGCCGCAGTTGCAGGTCTTGCACTCGGTCTTGTAATTTCTATGATGAGTTCTCTCATCAATATGATTTCGGTTGAATGGATTACATTCCTTCTTGAGAAAATCAATTTCGTAAACTACTATACAAACTTTACATACGGTATTCTCAGTATTACCGATATTATGTTCTTCCTGAGCGTAACAGGATTGTTCCTTTTCTTTACAGTCCGTGCGCTTGAGAAAAAACGCTGGAGCTGAGGGAGGTTATTTCAATGAGCGAAAATAAAAATACTAAAGAAAATATGACTCCTCAGACTAAGTCAGGAAAAAAAGCAAAGAAAAAAGGCGGTTTCAAGGAGTTTGTAAAATCAAGAAAAGCCCGTCACGGCACGGTTGCAATTGCAATTGTGGCTGTAGTTGTGGCAATTGTGATTGTTCTCAACGTTATCTGCGGACTTCTTGTTGACAGATTCCCGAACCTCAATTTCGACCTTACTGCAAACCAGTCATTTGCACTTCAGGACGATACAATTGACTATGTATCACACCTCGATAAAGACGTAACGGTAAACATCCTTATGTCACAGAATGATTTTGAGAATAACGGTACATACTTCGTTCAGGCTAAGAATCTGCTTGATAAAATGGAAAGCAATTCAAACGGAAAATTAACTGTTAAATATGTTGACCTTGTAACAAATCCTACTTTTACATCAACATATCCCGATATTGACTGGAACGACACAGCCAACAACTATATTGCACTTGTTGTGTGCGGTGACCAGTATAAGGCACTTGCTCTTGATGAATGTTTTGTTTACGATGCTACATATGTAGAGTATTACGGTTATCAGTTCACAGGAACAACAATTGAACAGGCTGTTGTTACAGCAATTCTCAATGTTACAACTGAGGATAAGGTTGTTGTAAATATGATTACAGGCAACAACGAACAGGATTACTCGGGTGTTACTACACTTCTCACAAAGAACGCTTATCAGGTTAATGAAGTGTCGCTCACAACAGGCGACATCGAAGAAGATGCAGAGTTTGTAATTATCTATGCACCTGCTGTTGACCTTGATGAAAGCTCAGTTGACAAGATTTCCGAGTGGCTCGACAATGACGGAAAATACGGCAGAACACTTATTTATATCCCGAGTGCCGATAAGGTTGAAACACCTAACATTGATGCTCTTCTCGATAAGTGGGGAATGGCTGTCAACGGCGGTTATGTGTTTGAAACAAGCGGTGATTACCTCATCAGCAGTTCAAACCCTTATATGTTCATTACCGACTACACCGATTGCTACACAGATAAGCTTAAGAATGCAAAAATCCCTGTTGTTGTAAGCGATACTCACGATATTATTATCAACGACACAGAAATGGCTCACGCCCTTCTCACAACTTCAGACAGTGCAGGCGTTCAGCCTTATGAACCTGAAGATGACTGGGATTATCAGGACGCTATCACAGGTGAACCTCTCAACATTGCGGCTGAAGGTGTTGTTACAAACAACGATGAAGAGTCTTCAAGAGTAGTTGTATTTGGTAACTATCTGATGTTTGATTCACAGATTATGAGCTATAACAGCTTCAATAACTCAGGCTACTTTATGAATATGATGAACACAATTGCCGACAAGGAGGATTCAGGAATTACAATCGAGACAAAGTCTCTTGACAGTGCAGAACTCGGAGTTACAGATGTTACAACACAGTCAGTAATCTTTGTAATATTCGTAGTTGTACTTCCTTTGGCAATTCTTGTGACAGGTCTTGTTATGTGGCTTCGCAGGAGGAACAAATAATGAAGAAAAATACTAAAATTCTTGCAATCGTCATAGTTGCAGCAGTGCTTCTCACAGGACTTATGCTTCTTTTGATATTTATGCCTAACGGTTCAGAGGACGGAACAGCAACAGTTGACGAAGGTATCAGTATGATTACAACTACTGATGAGGACGGTGTACATCAGGCTCAGATCAACACCAACGAAAAGGGCGAGATTGATAACAACAGTTATGGTACTCTTATTGAGTATGTTCCTGCCGATATCGCAACAATTCACATTGAAAACACCAAGGGTACACTTGATGTTATTTCAGAGACACCTGTAAATGAGGACGGAACAACAGAGGCAACTGTTTATAAAATTAAAGGCTACGAAGACAAGGAACTTCAGTCAGGTGTTCCTGATTCAATTGCAAACGATGCGGCTCAGATCGAGTTTACCGAGGTAGTAACTCTTGAAAAAGACAAAGCTTCCGAGTACGGTTTTGACAAGCCGAGATCAACAGTAACCGTTACATACACAGACGATACAAAGGCTGTGATTTATATCGGCGATAACGCACCTCAGAGTGCAGGAACATATGTAAAGTTCGGTGACGGCGATGCAATCTATTTTGTAACAACAGACGCAGTTGACTCTTTTGACTACGGTCTGACAGACCTTATGAGCCTTACTATCAACTCATCAGCAGATTCCGGAAACAGTCAGGCATCGTCAATTACAATTTCAGGTTCAAACTTCCCGAATGAAATTCAGCTTGTTCCTAACGACGGTGTAAAGTCATCAGCATCTTATGTGATGAAAAAACCTGTTGAAAGATATGCGAACGAGGTTGAAAGCAGTAATGTTGAAGGCGCAATCAGGGGCCTTTATGCTGAAAGCGTAAAAATGGTTAATCCTTCATCAAGCCAGCTTTCCGAGCTTGGACTTTCAAATCCGTATGCTGAAATCAAGGCTGTATATCCAGATGTTACAGTGGATATCATCGCATCAAAACCTGACGGTGAAGGTAAGGTTTGCCTTATGGAAAAAGGCGGAGACGTTGTATATGTAATGGCTTCCGCAAACCTCCCTTGGGTTACAACAAGCTACGAAAGCCTTGTTAATGAGTATGTTCTCTATCCTAAGATGACAGCGCTTTCAAGTGTGAGCATCAATGACGGAAGCAAGACATACGACTTCAAACTCAGCACAAAGGAAACTACAACAACAGACGATGGCGGAGAAGAGTCAACCTCAACCACAACAACGGTTCAGTATGGCAAGGATGAAATTGATATTTCATATTTCTCAACACTTTTCCAAAATATCGCACTCACAGAGCTTGCAGACTGTGACGAAGAAAGCGCAAGCGGATCACCTGTGCTTTCAGTGACTTACACATATTCAACAGACGGTTCAAGCGACAAGGTTGAATTCTATGAAACAGGAAACAACCGCTATGTTGCAAAAGTGAACGGTAAGTCTGTAGGACACGCTCACAAGTCAGGAATCAACAAAATCATCAAGCAGGTTTCAACAGTTGCTTCAAACAAGCAGATAGACTCAATATTATAATTTTAACTTTGGGCAGATAGGTCGGGCATAGTTCAGACGTCGGTTGCCCAACTGTTGAGTCGATACATTGGCAACTGCCGCATTTCTCGACCACAAGGTCGAGTGTGGAAGTTCCGTATAAACAATTTAAGGTAAAAATTAATGGCTAATCTCACATTTACGCTGAGATTAGCCATTATTATTTTGGTCAGATAAGTTAATTGCCTAACTATTAATCTTGATATATCAGAAATACATTTCAATAGCAGAGCATTTGTCCTGAAAAATTTTCAATTTTACATTTTCAATTTTCAATTTTAAGTTTGATCGGCTTTACATTCAAGTAACATATAGCCCCAACGGCTGGGCAACCGACGACTGAACTATGCCCGATCTATCTACCCAAAGCTAATAAATTCCTTGAACGGTAACTTCGCCTGAATTTACAAGAGATACCTTTCCGTCAGAAAGCATAATTTTCAGTTCTCCGTTTTGTGCAATTCCGACAGCAATACCGCTGAGTTCATTTTTGTTGCGTCGGAAAGAAACATTTCTTCCGATCGTAGCGCATAAATCAGTGTATTCTCGCAATGCCGTTGCGGAAAGCTCAAGGTTGTTTTCGGTAAAAGTTCTTTCGATTTCCTCAAGAATAAAGGCTGAAAGCTTGTTTTTGTCGATGCTTTTTCCTGATTCAAGCAGAATTGACGTAGCTTTATCGGCAATTGTTTTTGGAAAATCCGCCTGACTTACGTTAATTCCCACACCGATTACAACATAATCAACTGCATCAAATTCCGCACTCATTTCGGTAAGAATACCCACAAGTTTTTTTCTTCCCACGATGATGTCGTTCGGCCACTTGATTTTACATTCCATACCGGTGAATTTCCGCAGGGCTTTGCAGACAGCAAGCCCTGTAAGCGGTGTTATTGCAGATACCTCAGATGGTGCCATTTTTGGTCTTAAAAGTATTGAAAGTGCAAGACTTTCGTCCTTTTTGCATATCCAGCTTCTGCCGAGTCTGCCTTTGCCGTTTGTCTGCTCCCTTGCTAAAACGACAGTTCCGTTTTCACAGCCGTCATTACCGAGATTTTTCAGATAATCATTTGTAGACCCTACAGACTCAAGCACGATAAGATTTTTGCCGATTATTTTATTTTTCAGAAAGTTTTTTAAGCTTTTTTCGCTGACAAAATCACTTTGCATAACATCACCATATATTAAATAAGGGCGGAAGTTCCGCCCTTATGTTTGTTCAAAGTATATAATCAGAATATCAGCAAATAATCTGACTAATAATAAAATTATAGCACAAAAATATTTTGTTTCAAGTTGGATATTTGAAAATTTTACGTTTATCAAGATATTTCCGAAAAAATTGTTGAAATTTGTTTGAGATTGTGTATAATTAAATAGGGCGTGTTCAATTTGTTTTGAACACGAATATCAACTGAAACACTTTATTCTGAAGGGAATGTATTTAATGGATAGTTCAGAAATCAAGCAGCTTCAGATTCTTGCGGCAAAGTCAAGAATGGGCGCAATTCTCGGCACTTATCACGCAAAATCAGGTCATCCGGGCGGTTCACTTTCAGCGGCTGACATTTTCACATATCTCTATTTCAAAGAGATGAATGTTGACCCTGCAAATCCAAATTGGGCTGACAGAGATCGTTTTGTGCTTTCAAAGGGACACTGTTGCCCGAGCCTTTATGCAACACTTGCATTAAAGGGATTCTTTAAGTGGGAAGAGCTTACTGTTCTCCGTCACGTCGGTGCAATGCTTCAGGGTCATCCTGATATGAAGGGTACACCGGGAATTGATATGAGCACCGGCTCACTCGGACAGGGCATTTCAGCGGCTTGCGGAATGGCACTTGCGGCAAAGCTTGACAACAAAGACTATCGCACATATACAGTTTTAGGCGACGGTGAAGTTGAAGAAGGTCAGGTTTGGGAGGCAGCAATGTTTGCAGCTCACAACAAGCTTGACAATCTCACAGTAATCGTTGACCAGAACGGATTACAGATTGACGGCACAGTAGAAGAGGTAGCAGGCATTGAACCTCTGGACAAAAAGTTTGAGTCATTCGGCTTTGAGGTAATCAAAATCGACGGACATAACTTTGAGGAAATCGAAGCTGCTCTTGCAAAGGCTAAGACCGTCAAGGGCAAGCCTACAGCAATCCTTGCAAAGACCGTAAAGGGCAAGGGCGTTTCATTTATGGAAAATCAGGTTGGCTGGCACGGAACAGCACCTAACAAGGAGCAGTACGAGCAGGCTACAGCCGAGCTTCAGGCTGAGATTGACAGATTGGAGGGCAATTGCTGATGGCAGACGTAATCAAGAAGGCAACCCGTGAGAGCTTTGGTGAAGCACTTTGCGAGCTTGCAAAGACAAATGAAGACATCGTAGTATTTGATGCAGACCTTGCGGCTGCAACAAAGACAAGTATATTCAAAAAAGAATTTCCTGAGAGATTTTTCGACTGCGGCATTGCCGAGGGGAATATGGTTGGCGTAGCGGCAGGTCTTGCTTCAGCAGGCAAAATCCCCGTAGCGGCATCATTTGCAATGTTCGCAACAGGCAGAGCTTTTGAGCAGATCAGAAACTCAGTTGCTTACCCGCACCTCAACGTTAAAATCGCAGGAAGCCATGCAGGTATTTCAACAGGTGAAGACGGTGCAACTCATCAGTGCCTCGAGGATATCGGCATTATGCGTACAATTCCGGGTATGGTAGTTTTAAACCCTGCTGACCACTATGAGATGAAGGCGGCAACAAAGGCTGCAATCGAGCACGATGGTCCTGTATATATCAGACTCGGCAGACTTGCAATCGACAGCTTCAATGACCCTGACACATACGAGTTTGAACTCGGCAAAGGTATCACATTGCACGAGGGTAACGATGTTACAGTAATTGCAACAGGTCTTGTTGTTAACGAGGCTTTAAAGGCTGTAAAAGAGCTCGAGGCAGAAGGCATCAATGCTCGTCTTATCAAC
>JAXJYO010000032.1:0-5466 GCA_036306945.1 Ruminococcus sp. | reverse complement strand
CCGAAACGTAAATTTAAAATCAGAGCATTTCCCCTGTAAAACTTTCAAATTTACATTTTCAATTTTCAATTTTAATTTCCCCAGAGGTAGGGACACGGCGTGCCGTGTCCGCAAACGTTTGATATAGCACAAACCTTTCGGTGGGATTTTTGTAGGGGACGGCTTCCCAGACGTCCCTTAAACGCAATTAAAATATCAATTCTAACGGTCGGGAAACCGTTGTATAGACTACACCGACTTATATCCCCGAAATGTGACCGACATCATGTCGGATAAGGTTAGCTTATTTTAGCACCTGCGGGCATATCGTCAACGAAAATAACCTTAACATCGTCATCGCAGGTAGCTGCAAGAATCATACCACAGCTTTCAACTCCGCAGAGTTTTGCAGGCTTGAGGTTTGATACAAGAACGACCTTTCTGCCAACGAGTTCTTCAGGCTTATAATAGAGAGCAAGTCCGCTTGCTACGGTTCTTTCGTTTGCGCCGTCAAATACTGTAAGTTTCAAAAGCTTTTTAGCCTTCTTGATAGGCTCGCAAGCCTTGATTTCTGCTACTCTGAGGTCAACCTTACAGAAATCGTCAATGCCTATCTGAGCAATACCCTCAATTTCTTCTCTGAGTTTCTTTGTAGCCTCGTCCTCTGCTGAGTTGTTCTTGATAATGCTGTTGAGTTCTTCGATTTCCTTTTCAACGTCGATTCTCGGGAAGAGTGCATTGCCCTTCTTTACAGTTACGTCTGCAGGAAGAACACCGAACTTGTCAGCATTTTCATAACAAGCACACTTTTCACAAGCACCAATCTGCTCAAGAGCCTGTGGCATTGTTGTAGGCATAAATGCAGAAAGCAGAGTTGCAATAATTCTGATCGTGTCAAGAAGATTATAAAGCACGGTTGCAAGTCTTGCACGCTTTGTTTCGTCCTTTGCAATAACCCAAGGTGCAGTTTCGTCAATGTACTTGTTTGCACGGGAAACAACCTTGAAAATCTCAGCCAGAGCGTTATTAAGCTGAGTTTGGTCAATGAAGCTGTCAACAGCATTTCTCAGCGAAGTTGCAGTTGCAATGAGGTCATCGTCAAATTCACCGCTTTCACGCTCAACAGGAAGAGTACCGCCAAAGTATTTTTCAACCATAGCCACAGTACGGGAAACAAGGTTTCCGAGTCCGTTTGCAAGGTCGGAGTTGATTCTGTTTATCATAATCTCGTTAGAGAACGAGCTGTCGGCACCAAGTGCCATTTCACGCATAATGTGATATCTGATAGCATCGGGGCTGTAGCGTTTGCCGAGAATGAACGGGTCAACAACGTTGCCGAGAGATTTTGACATCTTCTGACCGTTGAAAGTTATCCAGCCGTGAACAGCAAGATGCTTAGGCAAAGGCAAATCAAGAGCCATAAGCATTGCAGGCCAAATAAGAGCGTGGAAACGCATAATATCCTTTGCTACCATATGAACGTCAGCAGGCCAGAACTTATCGTAGTCGTTGTAAGCCTCGTTCTGATAGCCGAGAGCCGAAACGTAGTTTGAAAGAGCGTCGATCCATACATATACAACGTGCTTGTCGTCAAATGTAACAGGAACGCCCCACTTGAATGTGGTTCTTGATACGCACAAATCCTCAAGA
Organism: Ruminococcus sp.; assembly: GCA_036306945.1. GTDB lineage: Bacteria > Bacillota > Clostridia > Oscillospirales > Acutalibacteraceae > Ruminococcoides. The sequence continues at coordinate 3,837 of JAXJYO010000032.1, read as the reverse complement.
CCAGGCTTGATAAAGTTATTAACAAGCTCAACTGCACGAGTTTTAGGCTGTAAATAGTCTGTTTCGGTGAGAAGTTTTTCGAGTCTGTCTGCAAAAGGTGACATCTTGAAGAAGTAAGCTTCTTCCTTGGCTTCGGTAACTTCTCTTCCGCACTCGGGGCATTTGCCGTCAACAAGCTGGCTGTCTGTCCAGAAGCTTTCGCAAGGTGTGCAGTATTTGCCCTTGTATTCACCCTTGTAGATGTATCCTCTGTCGTAGAGTTCCTTGAAAATCTTCTGAACTGTTTCGATGTGATAATCGTCTGTTGTGCGGATATATCTGTCGTAGCTGATGTTCATAAAGTCCCAAAGACCTTTGAAAATTTCTACGATTTCATCAACATACTGCTTGGGAGTAACACCCTTTTCGGCAGCTTTCTGCTCGATTTTAAGACCGTGCTCATCAGTTCCTGTAAGGAACATTACGTCATAGCCCTGCATTCGTCTGTAGCGGGCGATAGAGTCACAGGCAACTGTTGTGTAGCAGTGACCAATATGGGGATTGCCCGAAGGATAGTAAATAGGCGTAGTAATGTAAAACGGTTTTTTCTTGCACATAGTGTAAATTCCTCCCTTATTTTGAACAAATGAGTTCTACTCTCTATTATACCAATTAAAGGAATAAAATGCAACACAAAATACGGTCGAGTGCCTCGACACGCAATTCGGGGAGATAAGTCGGTGTAGTCTATACAACGGCTTCCCGACCGTTAGAATTGATATATTGGGAACGTTTAATACAAAATTCTTACAGAAGACGTTATTTAAAAGAAATGTAGCAGTAACCAACATATCAACTTCACGGTTGGGCACGAAACGTTTCATCTATAAACAACCTATCTGCTCAAAGGTAAAAGATATATCTTGATAACAGCAAGAAAATGTTATAAAATTAGTTTGTGATTTCAGTAAGCTGATTTTTAGACTATTTCTAATAAAATCCAGTGTTTATGCGGCTTGCAACGGGTTTTTACATAAATGTAAGCCTTCGTTGACAGATTGCAAGGGATAATTGGTGGTGTTTTTTCGATTAAAAATATACAATAATCTCGTCAAATAAATTTTAAAAAATTTGAGGAGAGATTATTATGAACATCAAAAAATTCATCAAAAATGTAAGCCCTTTTAACAACAGGCAGGAAATGCCAACAGCATTATATATTATAAAGAAGTTGCTGGTGTTCCTGTTGATTTACTTATCGTTTGTGTTTATCGGTGAGGGTCTTATCGTAGGCATAACATCATTGATGGGGTACGACCCTCTACACGGTGTAATGCCTGAAGGCAACATTATGATGCTTATACAGTATTACGGCTTTGCGCTGTTTTTTGTTTTAACTTTATTGTATTGCAAGCTTATTGAAAAAAGAAAGATTTCATCTTTAGGAATCAACAAGAGAGTCTACGACGGCTTTGCAGGTGCAGTTATAGCTGTGCTTTTGCTTGCAGTAATAGTAGGTGTGTGCTGTCTGACAGGAGTAATGAGTTTTGGCGGTTTTACCTCAGGTGCGGATTATTTGTACTTACTTCTTTTGTTTTTAGGTTTTATGGTGCAGGGCTCGGCAGAAGAATTTGTTTGCAGAGGTCTTCTTTTACCATCACTTTTAAAGAAAACATCCTTACCTGTTGCAGTGCTTGCAAGCTCCACAGCCTTTGCTTTGCCTCATCTGCCTACATTGCTTGAAGCTGACCCACAGTTTGCTGTGATTGGCATAATCAACATTTACCTTGTGTCCGCTGTTTTCTCGTTGCTGTTTGTTCTTCGTTGTAACATTTTTGTTGCCTGCGGATTGCACAGTGTGTGGAACTTTGTGCTTAACGGAGCAATGGGTCTGTCTGTAAGCGGTAGCAACAGCAACTCAAACGCTCTTATGAACTTTAGCGTAAATGCAGAAAATATTCTCAGCGGCGGTGCATACGGCGTGGAAGCAAGTATTATCACTACTGTTGTGTTAGGAATTGTCGCAATAATTTTAGTAAAACTTTGTCATAAAAGAGGAATTAAAAATGGACTTTAATAACAGATTATATCAACTGAGAAAACAAAAAGGACTTTCGCAGGAAGAACTTGCAAACAGATTGAATGTTTCACGTCAGACGGTTTCAAAATGGGAAGTTGGCGACTCAACACCTGATATGGAAAAGCTTATAGCAATAAGTGACTTGTTTGATGTTTCCCTTGATAAGCTGGTTATGGGGAAAGAGGACGAACCTCAAATTCCCACAACCACAAAATCCGAACTTGTTACCGTACTCAACGAAAAGGTGCTGACAAGTAATAACAAGAAAAAAGCTAAGAGTGTTTTAAAAATCGTTGGAATTATTGCGGCTGTTATTCTTTTGGTTGATGCGATTTCTATGATTATCTACTTTGCGGTGAATGGTATTCCGTTATAATATTTGAAACGATTATAGGTAAATATAAAAGACTGATGCAGACGATTTCGGTCTGCATCAGTTTTTTGTGCTTATAATATAATATTATTTTTCCGTGAGTTGTTCTTTGTATTTGTCAGGGTCTGTTTTTGCTTCGTTTAATTTTAATTGCGTAAAACTCAGTGCATTAAAAATATGATGTGCCGATAAATCAGTTGCTTTGTTTTTCGATTATTTTTTTATTCATAATGTCCGCTTCTTTTTTGTGATAAAGCCAAAAGCAGAACCAGATGAGAACAGCAAATACAACAGAAATGAGCAGTGAAATAGCCACAACGACAAATCCTGCGGCTGTAGGAATCCAGCCTGCAAAGAATGCAGTAGGAATGTAAATTACAAATCCTGTTCCGAGGTGAATAAGAACCTGAAGTCCTCTTGAAATGTGTTTGTTTTCGTAGATAAGCGACGGAACGGAAAATCCCAATCCTACAATTGCCGAGCAAACAACGTTCATCAGGAAATATTCAGCGCTTATCATGCTGAGAAAGTCAGGATTAATGAGCACCGCAGTTGTTAAAAATAATACGAGAATTGAAAAACCATAACCGATTCCGATTGCAATAGATGAAATTAATTTTTTCATAATAAGTAGCCTCCTAAATGCCTAAATACTTTTTAAAATTCGGCAGATATTTTCGTGAAATGTAGTCCTTACAGCCGTTTTTCATCACAAGGTTCATCATTCCCTTGAATGACGGCTCAACGCACTTGATGTGGCTGAGATTTATCACGGTGGATTTTGAAATTTTCATAAATCCCTTGCCGAGTTGTTCTTCAAGCTGATAAAGCCTTTTTGACGAAAAATATTTGGTTTTCTGACAGTAGATGACCGTACGTTCGTTTTCGACCCTTACCATAAATATCTCTTCAGGCTGAAGAATTGAGATTCTGCCGTTTTCCTCTGCCGTGATGAGCTTTCCTGTGTTTTCGAGAAACATAACTGCTCGAGTGACTTCGTCGGTCAGCGAGTCGGAAAATATCACAGCATAAGGTTCTTTGACTTCGTTTGAAATTTTAAGTTCGACTTTCAATGCGTACCCTCCTTTCGATTACAGTGAGATTATACTATGTAGCAGTAGTTTTGTCATCAGTTTTAAGGTAAGAGGGGCATTTTGGAAGGTGAAATGCGAATAATTTGTGGGCAAAAGGCGTATGATTTTACAAAGCGAAAATAAAATGAAAATAATGCTTGACAAAAGGGCATAATAGTGATAGAATAATAAAGCTGTATGAAACAGCGAGCTAAATATCGCGGGATAGAGCAGCTCGGTAGCTCGTCGGGCTCATAACCCGAAGGTCGTCGGTTCAAATCCGGCTCCCGCAACCACTAAGACATCAGCATACGCTGGTGTCTTTTTTTACT
>JAXJYO010000031.1:0-8594 GCA_036306945.1 Ruminococcus sp. | reverse complement strand
TATTATAGCTGTAAGTGAGGGCGGCAATGATGACCCTAAAAATGGCATTTGCTTGTGTGCAAATCATCATCTTATGTATGATAATGAATTAATAAAAATAGATTTTGAAAATCTTACATTATCTGATGTTGCAACAACTGTAAAATCTATGCCTTGGTATGATAGTTTTGTTAAGAATTATGATGGCAAAATTGCGGAAAGGAAAAGTTAATAGATATTTGTCAATTTATTAGGATAAAAAATAATACCATTATGTACTGCCCATCGGGGAATTGTTTATATATCATCAAAAAAGTTAATAATTATCGCGCATTTCATTAATCTGAAAAAGTATGGCTCTGTACTATGGTTTGCCGTAGTGCCGAGCCAGTTTTTTTATGTTTTTTTCTCAAACTTCGGAAATCCGGTCGGCTGGACTGCATAGCTGTCAGAAGGGATGACCTTTCAACGACAGGAGGACTAAAGTTATGACAGATGAACAGCGTCAGAAGATTACAAATCTCCGTGCTGCCGGAAATGGATATAAGAAGATTAGTAAGTTGCTCGGTTTATCAGAGAATACGGTGAAAAGTTTCTGCCAACGAAGAAAGCTCGGCGGAGCGGTTGTTAAATCCAATGCTGAAGTCACGGTATGTAAGTGTTGCGGAAAACCGGTACCGCAGACTCACGGTAGAAAGCAGAAAAAGTTCTGCTCCGACAAATGCAGAATGAAATGGTGGAACAGCCATCTTGACCAGGTGAACAGAAAAGCAAACTATGACTACATATGTCCCGTATGCAAAATTTCATCAGAAGTTAATGATGAAATTAGGAAAGAAAAATCATCTTGCAAATACGATTACAAAGCCAATCGAAATTTGATAGTAGGATATATGAAGCATAGATTATCTTCTATTCTTTTGAAAACGAATGTTGTTATCAAAAAGCTTTGCAAAAAATTAATACAATTATGTTGTAAACAGCCTGTTCCTGTTAAACCAGACAGGTCTTTTAATCGACCAATTTTTTCTCATCAGCGAAAAGTATCTTGTCCTAAATATGCCATTTGATTTTATACGGGGTAAATGCCACAACTTTTCTTAAGTTGTTGGCATTGACTTCCTATGTACCTTGTAGACGAGATGTTTGAGCCTTTGGTTTCTGAAGAAGATTATCAGAGAGCCTTGGAAATACGACAACGGAGAGCAGAACTGTTTCCTAATAACAAGGATAACCTTACAGTTTTTTCAGGTAAGGTAAAGTGCGGATATTGTGGCTTAGGAATCAGCCGAAGAACCTCTGGGAGTAGAAAACGATGGGTCTGTAACACAAGAGAGCGTAAAGGTATGAAGAGTTGTGAATGTCGACCGATTTGGGAAACTGAACTGTTAGATGCTGCTGCACAGATTTTGGACGGAGCTTTTGACGAGAGCACCTTTTCAAGAGAAGTAAGGCAAGTTACCCTCTATAATGACCGTATAGAGTTTTCAATGCAGAATGGGAACTGCAAAACAATAATTCGTGAGTATAACGGTCAACGAGGACAAAACGTTTTTACTAACAAGATATTCTGTGGCTCTTGCGGCAGCAAATGCAAGAGAAGTAATTATGGTAAAAAGAAAGTATGGTGCTGTTCACAGCCGAGAACTGTGTGTCAGATGAAACGCTTACCTGAAAGTGAACTTCTTGAGGCGGCTAAAAAACTGTTAGGTGAAAACTTCAAGGCAAAGGTGGCGGCAGACATTGAGCGTATTATAGTTTTCGATGATACGGTGAATTTTGAATTTAAAAATGGGACGGTGAAAATATGGCAAAGAAAGTAAGAACAATACCCGCCACACTAAATAGATTTAATTCTGAACCTGTGACGGCGGTAAGAAAAAGAAGAGTAGCAGGATACGCACGAGTATCAACAGACCTTGAGGAACAGGCAACAAGCTACGAAACGCAGATGACCTACTACAGAAATTACATAGAAAGCCGTGAGGATTGGGAGTTTGCCGGGATGTACTCAGATGAAGGTATCACAGCAACAAACACCAAAAAGCGTACCGGCTTTAATCTTATGATTGAAGATGCCCTTTCAGGAAAAATAGACCTGATTATCACAAAGTCAGTCAGCCGATTTGCACGAAATACAGTTGACAGCCTTACCACAATCCGCAAGCTCAAGGAGAAAGGTATTGAAGTTTACTTTGAAAAAGAGAACATCTGGACATTAGACGCTAAGGGCGAACTGATGATTACAATTATGAGTTCTCTTGCACAGGAAGAAAGCCGCAGTATTTCAGAAAATACCACCTGGGGCAAGCGTAAACAGTTTGCAGACGGCAAAGGCAGTGTTGGTTACAGTTGGTTTCTTGGATACGATAAGGACTTCAAGGTAAATGAGAAGCAGGCAGATACTGTGCGTTTGATTTACAAGCTTTTCATCAGTGGACTATCAATGTACGCAATCACAAAGGAACTGATGAGCCGTGGCATTAAATCACCCTCCGGTAAAGATAAGTGGCACATAAGCACGGTAAAATCAATCCTTACTAACGAGAAGTACCGAGGTGATGCTCTTCTTCAAAAGCAATACACTGCAGACTTTTTGCAGAAAACTCGAAAGACAAACAACGGTGAAATACCGCAGTACTATGTCGAGGAACACCACAAAGCAATTATACCGCCCGCCCAGTTCGATTTTGTGCAGGCAGAACTTGCCCATCGAGAGAAAGGCGGTCGGTATAGCGGAGTGAATATTTTTTCAAATAAAATTAAGTGTGGGTGTTGTGGCGGTTGGTACGGCTCTAAAGTCTGGCACTCCAAGGATAAATACAGAAAGGTCATTTACCGCTGTAATCGCAAGTACGGACAAGATACTCCACTCTGCAACACACCGCATTTGACCGAGGAGCAGATAAAGGAAATGTTCCTAAAGGCACTGAATACTTTGGTCGATGCAAAGGCTGAAACAATAGAAAATCTACAGGGACTGATAGATACGGTTTGCCGGACAGATGCCCTTGTAACTGAACAGGAAAGTTTAGAACAGGAGTTGGGCATCATAGCCGAGAACCTTACAAACCTTATCAGAGAAAACGCAAGGGTCGCTCAAGACCAAGATGAGTACGCCAAGAAAGAAAAAAAGCTCCGCACCATTTACGGTGAGAAGCATAACCGCTTTCAAGAATTGGAAGCACTCATCCAGGAAAAGAATGATACAAAAGAAATTCTCACAAACTTCATCAACAGTCTGTACGACTTGACGGGAGAGCAGACAGAATTTAGGGAAGAATTGTGGGGCGGTTTAGTTGACCATATACGAGTGGATAGTGAGAAAAGCAGCACAGTGGTTTTTCGAGGTGGAATAGAGGTAACTTTAGAATAGAAGAAATAAGATTTGAATGGCATCCGGATTAAAAGTCGGGTGCCTTTTCTTTTTATGTGATTAATGTTAAGCAGTAGATTTTTTAAAATGAATATGTTACAATATTAAAAATAGTAGCGGATTATCAAATTGCATTATTTTTGAATTTTTACTCAAATAAAGAAACATTGTTTTGATAGTTATCATATCGTGCTTTGGAGATGTTTGATGAATAGGTTTATTTTTAATAAAGAGTATTTTGATAAGAGTTTTATGATTGAGAATAATCGGGGAACAAAAATTACACAGGAAACAAAAATTGCAACTATTGCCTCACAGACATTTATGCAAGAAGAAACCTGTAGAAGTAAGTTAATAAAAATGACTCGTCCGATTAAACTAGATGATTATAATCTTATAAAGCAAATTGATTCGTGCCTGATTTTAGACACTGAAAAGCTGATTGGAAAATTAATACTTAGAGTGAATAAGGATTTAACACCAAATGAACGATTTGTCACATATATGATGCTTTGTTGCTTGGATGAAGGCCAAGAGTGGGTTAGCATTGATTATCTAATAAGTAAGATTGAAGATGGAATATACAATAAAAAGAAAATTGAAACTATTTTGAAAAGTTGCGAAGTGACAATAGACGATGTTGGCACAAAGAACAATATGTTCATTTATGAAAATGGAAAATATTCAATTGATTTAACAACACTGATTTTATACACGGATTACGGCTTGTTGTAGGTAATGTCAAGGTACATATCTGTACCATAGAAAATGATGATTCTCTGTTATAATATTAAGTAGGCTGAGTGCCTGCTCAGCACTTACTATTAAACGGAGGAATTCCAAATGATTAAACTTAATTTTGCGGAAATGCAACAGTTTCAACTGCTCATCAAAGCCATACGCGCCGATGTCCCACATCACCCACAGCCTGCTCGGAACTTTATTAGCCTAGTGCGAGCAAGAGTTTGTGCGTATCTCTGTCAGGAAATCGTATCTAAGAATATCAAAGATATATATATTGTACGCTCACCAAAAGATGATGTGGATTTTTACGCCCATATGTAAAAACTAGTGGCTGTATACCCTTATTGCTACTGTTTAGGGGGGTGCAAAGGGGGTGCATCGTTTAATTGTATCAAAATGGTTGTTACGATGAATCCCTGTCCTTGCGGCTATTACGGTAACATAACAAACTACTGTATCTGTCCTAATATAATAGGATAGCTTTAAATATAAGGAATATTCCACATGGATTTCTTACGAAAAATTAATATTAAAAATTGTAGAAGCAATACATTCAGCCTGAGAGAATACTATTTTTTGGTATTCTCTCAGGCTGAATTTTTATGCAATTTGATTATTGCAATATTTTCTCTTGCGGGCATTTTTTATGTTTGGTTCTTAAAAACAACATTTCTGTCCTTATACTCTTGAAGAAAAATTGTGCCTATGGACTTCGGATTTTATTAATTGTTTTTGACTATAGACACATCAAAGAAAACAGAGGTGTCTTTCATGAATAAGGAACAGAAAGCAAGTATTATACGGATGCGTTTAGATGGAATGACTTTTTCGGAAATAGCAAATCAACTGCAACTTTCAATAAATACGGTTAAATCGTTCTATAGGAGGAATGCAAAAACTGAAACACCGCTTGAAGCCTGTATGCATTGCGGAAAACCGATTGTGCAGACAAAGCATAAACGGCAAAAGAAATTCTGCTCGGATAAATGCCGTAACGCCTGGTGGTCGGCACATCCGCAGAACCGCAGACCTAAAAAATTATACAGTCATATATGTGCACATTGTGGTATTGCTTTTCAGAGTGAGCGAGCAAAAAGCAAATATTGTTCTGTTAGGTGTTTTGGCTATGCAAGACGCAAGGAGAACAGAATATGACAAAAGAACTTTATGATAAGGTGGTTGCTTACAGAATATCAATGTCGGTTATTAAAAGTATGCTGAAATCAAACATAATTACCGCCCAAGAGTACTCTGAAATTGATACAATTATTGCCCGTGAAAACGGCTTATCTTCGTGTAACATATTCGGCGAAATGAGTGGATAATATAGGCTCTCAGAGGTAATATGTAACCGTAAGGGGGTGCTGTTATGAACAGAATTGTTGAAAAAGTTAATTTTCCGATTCCAAAACAGCCGAAAGCAAAAAGAGTAGCTGCTTATGCAAGGGTATCATCGGGGAAAGATGAAATGCTACATTCACTGTCAGCACAAATAAGCTACTACAGTGAATTGATACAAAGCCATCCAGGCTGGTTGTACTGCGGAGTGTTTTCTGATGAAGCATATACCGGTACAAAGGACAATCGCACTGGCTTTCAAAGCCTGATAAGTGAATGCAGAGCCGGAAATATTGATTTGATTATTACAAAGTCAATTTCGAGATTTGCACGAAATACGGTTACATTATTGGAAACGGTTCGAGAGCTGAAACTGTTCGGTATAGATGTTTTCTTTGAAGAACAGAATATTCACACTATCAGTGCCGACGGTGAGCTTATGATGACCATTCTTGCCTCATATGCACAGGCAGAAAGCTTGTCGGCAAGTGAAAATCAGAAGTGGCGTATTCGCAAGGCTTTTGAAAGCGGAGAAATTGTTAATCTTCGCTTTTTGTTTGGGTATAGAATCAACGGTGCAAAAATAGAGATTGACCCTGCACAAGCTGACATAGTGCGTGAAGTTTTTGAAAGAGCCGTTAATGGTGAGAGCTTTACTTCAATAGCAAATGATTTGAACAACAGAAACATCACTCGCTGCTTGGGTGGGAAATGGAACTCACAACGGATAAGGGATTTGCTTTCGAATGAAAAATATCTTGGAAATGCACTTTTGCAAAAGAAATACCGTAATAATCACCTGGAAAAGAAACTGATTCACAATGACGGTCAGTTGCCTAAATATTATGCCGAAGGAACACACGATGCCATTGTTGACGAAGAAATGTTTGCCAAAGCCCAAGAGATACTTCACAATTTGGCAAAGCGAAGAGGAACTTTGAAAAAACCTAAGCTTTCTGCTTTTTCAGGTATGATTGTTTGTGATAACTGTGGTGCAAAGTATAAGAGAACAACATCAAAAGGAAAACACGCATGGCAATGTAAAACCTTTCTGACACAGGGAAAAGCGTTCTGCCCGTCACGGCAGATACCCGAAGAAGAGCTTTACAGGCTTGCCGCTGAAGTTTTAAAACTTGATGAATTTGACGAGAATGTTTTACATAGCAAAATCAAAAACATCAGAGCAAAAAATAACTGCACATTAACATTTTGCTTTGTTGATGGAAAGGAAGTATCAAAGAACTGGGTTCCACGCTCAAGAAAAAATAGCTGGACTGCTGAAATGCGAGAATGTGCAAGGCAAAGAGCACTTAATCAAAAGGGGAGAGCATAATGGCAACAAGAAAGGTGACGGTTATTCCGCCCACAATAAATCCGCTGACAAGAATTTCAAATACAACGGTCAAGAAAAGACGAACAGCCGGTTATGCTCGTGTTTCGACTGACAAGGACGAGCAGTTTACTTCATATGAGGCACAGATTGACTATTATACAAGCTTTATTAAAAATCATAGCGATTGGGAGTTTGTAAAAGTATATACCGATGAAGGCATAAGCGGTCTTAACACAAAAAAGCGTGATGGATTTAACGAGATGATTTCCGATGCACTTGCAGGAAAAATAGACCTCATTATAACAAAATCAGTAAGCCGTTTTGCAAGAAACACGGTAGATAGCCTTGTTACAATTCGCAAGCTGAAAGATAAGGGCGTTGAGGTTTATTTTGAAAAAGAGAACATATGGACTTTTGACAGCAAGGGCGAATTGCTGCTTACAATTATGTCATCACTTGCACAGGAGGAGAGCCGCAGTATTTCGGAAAATGTGACCTGGGGACAGCGAAAAAGATTCTCCGATGGCAAGGTCAGTTTGCCGTACAAGCACTTTCTCGGATATGAGCGTGGTGAAAACAAGGGTGCTCCACCTGTTGTTAATGAAGAACAGGCAAAGCTTGTCAGACGGATATACCATCTTTTTATGAGCGGAAAAACCACAGGCGGTATTGCGAGAATTCTTACAGAGGAGAACATTCCAACACCATCCGGAAAGCACGTATGGCAGCCGACAACCATTGAGAGTATTCTGAAAAATGAAAAATATAAAGGTGCGGCAAGACTGCAAAAGAAATTTACCGTAGATTTTCTTTCTAAAAAAATGAAGATAAATGAGGGAGAGGTTCCGCAATACTACATTGAAAACTCACACGAAGCCATTGTTGACCCGATGGAGTGGGAAGCGGTTCAGGACGAATTTAAACGCAGAAAATCCATAGGCAGAGCGTATAGTGGTAAAAGCGTATTCGGTGCAAAAATCGTTTGCGGTGACTGCGGTGGATTTTACGGCTCTAAAACCTGGCATTCAACGGATAAATACAAAACGGTAATATGGCAGTGCAACAGAAAATTCAAGAACAATACCTGTTGCAAAACACCGCATATTACCGAAGATGAAATAAAGGCACGATTTCTCAAGGTTTATAACGGACTGATTTCCGACAAAGAGACGTTCATAAAGGCTTGCAAACTTACAAGAGATGTTCTGACCGATACTGAGGAGATTGACAGAGAAATGTCAGAGCTTCTCCGTGAGCTTGAAGTCGTTACCGAACTAATTAAAAAGTGCATAGCCGAAAATTCATCATCGGCTCAGGACCAAGAAAAATATACAGAGAGATACAACAGCTATGTTGACCGCTATGAAAAAGCAAAATCAAGATATGATGAGCTTGAACAGCAGAAGGAAAACAAGCTTTCAAAAAGAAAAGCAATAGACCGCTTTATTTCCGACCTTTCAAAGCGTGACGAACTGCTCACCGAATTTGATAAATGCCTTTGGCTGACGGTTGTTGATACGGTTACGGTTCAAAGTGACGGAATTTTGCTATTTAAATTCAACGACGGTACGGAAATTAAGGGGTAAAAATAAGACAAAAATCAAGCAGACTGCAGGTATTAAGAAATTGCAGTCTGCTTTATTTTGTATTATGTAAGTTGCTGCTGTCTAATTAAAAACTTATCAGTATTTCAAATGCACCAAACAACGCAAAATGCACCCATAATTTAGCTTGGGTGCATTTGTATTAAAATAAGAGATTTGTTCCAAATAAGAACCGCAATTTTGATACAAAGCGTATCTTAATTGCGGTTCATTTTTTACG
>JAXJYO010000030.1:0-12627 GCA_036306945.1 Ruminococcus sp. | reverse complement strand
CGGCTTCCCAGACGTCCCAAAAGGTTTCTGCTATATCAAACGTTTTCGGATAAAATTAAAATTGAAAATTGAAAATGTAAATTTGAAAGTTTTACAGGGGAAATGCTCTGATTTTAAATTTATGTTTCGGTCGGGTAACCGTTGTTATAGATTATACCGACTTATCTCCCCGAAATGTGACCGTCGTCACGACGGCGACAATAATGTTGAGTGCAGTGGTTGTCAAGTGACTTGATTTATGATATGATAAAAGGCAGAAAACTTTGATAGGGATTGATTTTTTTGGCTAAGGCAGTACCGCTTTTCAGCGGAAGCAAGGGTAACAGTTACTACATCGGAACAACCTCCGAGGGTGTGCTCATCGACGCAGGAAGGTCGTGCAGGCAGATTGAAAATGCTATGCAGGCTAACGGTTTGAGTATGAACAGCGTCGGCGCAGTTTTTGTTACTCACGAACACAGTGACCATTGCAGTGCGCTCAAGGTGCTTGCAAAGAAATATAACTTTGATGTGTACGCAAGTGCGGGAACTCTTGGGGCTCTTGCAAGCGGAAACAAAATCAATCCCGAAACTAATACATATGTCATCGAAAGCGAGGTCGCAATCGGCAATATGCTGATTCAGCGAATCAACACCCCTCACGATGCGGCTGAAAGCTGTTGCTACAGAGTTGTTGCGTCCGACGGCAAGTCTGCGCTTGTGGCTACGGATATGGGTGTTATGCTTCCCGAGGTGAGAATGTCGGCTCATCAATGCGATTTTGTCGTGCTCGAATCAAATCACGATATCGAAATGCTCAAGTCGGGAATTTATCCGTACTATCTCAAGCAGAGAATTCTCTCAACAAAGGGACATCTTTCAAACATCGCCTGTGCAGAGGAACTTGCAAATCTCGTAAGGGGCGGAACTCTGCGCCTTATGCTCGGACATCTCAGCGAAGAGAATAACACTCCGAATCTTGCGTTTTCAACGGCAATTTCGGCTCTTGAGGGTGCAGGAATGAAGTTCAAAAGCGATTTTACGCTCGACATTGCGCCGAGTGAAACCAACCTTATGTCGGTGATTTTCTGAGGTATTATGATTAGAGTGAATATAATTTGTATCGGCAAAATCAAGGAGAAGTATTTTACCGATGCGATAAATGAATATACAAAGCGTTTGGGTGCGTTTTGCAAATTTTCGATAGTTGAACTGCCCGAGGAGAAAATCAGAAACAACAATCCAAATCAATCGCAGATCGACGAGGTGATTGAAGCCGAAGGCAAAAGAATTATGCAGAAAATCGGTCAGGCGGATTTTGTTTTTGCGATGTGCATTGAGGGCAAAATGCTTTCAAGCGAGGAACTTTCAAAGAAGCTTGACAGCCTGTCGGTCAGCGGAAAAAGCACCGTTGATTTTATAATCGGCGGAAGCTACGGTCTGAGCAATGCGGTCAAGAGCAGGGCGGATTTTAAGCTTTCGATGAGCCCGATGACGTTCCCTCATCAGATGGCAAGAATGATTCTAAGCGAACAGATTTATCGTGCCTTCGAGATTTCTGCAAACGGTAAATATCATAAATAAAGGGTCGGTCGAGTGCCTCGCCGTCGTGACGACGGTCGAGTGCCTCGACACGCAATTCGAGGAGATAAATCGGTGTAATCTACACAACGGTTTCCCGACCGGAACGTAAATTTTCTGTAACGCTCAAGGTAGGGACACGGCGTGCCGTGTCCGTAAACGTATAATAAAAAGCAATCTTTCGGCAGGAATTTTGTAGGGGACGGCATCCCTGACGTCCCAAAAGGTTTCTGCTATATCAAGTGGTCGAGTGCCTCGCTGTCGTGACGTCGGTCACAATTCGCCGTCGTGACGACGGTCACAATTCGAGGAGATAAATCGGTGTAATCTACACAACGGTTTCCCGACCGTTGGGGAAATTAAAATTGAAAATTGAAAATGGAAAGTTGAAAGTTTTACAGAACAAATGCTCTGTTTTTGAAAAAGTATTTTTGATATATCAAATATTTATGAACTAAGCGTTGTTTAAAAGAAATGTAGCAGTAACCAATATATCGACCTAATGGTTGGGCACGAAAAATTTCATATCAACATTTTGGTCGAGAAATGTAGCAGTCACCAATATATCGACCTAACGGTTGGCACGAAAAATTTCATATCAACATTTTGGTCGAGAAATGTAGCAGTAACCAATATATCGAGTTTACGGTTGGGCACGAAACGTTTCATATAGAAACAACCTATCTGCTCAAAGTTAAAAAAGGTGGAAATTATGGCTTTAGATGGAATATTTTTACGACATATAAAAACTGAATTGGAACAGGAAGCTCTCGGTGCGAGGGTGTCGCAGATTTATCAGCCGAACCGTGATGAACTCGTCTTTGCACTGCGAACCTACGGCGGCAACAAAAAACTTTTGCTGTCATCAAGGGCGAATTCTCCGAGAGTTAATTTCTGTACGAAAACTCCCGAAAATCCCTCACAGCCTCCGATGTTCTGTATGCTTCTGAGAAAACGCATCGGCGGTGGAAAACTCGTTGCCGTTCGTCAGATGGACTGCGACAGAGTGCTTTTTCTCGACTTTGAGTGCGTCAATGAACTCGGTGACACGGTGATGATCACCGTTGCCTGCGAGATTATGGGTATGTACAGCAACATCATCGTCATCAACTCAGATGGCGTGATTATCGACTCGCTCAAGCGTGTTGATCTGACTATGAGCAGTCGCAGACTTGTGTTGCCGAACATCAAATACGAACTTCCCGAACCTCAGGACAAGCTTAATATATTAACTTCAACTCCCGAGCAAATCGCTGAAAGAGTGAGAAGTCTTGAGAGCGAAACAACTCTCAACAAAGCATTGCTCAAAGTAATACAGGGCGTATCACCGATTGTTTGCCGAGAACTTGAGTACAGAGTTTTTGAGGGCGCAACAAACCGTGTGGAGGGTGTTTTTTATGACAGGCTTATCACTCAGCTTCAAAGACTGAAAGAAGTTGCGGAAAATTGCTCCGAAAAACCGTGTATCGTTTACCGTGAGGACGGCAAACCTATGGATTTTTGTTTTATGCCTGTTGAGCAGTACGGTGAGTTTGCAAGGGTTGAGAGCAAGGACGGATTTTCGCAGGTGCTCGATGCGTTCTACGATGAGCGTGACACTCAGGAGCGAATGAGGGTGAAATCTCAGGGACTTACAAAGCTTCTTTCAAACACCTGTGAGCGAATAGCAAGGAAAATTTCTAAACAGCAAACGGAACTTGCACAGTGCGAAAACCGTGAACAGCTCAGAATCTGCGGTGACTTGCTTCAGGCAAATCTCTACAGAATAGAGCGTGGCGCACCGTTTGTCGATGTTGAGAATTTCTACGATGAAGAGGGCAGAACTCTCAGAATAAAATTAAACCCTGCAATATCTCCTGCGGCAAATGCACAGAAATATTACAAGGATTATCAAAAAGCTAAAAACGCCGAGGCTGTTCTCGGTGAACAGATAGAAAAGGGAAAAGCCGAGCTTGAGTACGTTGAGTCGGTGCTCGATACGGTGACCCGTGCCGAAACCGAACAGGAACTTGCTCAGATAAGAGAAGAACTGACCGAACAGGGATATCTGCACCGTCAGAAAGGCAAGCAGAAGAATTTGTCAAAGCTTCCGCCGATGGAGTTTACTTCAAGCGACGGATTCAGAATTCTCGTTGGCAGAAACAACAGACAGAACGATACTTTAACGCTCAAAACAGCGTCAAAGACAGATATGTGGCTTCACACCAAGGATATTCACGGCTCGCACACGATTATTATTGGCGAAGGCCGTGAAATCAGCGATACCGCTATCCTTGAGGCGGCACGTCTTGCGGCGTATCACAGCAAGGCAAGGCAGAGCAGTCAGGTACCTGTCGATTACACCCTCGTTAAGCACGTCAGCAAACCCAGCGGATCAAAACCCGGTATGGTGATTTATGTGAATAACAGAACTGTTTACGTCACCCCAAAAGCAACGGTATAACGACAGTTGCGATGACTTTAAATTTATGTTAAGCAGATAAAAGAAATAACCGCCCAACTGCCATTGGACGGTTATAAAAATATAATCACATAGTGGTCAACCGCTTTAAACGGTTTCCTTGTAATCTTATTTTAATATATAAAAGCCTGAAAGTCAATAGCAACGGAAAAATTGATATAATTAAAATGTGCGACTTTTGTAATTAAAATGTGCGATTTTGTGTTGATATTGTAGAAATATGTGCTATAATTAGATTGAGATTACAAGGAAGTTAAGGCGGTTGGCACTCCCAAAGAATGGGGGTGATATGTATGACTGAAACAGTAATACTTGTTATTTTACTCGTAGCACTTGCAGAAGTCATTAAATACATAAAGAAATAACCGCCCAACTGCCTACCAAAAGTTGGACGGTTATTTTATAACGTTTTTCTTTTTAGGCTAACCGCTTTAAACGGTTTCCTTGTAATCTTATTTTAATATATAAAAGCCTGAAAGTCAATAGCAATAGAGAAATTGATATAATCAAATAATTACGGCAACCGAATTTTTTACGTTCGGTTGCCGTTGTTTGCTTTAGGCTTAAAATATTCAGGCAGTCTGCCTTGCATTACTGTGTTGTAGTTGTTGATGAACCTGACACCAGTTCTTCATATACGAACTCTGCAAAGGCAAGTCGCTGACCTTCCATATCCGTGATTTCGATGACCGAACCGGCAGATGTGTTGTCGTTGTACGCCCAATATCCTGTTTCGGGAACATAATACTGTTCAATGTCGTACTGCAGGTATGTCAAAGCGTTTCCGACAAGTGCGGTGATCTCGTCCTTCTTAAAGTTTGTTGTAACGAGAGGTCCGATTGAACTTACGATAGAAACGATCTGGGTGAGGCTTGCATCCTTCATACTTTCAAAAATCGTTTCAAGAAGCTTTCTCTGCTTTGAAGTTCTTGACCAGTCGTCACCGTCAATGCCGATCTCGTTGCCGTCCTCGCCGACCGAAAGACCTCTGTTTCGTGCATACCACAGAGCTTCCTGACCGTCAAGGTGGACGATACCGGGTTCGTCTTTGATTGTTGACCATTCATCGGACTGCCCGTTTTTGTACATCTGATAGTTGATGTAGTCGATTTCGTCCTGTGTAAGTTCCATATCAACACCGCCGAGAGTGTCGATTATCTGCTTGAAGCTGTTGAAGTCAACGACAGCGTATCTGTCGATTTTGATACCGAAGTTTGCCTCGATAGTCTGAATGGAAAGAGTCGGTCCGCCGTAGGTGTATGAAGCATTGATTTTGTTGTAGCCGTAACCGGGGATATAAACGTAGGTGTCACGCTGGAAAGATGTCATCTTGAGTTTCTTGTGGACATTGTCAATCGACAGCATAATCATTGTGTCACTTCTGCCGTATGCACTGCCCTTGTTGTTGTCCTCACCAAAGAGCATTACGTTGAGCACCTTTGAGTTCTGCAGAAGCTCGCCGTCAGCGTAACTGCTTTCAAGTTCGGGAATGGTAGCAATCGTTGCATCGGTGTTGTCACCGCTTTGATCGCCCAGATCTTTGTAGTTGAGAGAGTTCAGCAGGCTGTAGTAGTAAACCATTCCGCTTCCGCAGATGAGGAGTACGACCGAGAGAAATCCGCAGAGTATGCGTTTTGCTCTGCCTTTTTTCTTGTAAACCTTCTTTATCTGATTACCTGAGCTTATATCGACAAAATTACTTTTTGTATCGTGATTTGCCATATTGCGCCTCCGTTTCGGTAAAGCTTGCAAAATATTTCAAAAAATCAGTATTTTAGCATATATCTAACTCATTATATCATATAATTCGGATAGATAATTCTTTTTTAGAAAAATAACGACAACAGATATTACAAAATACGCTGAAATTCGGCAAAAATAGTGTTGAATGTCAATCCTGTTCGTCGAGAGAAAGGTAGAATGAGGGCAAAAATTCCTCTTCAAACACCTCAGCTTCGGGCATATTCATATTGTGGATTGCGTTTTCGATGGTTTCTTTCGCTTTTGAAAATTCAGCGTTTCCCATTCTGAGTTCGTCAATGCACTTGATGAGGGCGGAGAATTTGTCCGCCGCCTTAACGAATTTGTCGATTTTTTCATCGTTTTTGCCCTGCATCTTGAGTATACCCTCAAAATCCTCCTGAAAATCATCGGGCAAAAGTGAGATGAGCTTGTCTGCGGCAGTATTTTCGATTTCTTTGTATGCATTCTTGATTTCGGGGTTAAAATATTTTATCGGGGTAGGCATATCGCCCGTGATGATTTCGGTCGAATCGTGAAAAACAGCAAGCACAGCGGCTCTTTCGGGGTTGAGATCTCCGCCGAAACGCTTGTTGTGAATGAGCACAAGGCAGTGTGCGATCATCGCAACCTGCAGGCTGTGTTCGCAGAGATTTTCGTATTTTGTGTTATTCATAAGTCCCCAGCGGTTGATGTACTTCATTCTGGAGAGCATTGCATAAAAATGTGACTGACTCATATTTAATAATCTCCTGTTTTTTTACAAAAATTAGTGCAAAATCGTTATAGATATGGTATAATAGATTGATTTAATATATAATTATTATACTATTTTAAAGTTAAATGTCAAAGACTATTGATATCAGGAGTTAGAATTATGTCAAGACTCAGACGTTTCTGTCCGAAAAAACATAATTATGCGCTGTATTCTTTTTTGCTTGCACTTGTTGCGGCGGCACTTCTTTTTATACCGTTTATTGTGCTCAATGACGGAGTGTTTTATTATTACGGCGACTTCAATGTTCAGGAAATTCCGTTCTATCAGATGGTTCACGATGCCGTGAGAAGCGGTGAATTGGGGTGGAGCCACACGACCGACCTCGGATCGGATCTGATGTCAAGCTACAGCTTTTATCTTTTGGGAAGTCCGTTTTTTTGGCTGACCATTCCGTTTCCGAATGAGTTTGTGCCGTATCTTATCGGACCTCTCCTGATTTTAAAATTTGCCTGTGCGTCGCTGAGCGCATATCTGTTTTTGCAGAGATATGTGCAAAACAAGGGCTTTGCCGTGATTGGCGGACTTTTGTATGCGTTTTCGGGATTTTCGATATACAACGTATTTTTCTTTCATTTCCACGAGCCGATGATAATGTTTCCTCTGCTTTTGGCGGCACTTGATGCATTTATCTACGACAAAAGACGTGGGGTGTTTGCACTTGCCGTGTTCTCAGCCTGCATTGTAAACTACTATTTCTTTGTGGGTCAGGTCTTGTTTGTGGTTATGTATTATCTGATGATTATGTTCACAAAGACCTGCAAATTCAGAATAAAGGAATTTTTGATTCTTGCAGTTGAGGTGCTCATCGGATTTTTGGCAACGGCGTTTATGCTTTTACCGTCGGTTTTGGGACTAATGGGCAACCCGAGGCTTGAAAACTTTCCGCAGGGTTGGGAGGCTCTTGTGTATGAGCTTCCGCAGAGATATTGGCTGATTGTCATAGGGTTCTTTTTCCCTGCCGATATGCCTGCATTTCCTGTGTTTACGCCCGATTCAAACTGTAAATGGGCGTCTGTGGCAGGTTGGCTTCCGATGTTCGGAATGACAGGTGTAATTGCATTTTTGCAGATGCGAAAGCGTGACTGGCTCAAAAAGCTCATCACTTTGCTTATGCTGTTTGCATTTGTCCCCGTGCTCAACAGTATGTTCCAGCTTATGAACAGCTCAATTTACTACGCACGGTGGTTCTATATGGCGGTGCTTATGTTCTCGCTTGCGACGATAAGGGCACTTGAAGATAATTCGGCTGACTGGAACAGGGCAGTTCGCTGGTCGGTGGGAATAACTGCCGTAATTGCGGGTTTCATCGGCGTAATGCCAAATATAACAGAAAATACCGAGGGTGAAGAAGAATTTTCAATCGGTGTTCAGGCGACCTTTGAACGATATTGGATATATGTTCTCATTGCAATGATGAGCCTGCTTGTGTTCGTGCTCATTTATAAGAAGTTCAGGAGCAACACAAAACAGTTTATCATTCAGTCGATTGTCTGCATTTTGGGTGTTGCGTATCTATCATCGTTTTTCATCATTGCAACAGGTGTATTTTCAAGTTCATCAACCGAACCTATTAAAGAGGATATCCTCAACTCGAGGGAAGATATCAAAATCGACGACCTCGACGAGGTGAGAAGCGACTTCTACGAATGTGTTGACAACACGGCAATGTACTGGAAAATTCAGAGCATAAATTGCTTCCAAAGTTCGGTTTCGACCTCGATTATGCAGTTCTATGACAAAATGGGCATCACACGAGATGTTGCCTCACGACCCGATGAATCGGCTTACGGTCTGAGAGGATTTCTGAGTTGCAAATATCTTTTTGACTACAGAGATGACGGCGAAGCAGGCAGTGATAATTCCTTCATCGACGAGGACGGCAAAACAAAAATGCCGTATTGGAGCTATGTAAAAACCTGCAACGGCTTTGATATCTATGAAAATGACTGTTATGTGCCGATGGGCTTCACCTATGATTCTTTCGTTACACAAGAGGAGTTTGAAAGGGCGGAGAACACCCACCGAACCGAGGCTATTCTCTATTCAATGGTGCTCACCCGAGAGCAGATGGAGAAGTATTCCGACATCACAGGCTACGACAGTGAAGCTTACGATGTGCTCTATGGCAAAAATCCCGAGCATTTCGACAGCGTGACGGACACCTACAGATACGGTAAAGAAAAGTACAAGGCTCAGTGCGAACAGCTTGCAGGCTCAAGCTGTTCCGAGTTTGAATATACAGACGACGGGTTCAGAGCAACCTTCAACAACACAGGTGACGACAATCTGCTGTTTTTCAGCGTGCCGTACAGCACAGGTTTTACGGCAACGGTAAACGGCGAAGCTGTTGAGATTGAAAAGGTAAACTACGGCTTTATGGCGGTGAAAGTTCCTGCAAATACTGAGTGTGACATCGTGTTCACCTATGAAACACCGGGATTTTCACAAGGTGCGACAATCAGTCTTTGTGCAC
Source organism: Ruminococcus sp. (assembly GCA_036306945.1). Classification (GTDB taxonomy): domain Bacteria; phylum Bacillota; class Clostridia; order Oscillospirales; family Acutalibacteraceae; genus Ruminococcoides. Next base: position 3,615 of record JAXJYO010000030.1, on the reverse strand, counting down.
TTGGTGCATTTGCGGTGTATCTTACGATCGTTATAATTTACAGAACAAAAAAACGTAAAAAAATATATACGGAGGAAAACTGATATGTTATTCGGAAACAAAATACTTGAATACAAAGACGAATTTATGGCTGACCTCAAAACTCTGCTGAGATTTGAGTCGGTTGACGGAGCAAACAACGAGGAATGTAAAAATGCACTCGATTTTATTTTGCAGAGAGCACAGGATTTCGGACTCTGCGCTGAGCAGGTGACAGACAAGAGTGCACACGTTACTCTCGGTGACAAGGGCAAGCTTTGCGGTGTGCTCTCACACCTCGACGTAGTTCCGGCAGGCGGAAACTGGACAGTTCCTGCGTTTGATCTCACAGAAAAGGACGGCAGACTCTACGGCAGAGGAATTGCAGACGACAAGGGCGCATCGCTTATCAATCTCTACTGCCTTCGTGCGCTGAAGGAAAGCGGAATTGAGGGCAAGAACACTGTCCGTGCAATTTACGGCATTGCAGAAGAAACAGGTATGGAGGATATGGACGGCTATTTTGAGGTTATGCCTGTGCCTGATATGTCATTCACACCTGACAGCGAATACGGAATCGGTTTTGCCGAAAAGGGAATCCTTCACTTCAAGGTGAGCAGTAAAAACAACGCAAAGGTGCTCACACAGTTCCACGCAGGCAACGCAGTAAATGCCGTTCCCGACAAGGCGTATGCAATTGTTGACTCATCAAGCTACGATGAATCTGCGCTTGTGAAGCTTGCAGACGAGAGCAAGGGCGATTTTGAGTTCCAGAACACGATTGACGGACTTATGATCGTAAGCAAAGGCGTTGCGGCTCACGCTTGTATGGCTGACAAGGGTATGAATGCCGCATCTGCACTTGTTGAACTTCTCTCAAAGGCTTACAGCGGTGAAGAACTCGGCTCTGTATGCGAGTTCCTCAATTATGCCGTTCACAACGAAACAGACGGACGTTCGTTCGGTCTTAAAATGAGCGACTGCGTTTCAGGTCCGCTTACACTCAACCTCGGCATTGTTGACATTGAGGAAGAAGTTGCTTCGGCTCAGATTGATATTCGCTATCCTGTTACGGTAAAGGGCGATTTCATCATAAAGCAGTTCAAGAAGGTTGCAAAGAACAGCAACCTCGAGGTTGAAGTTACAGGCCACGAAAAGCCTCTCTACGTTGAGAAGGACTCTGCGCTTGTACAGCTTCTTTCGGAAGCATACGAGAGCGTAACAGGCGAAAAGGCTGAGCTTTACACAACAGGCGGAGGCACTTACGCAAGAAAACTCGGAGGCAAGGGCGTAGGCTTTGGTCCTGTGTTTAGCGGTGAAGATGTTCATATGCACAACGCTGACGAGAGTATGGGCAAAGAAAACTTCTTCAAGCACGCTCAGATCTGCCTTGAAGCATTGTACAGAATGTACATTGATTAATTTTGAATTTGTGGCGAGGCAAGGGCTTTGCTCTTGCCGAAACGCTTTGAATAAATTGATTTTACATAAATATCAAAAGGGAATGACTAAATGAGTACCGAGAAAATTATCAGACAACAGGCGAAGGACTCACTTCGTTCAAACTGGACAAACGTAATTGCCGCAGTATTGGCATTTTTTGCCGTTTTGATTGCGATTGAGGGATTGCTCTATATCTTTTGCTTTCAATTCAAGCTCGTGAACATAGAAACAGGTAGCATAAATAAAAATAAACAGCTTTTCTATTATCTTGCTGAAATCGTGGTTTTTGTGCTTTTTCTGTTTGTGTCGCCTGTGATAAACGGAATTATCAAAATGGTGTACAACACAAGTGCTCTGGGCAAGGCTGAAATTTACGATATGTTCTTCTTTTTCAAAAAGGCAGGAAGATATTTTAAAACTGTTCTTTTCAACTTCTTCCTTTTGGCTTTGTTTTCAGTATTGTCGTTCGGTCTTGATGTGTACGGCTATTTGTCGATGTTTTTTGACAAAAGCCTTTCCGACGGCTTTTATTTTGACGGAATTTCATTTTTGCTTTTAGGCGCTTACATTATTTCTGTTGTACTCAAAATTCTTATCTTCTTTATGTTCATTCACTATCCGCTTATAGCTTATTCAATGAGTATGAATGTGCCGTACGGAAAATATTTCTTCGGATTTGTCGGATTTTCAGCAAGAAACCTTTGGGCAACGCTCAAGCTTTTCTTCAGCTTTATCGGCTGGATGGCGCTGTGTTTCTTTGTTGTGCCTGCGTTTTATGTTCTTCCGTACCTTATGACATCAATGGTAACTTCGGCAAAATGGCTGTTTGCGCTTGAGAAAGACAGGGGTGTAGTATGTTAGTATCCTTATGTATGATAGCCTACAACGAAGCTGATGCACTTGCAGGCTTGTTCAGAGATATTGCTCTTCAGGACTTTCCGCATGACCAGATAGAAGTGGTTTTTGTTGACAGTATGTCCACTGACAGCACAAGGGATAAAATGGAGCACTTCAAAGAAACAGACTATGGATTTTATGATGTAAAAATAGTTCAGTGTGCAAAGAAAAATCAGGCTTTTTCGTGGAATGCGGCTCTGATGACGGCTCGTGGTGACGTTATCATCAGAGTTGACGCACACGCAAGAATTCCAAGAAACTTTGTTTCACGAAACGTATATAACCTCAGCCAAGGCGAGAATGTTGTCGGAGGAGGCAGACCTAATATTTCTTCCAATGTTTCTTCGTGGAAACTTACTCTTCTGGCGGCTGAGGACTCACTTTTCGGAAGTTCGGTTGCGTCCTACAGACGTCCTGCAACTCAGAAGGAGTATATGGACAGCCTTTTCCACGCGGCATACAGACGTGAGGTCATTCGCAAGGTCGGCGGTTTCAACGAAAACCTCGGACGTACCGAGGATAACGAGTTTCACTATCGTATCCGCAAGGCAGGCTACAAAATGTGTTGCTGTCCCGACATAATCTCATATCAGCACTCGAGAAACGACCTCAAAAGTATGATAAGACAGAAGTATTCAAACGGCAGGTGGATAGGCTTGACACTGTCGGAATGTCCGGGTTGCCTTTCGTACTTCCACTTTGCGCCGTTTGCGTTTGTTATGATGCTTTTGTTCGTCACTATACTTGCATTTTTTGGCTTGCCGTGGCTGTTGTATATACTTCTCATCGTCTACGGAATGTTCGATATCGTCAATGCAGTAGGCTGTTGCACAATGAAAAACGTTCAGCCACAGTTTGTATTGCTTCCGATAATTTTCCCGATACTCCACATTTCGTACGGAGTGGGCACTATCGTAGGACTGATTCAGATTCCGCTGTGGCAGAAGAAAATCAAAAACAGCCCCGCCAAAGCACACATAGAAAAAGTAAAACGAAAAATCGAAAAAAACACTATCTTTTAACTTTGGGCAGATAGGTTGTTTCCAGATGAAACGTTTCGTGCCCAACCATAAACTCAATATATTGGTTACTGCTACATTTCTCTTAAACAACGTTTTCTGTATTGTGCCACATCGTAGGGACACGGCGTGCCGTGTCCTCATACGCTTGATATATCACAAACCTTTCGGCAGGAATTTTGTAGGGGACGTCTGGGAAAATTGAAAATTGAAAATGTAAATTTGAAAGTTTTACAGG
>JAXJYO010000029.1:0-3833 GCA_036306945.1 Ruminococcus sp. | reverse complement strand
TCTGTAACATTCACGAGCCTTTGCGATTTTAGCCTTTGATTTGTCGATTACTTCGGCGAGTTTCTTCTGATTTTCGTTAGGAGTGATTTCACCCTTCTTCTGCATTTCATAATACTGTTTGCCGAGTGCAATATATGCTCTGTTCATAAGCTCGCTCTCGTTTTTCATAACAAGTCTGAGTCTGTTAAGCTTGGCGTTTGTTCTGTTCTTTTCGACAATTGTCTGTGCCACTGCCGAAATTGTATCAACAGCCGTATTCACGGTTCCCTTTACTGTATCGAATATTGTCATAGCAATTCTCCTTAATCAAAACGCACATAGTGCTTTAATCATACTATTATTATGACAGATATTTTTGATAAAATCAACATTTTTTTAAAATTTGCTTGTTAAAATCACTGTCAATTGATATAATTATTGTCAAGGGGTGTTTCTGATGTCCGATAATAAGGTTAATAAAGCCATAGTTTGCCCGATGTGCGGTGAACTCGGTAAGGCTGAAATATATACAAGTGTAAATACAACGATCAACAAAAGTCTGAGAAACAAGGTTCTTGACGGCGAACTGTTTTCGTGGACTTGCCCTGAGTGTAAGCACAAGGCAAGACTTACATATCCGATTTTGTACAACGATATGAAAAACCGCTTTATGGTTTATCTTATCCCCAAAATCGACAGATATCAGCTTTGTGACAAGGAGCTTGAAGAAAAATACAGCAATCTGCGAAATATCAGCAAGCGTATCGTTCCTGACTTCAACTCGTTCAAGGAGAAAATTTTTATTTTTGAATCGGGTCTTGACGATATGGCTGTTGAACTTACAAAGCTTGCAATCAGTCAGACGGTTTCAAAAAAACTCGATGATGCAGTAGTTTCCGACGGTTACCTATCAATGTATGACCGTGAAACAAACACAATGGGTTTTACATATTTTGCAGGCGAAGAGCGCAAACCGTATGTACAGACCGCACGACTTGAAATTTATGCAAAGTCAAAGGATATAATCGACCGCTTTGCTGTCAAAGACAAGAAGCTCAAAGGTTTTATTAAAATCGACCGTGAGTGGGCGGAAAATATTTTGTACAGATACAAGCGTGCAAAACAGATTGAAAAACTTAACAAATTAAAGGAAGATTAAAAATAAGGAGAGTATGAAAATGTCAAAAGGAAAGTTCGGTGTTCACGGCGGTCAGTTCGTACCTGAAACTCTGATGGATGCCGTGAATGAGTTTGAACAGGCATATAACAAGTACAAGGATGATGAACAGTTCATAGCAGAACTCGACACACTTATGCGTGAATACGCAGGCAGACCTTCAAGGCTTTACTATGCAGAGAAAATGTCAAAGGATTTAGGCGGTGCAAAGATATATTTAAAGCGTGAGGATCTCAATCACACAGGCTCGCACAAAATCAATAACTGTCTTGGACAGTGCCTTCTCGCAAAGAAAATGGGCAAAACAAGAGTAATTGCCGAAACAGGCGCAGGTCAGCACGGTGTTGCAACCGCAACAGTAGCGGCACTCTTAGGTCTTGAATGTGAAATTTTTATGGGCAAAGAGGATACTATCCGTCAGGCTCTTAATGTTTACAGAATGAAGCTTTTGGGCGCAAAGGTAAACGCAGTTGAAACAGGTACAATGACCCTCAAGGACGCTGTAAACGAGGCTATGCGTGAGTGGTCAAATCGTGCAGATGACACTCATTACGTTATCGGTTCTGTAATGGGACCTTATCCGTTCCCGACGGTTGTGCGTGATTTCCACAGTGTTATCGGCAGAGAAATCAAGCAGCAGCTTTTTGAAAAGGAAGGCAAGCTTCCTGACGTTGTAATGGCTTGCGTAGGCGGCGGAAGCAACGCTATGGGTGCTTTCTATGAATTTATCAAAGAGGAAAATGTAAGACTTATCGGCTGTGAAGCGGCAGGATTAGGCGTTGACAATCCTAAGAATGCGGCTACAATCGCAAACGGTACTCTCGGAATTTTCCACGGAATGAAGTCATACTTCTGTCAGGACGAGTACGGTCAGATCGCACCTGTATATTCAATTTCGGCAGGTCTTGACTATCCGGGTATCGGTCCTGAACACGCAAATCTTCACGACACAGGCAGAGCAGAATATGTGCCTGTAACTGACGAAGAGGCTGTAAGCGCATTTGAATATCTTTCAAGAATGGAAGGTATTATCCCTGCAATTGAGAGCTCACACGCAGTTGCTCATTGCATAAAGATCGCACCGACAATGAATAAGGATCAGATAATCGTAGTAAACCTTTCAGGACGAGGCGACAAGGACGTTGCGGCAATCGCAAGATACAGAGGAGAAGATATTTATGAGTAAGATTAAGGCTTTTGAAAACGGCAAGGTGCTCATTCCGTGCATTACGGCAGGAGATCCCGACATTGAAACAACAGAAAAACTCCTCGTTGCAATCAGCGAAGGCGGTGCAGATATAATTGAAATCAGTATTCCTTTCTCAGACCCGATCGCAGAAGGAGCAACGGTGCAGGAGGCATACATCAGATCACTCGGTTCAGGCACAACAACAGACAGGATTTTTGAAATGCTGGAACGTGTAAAGCCGAAACTTGCCTGTGACCTTGCGGTAATTACATATATGAACCCGATTTTTGTGTACGGAACAGATAAGTTTATGCAGAAGTGCAGTGAATGTGGTGTTGTTGCAGTGACAGTTCCGGATGTTCCGTTTGAGGAGAGAGAAGAACTCAAGCCTTATTGCGATAAATACGGAGTGAACCTCATCACAATGTTTGCTCCTACTTCCGACGACAGACTCACAATGCTTTCAAAGGCTTCACAGGGTTACGGTTACTGCTTTGCAGGTGAAAAGATTGATGTTACAAAGGCTGAGCTTGCAAAGAGAATCAGTATGGTCAAGTCGGTTTCAGACCTTCCCTGCGTTGTAAGCTCGGAAATTCACACTCCCGAAGATGCAAAGACTGCGTCTGAAATTGCAGACGGCGTAGTAATCGGTTCTGCTGTAGTCGAGATAATCGGCAAGCACGGCAAGGACAGCATTGATAAGGTAAGAGATTATGTAAGAGAACTCAAGGAAGCGATGTCGTGAGCACATTTGAGGAACTTCAGAGAGTAATTGATGAAAGCGAGAAAATAGTATTTTTCGGCGGTGCAGGAGTTTCAACCGAAAGCGGAATCCCAGATTTCAGGAGTGTTGACGGTCTGTATAATCAAAAGTATGATTATCCGCCTGAGGAGATACTTAGCCACACATTTTTTGAGCATAATACCGAAGAATTTTACAGGTTCTACAAAGATAAAATGCTTTGTTTGGACAAAAAGCCGAACAAGGCTCACTATAAGCTTGCACAGCTTGAGCAGGCAGGAAAACTCACAGCCGTTGTTACTCAGAATATCGACGGACTTCATCAGGCGGCAGGAAGCAAGAACGTTTATGAGCTTCACGGAAGTGTTCTGAGAAATTATTGCAGAAAGTGCGGAAAATTCCATTCAGCCGAGTATATAAAGCAGAGCACAGGTGTTCCGAAGTGTGAGTGCGGCGGAGTGATAAAGCCTGATGTTGTGCTGTATGAAGAGGGGCTTGACGATAAAACCGTGTCAAATGCCTTGACTGCGATACAGAATTGTGATACCATAATAATTGCAGGAACAAGTCTTACGGTTTATCCTGCGGCAGGATTTGTCAGATATTTCAGAGGAAACAACATAGTTCTCATCAATCGTGATGAAACATCGTTTGACAACAGCGCAAATCTTGTTTTTCACGAGAAAGTCGGAGAGCTTCTCGACAAAATCAAAGTTAACACAAATTAAAGTCAATGAGGACTGCTT
>JAXJYO010000028.1:0-3022 GCA_036306945.1 Ruminococcus sp. | reverse complement strand
CCCAAAGCTCTGCTCACCGAGGATGAGGTTGAAATTCTCACCACGCCGCATGACCTGACCGAATACAAGTCAGCTATCACGGAGGCGTTGTTCAAAGGTACACAGCGTAACGTAGAAAGTGAGAACGACTCAAAAAACGCGGCAGCCGGGTAAACTACCCGGAATTATTCACCCGGCTTCTGTACTATGGCATCGCACACCTCAATTTGACGCAAAACGAGGTGTGGCTGATGCCGTTCGGTCTGCTGCTTGACCTTGTTGAATGTCATAAACAATATCACGGTATGGCAAAGCCTAAACGAGAAAACTATATTGATGATATTATCCCGGAGGGTATATAGACAATCCTCCAAAATTCTGATATGATATACAGAAAGACAAATCGGAATTTAGAGGTGGAAAAATCATGATTGAATACTCTAATCTTAATGAAACGTTTATTACGTTTATTATAAAAAGATTTCCCGAATTAAAAGAGCAAGTTGAAGGGGAAATGAGTCGGTTAGGTGAATTTTTACCTCATGTCATTTTGGGAAATGTATGAAGATTTATCATCAAATGGATTAAAAGAAATGGTGGCGAATAAAATGAGTAAAATCGGTGATTATTTTGCTTCGCAATGTGGGAATCCGCACGGAGTTATCGGAAAGATCATGACATGGTCAATGAATCGTGCAAATAATGTTATGTACAAAGGCATTGTCGATGAACTGAAAATTTCGCCCAAAACGCAGATACTTGACGTAGGATTCGGCAACGGATACCTCGAAAAGCTGATAATTCAGAAATCGAGGTGTTTTATCACCGGAATTGATATATCTGAGGATATGGTCAACAAAGCAGCCGAAACCAACCGCAGATATATTGCTTCGGGGAATATGAAATTTCAGCTCGGTGACTGCTGTGATCTTTCTTTTAAAGACAAAACATTTGATGTGGTCACAACGATGAACACCATATACTTTTGGAACGATACCGCTAAGGGAATGTCTGAGATCAACAGAGTATTAAAGGACAATGGTATCTTCTACAATGCTGTTATATCAAAGGAAAACTTAGACAAGTTCTTCTATACGAAAAACGGGTTCAAGAAATTCACAAAAGACGAATATATAGAGCTTGGCAAAAAGGCAGGCTTTCGGAGAATACGAATCAAGAAATTGGGTAACAATTATGGTTTGCTTATCATTTATATGAAATGAACAGGAGAACGGCTGTATGAAAAAACAGAAACGCCAGACTTGTAGAGTTTGCCACGTTGTATTGTATCAGCTATGGCGACGATGAAACACAAAATCTTGTTCAAGTTACTTTGTTAGAGTATTTGTGGGACGAAAAAACAACTTATAATAGGTTATGGAACTATATTTGTAACTACCTTTACATTCCATAAAAATTATATTATACTGCTAAATTCTGATTTATCGCATTTACTATTATGGTAATCGCAGGCAGCCTTATATGAGGTTGCCTGTTTTTTATGCCCTGAAACGAATCGCAAACTACGATTTTCTCCTGTTTCTTATATAATATAGGTAAAGGAGAGGATACGGTATGAAAAGAATGTTAGCTGATGTTTGCCCTGAACTTATAAATGAATGGTCACAACGCAATTTACCTCTTACGCCGGACAGCGTAACGCACGGCTCTAATAAAATAGTATGGTGGAATGGCAAATGCGGACACGAATGGAGAGCTTCAGTAAAAAACAGAGTAATCGGCGGAAGTGGTTGTCCTTACTGTTCCCACAATGCGATATTAGAGGGCTTCAATGACCTCGCTTCTCAAAAGCCTGAGCTTGCCGCAGAGTGGTCAGGCAGAAACGCCCCTCTACTCCCCACACAAGTTACTGTTTTTGCTAATCGCAAGGCTTGGTGGAAATGCAGAGAGTGCGGCAATGAATGGGAAACACTCATTACTACACGTTCAGACGGAAGTAAATGCCCGTATTGTAGTGGATATATATTACTCAAGGGCTTTAATGATTTTGCAACGCTATATCCGCAGCTTGCCGAGGAATGGTCAGATCGAAACCTACCACTTACTCCTGATACCGTAAATGATAAATCCCGTAAAAATGTATGGTGGAAATGTCGGACTTGTGGCTATGAGTGGAAATCGGTTATACATTCAAGAGCTAAAGGCGCAATGTGTCCCGTTTGCGCTGACAGAGCCGTCTTGACAGGATATAATGACTTGGCTACAACAGATCCACATCTTCTTGATGAATGGGACTTTGATAAGAACACCGACTTTTCACCGGAACACATTTCAAAACACTCAATGTACAGCGTTTGGTGGAAATGTCCTCTCAACCATTCATATAAAGCTGCTATATCAGGCAGAGCAAGCGGAATGGGCTGCAAGGTGTGCGATAAGGAGTACAAGAGCGTGCTTCCCAAATTGGCGATTATGGTATATGCCGGAATGAAAAAAATGTCTGCTAAGTTTGATGATGACAGCATTATCGGTATCCCATTAGAATCATATATATCCGAAGAAAAGCTCGCTATTGAAACTTCTAAGCCTAACGAGAACGAATATAGAATAAAACAGCACCTTTGTAAAAAGCGGAATATCAAGCTCGTGTATATTCCATACAAACGTACCGATGAAATATCCCTATTGGAAAAGATAAAACAGGCGTTTCGCTCTGTTCATATCTATATAAACTCAGATACAGAAAAAGACGCAGAGATTATTAGACAGCGCTTTTACGATTGGAGATTCAGACAATCTCAATCTGTTATAGCTCAAAAGTGAGGAGGAATTTATAATGAAAAACCCGAAATACCACGTTTATCTAACGAACGAAGAACGCTCAGAGGTTTTGAAATCTCTGATTGACCTCAAAAATGAAATGATCGCACAGGGTAAATATACTGATGTATTAGATGAAATCATCGTCAAGCTATATAAAGCCCGAAAGAAGAACATAAAGGTAATATACAATTAAATATAGCTTATAGCCGTCTGTTCCTTAATTGGAGCAGGCGGCTTTTTTGCGTTTTAAAAGGAAATT
>JAXJYO010000027.1:0-4275 GCA_036306945.1 Ruminococcus sp. | reverse complement strand
GCTCTGGCGTGCATAACATTCCGCAAACAGGAATAATTGTTGACACGGGGCAAATCAGGTAGACTGTATTGCACCACAATCAGATATTCTATTATTGTTTGAAGGATTATTATTTACACAAAATATTATGGGCTGCCGATAAATTCCAATTTGTAGAACTAAATTATAAAACTTCTGATTACATCTTCAACCCCTGAGCCTGCTTTTTATCATTTATTTTCTGCTGAAGCTTTTTATCTGTCTGCTGAACTTTTTGCTTTTCTTCAAACCTCAAACGATTTTGGAGCATATTGCTTAGTGAACGCAGAAGATGCAAAGATGAGATTGCAACACTATTTCGCTTAGTTTTAATTGAATATTTCGGATATATAACACCTTTGCTTGAACTATATGTATGTTCAGCAAAGGTGTTTTCTTCATTTGTATATTTGGATTCTTCTGCATCATATTCTGATAGATTTAATTTCAATGCTTCTTTAATTACAGCATTTTTGATTGACTTAAACTCTTTGTTATCTACTAACGGTATGCGTTCAGGCAGTTCATCAGTGTAGGTTCTGATTGTATTTTCCTTTTGTTCGTACCATAAATCATACAGCTTTTTGATTCTGTACTCACTTGCAAGCTCATCAACAATGGAATCCACAAGTGCTTTTACATCAGCTTTTAGATAACCGTAAACTTTCTTACCATCTGTCTTGGATAGCTTTTCAGCAAGCTGTAAGAGTTTTTGTTGAATTGAATCACTGACATAAGTTTCAGAATTAACCTTTGCTACTATGTCAGCAACAATATCACGAGCCTCTGCTCTAAGTGTATCTCTATGCTCGGTTTGCCGTTCATAAACACACAATAAATCTTGCTGAAAAATATCTTTAGCAAAAGATGAACGCAGATTTTCTACACCCTTTTCTGTAAGGTAACCTTCATTTTCCACAGTTGAATACGCAATCAAATGCACATGAGGGTGGTGCGATTCATTATGAAACGAAGCATACCAACGAAGATTATTCAAAGGTATTTTTAAATTTTTAGCAAGTGCTTCGGTCTGTGCTCTAAGCATATCTCTCCAACGAGATCCTGTATTAAATCCAAGTCTTTCAGCGTCTTCTCTGCGAATTGATATGATTGCCGTCCAGATATTCCCCTTATGCTTATCAAGCTCTTCTGATACTTTACTCAGTTGCACCTGAACACCGTCATCTGTAAAGAGTCCGTGAGAACCAAATCTTTCTGCACGAGGTCGGGTTGCAATATAATTTGAGTATGCTTTTCTACCTGAAATTTCGTAAGCATAATCTTCTATAACACGAGAAATAAAATCCGAAGCAGTACCAACATTCTGCTTTTTAAGATAATCTGCATATTCAAACATATTTTTACTATCAGGAAAATCTTTTAAAATTTTATCAATAAGTTTCTTTTGTTTAACTGTTACAGGAGGAAACCTTTGTGAGTTATCAATCTTTTCAACACCATCACGAGTTGCAATATATTTTGCATAACCTCCTGCACTGACTTTTCTATTTGGCTTTAGATATTTAAACTTCGTAACTAACCTTGCCACAAACAATTATCCTTTCTGCCAATCATAAGCATCATCAAACGAAAACGAACCGTTTAATCTCTTTACCTCTTTAACACACTCACCACGAAGTTTTGTAAGAGTTTCTCTGTCAATCTCATTTGTAGAGGCAACAATATTCATCGTCATAGCAAGTTCCACAGCTAATTTAAAAATCATTCTGTTCATTCGGTTATCACTTTCTGCAACAATAGACTTCAAAGTTGATGTCACTACACTTGGAAGATATTGACTGTTATCATTTGAGGTAAGATAACCGATATAGAAAACTATCGCTTTTTCAATGAACTCACTTCTACTTCCGCAGTTATCATCCTTGTAAACACCCTCTACCATATCCAGTGTAGATTCCTTTATCCATAATGCAAACTTTCGCTTTACTTCTTTTCTGTTTTCTGATTGTTCTATTGATAAAACCTCCCTTCAAAACACAACCCATAGATACAACTCCTATAATATTGGCTTTAATTTCGGCGATTCGAATTATCCAACCCACAACTACAACTCCAATGCTAAAAATTAACCCCTATGTAAGTTTAAGACAGAAAACTTCTAAAAATCGCATGGCAGTCGGCATTGCCGTCTGCTGTAAACCGACACGAGGGAACAACTGCAACCCCGTGTCTTTCTCCTGCTTAAAAATCCACCCTGAAACTACTGCCCGAATTGCCGTTACTTCTGTTTTCTAAACCTCGCCAGAAACGCCCTGATTTGCGTTATTACTTAAAATCGGATACTTTCTCGACCTCTCACAACAAATCGCACACAGGGCATTTGTGGCGATGACAACTGCGATTATTCGGTTTTAATAACCTCACCGTTTACAACTTCAAAATTACATTCTGTATATGATAGTCCGTATTTCTTTACTACTCGGTTTAATATATCAAACATTGTCTGCTCAAGATTGTATGAGCTGAGTTTCACATCATCTGTTACAGTGTCATAACAAATCCACTCTGTACCGTCAGGTTTGTCTTTTACAAGGATATCAAAACCAAGTTGCATATTATCTGAATTTTGAAATACTACCGCATTGATTTTTACACAGCCAACTGTAAGCGAAGCAAATAATTTTTCGTGTTTATCTTTTGAATGTAATCTATTTCTTACTTCACTTAATGGTACAAAGATTTTGAAGATGTATTTATCACCGAGTAACTTCTTTAACCTTTTTCGTTTATTCATAAACTCATACCTCCAAACTCATTTGCAATATCTTCGCTTTCGTCTTCATCAAATAAATTAAATGGACTGTTCTGTTCAATTTGTTCGTAATATTTTTCAGCACTTTCATTTACTGCATCGTTTAAAACATTCAAATCCAAATTACAATCCTTGTACCCCTGATGAACTGTATTGTAATAGTTTTCACTTGGTAAACCAAATTGCTGTTTCAAGTTCATAATGTAAACCATAGCAGTAACTTCTTCGCCATTGATTTTTACAGGTAAGTCCTCTTTAAAATAATGTGATGGATAGCCTTCGTATCTATCAAGTAGCTTTTCATCTCTTGGTTGAAGCTCCCACAGAGCAACTGGCACAGACTTACCTTCACACGGTGCAATGGTTGCATACGCACAATGTGGCATTCCCTTAAACTGTAACTCGTAGTTTTCGATTACTCCTGTACCATATAGCTTTGCTGTTGGGCAACGATATTTCATTTGACCAAGATTAAGATTACTGCCATAGGCAATGTATAATTTTTTACTCATAATATTTTCTCCTTTTACATTGACATAACAAAACCTGAAGTGTTTTCCTGTTCCTCTAAAACGGAGTCCACTTCGGGTTCTTCTGTATTTTGTGTTTGTTCTTGCAACTGTCGCATTGCAAATCTTTCCTTTTGTCTTTCGGCTTACATTGGATCCTTCCAAGCAATATTACCCTCAAGATTTTTCAGCAGATGATGACGAGCTGTTTTGAATTCTTCACCATTTAACCCAAGACGAATAAGCCAAGTTCTGAAAGTAAACTTTTCATTATCAGATTGAGTTTTGGTTCTTCTTGCTGACTTCTGTATTAAAGCCTGATGACTTATTGCAAGGCAAAGTTGAAGATAACTTTTGACCACTCCTGCGTGTAGCGATGAATTGAATAATCGAAATTCAATCGTACCTTTGTTAAACACACTATGAAGATTAAGTGCGTGATAGCGTGTGTCATCATAATGCCTGAAGCTGTAATCGCCACCGTCATACCACATTGATTTTAACTGTTCCATAGACATTGGCAGACGGTTATTTATTTCATCAAGAAATCTTGTATCCATCTTCTGACAATAATGCTCACGAGATACATTCACCTTCAATGATTTGTAAAGCAAATCTTCTTTTGAAGCCATTATGTTTACAATATTTCTTAAAGTTTTCGGTGTATGAGGTGAAGCATTGATATGAACATGAATTCCGCAGGAGGAATTAACCCTTGCACCAGCTCCACGCAACTTTCGTACTAACTCCTGTATCGTTTCAATATCATCATAAGTACAGATAGGAGAAACAAACTCCACAGAATACAATGCACTTGCATTATGACCTGAACGGTTTTCGCAACGGACACTTGCATCACGCACAACCTTCCATTGTCTGTCATCACCATCACGAATTGAATATGAATCATACACACCACCGAGATGTGTTGCTGTAGTATTAAAATAACCGGCTATCACCTTTGAAGCTGTACTT
>JAXJYO010000026.1:0-28303 GCA_036306945.1 Ruminococcus sp. | reverse complement strand
GTTGTTTATGTAGAGGATCTCTATCGGATTTTTACTGTAATAATCCCATTCAAAAAAGCAGAAATATAATCTTGCACCGACAATACCTGTTATGATACCGACGAGAATACAGTTTACAAGCTTATTAAAATCAACATTGAAACGTGGCGAGCTTACCCACGCATACAGAACTGCCAAAAGCAGTCCTGATGCGATTATGAGTCCGTACCAATATATCGGGTAATCACCGATTCTGAATGCAACAGGGCTTATATCAAACTCGAGTCCGAATCCCGGAAACTGTACATGATATACCATAATTACACCTCTTCTTCAGGCTGTTTTACTACGGATAATGTACAGTTGCAGACATCAAGCATCTCTGAAAGTCGTTTGCTTACATCTTCAAAAGTTGTCTTTGCCACTGCGTCGATATATGAAAAAAGCTCGTTTCCGCTGAAGTGATAATCCGCAATAGTGTTTGCAATTGAGCTTACTGAGTTAAGTGATGAAACTGCATCTCCGTAAATTGCTTTTTGCGAAATAGCAAAATCGCTCTTATCAAGACCTTCTTCTTTTGTTTTTGTGATGAACTGCTTTATCATCTCTGCCGCCTGCTTAGGTGCACGGGATTCGCCGCCGAAGATCACTGAACAATATCCTGGACCGTTGAAGAGTTCATAAGAGAAGGAACTGTTTATAAGATTTGCATCCATAAGATTTCTGTAAAGTGTGCTTGTAGGTGATGCAAGCATTGAGAGAAGAATATCTGTCTGTGCAAGCTGTTCTGTGGTGAGAGGTTTATCTGCCTTCTCCTTGAAGCCGAGGTTAAACAACGGCATTGACACAGGGAAAGTCTGCTCCACATACGGCTCACAAACTTCGTAAGGTTCTTCCTCAAAATAATTTGTGATTTTGTGTTTCTCACAAGGTTTGAGCATTTTGTCTGCTGTTTTGAGAACCTGCTCCACTGTCACATTACCTGAAACGCAAAGCACCATATTGTTGAGATTGTAGAAAACATTGTATACTTCGTAGAGTTTCTCAGCTGTTATCTGTGCAATGCTCTCAACTGTTCCTGCTATGTCAATTCTTACAGGATGATTTTTGTACATTCCCTCAAGCATATTGAACATTACTCTCCAGTCGGGAGAATCGTCGTACATTTTGATTTCCTGTCCGATAATGCCTTGTTCTTTAGCTACTGTCTGCGCTGTGAAATACGGGTCCTGAACAAAATCGAGGAGAATTTCAAGACTTTCGTCGAACTTATCGGTACATGAGAAAAGATAGCAAGTTTTTTCAAAACTTGTGTATGCATTTGCATTTGCGCCTGTCTTTGCATAACGCACAAATGCATCGCCCTCTTCGCTTTCAAAAAGCTTATGTTCAAGATAATGCGCTATACCGTCGGGTACTGTGATTTTGTTTCCGTCATCTACCGAAAAACTTGTATTTATGCTTCCGTACTTGGTGCCGAAAATCGCATAGGCTGACTTGTAGCCCTCCTTTGGATATACATATATTGTAAGTCCCGATGAATGATTTACTTTATAATAACTGTCGCCCGAAAGCTCTGATTTGATTTCTGTAATATTCATTTTGGCTACCTCTTACTTATTTTTTAACACATACACGGTATCAAGTGTAAGCTTCTGTGCGGCTTTGATGATTTCTTCCTTTGTGATTGCGTTTATCTCTTCGGAAAGCTCTTCTATTGATTTGAATTCACCGTTGAGAAGCTGGCTTGAATACCATGATTCGATTCCGCTTACTGTATCGTTTGATGAATTGAAGGAATTTATCACAGCCATTTTTGTAGCTTCAATTTCAAAATCGGTGATTTCTCCTCTCTTCATATCTGCTACTTCCTTGAGTATTCCTTTTTCGGCTTTTTCGAGGTTTTCTCCCTCAACACCGCTGTCAACAGAAAGAATACCCTTCTGCATATCGTATCTTGATGCACAGTAATAGCAAAGACTCTGCTTTTCACGCACATTGCAGAAAAGCTTTGAATTTGCTGTTCCTCCGAGGATAGCGCACATAAGTCTTGTTGCATTTACTTCCTTGTCTGGAACTGCACAATCTGTTCTGAAGCCGATTACAAGCTTTGACTGTGAAAGATCCATTTCTTCAGTAACGTGCTTGATTTCATCTGCGCTTCTGACGATTTCATTTGTAAGCTCTACAGGCTTGCGTTCAACTTTCGAAAATGCTTCTGTAAATACTTCTACAGCCTTGTCAGGCGTGCTGTCACCGATATACATAATTTCAAAAATCGCTGTTTTCAAAAGATTCTGCCAAGTGTCATAGAGTGATGAAGGTGTTACTTCTTTGATTTTCTCGGCAGTTCCGTATCTTTTGAGCCCGAAAACTTCGTTCGCACACATATTTTTAATAAGCTGACCGTTTGCGTAGATTCTCTTGTCGTTATATTCTGAGTCGATAAGGTCAAAAAGCTGTCTGCGCTCCTGCTCAACTTCACTTTCTACAAACATATTATTATTTAAGTTTGGTTCAAAAATCACACTGCAAAGCAACATTGAAAGCTCTTTTGCAATGCTCTCACCTGCAAATGCGTATCTGTCATCAAGTCCTGTTGCAGAAATTGAAAGTATCTGACGATCACCTGACTTGCGTACTGACGCATTGAGGTTTGCACCGTAGAGTGAGCAAAGTTTTTTGCTCAGTTTTGTGAAATCAGGATAGGCTTTGCAGGAACGTGAAAGCACTCCGCACAACAAAGCATTTGCCGATGCTGTTTCCTTTGAAAGAGGTACAATGATATTTGCGCTGATTTTCATTGTTTTGAAGCGACTGTCTTTTATACTGTTAAAAAAGACTCCGTCTGCAATTGTGTTTCTTTTTATGGAATTCATCTTATCAACTCCGTTATCTATACAAATTTTAACATTTTACTTGAATTTATATTATAACACATATTAACAAATAAAACAATCATTTGTATTATTGTCTTTTACTTTAAAGATATACCGACCTAATTTTACTGAAAATATTATTTTTCAATAAATTATGTTGCCAGATTCAAGGTATTATGTTATAATTGGATAAATATGTTCATTTTGCAGAACAAGATTATTTTAAGGAGAGCATTAATTTTATGGAAAACACAAAACGAAATTCCTTTAAAGGCTCTATCGGCTTTGTTCTTGCCGCCGCAGGAAGTGCCGTGGGTCTTGGAAACATCTGGAGATTCCCCTATCTTGCCGCTAAGGACGGCGGAGGATTATTCCTTGTAATCTACATTATCCTTGCGCTTACATTTGGTTTTACTTTGCTTACTACAGAAATTGCAATCGGCAGAAAAACTAAACAGAGTCCGCTGACCGCTTACGGCAAACTCAATAAGAAGTGGAGCTGGCTTGGCCCTATAGCCTGCATCGTCCCGATTCTTATTATGCCGTATTATTGCGCTATCGGCGGCTGGGTACTTAAATATTTTATTGTATTTCTTACAGGCAACGGTGCCGCTGCCGCAGAGGACGGATACTTTACTTCATTCATTTCAGGACAAGCTGAACCTATTATCATGCTTGTAATTTTCCTTGCAGCTACTGCTTTTGTTGTTTTCAGAGGTGTAAACAAGGGAATTGAATCACTTTCTAAGGTTCTTATGCCTGCTTTGATCGTGCTTATACTTATCATCGCAATTTTCTCTCTGACTATCACACACACTGATGACAGCGGTGTTACAAGAACAGGTCTTGAGGGACTGCAGGTTTATCTGATTCCCGATTTTGCAAATCTTACTGTAAGCGGTTTCTTCACCACTCTGCTTGACGCAATGGGTCAGCTTTTCTACAGCTTGAGCGTTGCTATGGGTATTATGATTACATACGGCTCATATGTTCGTGACGATGACAACCTCGGAAAATCTATCAATCAAATCGAGATTTTTGATACTGTTGTTGCTTTTCTTGCAGGTGTTATGATCATTCCTGCTGTCTATGCATTTGCTGGCACAGAGGGTATGTCTGCTTCCGGTCCGAGCCTTATGTTTATTTCTCTTCCAAAGGTTTTTGCCGCTATGGGTCCTATCGGAAACGTTGTGGGTTGTCTGTTCTTTGCTATGGTGCTTTTTGCCGCCCTCACAAGCTCTGTTTCTATTCTTGAAGCCATTGTTTCGTGCTTTATGGATAAAATAAATATTTCAAGACCGAAAGCTGTTACACTTGAAACTGTAATTGCTCTTATAGCAGCTGTTGTTGTCTGCCTCGGATACAATGTTTTCTACTTTGAGGCAACTCTTCCTACAGGCGATCCTGCACAGATTCTTGATATTATGGACTATATCAGCAATAACATTCTTATGCCGATCGTTGCTATCGGAACCTGTATTCTTATAGGTTGGATCGCTAAACCTAAAACTGTTATTGATGAAGTTGAAAAAACAGGTGTAAAGATGGGCAGAAAGATGCTTTATACTGTTATGGTCAAATTCATCACTCCGATTCTGTTGCTTATATTATTGTTGAAATCATTAGGTGTGAAGATTTTCTAAAATGAAAACTTCTATAAATTTTATATATTCAATCCTTGTAACTAGGGCACATATTATTTGATAACATATTACAAAATAAACAGCCGTTAACGCACGGCTGTTTATTTTTGCTTAACTATTCTTTTCAACGATTTTTAAAGACATAAAAATAAACGGAGGCATACCTCCGCTTTACGGTGTATGCCTCCGTCCTTTTACCTGAAAGATTTAACTTCTTCGGTGTGAAATTCACTCTCCGGAGTTTCGTCAAAATTCGGTCCTTTTGCCTGAGAGTTTTGCGTCCCCTTCGGCGGTGTTAACACGCTCTCCCGAATTCATCATACGAATTATTTTACAATTTGAAAATATATTTCTACTGCTTTTGCTATTTCTTTGATTTCTATTTTTTCATTGACTGTGTGACATTCTTTCTGCTTTCCCGGTCCTAAAATTACAAATGGAATTTTCGTCTGAGGAATAAAAAGTGAACCGTCAGTAAAGAAATTGATTCCGATATACTCAGGCTCAATATAATTATTCCTGAGTATATCAACGATACGCTGGACATTACCGCTATCTGCATTATTTGATATAGATTCACGATTGCATAAAATCCCATATTCGATATCAACACCGCTATTATGAAGTTTATAATCATATACATATTGATTAATAAAATTCAAAATATCGGCATTTGTATTATTTTGCTGAGGTATTGTTCGTAAATCAACAGAAGCACAAGCACAATCAGGAATTATATTTATCTGTGTACCTGACTTGATTTCTGTTATCTGAAAAGAATTTTTGCCGAGCAATTTATACGGTTGTGCCCTGTTTTCAATCTCAAATTTAAGACCATTTAGCAACTCAAAAGCGTTTTCAATTGCATTTACACCTTCTGACGGATGAGCCGCATGACAACTTTTGCCGAAAATTTTAAAATTCAGCCATACTGCACCTTTTTCACAAACACCGATCTTTAATGAAGTAGGCTCACAGATTATTACCTGATCAACATCATCAAACACACCGTTTTTATATGCCGCTGCAATTCCTATACCATTCTTTTCCTCATCAGCAGTAAACACAAATCTGACAGGAAACTCAGGCGGATTTGATTTGAGCCTTTTGTAAAGCAATATCATAGCCGTTACTCCGCCTTTCATATCACAGGCACCTCTGCCGTAGATATTTTCCCCATCGCAGTAAGCTTTAAATGGCGGATATTTCCAACATTTGTGATCCGAAACCGTAACAGTGTCCAGATGTCCCACAAAGGTTGTATATTTTCCGACTTTTTTTCCGATCACATCAATAACAAGATCTGCACGATTATCTCCGCAGTTTATAATCTTGTATTCAGTAGGTTTCAGAGCAAGAAAGTCAACAATCTTATTTACAAGTGCAAGTTCGTTTCCGGGAGGATTTGTAGTATCCGTACTGATAAGCATCGTCATTATCTCACGGACAATGTTTAAATTCTCCATTGTAAGCTCCTTAACAATTGTAGTCAGATCTCATTGTCACTCGTTGACAATAACCTCTATCATAAGCGGAGTAATCTTTAAATCATTTCCGTTTACAGGTACAAAATCCTGACTACAAGTTGAAAGAGCACATATACAATCCTTTACAGCAAGAAGTTCAACATAATCTCCGGGTTTTGAAAGCGGTTCTTTAATTGTATAATCACCGAACTCGTTCATTTCATTGTTCATAAACCAATTGATAGGATCCGGGATATCCTGTGTAAAGATATCAAACTTTTCAAGTGCCTTACAAAGATTGTCATGACAGTTAGGATGATCTTCCACACCGAAGTCGACTTTATAGCGGTAATAATCGCATGCAGGAAAGAAAAAGTCGTGCTTTCCCACCGTATCGGCAGTAAACTGCATCAGATGATCACGGATATTACTGTAAAGAAAATCCCCGATTTTAAGTCTGATACTTGAAAGCGATGAACGCATATGAACAGGTGAAACATGCTCTTTGAGATCATTTGCGTTATAACAGATAAAATCACCTACCTGTTTACCTTCAACATCAGTAATTCTTAAAGTTTCTCCTGCAAGCACTTTTACGCTTCGTGCAGAGTATGGCGGAATAATGATTTTTTCTTTAACGTATGACATAAAAAGTCATCTCCTTAATTATTTTTCAATAAGTGCAACTGCTCTTACAGGTGAGCCTGAACCATCACGAATTTTAAGTGGAAGTCCCATATAGAAAAATCTTTTTCCCGCAACCTTGTCAAGATTACAAAGATTTTCCGTGTTGGTCATTCCATATTTACCGCATACCCAATGACCTGAAAAATCAAGATCGTCAGGAGTCTGATCAATTGCAGAAGAATCCACACCGATGTTTACTACACCCTTTTTTGCAAGCCATTCCGCGGCTTCATAATTAAGACCTGTATAATAATTCTTGTAGCCTTCAATATCGCCTACAGCATATGTTCTGTTCCAGTGTCCTGTGTACATAAGAAAAATATCACCCGGAAGAACCTCAAGACCTGCTTTTTCAACTGCTTCTTCAAGATCTTTTGCCGTTATGTAGTCAGGGTAACGAATATGGGTAAGATCAACACATATTGCACTTCCGTAGAACATCCTGATGTCCATATTGTCAATTGTAGGACCATTCGGATTGTATTCCCAAACTGCATCGGAATGTGTGGGACCATGTTCGGAAATCAGCATATTTCTTGCCGCAAAACCGAGTGTTTTTGAACCCGTCTGCTTCATATTTGTTTCGTGATCCTGATTCATCATAAAAAAAGTTTTCTGATGCATACCAAAAACAGGCATACCTTCATAAATTTCCTGTGATAAATCAACCAGTTCATATTTTTCATTAAAATTCATACTTAACATCCCTTCATAATTTATTCTTCAACTGTAGGAATAACGCAGTAATGATTTGCGTCAATCACACCTTTGTCGGTGATTTTCCACTTTGGCGATGTAGTGAGAGCCAAAAAAGCCAGATGCATAAACGGAGCGTGTGCTTCACATTCAAGTTCATTCTTTGCAAGTGCTGTAAGTTTGCTCATTGTATCGGTGAGTTCTGCGGCACTCAGCTCATCTGTGATAAGACCTGCAACAGGAAGCCCCATTTCTCCGATGATTTCACCGTCCTTCGCAAGTGCAAGACCACCTTGTAATTCAATTACACGATTGACTGCAATTGCCATATCATTGTAATTTGTACCCATTACAATGATATTATGCGTATCGTGAGCAACACTCTCAGCAAAAGCTCCGTGCTTCATTTTGAAGCCTTTTACAAAAGTTTTTCCTATGTCTTTTTGACCATGTCTGCCGACATTTGCAATCGGAAGCAAATCACTTTCAATGTCAGGACAGACAAAACCGTCTTTTACATTCATCTCTATTTTAAAGGCATCTGATAAATTCTGGTCTAGGATCAAACCTATTACGTTGACTTTAGCCTTATTTCCCTTTGCACTTACCATCAAGTCATCAGGAGTGATCTTTTCTCTCTTTACCGAATGTTTTACACAATCGGGATAAGTATATTTAGGCAGTTCAATCAAAAGTTGACTGTCTTTTGCAACACACTTTCCGCCCAAAAACACCTGTGTTACGTTCATATCTTCAAGTTTACCGTCTATAACAGCAATATCTGCAAGTTTACCTGGTGCTAGTACACCGAGTTCTGAAAGTCCGAACCATGTTGCAGGGTTGATCGTTGCCATCTGAATTGCTTCAACAGGATCAACACCGTTTTCTATCGTTCTGCGTATGATGTCATTCATATGACCAGTTTTTGCAATATCTTCTGCAAGCATATCGTCTGTCGCAAGAATTGCACGTCTTGAATCAAGACCTTCTTCAGTGATTGCACGAACACATTCGGGCATATTGCGCTGCGTTGAACCTTCACGCATCAGCATATACACACCGTTTCTCAGCTTTTCAACCGCCTCTGCCTTTGTTGTGGTTTCGTGACAGGAAACGTCCGTACCACCGCATATGATGTGAGCCGCAAGTTCATTCCCAAACAACTCGGGAGCATTACCGTCAACTCCCTTTCCTATACTGCGAGCATAAACCGAAGATGCAATTGTATCACGAATTACAGGGTAATTATACTTATAAACATATCTTATTGCCGAAACGCCCTGAGTTTCTCCTATACCCGTAACAGACGGATATTCAAGCATTTCGGGGATATCATTTGATGTAATATCGTAACCGGCTGTTTCAAGTCCGGGAGAATCAGGAGTAAGCGCAGGTACTCGACAAAATACATGTTGAGGCATCAAAGCCGCCTCTTCTGCCATTGCTTTTATTCCGACGGGTCCGAGCACGTTTCCGATTTCGTGAGGGTCGGATATAAGACACGTTGTACCTGTGGGAATTGACAATCTTGAAAATTCGGTAACTGTGAGCATCGCCGATTCAAAATGCATATGTGAATCAATGAAACCCGGTGTTATGTATTTTCCTGTAACATCAATAACTTCTGTATTATCTCCGATAAGCGCCGAACAATCGCCTACCATAAGAATATATTCGCCCTCAATTGCAACATCTGCCTGATAAATCTCTCGTGTAATAACATTGACTACATTTCCGCCCTTTAATACTTTTTCAGCGTATTTTGCTGAATCCATCAACACATCAACACAATGCAAACGTTCTGCAACAAGTTTAAGATTTTTTGCAGTTATACCCATTTTAACATTCCTCTCTTATCTTATAACGCTTCGACACTTTTCTGTAATTGTAATATTCTGCCGCTGAAATCCTGAAAGTTATAATATCAGAATTTCAGCGGGGTTAGGTTTGTTCACCGATAAAATCGATAAACAGACATGGCATATAAAATTAATTTTCAGCAATTATTTCCAACCCTGGAAAGGAAGATTAGGATCAGCAGTTTTATATTCCGAAGGCCATAAAATCTGCCAGTCGTCGCCTGTCGAGTTTGCCTTATCAAGGCTTTCCGGCTGATACTGTCCTACGCCCCATGAAAATTCAGCACAGTTACCGCCTGTTTCATTCATCTTGTAATCATATCCTGCGAGTTCATATGTATTTGATGTAAGCACTGAAATTAAGTCTGCTTTTTCTGTTGAACCTGCATCATTGGCTGCCTTGCAAGCAAGTTCAACAGCCATAAATCCACAGAGAAAATCGTTGCCAGGAATTGAATTGTACTTTTCTTTACAATAATCAGCTGCATATTTTGTGGACTCGCAATCCCTTGTGCTCTTGTAAACACTGTAGGATAAGAAATTCATCTTGGCGATCGACGGGTCAAGACCACCGCTTTCGGTGTTGCACCAAGAAGCTGAGTCCCAGCCCATACCCTCGATTACCATATAATCAACGGAAAAATCAAGTGACTTACAAGCCTGAACGAATGTAACACTGTCTTCAAAATACTGTGGAACGATTAAAACGTCAGGATCTGCTGATTTAAGCTTTGAAATACAAGGAGTCCAATCAGAACAACCCGGATCAAAGAATTCTTCGTAAACTACTTCAAGGCCGCTTTCACCGAAATAATCGTTGAGAGCTGTGCTTACTTCATGACCGTATGTAGTTTCAAGGTTTACTATTGCAACTTTTTCAGGCTTTGACGCTTCTGTTGACGAACTCCATTCATCATAACTGCCCAGAAACTCGGCAACATCTTTCCACCACATACCGCCCTGCCATTTATCATCCATCTGGATATTGACTACGGTCTGTCCGAATGTACTGTTTGCCTCGTAACTATCTGCCGCAACCGAGAACATAATCTTTCCGTTCTGGTCAACTGTAGGAACTGCATCAAGCAATGCTGATGTGTACGGCGATACAAGTAAATCTACCTTATCAACAGAAATCAGCTTTTCATAAAGAGAAGGGATTTTACCTGAGTCAAATTCATCATCATAATAAACAAGTTCAACTTTTTTGCCGTTTACTCCGCCGAGTTTGTCATTTACATATTCAACAGCAGCCTGTGCCCCCTCAAAAGCAAGATTGCCTGAATGAGCAAGATCGCCTGTCAATGTGAATGTACCGCCGATTTTTATTGTGTCAGAATCATTGTTTGAACTACTGCTTTCTGACGATTCACCTGTTGATGAACAGCCTGCAAAAGCAGTTGCAGCAAGTGTACCTGCTAACAATAAACTTAGAAATTTTCCTGTGCTTTTCATAATGTTTCCTCCTTAAAATTATCCGCCAACATATAATCTCTGTACTTCATCGGAATTTAAAAGTTCCTCTGATGTGCCTGAAAGAACTATCTCTCCCTGTGAAACAACATGTCCGTAATCAGCAAAATCAAGTGCGATATCGGCTATCTGCTCCACAAGCAAAACAGGTTTTTTCAGTTCTCTTGTGAGTTCCTTCAGCATCGCATAAAGGTCTTCAACAACTTTTGGAGCGAGTCCCATTGAAATGTCATCAAGTAATAACAGCTCAGGTTCAGCCATTATAGCTTTACCGATATTGAGCATTTTTCTCTGACCTCCGCTGAGTACGCCTGCCATTTGAGAAGATTTTTCTTTGAGTGGCGGAAAAAAGTTATATACAAGCTCCATATTATCTTTCATATGCAGCTGTGTAGATTTACTGTGGCAGCTTATCATCAGATTTTCCTTTATTGTAAGATTAGGAAATGTACCGCCTTCTTCAGGCACCTGAATAATGCCTTTTGAAACAATTTCGTGTGGTTTTTTCGTATCAATTCTTTCACCGTAAAAAGTAATCGAACCGCTTTTGCAGGGAAGAATCCCTGAAATTGTTTTCATTATGCTGCTTTTACCTGCACCGTTTGCGCCGATCAAAGCAACACAGTCATCGTCTTTTATCTGAAATGAAACACCATGCAACACGTCTACTTCTTTAGAGTAACCTGTTACAATGCTGTTTACATCAAACACTACCTTACTCATAGTTTTCTGCCTCCAAGATACGCATGGATTACTTTTTCGTTCGATGCTACTTCTGACGGAACTCCCTCTGCAATCAGACTTCCTGCATGAAGCACTGCAACTCTGTCACAGATTTCCTTTATAAACATCATAATGTGTTCAATAACAACGATCGTTACTCCTCTGTTTGCAAGTTCTTTCATCATTTCCATACGTTTGCCTATTTCCTGACCTGAAAGTCCGCAAGATACTTCGTCAAATAAAACCATTTTAGGATTACAGGCAAGTGCTCTTGCAATCTCAACATTCTTTTTGTCAGGAAGTGATAATTCGCTGGTCGGAATGTTAAGCTTATCTTTCAGATTGGTGAATTCGATTATTTCATCAATATCCATCTTTATGCCATCGCTTATTTTACCTGCTGTGGCTCTTGCTACCCTTATGTTCTCAAGCGGCGTCATACTTTGAAAAGGTTTGACAAGCTGAAAACATCTTCCAATCCCCTTTCGTGCAAGCTTCCATGGTTCCATACCTGTAATATCTTCACCGTCAAATATTACGTTTCCTCTGTCAGGCTTGTAAATTCCGCATATAAGATTAAAAATCGTAGTCTTACCACTTCCGTTTGTTCCGATAATTCCGTAAACCTCACCCTTATTAACAGAAATGTCTATTCCTTCAAAAATATGGTTACCGCCAAAACTTTTGCTGAGTCCGTTTATTTCAAGAATTGTCGACATATTAACACTCCTTTTTCAAAGAACCATCGGATTTTATTTGCTTTTTATTTTTTAAATATACTCTAAGCTTTTTATATGCTTTTACACATTCAGGCCAGATTCCTTCTCTTGCAACCATCATTACAACTATAAGAAGTAAACCGAGTACAAGATTGTGTCCGCCACTGACTGAAATAACATTTCTTGCCCATTCCTGCAAACCGAGAACAGTAAATCCACCGATAACAGGTCCAATTACCGTTCCGCATCCTCCAATGTACGAACCAAGGAGAATATCGTTACTAATCGATGTTTCGTAACAGGTTGACGGTGCTATGTGACTGCTGTATAAGGCAAACATCCCTCCGGCAAGTCCTGTGATTGCCGCACCAATTACAAGTGCAATTGTTTTTGTTCTGTAGATATTAACCCCTATCATCTCGGCTGCATCACTGGCATCTCGTACTGCTTTGAATTTCAAGCCTAAATTGTTGTTAACAAGCACATATACAAATATACTTGTTACGATTGCAAGAACAACTATGAGAGAAAATACAAATCCCTTATCCAATGATTTAATATACATACCCTGATTTGATCCCAAATCCTGATTGCTTTTGAACACATTGTAGAAAATTACACCAAGACCGAATGTTCCGATTAAAAATGAAAATCCTCTGATTCTGAGTAACGGATATGAAATTATCAGTGCAAACAATGCACTTATCAACATTCCCAAGACTACAAGAAACAGTGGATTACCCTTGAAGCCCATTTTCTGTACTATGCCTATTGTATATGCACCCAATCCGAAAAACACCGCATGTCCGAATGAAATCTCACCAATATAGCCGCCAAGCAAATTCCATCCCTGTCCGGCAATTACAAACAGACAGATGTAAACTATTATATTTGCTATATATCCACCGTTAGTTACAGAATAAATGACCTGATATGCAATAAAAAGTATTACACTTACAATGCATCCGATAATGAAATTTCTGCTTTTAAAAACCGATTTATTCATAATCACATACTCCTTGCTTCTGTAGCATATTTATGGAAAAGTCCGTTTGGTCTGAAAATAAGGAACAACAGAAGCACAAGATAGAGTGCGGCCTGAGCATAAGCCGGAATCCACAAATAGCTAACAAGACTTTCAACAACACCCATCATAAGTCCTGCAATCAAAGAACCTTTCAAATCTCCCATACCGCCGATTATAACTGCTACCCAGCCGAGAAACGTAAGTTCAAGTCCTTCTGACGGTCCCAACTGATTGCGAAGTGAGTAGAACACTCCTGCAATTCCTGCTACAGCTGTTGAAATTCCGAAGGTCACTGCACAAACTCTTCTGTAGTTGATACCGGCAAGCTGTGATGATACTCTGTCAA
Source organism: Ruminococcus sp. (assembly GCA_036306945.1). Classification (GTDB taxonomy): domain Bacteria; phylum Bacillota; class Clostridia; order Oscillospirales; family Acutalibacteraceae; genus Ruminococcoides. The sequence goes on along the minus strand of JAXJYO010000026.1, from coordinate 14,806 downwards.
TACTGCAAGCTCTTATTTTTATGCCCAAACTTGTTTTTTTGAGAACAAGTTCAAGTCCCACCACAAGAGCTACTGTAATAATGATAGCAAACAAGCTTACCACCGGAATGAATATATTTCCTACCTGTATTGTTGCATTACGATAGCTGATATTTATGGTTTTGAATGTACCCGTAAATATAAAATACTCAATAGCCATAATTACCATAGCCAGACCGAATGTAACCATAATCTGACCCTGATACTTACCTTTCCATGTTTCAAGATTCATAAATTTATTAAGCATAAGATTTTGAATCAGATAACCAACCAAAAACAATATCGGTACGATTATTACAAGTGAAGCAATCGGATCAAATCCGATTGACGTAAACAGCCAATATGCAATGTACGCAGCAAGAAGCGCAATATCACCGTGCATAACAGAACATATTTTCAGCCTTCCGAAAATCAATGTAAATGATATTCCGAGCAAAGCATAAACTGTACCTGAGCCGAGTCCGCCGATTATTGTCTGAATTATACCCTCAAGGCTCATTTAAATCTCTCCTCTACTATATAAATAATAAAACCGCAGACTGAAATGCCTGCGGCTTCATTGCCGTAATAATACGAAAACACCACGGAGAAATATTCTCCATGGCGTCTTTGCCTGAATTTTTAATTTTAACATCCTGCATTTTCTTCAAAACCAAAAACAAATAAAAGCAGCTGATTATTTCTGTTCTCTTGTTTGGACTTATTATATCACAATAAATTTTTTATTAAAATGTGTCTGTTTTACAAAAGTTTTAAGCCTTATTTGTGATACGACCACAAAGTGTTTTGTATTTTTCACATTTGATTTGCAAAAATTATCCTTTTTCTCTTTTTGCAGGATTGTATTTGTCATATTGCATTTTTAGTGTTTACAACATCAAAAATTAATGTTAAACTTGTTGCAAGGTGATTATTATGAATAAAAAAGAATTTTTCAGTTGCAAAGATATGCTGTTTCTTCCGTCAATGAAAGGATCAAAGATTTTGGCAGGAAAAAGCGGACTGACTTCACCTATCACAAAAGTGAACACACTTGAGATGCCTGATATAATCAACTGGCTTCACGGCGGAGAATTTTTGATAACTACCGCTTTTGCATTCAAAGAAGATATCAACAAACTTGTGTCGCAGATACCGTTATATAAAGAAAAAAATGTGAGCGGAATTGCCATTAAACCTAAACGCTTTGTTGAAATCACATCTACTCTTATTGACGTATGTAATAAATTTAATTTCCCGTTGATTCAGCTTCCTCCGAATGCAATTTTTGCAGACATAGTAAAAGAATCAATAGAATGTATTCTTGAAAAAGAAACACGATTATTCTTGCATACACAATATGTTACAGAATCGCTTATCGAGTTAATTTCTCATAATAAAACTCCGCAGGAGATCATCAGAAAACTTCAGAAAGAACTAAACCGTAAATTATTTGTAATCAACAACAATGAAATCATCTCAGGCGAAGATATTGTTGCAAATCATTCAGAATTCCTGACTTTAAACAGCGATAAAATTAAAAACCTAGGTATTCAGAAGCTTTCAATAAATGATGCGATAATCTCAGCATATATATGCTGTTGCGACAATTCACAGACTACATATGTAATTGCGCTTGAATCAAACAACCCATTTAACGAAAGTAATATATATACGATTAACAGAATCAGCAGAATACTTGGTATTGAGATTAAAAATCTTCAGACTCTGCACGATATGAAAAGTAAATATCAAGACAATTTCTTACGAGTTTGGCTTTCAAATGAACTAAAAAGCAAGAATGACATTCTGCTCAGCGCTAAATCATATGGAATCAATCTGTACTCAGACGGAAATTACTGTGCCATTATAGTTGAACCGAAACAATCATCTGATTCGATTTCCGTTGAAGAAATTGACCTTGTGACATTGAGAAAAAGGATTTCTTCTATCTCAGATGATGTATTCGTTACATATTATAAAAAACTCACTATAATATTGCATATGAGAGAAAACGAAAAAAGCAATCATATTCTTTTTAGCAATATCAAAGACACTCTTTCTCATTGTTTGCAAAATGGAATAACACTTTGTATAAGCTCTCAATCCAGTATTGATAACATTTCAAAAGCTCATAAAGAAGCAATGGCTATATGCCTGATTACAAAACGATGCGGAATTTGCAGTGATTATGTTACCTATGATGATTTAGGAATTTACTCTATTCTTTCACTTCTTCCTGACAACGACAACGTATCAGGATTTCAGAAAAGATTTCTTTCCAACCTGATAAATTATGATAAAGAACACAACACGAAACTTGTTGAAACACTCAGATTGTACTATAAATATAATTGTAATGCAAAGTTAACGGCAAAGGAAACCTTCACGCATTATAACACAATTTTGTACAGACTCGACAGAATCAAGGAAATACTTGAGCTTGACATAGACGAATCCGAAACCAAGCTCCAGCTTCAGATCGCATTAAAACTCAACACGATTTCAAATCAGAGTCAGGATTAAAAAATCTTGATGACCTCTCATCAACTTAAACAGATAAAATAATATACCTTTTATGCACGACTTTAGCTATAACAAAACAGCTAAAGTCGTGCATTTGGCTTTTGTTGATTTATATATCATATTTAGTTTAGAATTGTATTTTCAAAAAAGTTTTTATATAGTAAAATTATTTAAGGATTATTTAATAAATTAAATCGTATAATCACCTCATCAAAGGAGGAAAACAGATGTACTTTAATATTTTGAAAAAAGATTTGAAGCGCAAGAAAACAATGAACATAATTTTGCTGTTGTTCATTATTCTTGCAACTACTTTTGTTTCGAGCAGTGTTAACAATATGATTGCAGTAACAACTGCTCTGGACAGTTATTTTGAAAAGGCGGGTATGGACGGTCTTGCAGTATGCAGAGAAATTCGTGAAACCTCCAATGCACCGATTATTATTGTGAGTGCCAAAACTGAAAAAGACGACAAGCTCAACGGTCTTTTGCTTGGCGCTGATGACTACATTGAAAAGCCTTATGATATTGATATTCTGCTTGCCAAGATTCACGGTATTTTTAAACGCAGATATCAGACATCAATCATCACCGACGGGTATCTTAAAATTGACAAAACAAAGCGTGTTGCTTACAAAAAAGATGAACCGCTTGACCTTACTCAGAAAGAATTTGATCTGCTTACATTACTTATGGAAAATACAGGAAAGACGATGAGTAAAGATATGCTTTTTAACAAAATATGGGGATTTGACAGCTTCATCGAACCTCAAACTCTTACAGTACATATTAAATGGCTAAGACAAAAAATTGAGGACAACCCGAAAAATCCGCAACGCATCGTCACTGTTTGGGGTGTGGGCTACAGATATGAACAGCGAGGTGATGCAACTTGAAAAGCTTTCGCATACTAATTTCAGTTGTTCTCATCTCAATCATTTCAGCATTCTTTATTGTAAATTTCACATTATTCTCATCTGATAATTCTCACTCCGGCAGACCTTACAGAATTGAAGTCAGCCGTATTGAACAGTGCATCGAAAATAATCAGAGTTATGACCTTGATGACTGCTCATATATAACCAATGTTGAAATGCTTTCTGATGAAAATGCTGAAAACTTTTGCAAAAGTGACAGTGATTATATTATCTCAAAGATTGGCGATAACATATACAGGTTCGACTATTCTTACACACCCGATAACAACAGCTTGGTTATTCGCGTTAATATTGCAATGGTTTCGATTTCGGTTTGTGTTATCGGTTTGATAGTATTTATATACTTCAAAATCGTAAGACCTTTCAACAAACTCAGAGAAATGCCGTTTGAACTCGCAAAAGGTAATCTTACAACACCGCTAAAAGAAAACAAGCAATCGTATTTTGGCAGATTTATCTGGGGAATGGACTTGCTCCGTGAAAAGCTTGAACAACAGAAAGCAAGCGAACTTGCGATACAGAAGGAAAAGAAAACACTTGTTCTGTCAATTTCTCACGATATAAAAACACCGCTCGGAATCATTGAACTTTACTCAAAAGCTTTGCAACGAGGATTGTACAATGACGAAGAGAAAAAGAATGAAATTGCAGAAAATATTTCAGAAAAATGCGAGGAAATCAAAGGTTATGTTGATGATATCATCAAGGCATCGAATGAGGATTTTCTCAATCTTGAAGTGAACAACAGCGAGTTTTACTTGTCTGAATTAATCAAATCCACAAGCAACTTCTATGACGACAAGCTTGATCTTCTTAAAATTGATTTTACAATAGGCAAATACAGCGATGTTATTGTAAAAGGTGACCTTGACCGTGCTGTTGAAGTGGTGCAAAACATAATGGAAAACGCTGTAAAATATGGTGACGGTAAGAGTTTTTCAATGTCATTTGCACAGGAAGACAACTGCGCCATCGTTTCGATTTCAAACAGCGGGTCTTCCATATCTCAGAATGAAGTTACTCATATTTTTGACAGCTTTTGGCGTGGCTCAAATGTCGGTTCAAACAGAGGAAGCGGTCTTGGGCTGTACATCTGTCGTCAGCTTATGTACAAAATGGGCGGTGACATTTTTGCCGATTGCAAAGACGACATAATGACTGTTTCCCTTGTATTTGTTATTTCCTGACATAATAAAATTGACCCCCGATTTTTAAATCGGGGGTTTGTTGTATATGGATATTGTTTTTCTAAACTTACTGCTGTGCGGCATTTCCGTTTACGATCTGTATGTAGATCTCATTGGGAAGCATTGGAGTTTCAAGTATTGCAATTGTTTCTTCGGACAAAGTAAGATTTTTTGCGTACTCCTCGCCTGCATCTTTGAATTTTTCAAGCAAAGGTTTTGTCAACGGTTCGGCTGTGGGTTCATTAAGCATCGGTGTTTCAGGCACACAAACTGTGGTCAAATTATTGCCGAACATATTTTTGCACTGCAATTTCATACCTTCAAAATTACCGTTCCAATTAGGAAATCCGCAACCTGAAATGACAACATAATGCTTTGATGACATATCGATCAGAGTGTCATGACTGACAACGCCGTTTTCTTCTTTCATAGACATTTTGGCAAGTGGAATTGTTCTGTCAACAACCGCCTTGAGATGCGACGGCATACTGTAACAATAGAGTGGAAAACTCCATATCACAACTTCTGCTTCGGCAATTTTTGCAAGAATTTCATTCTGATAGTCATTTTGCACGCATTTGCCGTTTTGGATTTTCCAACAAGCAAAACAGCCTAAACAGGGCTTTATTTCTTTTTCGATTACATTAATAATCTCAATCTGATGCTCACCGTTCTTTGCAATTCCGTCAAGAAATGCATTTGTCAGATGCATTGTATCACTTTTTGCTTTTGGACTTCCGTTTAACACTAAAATTTTCATAACTTTTAACTCCTAAATTTTATATTTTGTCAGGCAATTCAATATAAATTTTTTACTTCAAATTAAATAACGAAGCGCCTACTCTGATGAGCATTCCTTTGGCTTCTTCTTTTGAAATTCGCACTACTCCCGTTGCTATATATGTTGCAAGTCCATGAGTGTACATCGTCAGATCCTGAACATTTGCGCTTGCAAGTTCTTTTGATATTCCGAGCTGATTTGAAAGCATTTCAGTTATGACTGCGTTCTGCCCTGCATCGGAAAATACTTTGATATCATCTGTTACATAAGCACTGTCGCTGTTCATAAATATATACTTGAATAAATTTGGTTCGTCAAAGGCAACATTAAGATAATTAAGACCCAAATCAAGAAATGAGGTCATCGCATTTTCCTGAATGTTAAAAAGCTTGTTTATAAGGTAGTTGCGTGCATAATCAAACAATGCACTTCTCAACCCTTCCATATTGCCGAAATGCCATGAAATCGGCTGGGTCGAGCAACCTATCTCCTTAGCCAGAGATTTTATGTTAATTGACTCGTAACCGTCACGGATTAGCATTTTTAGAGCATTTTCAAGTATCATTTCTTTTGGTATTTTGGGACTGCTCGGCATATTGCACCTCAATACTATAAATTAGTTTATTGTAAATCTGTTTATAGTATAATTTATGATATATCTTTTGTCAATATGTTTTTAAGAAATTTATATTCAAACCGTCATAATTAAGTTAAAAAGCTTCCCGAGAATTTCTCGGAAAGCTTTTTGCTGAGTGTTAAAATTTTAAAACTTATGAGTACGCTGACCAACTTCCGTTTTTGTAAATCATATTCATACTCTGAATCGTGATGTCTGCGGTCTGAGATGAACCGTTATTAAAGATAATCTTTGTGGCTCCTGAAGGAACTTCAATACGATAAACGCTGTTGCCCATATTCGTCATTGCTACTCCCGGCCATGATGTCATCGTTGTGTTGCTGTCACTCCAATAATACGCATTGACCATTCACCATTTGAATCGGTTGAAGTGATAGTTGCAGTATATGAACCTGGCTCTGTCGGAACCCATGAGAGATTTACCGTACTTGTCATATTGCTGATATCTGAACTTGTTGCTATGACTGTCACGTTATAGCAGATTTCATCAGTATTTTTTATTGTGATTTCATACTCGTTATACTGATTTGCACCTGACTTGATGTGCTCATAATTGGTGATTGCAGTAAAATCCATTTTATTTCCGACTCTTAGTTTGGAATCGGGAACTACTGAAAATTCTGTAAATTCAAATGCGTTATCCTCTACAACAAAATCTGCCGAAGCTGTTGCTGTTTCGTCCGCAAAATCCTTCACCGTTACCGTGACTCTGTAGTTTCCTGCTTCGCCAAAGGATTTTTCATCGGTTGAAGAGTCGGCATGCACAACTTTCTCCGCTTTCCCCTATAACAAGCTTATATAAGGGAGTCAGCGTTTCTTTGTCAAAATCCATTCTTGCATTTATTACATTGTCCTCATTTTTTGCAAATTGCTTTACCTGAGGATCTCTCGTCTGATTGAAAACAACAGTTCACTTGCTCGGTCATCAACCTTGCCGTTGTGAATCTGCGACTGAATCATCTCTTTAATTTCATCACAGGAGTGCAATTCTTCTTCATAATAAGCAAGTGAAAACTCATAAACTTTGCATCGGTTGAGATAATCCTTGAGCCTTCTTACAGCTATTAGAGCCTGACCGACTTTTTCAAGCTGTTCTGCTGTAAGACAACAATCCTTTTGAGCAATATCCATTATCTGTTTAACGCCTGAAAATGACGGCATCGGCGGTATTCCGCATTTTTCAATCATTCCCTTTGCTTCGGTCGTCTGCTTCTGATTGAGTCTGAGTTCTGTTTCATCAAGATACGGCTCTATGCTGTCGATTTTCTCCTTTGTTGAATCCATTGCGGCACATAATTTCCACATATCTTTTATTTTATCAAATTCTAAAATCTTTTCCGAATTATTCATATACATCACCTCACGTTAACCTGCTGTAATCGGTGTATTCCAATGTTCCGTTAATTTCTTTGAGCGTATTAGGTACAAGCTCCTTTATCATCAGACATTCAACAGCAGGAATTTTAACACTTTTTCCTGCGACAACTCCGTAATCTGCTGATGTTCTGAATCCTCTCGCCCGATAATTCTGCGGATTTCCCTCGACAATCACCGCTTTATATCCCATTTCTCTTGCTTTTTCAAAGCCATATTCTATAAGTTCTTTTGATATATGCTGTCTTTGCATATCCGTCCTCACTGCAACGGGAGTCAGCATCAAAAGGATATCACTGTACTTTCCTTCAATATGCATAGCTGAAAACATTGCATAACCTATGACTTCATCAGCTTCGTTCACCATAATCAATTCAAGTTCGGGGATATAGTATTTTTTGCTTCTTATTTCTTGGACAAGTTCACCAACTATTATTCCGTTTTCTTTGCCTTCTGATTCTGTAAATACTCTCTCTACAAGTTCGAGAGAAGCCTGTGTGTATTCCTTTGTCATTGATTTAATTATTCTTTTCACGATATGTTCTCCTTTAATATGATAATTTTGATTTTTAAATTCTGCTAAAGAAAAATAACAAAAAAATAGGCTGTGGTTATCCCATAGATATGGTTCACCACAGCCTTTATATAACGCAAAATTTCAAATCAGGCAGACATAATTCATCTATAATAAGCCTTAAAACCGACTTTACTAAGCATCTATAAAACAAAAAATGCACAGCTATTGCTATGCATCAAAACAGGTCAATTTGTGAAGCATATTGCAAACAGGATAACAGCAGACCTTCCTACACATCTGTATAACAAACAAAGCCATACCGCAATACTTTTGCGACATAACTGTGTAGAAATATAATCTGCAACAACTATTTAGTTAGTTATATTTTCCTTATTTACAATGCTTGACAAACAAATTCCCTCTTTCATTTAATTTTACTTCATTATAACCGAAGCATTTCAGTTTGTCAACACCCAATTATATATACAAAACAGACGACAGCTATTACACTGTCGCCTGTAAATTTTGTTATTCTGTTGTTGCCCACTCAATGAAATGATAGCTGTCGAGAATCTGAAAATAACGAGCCAATCGCTCATAAAGAGGATGTGCATCTTCACCGAATTCAGCTTCCACAAACTCGCCGAGTTGCGTAATATTCTTTTCACCGTCAATCAACGGCCACACAAAACTTCCGAGTTTATCGAGATGAACATAACTGACTTTTGGTCTGAAAAACAACACCTGTGCTATTCGGTTAGCCCAACCTTTGTTTTCTATTTCCAAAACCACGCCTTTATCATCAGTTTTCCAATTTATTGATTTTGAATGAACAGGAACTTTTTCAAGATAATTCTGAGATATTACAATTTGCTTTTTCTTCATATTTACTTATTTTCTGCCTTCTTTTTAGGTTCTTTCTTCCACAAGCTGAATTTAAGCAAGCAAAGAATGATAAGTCCGAATACTACAATGCTTCCGATATCTGTGAACCATGAAGGAAGATTGAATTTGCTTGACAAATCAATTGCTGAATTTATACCGAAGATTGCGAAAACAGCAAGTAAAATACCTACAAGACCTTCACCTGCAATCATACCTGAACAGAAGAGTACACCATTGTTTATTATGCCCTTCTTCTTGTCGCTATCCTTCATCTTATCAAAGCAAAGACGAATTAAACCGCCTACCATAATACAAGCATTGAGCTGTACAGGAAGGTAAACACCAATTGCAAATGGGAGTACAGGAATACCGATCAATTCAACAACGATCGCAATAAATACACCTATGAAAATAAGTCCCCATGGAAGATTTCCGCCCATAATGCCTTCAATAACCATCTTCATAAGAGTAGCCTGAGGAGCTGCAAGTTCTTCTGAACCAAAGCCCCATGCGCTGTCAAGAAGATATAATGTTACACCGATTGCAAAAGCAGCAGCTATTACACCGATGATTTCACCAATCTGCTGTTTCTTAGGTGTGGCACCAAGCAGATAACCAGTTTTGAGGTCCTGCGAAGTGTCACCTGCAATAGCAGCCACAATACAGATGATAGATCCGATAGCAATAGCAGCTTGCATACCTGAAGCACCTACTTCACCTGTGATTTTGAGAATAACAGTTGCAATAAGGAGAGTTGCTATAGCCATACCTGATACAGGGTTGTTACTGCTACCTACAAGGCCTACCATACGAGATGATACTGTTGCAAAGAAGAAGCCAAAGATTACGACTACGATTGCACCAACAAGAGATACAGGGATTGCAGGAACGAGCCATACAGCTAATGTAAGCACGAGAATCGCACCTAAAACTAACTTCATATTTATGTCCTGCTCTGTACGGATTGTTCTGCTCTTTGAGCCGCCTGACATACCCTTGATAGCATCACGGAAAGTACGAACGATCAAAGGCAATGACTTGATAAGGCTGATGATACCGCCTGCGGCAAGTGCACCGGCACCAATATAACGTACATATGTACTCCAGATTCCGCTTGCACCGCTTTCGGCATAGATTGTACCGATCGTATCTGTACCCGGATACATTACAATTTCACTGCCGAAAATTACGATCATTGGAATGAGTACAAGCCAGCTTACAATACCTCCGGCAAACATATATGATGAAATACGAGGACCGCAAATATAACCAACGCTCATTACAGCAGGATATATCTGAGTTCCGATAGCACCCGGATATGTCTTAGTTGAACCTTCGATGGAAACTTCACCCTTGACTACCTTCAAGCCGTCGATAATAAACTTAAATAAAGCCGCAAAACCCATACCTGCAAATACTGTAGATGAATTTGCACCGCCTTCTTCACCAGCAAGAAGCACTTCTGCACAAGCCTGTCCCTCCGGATAAGGAAGAACGCCGTGTTCACGAACGATCAAAGCATTACGCAAAGGCACCATAAAAAATACGCCCAAAAGACCGCCAATGAGTGCGATTAATGTAATTTCGATCAAATTTGGCTTATCCATTTTGCCTTCTGATGCCCATAAAAACAAAGCTGGCAATGTGAAGATAGCACCTGCGGCAAGTGATTCACCGGCTGAACCGATAGTTTGCACGAGGTTGCTTTCCAAAATTGAGTTCTTACGCATAACAACTCGGATTACACCCATAGCTATAACAGCCGCAGGAATTGATGCTGATACTGTCATACCTACTCTTAGTCCCAAATATGCGTTAGCTGCACCAAATACTACAGCCAGAATTACACCCATTATAATTGACGTTGCTGTCAATTCAGGTGTGATTTTACTGGCAGGAATATAAGGTTGGAATTCTTTTTTCTTTTCCATAATTATTTCCTCTCAAATTTATTAAAAAAACAATCTTTCGATTGACTTTTCCGAATAAAATACTGATTTTAATGATATATTTACCATATTTTCACAACATAAAATATCATATTTGTATTATATCACAATATTGATTTTTCGTCAAGAAATGATAGTATGTGATAATTAATAGTTTTATTCATCTTAATTTGTGAATATTTTTATTGCAAAGAATATCGAAATATGAAATTTTCACTTTTATTTCTGTCAGGAATGTGATATACTTTTATTTAATAATGCGTTAGGAGGAATGACAATGAAACCTATCGGTTTTGACAATCAAAAATATTTAGTTACACAGTCAGAGCAAATTCGCAAACGTATTTCTCAGTTTGGAGGAAAACTTTATCTTGAGTTCGGCGGAAAACTCTTTGACGATTACCATGCTTCCCGTGTTTTGCCCGGATTTGAGCCTGACAGTAAAATAAGAATGTTACAGCAGTTAAAAGAGGATGTTGAAGTTGTTATTGCGATCAATGCCTCCGATATTGAAAATAATAAAATTCGTGGTGACCTCGGTATCACTTATGATGACGACGTTCTGCGTTTAATAGATACTTTCCGTGAGATGGGCATTTATGTCGGAAGCGTAGTTCTTACACGCTACAACAATCAGCCATCTGCAAACGCTTTTCTCAAGCATCTTACTTCTCTCGGAGTGCGTTGCTATCGCCATTACCCTATTGCAGGATATCCGTCAGATGTAAGCCACATCGTAAGTGAAGAAGGTCTTGGCAAGAATGAATACATTGAAACAAGCCGTTCGTTGATCGTTGTTACTGCTCCCGGTCCCGGAAGCGGCAAAATGGCTACTTGTCTTAGCCAGCTCTATCACGACCACAAGAGGGGTATTACAGCAGGATATGCTAAGTTTGAAACCTTCCCTATCTGGAATATTCCGCTCAAGCATCCTGTTAACCTTGCTTATGAAGCGGCTACTGCTGACCTGAATGATGTAAATATGATAGATCCGTTCCATCTTGACGCTTACGGCAAAACTGCTGTAAATTACAATAGAGATGTTGAAATTTTCCCTGTTCTTAACGCTATGTTTGAACGTATTCAGGGCAGCTCGCCATACAGCTCACCGACAGATATGGGTGTTAATATGGCAGGTAACTGCATTATTGATGATGAGGTTTGTTGTGAAGCTTCAAAAATGGAAATTCTTCGTCGTTATTATAAGGCTTGCGTAAATCGTTTTCGTGGCAAAAGCAACAATGAAAACGAAGTTACTAAGCTTGAAATTCTGATGAAGAAGGCTGATATCACAACTGATATCTTCCCTGCTGTATCTGCTTCATTACTTAAAGCCGAAACTACAGGCGCACCTGCCGGTGCAATTGTGCTTCCTAACGGACAGGTAGTTACCGGCAAAACTTCTGATAAACTCGGCGCAGCTTCTGCTTTACTGCTCAACTCACTCAAAGTTTTGGGCGGAATTGACGATGAACTGGAGCTTATTTCAGCAAACGTTCTTGAACCTATCTGTAATCTTAAAACACAGTATCTCAAGCACAAGAATCCTCGCCTTCACACAGATGAGGTTTTACTTGCACTTACAATTTCGGCACTCAACGACCCGATTGCTAAATCTGCAATTGAACAACTCGAAAATCTCAAAGGCAGTGATGCACATTTTACTGTTATTCTCAGCGATGAAGATGAACGCAATCTTAACCGTCTTGGAATAAACGTAAGCTGTGAACCTACTTTTGAACACAAGCGTTTATATCATAAATAATGCTTAATAATTTAGCACCTGTTCATTTAGAACGGGTGCTTTTTATTATGTCTTTGGTCATCTTGCGAAACTTTATTTTTTACAGCAAAAAGGCTGACTCTTTCGAGTCAGCCTAAATTTGTGATTAAATATTAACCCATTGTTACCTGCTGTGCAATTGGTGCATCAGGATTTGTGTCAGGGTTCTCTGTGTAGAATGTGAGGAATTCGCCTGAGCTTAACTTGCTGTCGTTGATTACTACCCACATTTCATTGTCAACAAAGCCCTTGTAGTCAATTGTCTGTGTTGAACCTGCATTTGAAACGATTACGTTGTATGTACCTGCTCCTCTGTATGTGAAGTTATAGTCATACCAACCGTCACCGTCTGTATCAGTAGCATTAACACCCGGCCATGAAGCACTATCATCCGGAGTATAGTTATACTGGTCTACACCCTTGAGGTTTGAACCCCAAATCCAGAGTGTTGGCTCCCATGTGAGTGAACCACTGTGCTTGAAGTGAAGCTGAATGTCAAGGCTTGAAGCTGTGTAGTAGTAGTTAACTTCAAGGTTCTTGCCGTAAGGAATCTTGCCTGATGGCTTTGCAGGATACTGTGATTCATCTGCTGCGTAACCTACAACCTTGAATTCTGTAGTTGTGTAGTCAGAACCTACTCTGCCTGTGATTGTTTGTGATGGAGTGATCTTCTGCTGTACACCATCAGCATCATCATAGTAGTAGTTAACTGTTACTGTACCTTCTGATACAGGATAGCCTGCAAGATACTTCATAAGCATTGTTACGTCTGAAATATCCTTAGCATCATCATAGTTAAGGTCAAATGCAGCTTCTTTTTCGTCTGACAATGCAGTATCGCCAACGAGGTACTTCTGCATTGTTGTAGCGTCCATAATGTTAACTCTGCCGTCACCGTTAAAGTCAGCATTTGCGATTGATTCAGGAACATAGTCCTTATAGTAGTATGTTACAACCTGAGCCTCTTCACCGAATACGCCCTGAACAGGACCTTCAACACTGCTGATTTCGTATGTATCAGGAACACCTGCGCTTGGTGATGCCTGATAGCATGTACCTACTGTACCCTGAAGAACTACTGAATCGTCGAGCTTATCGCCTGATGACTCGTAAACGTAGTTTACAACTACCTTACCCATATCTGACTTTGTGCCTAATGATTCATAGCTTTCCTTATCAACAGCGATTACTGCTGAATATGCAGGAACTGTGAATGTTGAACCTGATACTTCGCCGAGATTGTCAAGACCTGCTGATTCATTATTAGCGATAACAACCCACTCTGTTACAGATGTGTCAGCAAGTGTTACATCAACATCTGTATCTGCACTGTTGAAGAATACAGCCATCTTCTGCCACTCACCTTCAACATCGTTGGTGATTGTGTAAGAGATCTGATTTGAGTATGATCTCATTGTCTTTGTGAATGTGAATGCATCTTCGTAAGTCTTATCAGCGCAAGTGAGAGGGCTGAACATTGATCTGATCTGCATTAAGCCCTTGTAGTATGATACTACGTCTGCATAATCAACTACGTTCTGCCACTTGATCATATTGAGAGTTGCAGCTGAATTATAGCTGTTTGTGTCACCGTCTTTGCTACGGCACATTTCCTGACCGGCGAGCATAAATGTTACACCCTGTGAGCCAAATACCATAGCACTTGCAAGCTTATTCATCTTAACAGCTGTTGCGTTACGCTCACCGTAACTTGCAAGACCTGTTGATCCGAGAAGCTGATCGTAAAGTGTTGCGTTATCGTGGCAGTCTGCATATGTTACACACTGTGAAGGTGCATTTGCAAGCCACTTGTTTCTGCCTGATGAGTTAGCTCTTACACCGTATCTGATGTCAGGAGCTGATGTCTTGGCACCCTGAGCAAAACCTGTATTTGTGATGTTCATACAGTTACCCTTGATACCGTCACGGATAGCGTCGTTGAAGAGAGCGATTCTATCGTTGAGCTTTGTAGCATTAGCCTGAATTGCAGGATAGAAAGTTTCGCCTGTGCATGTTGTTGAAGGACGGTATGAGTCGCCGCCTGTCCAACCTTCGCCCCAAGTTGTGATTCTTGCATCAACCTGATCGAGAGCATCTCTTACTAAGTTCATTGTTTCAACGTCCATAATACCCATAAGGTCAAAACGGAAACCGTCAACGTGATACTCATTTACCCAGTAAAGACATGACTGGATAACATAATCTCTGTAC
>JAXJYO010000025.1:0-34679 GCA_036306945.1 Ruminococcus sp. | reverse complement strand
AAGCGGAAAGTATGACGTACACAAGACTGCACTTATGATCACTCAGACAGGCGGTGGTTGTCGTGCGTCAAACTATATCTTCTTGCTGAGAAAAGCTCTTGTAAAAGCAGGTTTCGAGTTTGTTCCCGTTATTTCGCTTTCTTTCGGTATGGAAAAGAACAGCGGATTTTCGCTTTCAATTCCGCTTATCCGCAGATTTGTAGGCGGACTCGTTTACGGCGACCAGCTTATGCTTCTATCGAATCAGACAAAGCCTTATGAGGTCAACAAGGGCGAGAGTATGGCACTTGTTCAGGAGTGGAGCGACAAGATTTCTCAGATGCTCATTGAGGGCAAGGGCTACACACTTGAGGAGATTGATGAAACCCTCGACAAAATTACAAAATCATTCACAAAAATCGAGCTTAACAAGGTTCCTAAGGTAAAAGTCGGAATCGTAGGCGAGATTTACGTTAAATATTCAAAAATGGCTAATAACGGTCTTGAGGACTTTCTTGCAGAACAGGACTGCGAAGTATGTGTTCCCGGACTTATGGGCTTTGCGGCTTTCAAAGTTGACAACAGACTTGAGGATATCAAGATGTTCGGCGGAAGCAGTATGAAGTTCAAGGTCGTAAAAATGCTGTTCAATTACCTTATCAAAATTGAAGGTCTTATGATTGAAGCTGCTAAAAAGTACGGATTTGTTCCGCCTCACGAGTACGCTCACACAAAAGAACTTGTAAAAGGTGTAATCGGCTACGGAAGTAAAATGGGCGAAGGCTGGCTTCTTACTGCCGAAATGCTTGAACTTGCAGAAACAGGTTACGAGAACATTGTCTGCACACAGCCTTTCGGTTGTCTGCCGAATCACATTAACGGCAAGGGCGCAATCAGAAAAATTAAAGAGGTAAAGCCGAATGCAAACATTGTTTCAATCGACTATGATCCGGGTGCGCCTAAAGTAAATCAGGAAAACAGAATCAAACTTATGCTTGCAGTGGGCAAGGAAGAGCTTGAGAAGAGAATTGCGGCTGAAAAAGCTGAGGAAAATAAATCTTAAAAAATCGGGACGTCATTTTTGATGTCCCGATTTGTAATTGCATATAATAATAAGCAAAAGGGGTTTTGTGTATATGAGCAAAAAACAGAGAAATGAAAAAACAAAAGTGCGAAGTCATATAATTGATATCCATGAAATGCGTGAGCACAAGGTCAAGGCGACTGTGTATATCATTCTGCGAGTGATAATCGTAGCAGTGTTAATATACAGCGTTATCAGAGGAAAATGGGAAAATACCCTGACCTGTGCACTGTCGTTTTTACTTCTTATGATACCGTCATTTATTGAAAATCAAATGAAAATAGACCTCCCGAATGTTATGGAGGTCATAATGATATTGTTTGTATTTTCTGCGAATATTATGGGTGAAATGGCGGCATTTTACGAGAAAATCCCGATATGGGACACACTTCTGCATACGATGAACGGTTTTATATGTGCAGGTGTGGGTTTTGGATTGATTGATATTCTCAACAGCAACGATAAGATCAAAATGAACCTTTCTCCGATATTTGTCTGCCTGTTTTCGTTCTGCTTTTCGATGACAGTCGGAACTGTGTGGGAATTCTTTGAATTCGGAATGGATATGTTTTTCGGAAAAGATATGCAGAAGGACACTGTTGTGAATTACATCAATTCGTATCTGCTGTCGGGTGAGAGTAATCAGATGATCAGGATAAAAGAAATCACCGATACGGTTGTGAACGGTGAAAGTTTAGGTATTAACGGCTATCTTGATATTGGTCTGATTGACACGATGAAGGATATGCTTGTAAACTTTGTCGGAGCAGTGGTGTTTAACTTTGCAGGATTTTTCTACCTCAAACACAGAGGTAAGCACGCAGGATTTGTCAGGAATTTTATACCGAGAAGAAAAAAATAACAGAAAACAGGAGGTCACTCAACAGCGACCTCCTGTGTTTTTACGTTATAGGAAATTGCCCGGTTACGCTCGGGCAGAAGTTTTGAAAAGATGAAGTATTTACCGCCCATCAAGTCGGTAAATTGGTTACTTTTTTTCGGAAGAGCAGAGCCCTTGCCCTACTTTACGGTCAAGTAATGTAGCAGTTACCGATATATCGAGTATACGGTTGGCACGAAACGTTTGAATCAGTCTAAATTATCTGCCCAAAGTTAAAATTAGCAGAAGTATACGTCCATTGCGCTTGATTCACCGTCTGCTACGAAGTAAGCTTTGCTTTCTTCAGGCTTTAGGTAAACTGAGATTTCTTTTGCGTCCTTGCCAAGAGTTGTCTTGATGTTGTTTACAACTTCGTCAATTGATACCTGAACGCCACCGAACTCAACGAAGAAATTAACTTTTGTTTCAACAGGTGTTGGCTTTTTTGGAGCAACTTTCTTAGGAGCTGTTTTCTTAGGAGCAGCCTTCTTTGCAGGTGCTTTCTTTTCAGCAGTTTCAGTAGCTGTTTTTGTTGCAGTCTTTTTTGTTGCAGGCTTCTTAGCTGTTTCTTTTACAGCAGTTTCCTTCTCAACAGTAACTTCCTTTGCAGGAGCTTCTTTTGCTGCAGTAGTCTTTGTAGTAGTCTTCTTTGTTGCCATAAAAAATCCTTCTTTCAAATTTATATGATATTTTGCAAGATATTATAGTTTTTGCCGATAATGTAATTATACAGTTTGTAATTTTGATTGTCAATAAACACTAATTATTTTCAGCGGTTAATACATAAAAACGGAATTTTTACCTTTTTGTTGGTGATTTTGCACTATGATTATAGCAAGGTTTTGTATAAAATGTCGTTTTACGTTGTCGAATTATCAAACTGAATTTAGTATCGTGAGTTTGAAAAATCCGTTTATCTGTGATAGAATTATCGTAAAAAATCAAAGAGATTGGAAGTCCTGAAATTGTTAGAGAATTTTGTAATGATTGCTCAGCAGGTACTTGTTTTGTTCGTGCTTATCGCAATCGGATTTATATGCGGAAAAAAGGGAATTATTAACGATGCTTCGTCAAGAGGTATGACCGATTTGGTTTTGTATGTCGTAACCCCTTGCGTAATGATTACAGCGTTCCAGAGAAGCTTCAGCTTTGAACTGCTCGGAAGCGTTATTTTAGCGGCTGTCTGTGCGGCTTTGGTTATGGCAGGTTCGATATTAGTTGCAAAGCTGGTTTTTCACGATAAAAATGAGAGCCGAAAAAAAGTTATGCAGTTTTCAACGGTATTCTCAAACTGCGGATTTATGTCACTTCCGTTGCAGAAAGCCATTTTAGGCGATAACGGTTGGTTTTACGGCTCAATTTTCGTTGCTGTTTTCAATTTGTTCGTCTGGACATACGGTCTTGTTGCAATGAGCGGTGACAGGAAACAGCTTTCAGTTAAAAAACTTGTATTCAATCCCGGCATAGTCGGAGTTGTGATTGCAATCATATTATTTGTATGCTCAATAACTCTGCCATATATCATAAGTCAACCGATAGTATATCTGTCAGATCTCAACACACCTCTGCCTATGCTTATAATCGGATATCATCTGTCAAAAGCAGATTTCAAGAAAGCTTTTACCGATGCAGGAACTTACCTTGCAATGGGCGCAAGGCTTGTGATTATCCCGATTGCGGTGACGCTCATATTGTCAGTTTTCAGACTCGACAAAGATATGGTAATTGCATTTGTAATCGCAAGTTCCGCACCTACAGCCGCAACAACCACTATGTTTGCATCAAAATTCAACCGTGATGTAGAATTGTCCGTAAGCGTTGTTGCGTCCACAACACTTGTATCAATCATCACAATGCCCCTGATAGTTGCATTGGCTCAAACTATATTGTAAAGGAACGATTGAATGGCACGAAGTTCAAGGCAG
Organism: Ruminococcus sp.; assembly: GCA_036306945.1. Lineage (GTDB taxonomy): Bacteria > Bacillota > Clostridia > Oscillospirales > Acutalibacteraceae > Ruminococcoides. The sequence goes on along the minus strand of JAXJYO010000025.1, from coordinate 30,811 downwards.
AAGCAAAAACTTTTGTATCTGCAAAAAATAATGATTGAAAAAACCGATGAAAATCACGGCCTTACGGTAAACGAAATTATCGAGGCACTCGCCGCCTACGGCATAAAATCCGAGCGTAAAAGTCTTTACGATGATTTGAATATTCTCGAGGTGTACGGCATTGATATATGCAAAACAAGAACTTCTACGGTGAAATATTACGTCGGAAACCGAAATTTTCAGATAGCAGAGCTGAAACTTCTTGTCGATGCAATACAAAGCTCAAAGTTTATTACTCACAAGAAAAGTCTTGAACTTATCGAAAAGCTTGAAAAGCTTGCAAGCGAAAACGAAGGAAAACAGCTTCAGCGTCAGGTTTTTGTGACAAACAGAGTTAAGAATGCCAACGAGAAAATCTATTACAATGTTGACCCGATTCACAATGCGATTGCGGAGAACAGACAGATTACATTTAAATACTGTATGTGGCAGGTCAATTTCGGCGGAGAAAGCAAAATAATAAGGACGGAACGAAAAAACGGTGCAGTTTACAGGGTTTCACCGTGGGCTCTGTGTTGGGACGACGAGAATTATTATCTGATTGCCTATGACAGCGAATCAGAGATGATAAAGCATTACAGAGTTGACAAAATGGAGTCGATCCAAATCGCCAAAGACGAAAGAGAAGGTATGAAGTCGTTTGAAAAATTCGACATTGCAGGCTACACAAAAGGCGTGTTCTCTATGTTCGGCGGTGAGGAAGCCTGTGTAGAATTATCGGTTGACAACGGTCTTATCGGGGTTATTGTTGACAGATTCGGTTCGGACATTTTCATAAAGGAAGAGAGCGAAAATACATTCGTCGTGACAGTAAAAGTTATGCTAAGTCCGCAATTTTATGCATGGGTGTTCGGTTTAGGCGATAAAATAAAAATATTATCCCCAAAAAGAGCTGTTGACGAATATCGTGAAAAGCTCAAAAGACTTACAGAGGCATATTTATGACAGAACAACATATTAACAAAATACAAACAAAAAGTAATATTTGACAATTTGCTATTTATTGCTTTAGTGACTGATTGTTATATTTTGCTGTTGATGGAGAATATTTTACTGTTCGGGCAATAAAAAGCAGATAGCGAGCATTATTTTACAGTGCGTAAAACGGCTGTTTTGTCGAAAAATAAAATAGAATATCAAATTTTTAATTTTTGAGAAAAGAATGTTATTTTTTTATTAAGTTGCAAGAAAATTATTGACAATATAAGGAAAAACAAGTATCATAAAGTAACAGACAAGACAAAATATCATTATATATTGGTTTAGTGATATTGAATGGGGTGTGTTTATGAGTTTTGATTTCTTGCGCTCGTCATCTTCACCGAGCTCAGCTTTCAGAGTTGTATGCGGTGAAATGGTACTTGACGAAAAATGGAATGTTCACAATGAGGTCGTTCTTGCTTTGGTAAAAACAGGTTCGATGACTCTCGAAATAGCAACAACTGCAGTCAGCCTGCATCAGGGTGATATTTACTTTATTTCACCGAATCAGAAGTATAAAATTTCCAATTATCACGGTGCAACTGTTGATGTAATTCTTCTTAACCTTTCAAATCCGGCTTCTGTAACACAGGAATATATTTCGCAGAGCCTGATAAGAGGGTTGACAACAGGCAATTGTACTCATTTTGCGAAGCTTTCTTCGGACAATCCTTGCTACAGACAGATTTTTGATGCATTTATAACCGTTGTACAGTCTGAAACAGATAAGCAGGAATTTTTCCAGCTTCTCGTTCACGGCAAAATGTATGAAATTTTCTATCTGCTTTTTGCAAATAAGCTTATTGAGATTTTCGATGTTGAAACTCAGGGTAAGAAATACCGTGCATTGCGCAGAATCACTGAGTGTATCAATGAAAATTTCTGCGATAACATTTCGCTTGATACAATTGCGCAGACAACAGGTCTGAGCCGTTACTATGTGTCTCACCTTTTCAAAGAGCTTATGAACACAACTTTTGTAAACTATGTCAATGAGCTTAGACTCACTCGTGCGGCAATGCTCCTCACAACAACAGACACTCCGATTATCGAAATCGCAGGAATGTCAGGCTTCAATAACATTTCAAACTTTAACAGAGCTTTCAAGATGTACTACGACACAACACCGTCCAAGTACAGAAAAACCGAACGTCAGCACTTTTAAGTTTGGACAGACAAGTCAGACATAGCAGAAACATCGGTTGCTCAAAAGTTAACTTTAAATTAATAACAGCTAATCTCTTTTTGCGAGAGGTTAGCTGTTTTAGTTTTTTACTGTATAGGAAATTGCTCGATTATACTCGGGCACAGAACAGTTTTAAAAGATGATGCTATCTGCGCGAATTGCGTGCGAGGTACTCACTTTTTTAAATCTAAAAATGTCGGAATCGCTTGAAGTCTGTCCTCCGAAACTAAAAAACGTCCCCTTGAAACGTACTGTAAAGTATGTTAAAATTAAAGAATAAGAATATTAATTCAGGTGATTGGAATTGAAAAATTTCTTCAATAAAAGGCTTAACGCTGTTTTGTCGGTTGTGCTTGTAATTGTAACAATTCTCATTGTGGTGCAAACTGCATTTGCGGGAAGCGTGCTTACTGCCGGTGAATCTGAAAAGGCGGTGCAGGCGATGAATGTAAACCCGAACATCGCACAGATTTCTGCGTCCCCTGATTCGATTGAGATTACGACTACTGAACCCGTTGAAACAACAAAAGCTGTCGAAAAGAAAAAGACAAAAACCAAAACTGCAACGACTCAGCCGACTACCGAGCCAACAACTGCGAAAGCTACAGTTGCATTCGCAACAGCTATCCCTGCACAGACTCCTGCAGATTACAATGCACAGTGGAATGCAGGATATCTTGTGGCAATTGACAATCCCGATACGACTTATCAATGCGGACAGGTAACGCTGTGTGAAAATGACAGAGATTTGCTTGAAAGATTGTGTATGGGTGAATTCGGTTCAGGTGGATTTGTGGGTGCTTCGCTTATTGCTCAGGCTGTTAAAAATGCGATGTGTTTTGACGGATATACAAGCGTTCAGTCTGTCATTGAAGAGTGCAGATACACAGGCAGAACTGACCTTGAACCAAATGCCGATTGTATCAGAGCTGTGGAATATATTTTTGACGAGAACCACGACGCTGTTCAGCACAGAATAATGTATATGTACAATCCCAACCTTGTGCAGAGCACCTTCCACGAAAGCCAGAATTATATTCTCACATACCAGAATGTAAGATTTTTCGATCGCTGGGGATATTGAGTAATTTGATATTTTACATAAAACAAGGAGTGTAACATCAGTTGCGATGTCACACTCCTTTGATATTATGGTTTTATAATATGTTTTCTGAAAATCTCGCGAAGATTATCATTGATTCCTTGTGCAGACTGAATGGTTGCAATCATAAGGAGGTCAGAATCCATGTCGGAGAAATTGATGTCATATCCGTTATGACGTATTAATTGTGAAATAAAAATTCGTTGTGTTCGACCGTTGCCCTCTCGGAATGGATGAATTATATTTAGAGTGCAGTATAAATCGACAATATTTTCAATAAAGTCATTGAAATTCATATTGGTAAAATAATTATACTCTTTAAGATGGTTGAAGCAATTATTGCATAGAGTTTCAATTTCTCGTTTATCTGCAAAGTTGGTACCTTTTTTAGAAATATTAATAGTTCTGAATTGACCGGCCCAATCGTATAAATCTTCAAATAAATATTTATGAATCGCTTTATAGTGATTTGTATCAAAATTTCCCATAACAGGATTTTCTTCCAATTGAGCCGACTTTACAAGAGTGATATTTGCCTCGATTTCTGATAATTTATTTTCATCAGTTATTCCGAATTTATTAATCAAACATAAAGTACCTTTATAACAATCATCTGTTGAAGAAGTTATATTGTAAGCCATTAATTTACACCGACCTTTTGCTTGATAAGACGGATATATTCTTCCATGGTGATTTCTTTTGAAAGTAATTGTTTACATAATATCTTACTCTGTTCGTCAATATGAAATCCTTCCATTTCAATTGAAGCAACAGCATTGGCAATGTTTTTTTCAAGTGATTTTGTTTGCATTTTGCAACACCTCAGATTTGTATCGTAAACTTAGTATATCATTTAGATTAAATTTATTCAAGTAAAACAAGGAGTGTGACATCAGTTGCGATGTCACACTCCTTTGATTTTTTATTTCTTCACAAGTACCTTTGTAATTTCACTTACATACATCTTGTGATAGTCGTTGTCGTACCATTTTGCAACGCTTTCGGTATCTTCAATGCTTTCTTCGTTGAGGAATTGTGAGTACATCTTCTTGCAGACAAGCACAAGCTTTGCTTCTTCAAAGTATGGCACACCGTCCTCGGTAAATGCAGGAGTGAGTCCTGTTTCTTTTACTTTGTCGTAATCTCTTCCGCTTTTTGAACCGCAGAATTTGAGAGCGTCACGCTGTGTTTCATCGAAGAAACTCATTGAAAAATATCCGTTTTTCTCCATAAACTCAAAAGTGTATCTCTGAGGACGGATGAATGTATATGTGACAGGTTTGCCCCACATAATTCCGACACCGCCCCAGCTTACCGTCATAGTGTTGAATTTGTCAGAGTTTCCGCTTGTCACAAGTGCCCAATCTTTGCCGATAAGATCAAATGGATTGTTTGTGATCTCGCTTGGAGTAATCTCTTTGAATGTAGCCATAATTAATCATCCTTTCATAATATAACATTATGCTTTTTTTCTGATTTAAGTATAGCAGAAGTCGGTGAAGATGTAAATAAAATTAATTAATATTCATTTTATACTGAATATTATGCATTATTTTGCATAGATGAATGAATATTCTGAATATTCATTTTTAATGCATATATGCATTTTTTCGCAAAATCAAGTCGGCTCAGATATAAAAACAGCTTGTATATCGGCTTAAACAGCCGATATTTGGGCAAAATTCATAAAAATCGGACATAAAATTGCACTGTGAAAAAACTTTGAATAAATATTCAAAAAACACTTGATTTTTTTAAAAGTGAGTGTATAATGTAATAGTAACATAAAATTTATGCGGAGGTTTTTTAAAATGGCTGAAAATAAAATCAAAAAAGTTGTACTTGCATATTCAGGCGGTCTTGATACATCAATCATCATTCCGTGGTTAAAGGAAAATTACGACAACTGTGAAGTTATCGCAGTTTCAGGTGACGTAGGTCAGGGCACAGAGCTTGAAGGTCTTGAAGAAAAGGCTATCAAAACAGGTGCTTCAAAACTCTATGTTGAAGATCTTAATAAAGAATTCGTTGAAGATTACATATTCCCTACAATGAAGGCAGGCGCAGTTTACGAGGGTAAATATCTCCTCGGTACTTCTTTTGCAAGACCTATCATTGCAAAAAGACTTGTAGAAATCGCTAAGGCTGAAGGTGCAGATGCTATCTGCCACGGCTGTACAGGTAAGGGTAACGATCAGGTTAGATTTGAACTTGCAATCAAGGCTTATGCACCTGATATGACAATCATTGCTCCATGGAGAACATGGGAATTCAAGTCAAGAGAAGATGAGATTGCTTATGCTGAGAAGATGAATATTCCTCTCAAGATAAGCCGTGAAACAAACTATTCAAAGGATAAGAACCTCTGGCATTTAAGCCACGAAGGTCTTGACCTTGAGAATCCTGCAAACGAGCCAATGTACAACAAGGAAGGCTTCCTTGAACTCGGCGTATCTCCTGAGCAGGCTCCTGACACACCAGAATATATCACTCTTTCATTTGAAAAGGGTATTCCAACAAAGCTCAACGGCGAAGCTATCGGCTCAGTTGAACTCGTTAAAAAACTCAATGAAATCGGCGGCAGAAACGGTGTAGGTATTACAGACATTGTTGAAAACCGTCTTGTTGGTATGAAGGCTCGTGGTGTATATGAAACTCCCGGTGGTACAATCCTCTACGTAGCTCACAATAAGCTCGAGGAAATCTGCCTTGACAAGGATACACTTCACTACAAGAAGAACCTTGCAAACACATTTGCAGATCTCGTATACGACGGCAAGTGGTATACACCTCTTCGTGAGGCTATGTCAGCATTTGTTGACAGCACACAGGAGTATGTAACAGGCGATGTTAAGCTCAAACTCTACAAGGGCAACATCATCGACGCAGGCGTAACAAGCCCATACTCACTCTATGATGAGGAAGTTGCTACATTCGATGAGGATGACGTTTACGATCAGAACGACAGTAAGGGCTTCATCAACCTCTTCGGTCTTCCAATCCAGATTCGTGCAAAGAAAGGTCTTATCAAATAATTAAGTTTGGTATGTTATTCGGGGCAGGGAATATCTCTGCCCCATAAAGTGTTTTTAAGGGCTCTGTTTTGCGAGGTGTAAATAATGGAGATGTATTTATATTTTGTTGTGATTTTATTGATAGTTAATTTAGTTATTGCATCAGTTTCATACCTTATAGCAAAAAGAAAAAACGAAAATGTATCGTTTTTCGGAATATTTGTAATAGTCGATTTGATAGTGACTTTGGTATGTGGCTTTTTTGTGATATTAACATATGTATCTGACAGAAATTTGGCTTCAGCCGTTATGTCACTAATGTTTCTTACTCATTTTTTACCAATATCGGTTTTGTTTATCATTATATCAGCAGTTCTTCATTATAATTACAAAAAGAAACAGGAGAATATCGAATAAATATAGTCGGGAAATAATCTTTTGATTTATATAAACCTATCTACTCGACCACAACATTTGCGTTAGCAAATATATCACTCCGCTTCAGCGGAATATCACTTGCCACAGGTAAATATCGCATCATCGTAAGATGATATATCACTGCAATATCGTTAAAGCGATATTGCACACAGGAGGATGCAATTATGCAGTTATGGAAAGGACGCTTCAAAAAGGAGCTTTCAAAGACTACAAACGATTTTAACAGCTCTATTTCATTCGACAGCAGAATGTACAGAGAAGATATAGAAGGCAGTATTGCTCATGCAACAATGCTCGGCAGATGCGGGATTATCACAGAAGAGCAGTCTGCGGATATCGTTGAGGGCCTCAATGGAATTCTTGCAGATATCGAAAGCGGTGCACTCGCAATTGATATGGAAGCGGAGGATATCCATACCTTCATCGAAGGCGAACTTACAAAGAGAATCGGTGACAACGGAAAACGTCTTCATACTTCAAGAAGCCGTAACGATCAGGTAGCGGTTGATATAAAGCTTTACCTCAAAAAAGAGGTAGTGAACGTAAAGAATCTTGTTGTTGATTTAATCAAGGTTATCGCAGACAAGGCTGAAAAGTACAGCGAAACTGTTATGCCGGGCTACACACATCTTCAGAGAGCACAGCCAATTACATTCGGTCATCACCTTTTAGCTTATGGTGAAATGCTTCTCCGTGACGTTTCTCGTCTTGAGGACTGCTTAAAGAGAATGGACGAAATGCCTCTCGGTTCCTGTGCACTTGCAGGCACAACCTATCCTATCGACAGAACAATCACAGCAGAATTGCTTGGTTTTGACAGAATTACAAACAACTCACTCGACGGCGTATCTGACAGAGATTACTGCATTGAGTTCACATCAGTTCTTTCAATTATAATGGTACACCTCTCAAGATTTTCGGAAGAAATCATTATGTGGTGCAGTTGGGAATTCAAGTTCATTGAGCTTGACGATGCGTTCTCAACAGGTTCATCAATTATGCCTCAGAAAAAGAACCCTGATATCGCAGAACTCGTAAGAGGAAAAAGCGGCAGGGTGTTCGGTGACAATATGACTCTTCTCACAATTATGAAGGGTATTGCACTTGCATACAACAAGGATATGCAGGAAGACAAGGAAGCGGTATTTGACGCAGTTGACACAGTAAAAATGTGCCTTACAGCGTTCACTCCTATGCTCGACACAATGAAGGTGCTTCCTCAGAATATGAGAAAAGCCGCAGCAGGCGGATTTATCAATGCAACTGACTGTGCAGACTGGCTGACAAAGAACGGTGTTCCGTTCCGTGATGCATACAAGGCTACAGGAGAACTCGTAGCAAGATGTATCGAACTCGGCACAGACCTTGAAAATCTTCCTCTTGAGGAGTACAAAAAGGTTTGCGATGTGTTCACAGATGATGTTTATGCAGCAATCTCACTTGAAAAGTGCACAAACGACAGAACAGCTTTTGGCGGTCCTGCTTCATCAAACGTAAAAGCACAGGCTAAGAGAGTTGCAGAAATAGCAAAGAATTTATAATGCCATTAAGCCTTTGACGGCTTTATGGGGGTTACAGGGAAGTTAAGGCGGTTAGCACTCCCACAGATTGGGGGTGATATGTATGACTGAAACAGTATTACTGATAATTATTTTAGTAGCACTCGCAGAGGTCGTAAAATACATAAAGAAATAACCGCCCAACTGCTTGCCAATAGTCGGACGGTTATTTTACAATAATCTTTTTACTATAACAGGCTAACCGCTTTAAACGGTTTTCCTGTAACCTTATTATATGATATGTAAAACAAAATGTCAACATTCAGATAGATGAATAAGGGTGGAAATATGAAAATAAAAGCAGGTATCGTAGGTGCAACGGGTTATGCGGGAGCAGAGCTTGTACGCTTACTTTCAACACATCCCGAAGCTGAAATTGCGGCTGTAAGTTCAGTTTCATTCGAGGGTGATAAATTGAGTGACGTTTATCCGTCATACACATTCTTAAACGATATGGTTTGTGAGAATCAGGACGCTGTTGTTGAAAAGAGCGACGTAATCTTTGCCGCACTTCCTCACGGACTTTCACAGGAACTTGCCGAAAAGTGCATCAGCGCAGGCAAAGCGTTTATTGATTTAGGCGCAGATTTCAGACTTGAGAGCGAAGAAGAGTACACAGAGTGGTACGGCGGAACATTCCTCGACAAAGAACTTCACAAGCAGTCGGTATACGGCTTGCCTGAGTTTTTCAGAGATAAGATCAAGGGCAAAAAACTCATTGCAAATCCGGGTTGTTATACAACCTGTTCGCCTCTTGCAATTGCTCCTGCAATCGCAAACGGACTTATCGAAACAAAGGGAATCATTTGTGACTGCAAAAGCGGTGTGACAGGCGCAGGCAGAAAGCCTACACAGGGCAATCACTTTCCTGAACTCAACGAGGGTTTCCACGCTTATAAAGTGGCTTCTCACCGCCACACACCTGAAATTGAGCAGACACTTTCAAAGCTTTCAGGCGAAAAGGTGACTATCACGTTTGTTCCTCATCTGCTCCCTGTAAACAGAGGCATTTTGGCAACTGTTTATGCAGATATCAAGGACGGCGTGACATTTGAGCAGATCAGAAGTGCATATGAAGAATACTACAAGGACGAATTCTTTGTAAGGCTTCTTGATGACGGCAAATGCGCAGATATTCACAATGTAAAATACTCGAACTTCTGTGATGTTTCAATTCACCACGACAAGAGAGCTAACAAGCTTGTAGCCTGTGCGGCTATTGACAATATGGTCAAGGGTGCGGCAGGTCAGGCTATTCAGAATATGAATATAATTTTCGGACTTGACGAAAAGACAGGTTTGGTAATTGTACCTCCTGCATTCTAAGCGTTGTCCAAAAGGATGATACATATGAACAACTTCAAATTTATCGAAGGCACAGTTACATCGCCTATGGGCTTTACTGCTCAGGGCGTGTGTGCATCAATCAAGCCGTCAAACACAACAAAGCGTGACCTTGCACTTATTTATTGTGAAAAGCCATGCACAGCGGCGGCTGTATATACAAAAAATCTTGTAAAAAGTTCAACAATTGAGGTAACTAAAAAGCACCTTGCAAACGGTGTTGCACAGGCTGTCATTGTCAATTCAGGCAATGCAAACACCTGCAACGCAGACGGAATTGAGGTAGCTGAGAGAATGTGCCTTATTGCGGCTGAAACTCTTTCGGTAAATCCCGACGATGTAATAGTTGCATCAACAGGTGTAATCGGACAGCCGTTGCCTATCGAGCCTGTACTCAAAGGTGCGGATATGATGAAAGGCAAGCTCACAAAAGAGGGAGGCACAAATGCGGCAGAAGCCATTATGACAACAGATACTGTCAAAAAAGAAATGGCTATGGAGATGACTCTCGGCGGCAAAAAGGTGACGATCGGCGGAATTGCAAAGGGAAGCGGTATGATTCACATTAATATGGGAACAATGCTTTCATTTGTCACAACCGATGCGAATGTTTCCGCTGAAATGCTTGAAGAGGCACTCAGGGAAGCCGTTGAGGACAGCTACAATATGGTAAGTGTTGACGGTGACACTTCAACTAACGATACACTTGCAATTATGGCTTCGGGACTTGCAGGAAACGAGCCTATAACTGAGAAAAACGAGGACTACAAAACTTTTGTTGCAGGACTTACCGAAGCGTTCAAGTCACTTGCGAAGAAGCTTGCAGGTGACGGCGAGGGTGCTACAAAGCTTCTTGTATGCACAGTTGAGGGCGCAAAGACAAAGAAAGATGCCGTTATGGTTTCAAAGAGCATTATCTGCTCAAGTCTTTTAAAGTCTGCAATGTTCGGTGCAGATGCCAACTGGGGTCGTGTGCTGTGTGCAATCGGCTACAGCGGTGCTGATGTTGATGTTAAAAAGGTCGATGTTTCTTTCAAATCAGCCAAAGGCGAGATCCTTGTATGCAAGGACGGTGCAGGAGTTGAATTCTCCGAAGAAAAGGCAAAGGAGATCCTGCTTGAAAAAGAGATAACTATTTTTGTTTCATTGAATGACGGTGACGGCTGTGCAGAAGCCTACGGTTGTGACCTGACATATGATTATGTAAAAATCAACGGTGACTACAGAACATAATGCAGTATATCACGCAGTATGTTAATAAATAAGGACGGATAACAGAATGGATATATCACAAAGAGCAAAGGTGCTTGTACAGGCAATGCCGTACATCAAAAAATATTCAGGCGAAACTATCGTAGTAAAATACGGCGGAAATGCAATGATCAATGAAGAACTCAAGTCAGCCGTAATGAGCGACTTGGTTTTGATGCAACTCGTCGGAATCAACGTTGTACTCGTACACGGCGGCGGACCTGAAATCAATGCAATGCTTAATGCGGTGGGCAAAGAAAGTAAGTTTGAAAACGGAATGAGAGTTACCGACAAGGAAACTATTGACATCGTTCAGATGGTTCTTGCAGGCAAGGTGAACAAGAGCCTTGTACAGCTTCTCGAAAGCCACGGCGGTCAGGCTCTCGGTTTCTGCGGACTTGACGGCAGACTTCTTATGGCTGAAAAGCTCATTTCAAGTGTCGATTTGGGTTATGTAGGTGAAATCAAGGAAGTCAATCCCGAACCATTGGAGAGAGCAATGGAGAATGGCTATATTCCTATCGTTGCAACAGTTGCAGGCGGATATGACGGCAATGTTTATAATATCAATGCAGACCTTGCAGCGGCACAGATTGCCGCTAAGCTCGGTGCTAAAAAGCTTATACTTATGACAGATATCAGAGGACTTCTCCGTGATGTAAATGATGATGAGTCACTCATTTCGGTTGTAAATGTAAGCGAAGTTCCTATGCTCAAGCGTGACGGTATCATCAAGGGCGGTATGATTCCGAAAATCGACTGTTGTGTTGAGGCTGTCCGTAACGGTGTAAGCCGTGCACACATCATTGACGGCAGACTCGAACACTCAATTCTTCTCGAACTTTTCAGCGATGAAGGCATCGGCACAATGTTCTATTAACAAGGGCTTTAAAAATGAATAAAACAAATAAAAAGAAAAAATTATCTTGGCAACAGTACATAGGCTTTGCTTTTATGGTGCTGATAGGAGCAGTATGTGGCATTGTTATAGTTATGTTTTTAGATAATCTTGGTGAAGATGTACCTGTGCACGAAGTAATAACATCGCTTGTCGGACTTTATCTTGGAGTTTATGTAGCTTTTTTCTTCCATATAATCATTCACGAAGCAGGACATCTTATCTTTGGTTTGCTTACAGGATATAAATTCAGTTCATTCCGTGTCTTTTCATTTATGTGGGTAAAAGAAAGCGGAAAGGTTAAATTCAAGCGACTCAGCTTAGCAGGAACAGGCGGTCAATGCCTTATGATTCCACCCGATATGAAAGACGGTAAAATCCCGCTTGTCTTATATAATTTAGGTGGTTCAATTATAAATGCCATTGCAGGTGCTTTGTTCTTGGTTGGGTACTTGCTTTGCTCAGGTATTCAATTCATTTCATCGCTTTTCTTGATATTTGCAGTTGTAGGTTTTGCAACTGCTTTGATGAATGGCATACCAATGCGTATGGGAACAGTTGATAATGATGGCTATAATGCTTTTGCTTTGTCGAAAAATGCGGAAGCAGTAGAAGCCTTTTGGGTTCAGCTAAAGGTAGTTGAGCAAAGCTCGAAAGGTGTCCGTATAAAAGATATGCCTGATAGGTGGTTTACTGTTCCGTCAGATGAAGCTATGAAAAACAGTATGGTAGCAACTCGTGGTGTGTTTGCTTGCAATAGATTGATGGATGCGGAAAAGTTTGAAGAAGCCGATTCACTTATGGCACATCTGCTTGAAATCGACAGCGGAATGGTTGGACTTCATCAAAGCCTCCTAATCTGCGACAGAATTTACGTGGAGCTAATCGGTGAAAATCGCCGTGAAATTGTGGAAAATATGCTTACAAAAGAGCAAAAAAAGTTTATGAAAGCAATGAAACGTTATCCAACGGTGCTTCGTACCGAATATGCACTTGCATTGCTCTATGAAGAAAATTCCGCAAAAGCTGAAACGATACAGAAAGAATTTGATAAAGCTGTAAAATCTTATCCATATCCTCAGGAGATTGAAGCTGAAAGGAATTTGATGAGAATTGCACAGCGAACAAAAGGATAAAACAATGATAATCAGAGAAATGACTATTAATGATTATGAGGAAGTCTATGCAATGTGGCAGACCACCTCAAAACGTGCGCTTTCAAAGGCTGATGAAAAGCCTCAGATGGAGCGATATTTAAAACATAATAAAGGTATGAGTCAGGTTGCCGTAATTGACGGAAAAATCGTTGGAACAGTTCTTGCAGGACACGACGGCAGACGAGGATTCATTCACCATATGGCAGTAATGCCTGAATACAGACGAAGACGCATCGGTCATTCTCTTGCTGAACGAGCTATTGAAATGATAAAATCCGAGGGAATTGACAAGACTCATATTTTCTGCTATCAGAACAACGAAACAGGTCAGAGCTTCTGGCGTGACTTCGGTTTTGAAAAGCGTGAAGACGTGTTCGTTTATTCGTATAACAATAATAAATAAGGTGATACTTTTGAATACTAAGGAAAAAGATTTACAATATATAATGCATACCTACGGCAGGTATGACGTTGCGCTCAAAAGCGGTAAGGGTGCAACTGCCTATGATGAGGACGGCAAAAAGTACATAGATGTTTCATCAGGCATCGGTGTTAACAGCCTTGGCTATTGTGACGAGGGCTGGGTAAATGCCGTATCAAAGCAGGCAGGTACAATTCAGCATATGTCAAATTACTTCTACAGTGAGCAGGCAAGCAACCTTGCTGAAAAGCTCTGCAATCTTACAGGATTTGCAAAGGTATGCTTCGGAAACAGCGGTGCTGAGGCAAACGAATGTGCAATCAAGCTGGCAAGAAAGTACAGCTTTGACAAGTATGGTGCAGACCGCAACGAAATAATCACACTCAAAAACTCTTTCCACGGCAGAACTGTAACAACACTTTCAGCCACAGGACAGGACGTTTTTCATAACTATTTCTTCCCGTTTACAGAGGGCTTTTTGCACGCTGAAGCTAATGATATTGACGCTTTGAAAAATGCGGTAACAGACAAAACCTGTGCGGTAATGTTTGAAGTGATTCAGGGCGAGGGCGGAGTGAATATTCTTGATAAAGAATATGTTCAGTCGCTTGTGAAGTTCTGTAATGAAAAGGATATTCTTGTGATTATCGACGAGGTTCAGACAGGTGTCGGCAGAACAGGCAAGCTTTTCGCTTTTGAAAATTTTGATGTAAAACCTGACCTCATCACAGTTGCAAAGGGCATCGGTGGAGGACTTCCTATCGGTCTTTGTATGTGCAATGACAAGCTAAAGGATGTTTTGTCACCGTCAACTCACGGCACAACATTCGGTGCAAACCCTGTTGTGTGTGCAGGCGCAAACTATGTTCTTGACAAGGTTTCAGATCCGAAATTCCTTGAAGAAGTAAACGCAAAAGGTGCATATCTTGAAGAAAAGCTTTCAAAGCTTGATGACGTAAAATCTGTTCGCAGAATGGGTCTTATGGTGGGCATTGAACTCAAAGACGGAGATGTACACGACATTGCAATAAAGTGTGTTGAAAACGGACTTCTTATCATTACTGCAAAAAGTCTTCTTAGAATGTTACCTCCGCTTACAATAAGCTATGAGGAAATAGACAGTGCAGTTGAAATTTTAGAAAAAACACTTGCGGAAAATTAATCATAAAAGGAGAAAACAATATGAAACATTTACTCAAGCTTGAAGATTGGTCAACAGAAGAGATCATAAACACTCTCAATCTTGCTGACCAGCTCAAATATGAGCAGAAGCACGGAATTGAGCATAAGCATTTAAAGGGCAAGACTCTCGGTATGATTTTCGAGAAGTCAAGCACTCGTACACGAGTATCATTTGAAGTAGGTATGACACAGCTTGGCGGATATCCGCTTTTCCTCTCATCAAATGATTTGCAGATAGGCAGAGGCGAGCCTGTTGAGGATACAGCACGAGTTCTTTCACGCTTCCTCGACGGTATTATGATTCGTACATTTGAGCAGAGCGAAGTTGAAGCTCTTGCAGAGTACGGTTCAATCCCGATCATCAACGGACTTACAGATTACTGCCACCCATGTCAGGTACTTGCAGACCTTATGACTATCCGTGAGTTCAAGGGTAAGCTTGAAGGCTTAAAGATGTGCTTTATCGGCGACGGCAACAATATGATGAATTCTCTCATCGTTGGTGCGCTCCTCACGGGAATGAGCTTTTCAGCCGCTTGTCCTGAAGGTTATATGCCTCCTGAGCATATCCTCGAGTTCGGCAAAAAGTACGGCGATAAGTTTGAAATCGTGACTGACCCTAAGGAAGCAGCCAAGAATGCAGACGTTGTTTACACAGATGTATGGGCTTCAATGGGACAGGAAGAAGAGAAGAAGATTCGTGAAGAAGCATTTGCAGGATATCAGGTCAACTCAGATCTTATGGCTGTTACAAATCCTGAGTGTATGGTGCTTCATTGCTTGCCTGCACATCGTGGCGAGGAAATTACAGCAGACGTATTTGAAGCTCATGCAAATGAGATTTTTGAAGAAGCTGAAAACCGCCTCCACGCTCAGAAGGCAGTTCTTGTTGAGTGTATGGCTGACAAAATGCCGGAGCATTAATTTTAGCTTTAAACAGATTAAATACGGCAGTTATCTGCAAATCAGGTAACTGTCGTATTTTTGCGATAAATAATGATGTATAAAACAGGTTTTCTGCCGCAAAATAAAAAAATTAAATTTTTTTGAAAAAAGTGTTGACAAACGTAGATTGGTGTAGTATAATAACAATTGTTCTCGAGAGAGAAACCCAAAACTAAAGAGTTGGTGTTGATGACGCTGAGGGTCCACCTGTTCCCATACCGAACACAGAAGTTAAGCTCAGTGGTGCCGAAAATACTTGGCTGGTGACGGCCTGGAAAAATAGGGAGATGCCAACACAATAAAGTGTCCACCCAGTAGGGTGGGCGTTTTTTTTACTGTATAGGAAAATGCTCGAGTATAAAATAAATCAGGTAATTAATATGGAAAATATATTCAAAAATCTTACAAGTGTATGGGATAAACTCAAAAACGATAATAAGCCTGTTGTTCTCTATGGAATGGGTGACGGTGCAGATAAGGTGCTAAAAGCCTTTGAGCGTTTCGGAATAACTGCAAGTGCGGTTATGGCGAGCGATGAGTTTGTGCGTGGTCAGAGTTTTCACGGATTTACAGTGAAAAAACTTTCCGATATTGAAGAGGAATTCAATGATTTCACCATTGCGCTGT
The DNA here is from genome assembly GCA_036306945.1 of Ruminococcus sp. Taxonomy (GTDB): domain Bacteria; phylum Bacillota; class Clostridia; order Oscillospirales; family Acutalibacteraceae; genus Ruminococcoides. The sequence goes on along the minus strand of JAXJYO010000025.1, from coordinate 14,667 downwards.
GTTTTGCAAGTCAGCTTGATGATGTTATGAAAAACATCAGACGCATTGCTGAAAAGCACACTGTTCTTGTGCCAAGCGTACCTGTTTTCGGAGAAATTCTCTTTGACGATGACTTTATAAATCAAAACTTTGATAAAATCAGCAAGGTTCACGATTTGCTTGCCGATGAGCAGTCGAAGCAGGTTTATGAAAACGTCCTCAAATTCTACTACACAGGTGATATAACCCTTCTTGATGAGATAACGACCGATAAGAATGAGGCTTTTGAAAATATACTGAAACTTGACAGCAATGAGGTATATGTTGATTTGGGCGCATATAACGGTGACACGATTGACGAGTTTTTGCACTATTGCGGTGGAAGTTATCGAAAAATAATCGCATTTGAGCCCAACTCAAAAAATTTTTCAAAGCTAAAGGCTCATTGCGGAGAACTTGAAAATATTGATATGTGGGAGCTCGGAGCATACAGTCACAATACGGTGCTCGAGTTTAACAACAAAGCAGGGCGAAACAGTGCAATTTCCGAAGTCGGAACAAAGACGAGGGTGGCATCGGTTGACTGCATACTCTGCGGAATGTCGGCAACCTACATCAAAGCCGATGTTGAGGGCGCAGACTACGAAACTCTGCTCGGAATGAAGGGTACGCTTCAGAATTTCAAGCCGAAGCTTAATTTTTCGGCATATCACAGGTTCGAGGATATTTTCAGGCTTGCGCTTCTGATCAACGAGCTAAATCCTGATTATAAAATCTACCTCAGGCATCATCCGTATATTCCAGCGTGGGACACAAATTTATACTGTATTTAATATAGGATAGTGTAACAGAAAAAAAGGGACAACCGATTAAGGTTGTCCCTGCTTTGTTTTAGTGAGAACCGAACTCGTTTAAAATTTCGTCGATTTCAGATTCCATTGATTGTGAAGATGTTTTGTCAATATCCGAAAGGTACTTGTCATAATCGAAATCATCATCAGATGTTTCCTTGTGATTTGCAACCTGTTCTTTGACAAGATCATCACGGCGTTTCATCTCAAGCATAAGTTCCTCAGCCTCAGCTTTTTCAGCCTGTTCTCTCTTTTTTCTCTTGTCACCAAGAGCAATATCGCCAACAAACAGTCCGAAAATTCCCGAAGCAAGGTAAACAGCAAGCAAAATAAGATTTGTGAGTGTGAAACCGCCGTAGAAAATCAGCATTGTCGGAATATAAGCAATAGGAGCAATCAGCGCAAACAGAAAGTCAAGTCCATGCTTTGAGCAGTAAAGAGCAGATGTAACAATGGCTGTACCCGGAAAAATAAAGTAAAAAACTACCGGTACAAGCTTAGCCATAGGACCGCTTCTGAAAATAACAGGAACCAAAAGAAAAATTGCAAAAATAGCAACTGTGTACGGAACATATTTTTTTATCATACTATTCATAATTAACCACCTTTATCATTGCGCTGACACCACAACAAAAACAGACATCAGCAAAAATTTATAATACCATCTAACATTATACAATAACTCCCCAAAAAATCAAGTCTTTTAAATTTGAGCAGATAGGTCGGACTTGGCAGAAACGTCGGTTGCCCAACCGTTAGGCCGATATGTTGGTTACTGCTACATTTCTTACATTAAAGTCGGGAGTTTTAGTTGTCTGTAAAATCAACCTGTCTTCCCGAAATGCGTGTCGAGGCACTCGACCCCAACCATTGGGTCGATATATTGGTGACTGCTACATTTCTTTTAAACAACGTTTTTTGTGAGAATTTTGTAGGGGACGGCATCCGTGACGTCCCATAAACGTAATCAATATATCAATACAACGGTCGGGAAACCGTTGTACAGATTACACCGTCTTATCTCCCCGAATTGTGTCCGTCGTCACGACGGCGAGGCACTCGACCCCAATCATAAACTCGATATATCGGTAACTGCTACATTTCTCTTAAATAACGTTTAGTTCATAAATATTTGATATCTTTTCAAGAGCCGAGCATTTATCCTATAAAACTTTCAATTTTCAATTTTAATTTTTCCAGACGTTTCTTAAACGCAATAACACATCAATTTAACGGTTGGGCAACCGACGTTTCTGTTTCGCCCGACCTATCTCCCCAAAGTAAAGATCCCAAAAGTTAAAGTAGTTGACTTTTGGGTGGGATTGGAGTATTATTTAAGATGTATAATTGTAATTATGATTTATAGTGGGAATTTACCGTAAAATTCTATACATTATATATAGTATACTATAAAGGAGTTGAAAAGCGTGTTTGACCTTGCGGTAATATTTGATATAGGCGTTGTGGCACTCAGAATTCTTCTGCCTGTGTACGCAATCGTAATCGTCTATCAGTGTTATGCGGCAATGCGCAGACGCAGACGACCTGAAAAACCGCTTGTAACTCTTTACAATCCTGTGACAGGGCTAAAGCTTCCCGTAGTTTTCTGGGAAAATTCGATCGGCAGAAGCAAGTCAAGCGATGTCGTTGTTGATGACCCTGCGGTGTCAAGAAACCATTGTGTGCTTTTAAGACGTAAAGACGGTTGGTTTATAACCGATACAGGCTCAAAGAGTGGTACTTATGTTAACGGTAAGAAAATCCGTGGCAGAAAACAGCTTCTCATTGATGATACGATAACAGTCGGCAATTCTGAATTTCAGTTCAAAAGAGGCGAAGAATACGAAGAAAAGCTCGGTTCAAGCTGGTTTTTCTCAAAAGTAAGCAATAAGCCTGCGATGAAATCATACAAGCTTATGCTTTTGATAACCATATTCCACTTCTTTATGTGCGTGGAAGCAATGTTCTGGAACGACGCAACTAATGTGTACAAGCCGCTTGTGCTTTTTGCAACGCTTGCGGCAGTTGAGTGGGGATTTTTCTTTGTGTCCTCATTTGTGCTCAAAAGAGTGAATTTTGAACTTGAGTCACTCGCCCTGTTCCTAACGGGAATCGGTGTAATGCTTCTGATAAGACAGAACGAAAAGTCAGCCTATACCCAGCTTATTGCGGCGGGAATAGGAATGATACTTTTCTGCGTTATTATAAAGATAATAGAAGACCCTGACAAAGTAAACAAGCTCAGACTTCCTATGATGATAATTGCTGTGCTGTTGCTTTTGTCGAGTATCGTGTTCGGCAAGCTGACATACGGTGCGGCAAACTGGATCGTCATCGGTTCGGTTTCAATTCAGCCTTCAGAGATAGTAAAGATAATTTACATTTTTATCGGTGCCAGTGCGCTCGATAAATTGCAGACCAACAAGAACCTTATTGAGTTTATTATATTCTCAGCAATCTGCGTGGGACTTTTGGCTATAATGGGTGACTTCGGTACTGCACTTATATTCTTTGTAACATTCCTGCTCATCGCATTTATGCGTTCGGGCGATTTCAAGACAATTATCCTTGCGGTTGCTGCGGCAGTTTTCGGTGTGACTATAGTTCTCAACGTAAAGCCTTATGTTGCAGACCGTTTCAAAGCTTGGAGAAATGTATGGGCATATGCCGATACTTCAGGCTATCAGCAGACACACGTTCTCACGTTCATTGCAAGCGGAGGACTTTTCGGTGTTGGTGTAGGAAACGGCTTCTTAAAGCAGGTGGCGGCATCTGAAAGCGACCTTGTTTTCGGTATCGTTGCAGAAGAAATGGGCATCATTGTTGCAATAACACTTGCAATTGCAGTAGGTGCGCTTGTGATTTATGCAAGAGCGATCACAACACGAAGCAGAAGTACTTTCTATTCAATTTCAGCCTGCTGTGCGGCAGGACTTCTTGTGGTTCAGCTTGCACTGAATATTTTCGGTGCTACAGATATTTTACCGCTTACAGGTGTAACATTCCCGTTCATCAGTTGCGGTGGTTCAAGTATTCTGTCCTGTTGGGGACTCATCGCGTTTATCAAAGCGGCTGACGAAAGAACTTATGCAGTAAAACGTTGATAATACGAATTTTCAGAAACGGAGGTTTTGTATGAAAAGAGTGCTTCGCAGAAGTACATTGATATTTATACTCACACTTGCATTCATAGGCGGAATCGGCTTCTTTTCATACGAGCTGATCGTAAATGCCGATGATTGGGTAGACCAGCCGTACAATGCTCACATTGCAGGCAGCGGAGGTCTTGCGCAGGCAGGTACTATTTATGACAGAAACGGTACAATTCTTGCTCAGACAGTCGATGAAGAGCGAGTGTATCACGAAGATTTGAGCACAAGAACTGCTCTCCTTCATGTTGTCGGAGATAACGGACTTAATATTTCAACAGCGGTGCAAAGCAAGTACCGTTCACAGCTTACAGGCTACAATCTTATCTGGGGACTCAATATGCCTGAATCTCTCAGAAAGTCAAGCGATATGACACTCACAGTAGATGCCGAAACCTGCAAGGTTGCATACGATGCGCTCAACAATTACGGCAAAAAGGGTGCTTGTGTAATATACAATTATAAAACAGGCGAGGTTATCTGCTCAGTCAGCACAAACAGCTACGACCCGCAGAATCCTCCAAAAATAACCGAAGAAAACGAGAGCGAATACGACGGCGTGTATCTTGACAATGTGCTTTCATCATCATACACCCCCGGTTCGATATTTAAAATAGTGACAATGGCGGCGGCTATTGAAAACATTCCTGACCTGTACGAGAGAACATGGACTTGCACAGGCAGTGAAGAAATCGGCGGAAGCGATATAACCTGTGTGGAAACACACGGAACTATAGATATAAAAGAAGCTATGGCTCATTCCTGCAACATAGTTTTTGCTGAGCTTGCAGTGGAAATCGGTCCTGAAAAAATGACCGAAACGGCTGAAAAAATCGGCATTAATATGTCTTTTGAGGTCGATGATGTTAAAACCATAGCAGGAAATTATGATGTTTCCGAAGCAAATACAAATCAGCTTGCATGGTCGGGTGTCGGTCAGTATAATGATGAGGTCAATCCGATGCAGATGGTTATGATCTGCGGTGCAATTGCCAACGGCGGAACTACAGTCGAGCCGACATATATAAAAGACGGAACTTCGTCAATGCTTCAGGCTATCGGAATAAATTCAGGCTCAAGCGGCAGAGAGATGTTCAGCGAGAGCACAGCCGCAAAGCTTGACGAGGTAATGCGATACACCATCACAGATTACTACGGCGACTACCTTTTCGGAGGTCTTTCGGTCTGTGCAAAAACAGGTACAGGTGAGGTAGGCGACGATAAGGAGCCTAACGCATGGATGGTTGGTTACTCAAAAGATGAGGACTGTCCGCTTGCTTTTGCGTGTGTCGTTGAAGACGCAGGTTTCGGCTTCTCATATGCAGGTCCTGTTGTTGAAGCGGCTATGATTCAGGCGGCAAAAAGTCTGAACGCTTCTGCTGTAACAGGCTGATTATAAAAACGAATAATACGGTCGGGCAACGGACTTTTTGATTATGTAAAGTCAATGGAATGTGGCTGTGACCGATAATTGACTTAACAGTTGGGCACCGAGGATATGTAAAATCAAAATCCGTCTGCCCAAAGTTAAAATAGAAAGGATAAATACGATGAACTTTTTAAAAGCCTTATTCGGCAACTACAGCAAAAAAGAGCTGAAACGTATTCAGCCAATTTGCGACAAGGTGCTTTCACTTGAAGATAAATATGCTCAGATGAGCGAAAGTGAACTCAAAAACCAGACAAATCTCCTCAAGGAACGTCTTGCAAACGGAGAAACTACAGACGATATTCTTCCTGATGCATTCGCAGTCTGCCGTGAAGCAGGTATGCGAGTTTTAGGTATGAAGCATTATCCCGTTCAGATCATCGGTGGTATCGTGCTTCATCAGGGTAGAATCGCAGAAATGAAAACAGGTGAAGGTAAAACTTTGGTTGCAACACTTCCTGCATACCTCAACGGTCTTACAGGCAAAGGTGTTCACATTGTTACAGTCAACGACTATCTTGCACGCCGTGACTCCGAGTGGATGGGTAAACTCTACAGATATCTCGGACTTACAGTAGGTCTTATCACTCACGAACTTTCAAATGAAGAGAGAAAGAAGGCTTACGACGCTGACATTACATACGGTACAAACAATGAACTCGGCTTTGACTATCTCCGTGACAATATGGTTGTTTATAAGGAGCAGAAGGTTCAGCGTGAACACGCATTTGCAGTAGTCGATGAGGTTGACTCAATCCTCATTGATGAAGCGAGAACACCTCTTATCATTTCAGGTAAGGGCGACAAGTCAACAGACCTCTATCAGAAAGCTGATTCATTTGCAAAAACTCTCAAAATTCAGAGATTTACAGAGCTCGACTCAAAAGAGGATATGGAGCAGTATTATGAAGAAAACGGCATCGACTATGTAGTTGATGAAAAGCAGAAAACTGCAACCCTCACACAGAGCGGTGTAAAAAAGGCTGAAGAATACTTCGGCATCGACAACCTCACAGATCCCGAAAACCTCACATTACAGCATCACGTTAATCAGGCTATCAAGGCTAACGGTATAATGAAACTCGACGTAGATTACGTTGTAAAGGACGACGAAGTAATCATCGTTGACGAATTCACAGGTCGTCTTATGTACGGCAGACGTTTCAATGAAGGTTTGCATCAGGCTATTGAAGCCAAGGAAGGTGTAAAAGTTCAGAGTGAAAGCAAAACTCTTGCAACTATCACATTCCAGAACTACTTCAGATTATATAAGAAACTTTCAGGTATGACAGGTACTGCACAGACCGAGGCTGAGGAATTCTCAGAAATCTACAAACTCGATGTAGTTGAAATTCCTACAAACAAGCCGATTCTCCGTAAAGATCTGCCTGACTCAGTGTTCAAGACAGAGAGAGGCAAGTTCAGCGCAGTAATAGAGAAAATCTGCGAAGCTCACGAAAAGGGTCAGCCTGTGCTTGTTGGTACAATTTCAATCGAGAAATCAGAAGTTCTCTCAAAAATGCTCAAGAAGCGTGGCATCAAGCACAATGTGCTCAATGCTAAACAGCACGACAAGGAAGCAGAGATCGTTGCTCAGGCAGGTAAACTCGGTGCTGTAACGATTGCGACAAATATGGCAGGCCGTGGTACCGATATTATCCTCGGTGGTAACGCTGAATATATGGCTAAGGCTTCAATGCGTAAGCAGGGTTTCCCTGAAGAACTCATCGAAGAAGCTACAGGTTACGCTGAAACAGATAACGAAGAAATTATCAACGCAAGAGAAACTTTCCAGGAACTCAACAAAAAATATAAAGACGAAATCAAGGACGAGGCTGAAAAGGTTCGTGAAGCAGGCGGTCTTATGATTATCGGTACAGAGCGTCACGAATCACGTCGAATCGACAATCAGCTCCGTGGTCGTTCAGGACGTCAGGGAGATCCCGGTGTAAGCCAGTTCTTCCTCTCAACAGAAGATGACCTTATGCGTCTGTTCGGCGGTGACCGAATGAAGTTGATGATGGATAAGATGAACGTCGAAGAAGATATGCCTATCGAAAACAAGATGCTCTCAAGTATCATCGAAGGTTCACAAGAGAAGGTTGAGCTTCGTAACTTCGGAATTCGTAAGGATGTACTCCAGTACGACGACGTTCTTAACCGTCAGAGAGAAATTATTTACGGTCAGCGTGATCAGGTTCTCAACGGTGAAGATTTACACGAAACTATCCTCAAGATGGTTGAAGAAACAATCGACACTTCAATCAAGCACTATCTCCCTGAAGGACCAAAGGAAAATTGGAACGTTCAGAGCCTCAAGGATTACTACAAGGATTGGATAATCAAAGACGAAGACAAGTATGACTTTGACCTTGATGACCTTGAAGATATGGAAGCTGACGAGATCAAGCAGATGATTGTTGACGATGCACTCGCACTTTTCAAGGAGAACGAAGAGCTTCTTCCTGCTGAAACAATCAGAGAGATGGAAAGAGTTTACCTCCTCAAGAGTGTAGATACATATTGGATGGATCATATCGACAATATGGATCAGCTCAAATCAGGTATCAGACTCCGTTCATACGGTCAGCACGACCCTGTAGTAGAGTACAGACTCGAAGGCTTTGATATGTTCGATGAGATGATTGAGAATATCCGTGAGGATACAGTAAAGCTTATGATCGTAATGCCTAAGAAGGTTTATGAGGTTCAGAAGCGTCAGGAAGCTATCGAAGCAGCAAGAAAAGCAGCCGAAAGACAGGCAGCAGTGGCACATCAGGTAGTGCTCAATAATAACGGCGAAGAGAAAGCACAGCCGAGTGCAGTTCAGGTAGCTCTCAAGAGAGAACAGGTTGCAAAGCCGACACAGACTTCGGCAGACGGAACTGACACTGCAAACAAGACAGTTCGCAAGGGCAAGAAAGTTGGCAGAAACGATCCGTGTCCATGCGGAAGCGGTAAAAAATACAAAAAGTGCTGCGGTCGTGACGAGTAAGTCATAACATCACCGTAACATTTATATAGTAAAAATCCGATTAACTCCCATATCAATGCGGTATGGGAGTTCTTTTATTGCATAGGAAATTACTCGGTTATGCGCGGGCAGAGGTGAATTGAAAATTGAAAATGTAAAATGTAAATTTGAAAGTTATACAAGGGAAATGCTATGATTTTAAATTTATGTTTCGGTCGGGCAACCGTTGTTATAAATTGTGCCGACTTATCTCCTCGAAATGCGTGTCGAGGCACTCGACCGAACTGCGTGCGAGGCACTCGCTTTAATTTAACTTTAAACAACATTTTAAAATTTATTTTTGTGTTAAAAAAGGTGTTATTATAAGATACAATTATGAAAAAGCAAAATAATACAAATTGTGTTATCAGCAAAATGCCCAATAAGTCTTTTTGATTGGTGAAATTTAGATAAAAAATGACCAAACACTAAAGCGCAATCGTGTACATAAATGCCCGAAACAGAAGAGTTTTGTATTATTTTAACTTAATATGTAACAAAAACTTGCATAGGCAACTCAAAAAGTGCAAATTTTACGATAGAATAATATTATTGTATAAATTTTACAAAAACTAAATTTTTCTTTGGTTAGTATGTCAATATAAATAAGCAAAAAAATATTATATAATAGACCCATTGAAAATCAGGGTACTATCCTTCTGCTGAATGGAAGTGCCGAAAAAATAAAAAATAGAAACTGTTTGCTTTTGGGCAGAGTTTGTTTCGGGAGGAGAGTGAAAGCCGGTGAAAAAAATTCTTAAAAGAACTGCAATCGCCATGAAAAAAAGCTTGTCGATTGTTCTGGCATTTTCAATGATGTGTAGTATTTCGCTACTGTCGTGTTTCACTATGTACGCTGCTGAGTCTCAGACAAGCAGTGCAGAAACAATATATGTTACGACAAACGGACAGAGCAGTGAAGCTACAGATAATTGGAATCTTGCTACATCCGGTGCTACAAAGATTTACTGTTATGACAGTAATCTTGCGTATCTTGGAGAGTCGACTTTGAACACACAAGGCAACAATGGAGTGTATTCGTTCAATACGATAGCAAATACTGCAAGATTTACAATCCAGAATGTTGATACTTCGGCAACGACTTATCCGACAGCTTCATCAGGTAAAAAGATAGTTATGTTCAAGAACACTTCAAGTTGGTCTTCGCCTAAGGTTTACTATTGGAGCGATGACAACAAGTCTATGTCATCATGGCCGGGTTCTTCAATGACTACTCTTTCAGGTCAATATTGTTACTATGCAATCCCTGAGGATGCTGAGTATGTAATTTTTAGTAACAACGGAAGCAGTCAGACAAGTGATATTACATATACTGATGCGATTAACCAGTATTATGATTATCAGTCAGGTGACTGGATGAGTTACGGCGTTCTAAATGAAGTTACAATGAACATTGCCGACAGAAAGGATTCGGTAGGCACATCTACAAGCTCAACTTCAAATTTCTTCTACCTTACCGGTAAGACTACAGGTCGTTGGAGTAAGTATCCTAACCCATATAATTCAACACTTGTTTATGATACTGTATATGTTAAGGTTCCGGACGCATGGAAAACATCAATATATGTACACTATGATGTCGACGATCCTTTTAATAATTCCGTAAAACTTACAGCAACCTACAGTGACGGAACAAATACTTATGACAACATTCTTAAGGTGCAAGTTCCTAAGGGTTCGAAGTTTACTTTTTCAAATTCAGCAACTACAGGTTCAGTTTCGGAAACAGCAAAACTTTCTTTCACAACAGGAAGCACAGAGAACTGTTATGTAGTTTCATCTCAAAAGTGGATGGATATCAGTAGTGCTGTTTTAACAGGAGATATAATTAATAAATCATCAAGCGTTGATATAGTTGGTGTGGATGCAAAATACTACGACTATCTTTCCGATGCAGAACTTTATAATACAAGTTGGAGAAATCCAATTCAGGCAGGTACTGGTCTTAACGGTTCAAAGAATGCATGGTTCCCATTCAACCAGTACAATAAAGATTTGTCTGCTTATTATCAAAGTTCATCAGACAAATATGTTGCAGGACAGGGTTCAACATGGAGATACCCATTGTATTTTGGTAACCTGTGTAATACCTTTAAATCATATGCTGATTCCAGTGGTGATATTGAAGGCGATAAGCATGATGATACTTATAGTGGCAGTGGCTGGGACAGTAAAAGAGGTTGGAGTATTATATACGACAACACTATTGCCTACAATCCATTCGGTTGGTATTGGGTAAACAATCTTACATATAATAATCAGACAAGTTCATACGATAGAAATATGATGTATGCAGCCAACAACTCTAACGGCCTTATCACAAGTTGGAGTGTGGGTTCGGCAGAAGAGTCAGAATGGAACGGTACTACATATACAGTAAGTCATGCTAATCAATATGCTTCTGTGCAGGGGCTTGTACAGAGCACGCTTTCTGATGGCGATCTTATGGTAGGCACTTCAACAAAGGCACCATGGTTCAATGATACTTGGCTTACTGATACGAAGCACAACAGCAATTCGATTGCGCAGATAATTTCAGCTAAATTCCCATTCCGCAAGAGTGTTAATTCTGACGGTACTGTGACTACATACAGCTTTAACTCAAAGGATGCAACAGATAACGTTTCTTTCCAATGGACAGGTAATGAGGCTACTGCGGTTCAGTACGGCTCAGGTACTACTTACGGTATTAAAGATGGTCTTCAGTACTTTGTAAATGGGCAATCATCCGGCTATGGTATCTTCCCGTTTAACAACTCAAACAGCGAAAACCTCAACTATGGATTTGGTATCAGAATAGATGTTGACTTCCGAGTTCCTGATGGAGGCACAATCGGTGGAAGTACTATCACAAGCGGAAACAACGGTGTTAACCTTTCCGATGGTATTTATCTTAACAATGGCTGGGGCTCATACTATATATGGGCTTGGAATGGTAGTAGCTCCGGAAGATGGTTATCAACATCGTTCTCTGACGGAGATGTAATTACTCCTGATGATGTAAGCGGTTATGATTATTTCTTGTTGGCGAGTAAAAATGACTGGGATAGTTCACCAAGTCAGACAGGCAACCTTACATTTGATTCAACAAAGTCTACAGGAATAACTCTTGTAAGCACAGGAATGACTTTTAAAAGTGGTTCATTTACAAGTAACGGTGGTTCTATCACAACAAGCGGAGAAACTGTAAAATTTGAATATTCCGGCGACGATGATCTTTGGGTATTCGTTGACGACCAGCTCGCACTTGATCTGGGCGGTTCACATAAGGAATCAACAGGTAGAATTATCTTTACAAACAATAAGGTCACAAGTACAGCTGATATGGTTTACACACCTGGTTCAAGCAGTACGATGACATCATCAGCCGGTTCAGTAAGCTCAAAAACCAATACAATTACTGGTTTTGATTACAACAAAACTCATAAGCTCACAATCTTCTATATGGAGCGTGGACTTATCGAATCAAATATGAAGATGTCATTTACAATGACACCTGTATCAAATGAACTTGAGGTACAGAAGTCAATTGATACTTCAGCGCTTAACAACGGTATAAAAGATGATTTTGTATCAGAAGCAAATGATACTTTTGATTTTGTAACAGAAAACGCAACTGGAAGTGTTTCAAAAACATCAGAATTGACTGATGGAAGTTCCGTGTCTTATAATAGTACGTTTGACAACGGTGAATATATCACTGTCAAGGAATCAAAGACAACTGATCTGGGCTATTCATATTCAACATCATACTCTGTATATGATAAAACAAACAGCGCAGATAAAACATCTGATACAACAACCACAGCAGTAAATGACGACACTTATTCAGGTGTTACATTCAAGTTTGGTGATGCAAATGCAACCAAGGATATAAGTTATCTTGCGAAGCTTATAAACAAACCAAACACTAAAAATCTTAGCGTGTCAAAAGCTATTTATAAAGCTAATGAAACTGACTTGGCAGACGTAGGTGACAAGTTCGACTTCGTGATTGAACTTGCTCTTGACGGCACAAATTATAAGCCATACAATCTTGAATACAGCTACAGCGGTGACACATCAGTAACCTATACTGCAACAGATGGCAAGTTCAAACTTGGTCAGGGACAGCAAGTAATATTCAAAAATCTCCCTGAAAACGTCAAGTACAGAATTACTGAAATTGCAAAAGACGGTTTTAGCATTATGAGTATTAATGGTGAAACATCAAGCAGTTACAGTTTTGAAGGCGTGCTTAATAGCAGTAGCAGTGGCACAACAGATGTTACTTACGCAAATAAGCAGAGCACAACAGAAACAGAACTTCAGCTTAAAAAGACTCTTGATGGTGAAAGTTATACAGGTAGTGAGTTTACATTTAGGCTCACAGGCCTTGATGAAATGACAACATCACATAAAGATGATTCAGATCAGTATATCAAGTCAATTTCAAGAGAATCGTACTCAACTACATCATCAACTGTAAGCAATGGTGTTGTATCCTTCAAACCGCAGTCAGATAATACTATCCTCAACTTCACAACTGCTGGTTATTACAGATTTATGATTACAGAGGAACAGAAGTCGAGCGCGGACTATAGTTGCAGCAGTGACATATTCCTTGTTGAAATTGAAGTAACTGCAAATGGTGCAGAGCTTACAGCAACTCCGACTTATTATGCGATCCCAAGTGGTACAACAATTTCGGGGGATACAGACGAAGCTAAATATGGTACATATTTCAGTGATACCTACAAAACTATCAGCCCGACATTTGCCAATACCACAACAAGAGGTAAAGTAACGGTTAACAAGACAGACCAGTCAGGTGCGGATGTTGCTGATACAAAGTTTGCTCTTATCAGAGTTGCAGAAGCAGACTCAATTGATAAAACTGAGTTACAGGCAATTATCAATGCAAATGAGAACATTATTACATCCACAACAGACAAAGACGGTGTTGCAACATTTGAAAAACTTATAATTTTCAAAACCGGCGGCGAGTTTGATGCTTCGGGTAAATGGACTACTACAGATGTAGACAATTACATTACAGGTAAGGCAACATATCAGACATACTGTTTGTTTGAGTATTCACCGGCAACAGGTTACAACCCGACATATCAGATGCATTACTTTACACTTCCTGTTGAAGGAAAGTATGAAGTAACATATGAATATCAGGACGGTGCTATCGTAATGCCGCACGCAAGCGGTGAAGGAACAAACAACTTCCTTTTCATCGGTCTTGGCATTATCGGCACAGGCGCAGTGCTCTTTGCAAGCTACACAGCTTATGACAGAGTACAGCGCAGAAAACGTAAGGCAAGACACACTGCCACACGTCATTAATTCAGTATAACCATTTGGTTAGATATAAATTACATATATTAAAAACACAATCAAAACAAAAAAGGAGAAAGAACACATGAAAACAACTAAGAAAATTTTAGCTGCACTTCTCGTAGTTATCATGCTTGCTATGATGATTCCATTCTCAGCAAGCGCTGCTGAAAGCTACTCAGTAACTATCACCGGTAAAAAAGACTATACAATCGATGTTTATAAGATTGCTACAGTTAATACAGAAACCGGTGCTTACACAGATTGCCTTGACGCTGTTAAGACAATCCTTGGTACAAAAGCATCTGCAGACGGCGTAAATTCAGAAGAACTTCTTGCTGCCTGTGAATCTGCTACATCATTAGGCACATCAGTATATAATGTAAAATTTGATGAAACAGCAACAACTACTTTCACAACAGAAACAGCAGGTATTTACTATATCAAGGTTACAGGCACACCTGAAAGCGTAAGCGTTAAGGAAGCAGGCGGTGCAGTTGTTTCACTTCCATACTATGACGCTTCAGCAAAAAAATGGGTATCTCCAACATCAGCTCTTGAACTCAAGCTTAAAGATGGCGATGTAAATGTTGATAAAAAAATCGTTACAGCGGATAATAATAAAGTTACATCAACAACAGCTAACATCGGCGACACAATTACATTCGAACTCACAGCTTCAGTAACAGGTTCAAAAGAGCAGCCTCTTACAGAATACACAATCCACGATACAATGTCAGATGGTCTTGACAATCCTGTCGTAACATCAGTTAAGGTTGATGATAAGACATTGACAGAAAACACAGATTATACAGTTAATGCAACAGATCTTACAGACATCAAGATTTCTTTAACAGAGGGTTATCTTAATGCAGCTAAGGCAGAAGAAGACAATGGTTT